>JALONR010000085.1 GCA_025454815.1 Bacteroidales bacterium | reverse complement strand
TGTTCTGTCTTCCATAACATTACATTTTTATGTAACGCTATTTCAGGACGAGACAGTAATCCCAATAGAAAAAGGGTGCCCTTTTGAGACACCCTCTTTTTTTTATTAATGGAAGCATATAGGTCTGGCTGTCAGCCCTCATTGGGCTTCGCTGTCATTCGCCTCGCCGTAATTCATTGTCGACTAATGAAATACCACTAAATTTAAATAGAATAGCTGAATTAGTTAATAATTATATTTATTGTAGGTAACCATGCAAATTAAAATATATGGTTTAAATTTGCATGAACAGATAAATTGCCATGTATATAAATAGATTGCTTGAAGGTGAAATCAGACTTTCACTTGAGAATGTGCCTGTGACAACAATAATTGGTCCGAGACAATGCGGAAAATCGACCCTTGCAAGGCACATTACAGGTGAAATGGATAATTCTGTTTTCCTGGATCTTGAAAAGCCCTCGGATCTGGCAAAACTTGATAATCCTGAATGGTATCTTTCATCACAGAGGAATAACCTGATTATCCTGGATGAGATTCAGAGAAAGCCCGACTTATTTCCCCTTATAAGAAGCCTTGCCGACGAGTGGCATCAGAATGGTAAATTCCTGATCCTGGGGTCTGCTTCACGTGAACTGCTCAGACAGTCGTCGGAATCATTGGCCGGAAGAATTTCGTACCGAAAGCTTACTCCTTTACTGTGGAATGAGATTTACACAGATTACAATCTGGAGACCTACATGCTGAGAGGTGGTTTTCCCAGGAGCTTACTTAATAAAAATGATAAAATGTCAGCAGCCTGGATCGATGATTTTATCACAACCTTCATTGAACGCGATCTTTTATTCTGGGCAGGGATCGTACCATCAGCAATGAGAAGATTGTGGCAGATGCTGGCACATAATAACGGACAAACAGTTAATTACTCTTCACTTGGGAATTCACTGGGAGTAAGCAATACAACAGTCAAAAACTATGTTGATCTCCTTGAAGGAACATATATGCTGGAGATTGTTCCACCGTACTATAAAAACTTCGGAAAGCGGATTGTCAAAGCTCCTAAAGTTTACATAGCCGACAATGGTTTGACAACCAGATTACTTCAGCTTTCGGGCTTTGATCAGATTTCCGGTCACCCGGTTTTTGGCTCTCTGTGGGAGGCGTTGGTGCTTGCTAATCTGAAAGGGAACTTCAGGGAAGCAAATTGTCATTTCTTCAGAACCAGTAACGGGGCTGAAATCGATTTTGTAACAGAGATAAACAATAAACGAATAGCCATTGAGTGCAAGGCTACCCTTTCCCCAACACTGACAAGAGGGAACTATTCCGCAATTGAGACCATAAAACCAGATCATGTCTTTGTTGCTGCACCAGTGGACAGAGGATGGCCCATGACCAAAGGTATCGAGGTGGTATCTGTTAATGAACTGATTGAAAGGCTGGGGCGTTTATAACCCGGCTTTCATTCGTTGTCATCAGGCTCAAATTTTCCGGATATAATTCATTGTTAACAAACATATTATTGCTGAATGAATCGCCTCCGCTGAAGTTTGGACGGGACATACTTAAAATTTTTTCAAAAATTTGCTTTTTCATAAATAATGTTTTATCTTTGACCAACCGTTCAGTCAAAAAAACGGTTTTTTATGGGGGTATTTATTGGTTAACCGGTCATTCAAAAAAAGAAGAAGATGTCACCAAGAACTCCGTATCAGTTTGAGGAGATGAGGGAAGAGAAGAAAAACCTCATCATGGACACAGCACTCGAACACTTCTCGAACCAGGGTTTCCAGTCAACAACCATCACTCAGATTGCCAGGCATGCAGGTATATCAAAGGGCCTCATGTACAATTATTTCCGGAGCAAGGAAGATCTTCTGGCAGCCATCATCAACCGCTCCCTGGCTGATATCTACGGCAGCTTCAACCCTGACCGTGACAGCCTTCTTACAACCGAAGAGTTCGAGCTATTCATAAGAAAAGTATTCGATCTGTTCCGCGAAAAGAGAAAGTTCTGGAAACTTATCTACAGGGTGATGATGCAGCAGGGGGTCTATGAGAACCTGCTCAGTGACCATCCAAACTCTTTCAGGGTGGGTGAAATGCCACTGAAGGATTTCTCTGCTGACATGATCAGACTCATGACCGATTACTTCACCCGAAAGGGAGAGAAGGATGGTCCGGACTATGATCCGGTCACAGAGATGCTTATGTTTTCAAACACGCTCAAGGGCTTTGCGCTTACATATATTTTTGCCCCGGAGCAATATCCCGATGAATACTTCAATAAAACGGTTGATGCATTAATAATGAAATACAGATGAAAACCATTTTGACAAAGATTGCCGTATCCGTTCTGCTGTTCTCTGTTTCGCTGCCGGCCACTGTGACTGCTCAGCAGCTCTCCGCCAGGGATATCGTAAAAAAAGCGGATGAAAAATTTAACGGTGAACTGTCGGGTTACAGCGTGATGAGCATGACCATTGTCAGGCCTTCCTGGCAGAGGACAGTTGAATTCAAATCGTGGTCACTTGAAGATGACTATGCACTCACCCTCATCACCGCGCCGGCCAGGGAAAAGGGTCAGACCTTCCTCAAGCGGGGCACAGAGATGTGGAACTGGAATCCTTCAATAAACAGGCTTATCAAGCTCCCTCCCTCAATGATGTCACAGGGGTGGATGGGGTCGGATTATACAAATGATGATATTCTCAGGGAATCATCGGTTATCAATGATTATGATCATTCCCTTGAGGGAGAAGAAGAGGTTGACGGCCGGCTGTGCCACAGGATCAGGCTGACGGCCAAAGAGGACGCCGGGGTTCTCTGGAGTCACCAGGTATGGTGGGTTGACAAAAAGGATTTCATGGTACTTAAGGCCGAGCTATATGATGAGGATGGTTACCTTGTCAGGACTGAGCGGGGAATGGATCTGAAGACCATGGACGGAAGGCTGATCCCGACTACCATCGAACTTGTTCCGGCTGACCAGGAAGGTCATAAAACCGTATTGAAGATCACAGAGATAAAGTTCAATATAACAGTTGATGAGAGCTTTTTCTCACAGCAGAACATGAAAACCATCAGGTAGTTTCCGATAAATGAAAGGATTACTGTCATGAAAGACCATCAGCTTGCCTGGAGGAACCTGTGGCGCAACAGGAAGAGGACCCTCATCACTGCCGCTTCAGTATTTTTTGCAGTGTTTTTTGCACTGGTTATGAGGTCGTTCCAGCTGGGAACCTACGAAAAGATGTACAGTGACGTCATCCAGTCGTACTCCGGTTACCTGCAGTTGCAGCACCCCTCATACCTCGATGAGCCAAACCTTGACAATGGCTTCATTGTTGACGCTGAACTTTTCAGCCGGATGGAGCAGGACCCGAACGTTGAGGCTGTTGTGCCGCGTATTGAGTCGTTTGCCCTGGCTGCCGCCGGAAACCGCACGCAGGGTGTGATGGTGATAGGTGTTGAACCAGAAAGCGAAAGCAAGGCTCTTAACATAAGGAACAGGATAGTGCGTTACAAGCTCACCCCTGAGGCTCTTGGGGCACTTAAAGGTGAAGAGCTTCCGGGCAGGCTGGAAAAAAACCTGGATCTGTTTTCCGGTGAGGCATTCACCGAAGCCGGGGATCTTGCATCCATACTCGGGATAGGTAAAAAGGATACAACCACACTGCTTCCGCTGCTCACGAGGCATACTGCCTTTCCCGGGAGCTATCTTTCTTCAGGGGAGAGCGGTTATGCCATCATCGGCAACGGGCTTTCAGACTACCTGGGTGCATTTCCCGGTGACACCATAGTCCTCATAGGCCAGGGTTATCACGGTACTTCAGCGGCTGGCCTGTATGTTGTAAAAGGTGTAGTCAGCATGCCTAACCCGGAGATTGACAACAGGTTTGTGTGTCTGACACTTGATGATGCACGCTGGCTCTATGCCGCTCCGGATATGGCCACTTCGGCCATCATAAGCATCCGCAACAGTGACGAAAAGGAGTTTACCGCAACGCAGGAGAGGCTGGGAGCAGTCGCCGGTGATGAACTTACCGTCCGCAACTGGAAGGAGATGAATGCCCTGCTCCTCAATCAGATGGAGGCTGACAACAAGAGCGGGGCCATCATGATAGGTATTCTATACCTGGTCATAGCCTTCGGCGTCTTCGGCACTGTGCTGATGATGATGGCAGAGCGGCGCAGGGAGTTCGGCATGCTGGTATCAATAGGCATGCAGAGGAAAAAGCTTGCCGGGATTGTAGGCCTCGAGATGCTGCTGATCGGCCTCCTGGGGGTTGTGGCAGGGGTGGTGGCATCGTTGCCCGTGGTTGTCCTTGGTCACGCCAGGCCACTCCGGTTCACCGGCGAGATGGCCCGCATGTACGAGGATTACGGATTTGAGCCGGTGATGCCGATGCTTCTTCCTGACACCTATTACCTGTGGCAGGTGGTAGTGGTGCTTTTGATTCTCACCATTGCCATCGCCTTCAGTGTGCGCAAGATTTTCAAACTGAATGTAATTAACGCTCTGAGAGCCTAACCCATAATAGCATGATCACATCAATAGCCTGGAAAAACGTCTGGAGAAACAAGACCAGGAGCCTGACAGTCATTGCTGCGGTGACCGTGGGTGTTTTTGCCAGTGTATTTGCCCTTGCGGCAATAAACAGCTCCATCGTGCAGAGGATAGACTCGGCAGTGAATGAGGAGCTCTCGCATATACAGGTCAACCACAGGGAGTTCCGGAGCAGCAGTGAGATACTCAACATAGTACCCGATCCGGAAGCGGTTGCCGCAACACTGCGCAATACACCCGGGGTGACGGATGTCACGGGCAGGATAATAGTAAGAGGCATTGCCTCCGCTCCCTCGGGGAGCTCCGGGGTGGAGATCACCGGCATTGACATCGGAAAGGAGAAGCAGATGTTCACCCTCTCCGAAAAGCTCATTCCCGGTACCGGTAGTTACTTTGGTGCCGAAACCAGGCTGAACAGCGCCTTCATTGGCGAAAAACTGGCCCGGGAGCTGCATATCATAAGGTATATACTCTCCCCGGAATCTTTTGCAGCCATGGAGGAAAAGGGGATTCCGGCAGAGGTTGCTGAAAAGCTGAAACCGCTGGAGGGGCAGCGTTTCACCACAGAAAAGCGGCTGACGGAAGCCTATACCGGGCTGCTGTCACCGCGGGAGATTAAGAAATACGGACTTCCCATACGTGAGGCTGCCTGGTCATACCGTGAAGGCTCACGGATAATCCTTTCCTTCCTGGATGTCAACGGTAACCAGACCGGAGCGGCATTCAGGATCTGCGGAATCTTCCGGACAAACAATGACCTCTTTGAGGCAATGTCAGTCTTCGTTCCGGAAGAGGAGCTCCGGAGGCTGACCGGAATGGATGAGGGAGTTTATCACCGTTTCATTGCCAGGCTTGAGGAAAATGATCTTACTGACCGTGTCACACCGGTCCTGAAAGAAGCCCTTCCGGGACTGGAGGTGATGAACTGGAAGGAGATACAGGTTGATCTTGCCATGATAGCCGATTATATAAACCAGATCTATGCAATATTCATGGTTCTGATACTCGCTGCTCTCTCATTCGGAATTGTCAACACCATGCTGATGGCGGTTCTTGAACGGACCCGCGAACTGGGAATGCTTTCGGCAGTGGGCATGAACCGGCGGCGCGTCTTCATGATGATCATGCTGGAATCTATCTTCCTTTCCATGGTGGGAGGGTTTGCCGGGATGGCGGTCAGCGGCATTGCAATAGCCATTACCAATCACACCGGGATCAACCTGGTCAAATACTCGGAAGGGATGGAGGCATTCGGCTATTCAGCACACCTTTACCCGACTATCGGCGCCGATTTCTTCATAATACTGACCGTGCTTATAGTGATCACCGGAATACTCTCATCGGTTTACCCTGCCCGCAAGGCACTGCAGCTTAACCCGGTGGAGGCACTAAGAGGAGAATAACGAAAAAACATCATAACCATGAAAGTAGTTGAGATAAACGATGTTCACAAGACCTACCACGACACTGAAGTGGAGGTAAGGGCAGTCAGCGGGGTATCGCTGAGTTTCGAGAAAGGTGACTTTGCGGTCATTGTCAGGTGACTTTGCGGTCATTGTCGGGCCGTCAGGTTCAGGCAAGACCACACTGCTCAACCTGATCGGCGGGCTTGACCAGCCCACTGCCGGGGAGATTGTAGTTGCAGGTCACAGGCTCTCGGAGCTGAAGCCCTCCGAGCTTATAGACTTCCGGATGGAGCATGTGGGATTCGTCTTCCAGTCGTATAACCTGATACCGGTACTCACCGCCGCCGAGAATGTGGGGTTCATAATGAGCCTGCAGAGATGGCCGAAGGAAAAGCGCAAGGCACGTACTGACGAGATGCTGCAGTCAGTAGGTCTCTCTGAC
>JALONR010000014.1 GCA_025454815.1 Bacteroidales bacterium | reverse complement strand
TGCGGGCTTACATGGAGGGCAAAAATAAGATATGCCACGGTCACCACCAGCAGCACTGCTCCCGTACCTACCTTACCCATTCCTTCATTCAGGTAATTGGCTATCATAAACCCGAATTCACCTCCGGGCCCGGCTCCAAGGAAGGTTGACTGTCCTGCAAAATAGCCCAGGATTACAGAGACAAGAACAGTGGCGAGAAGGAACCGGAGGACGTTTTTCCACAGCCTGAAATATTTCACTTTCAGCAGCGCCAGTCCGAAAGCGCCGATTATCAGCGGAATAAAAAAGGAACCCAGCCCGAACCCGTTGAACATAAAGTAATATCCAAGCAAGAAACCTATCCTCCCTCCTAGGATATGAAAACCACCAGAAGGTATAACGAAAAGACCAGCAGGATCAAACCTGCAATAAATCTTACGTTTTCTCCTGACGGATTTCCTCCCGGGCCCCTCTTATGCGATGATGAACCGTTTCCTTTCTTCTGTTTGCCCATCCTGCGATGAAATTATTTTGTCCCTGCTGCAGGGCCTTTTCAAATGATTAGCAAAGGTAAGAAAATTGGATGACCCGCATGGCCATTTCTTAAAACGAAATCATTTTCATGATAAGGGTGTCAAGATACTTTGATGAGACCTTCCTGTAATTCTTTTTCTTCTCGAACTCCTTGTCACTTATCTGTTTTACGAACACTTCGTCAGCAGTAAACTGGAGTTCGGCGTCACCAATAATATAGAAGAAGTCCATAAGTACCCCGTCGACAACCCTGTAAGGGGTCATCCTGTTGGGATTCTCTGCCTTTATTTCGGTTGTATACCAGATATAACGAGATGTTTTCCCGTCAGGAAAGTCAACCCTGGCCTGACGGCAGTTGAAACCGCAGATTACCGATCTCCTTCCCGTATCATGAACGGTCATGCCCTTCATGGATGTAAACCCCGGTTGTATATCGGCGTGGTTCCCTTCAAAATAATACTTGAAAGAGAGGATGTTGAGGTATGTGTCGTAAATATTTTCCCTGGGGTTTACCACGGTTGTAATGCCGGAGTTGCCGATAGGAGCCTTGAGGCTGGTACTGATCAGATCATTCCGGAAGGATATCACCATTTCTTTTGGCAGCAGGTCAGTGGAGAGGGTGGAAGGGTTGCTGACATATTTTATGTTATAGTATATTTCACCCTCCCTCATGTTCCTGTAAGCATTTTCACCCCTGCATGAAGCAAGCAGCAATACCGTCACAAGCAACAGGAATAAGGGGAGGGGGCAGTTCTTCACGCTACGATATTTGGCTGTAAATGTAGTAAAATATGCATAACCCTGTCGCCACGGCAGGCCGTGGTCTCTTTATTATAACTCATATCTGCGGGGAATAATATTTGCCATGTTTTAATTTCGTATAAAATTCTAGCTTTGTTACCTCAAATTATAGTATATCTATGAGCAAAAAGCTTGCAGTAATAGCCCTTGGTGGCAATGCGCTCCTGAGAGGCGACCAGATAGGGACCATTGAGGAACAGGAGCAGAACACCACTGACACACTCGAGAACCTGGTTTTCCTCCTGAAAGAGGGTTATAACCTGGTGATCACCCATGGGAACGGCCCCCAGGTGGGCAATATCCTCATGCGGAACGATGCCGGTGAGCAGATGTACGGGATTGCCCAGATGCCGATTGACATATGTGTGGCTGATTCCCAGGGAGGTATAGGATACATGATCGAACGGATGTTCAAGAATGTGTTGAACAAACATGGAATCAACAAGAATGTTGTATGTCTTGTAACAACTGTTGTGGTGGACAAGGATGACCCGGCCTTCAGTGATCCCCAGAAAAGGGTAGGCAAGATCTACACTAAGGAACAGGCTGATGAGCTCGCGGCTGCGAAGGGATGGGTCTTCAGGGAGGAGGTAAAAGCCCAGGGCGGGTTCAGGAGAGTGGTGCCATCTCCCAGGCCGGTGAGCATCATGAATCATGACCTTGTCCGTGAACTTGCCCTGCGGGGTAACATCGTGATAGCCGCAGGGGGTGGCGGAGTACCTGTCTACATCGATGAAAAGAATGATGTCAGGCCGGCAGAAGCCGTGATTGACAAGGACCTGGCATCATCACTACTGGCATCAACAATAGGTGCGGATGAATTCTATATCCTAACGGATGTTCCCTATGTTTACATAAATTACAAGAAGCCCGACCAGGAAATAAAGGAGTTCCTTGATTACAGGGATACCCTGAAATACCTCAATGAGGGGCAGTTCTCAAAGGGAAGCATGGCCCCTAAGATCGAGGCATGCCTGAACTTTGTCAAATCAGGCGGCAGCAAGAGTGTCATCACCGAGGCTTTCAAGCTGGAGGACAGGAGGTATGGCACCAAGATCACGATGGAGTATGATTGATCAGCCGGCAGATTGAGACTGCGATGAAGGAGCAGGGTCAGTCCCGGATCCACCAGCTGGCGGATCGGAAAGGCAATGGGCAACAGGCAATAGTGTCGGCTGTAAATGGGCGGAACAGAAATGAATTATATTTGCCCGGGGAGATACATTGAACAGGAATAATTGAACAAATAACCGCAAAACCAAACATACCATGGCTTACAATTTAAGGAACCGCAGCTTTCTCAAGCTGCTTGATTTCACCCCTGAAGAGATTAAGTTTCTCCTTGATCTGTCGTTTGATCTCAAAAAGGCAAAATATGCCGGAACCGAACAGCAGAGGCTCAGGGGGAAGAATATTGCCCTGATATTCGAGAAGACCTCCACCCGCACCCGCTGTGCCTTTGAGGTTGCGGCCTTTGACCAGGGAGCACATGTCACCTACCTTGGCCCCTCAGGATCGCAGATAGGTCACAAGGAGTCGATGAAGGATACGGCCAGGGTGCTCGGGCGAATGTATGACGGGATTGAGTACCGGGGTTATGGTCAGGATGTTGTTGAGGAACTGGCCGCTCATGCGGGGGTTCCTGTATGGAACGGGCTGACCAATGAGTTTCATCCTACCCAGATACTGGCCGACTTCATGACAATGATGGAGCACAGTGACAAGCCGCTGAACAGGATCAGCTTCTGTTATCTGGGGGATGCACGCAACAATATGGGGAACTCACTCATGGTTGGTGCAGCCAAAATGGGGATGGATTTCCGGGCGGCAGCCCCGAAGGCGTGTCAGCCGGCAGATGATCTGGTCAGGAAATGCCGTGAGATTGCCGCTGTTACCGGGGCAAAAATTACCCTGACCGAAGATGTTGCAGAGGCGGTAAAAGGTGTCGACTTTCTGTATACTGATGTATGGGTCTCCATGGGTGAGGCTGACTCGGTCTGGGAAGAGCGTATCAGGTTGCTTAAGCCTTACCAGGTCAATGGTGAGGTGGTCAGGCTGACCGGTAACCCGAACGTAAAATTCCTGCACTGCCTGCCTGCTTTCCACAACAGGGAGACGAAGATGGGTGAGGAGATTTACAAAAAGTTTGGTCTTGACGGCATGGAGGTAACGGAAGAGGTGTTCGAATCTCGCCATTCAATAGTCTTCGATGAGTCTGAAAACCGGATGCATACCATCAAGGCGGTGATGGTAGCCACCCTGGGTCAGTAGGCAGCCTGCTGCCTAAACAATGAGTGCCCTGATGAAGTAGAATGTCATCAGGAGGGCAGCTGCCAGTTTGAGGCCAACGCCGGTCAGGAATCCCAGAAGGCTTCCAAATCCGGCTTTGATGGCATATTTTATATCATCCTTGAATATCAGTTCTCCGACAACCGCGCCTATAAACGGGCCGAGGATAATTCCCGGAGGCCCCAGGAAAAGCCCGATAATCAGGCCTACCGTGGCTCCCCTCATCCCATATTTTGATCCTCCGAACTGCCTGGTACCCCAGATAGGTACAATATAGTCGATCACCGTAACAACCACTGCCACAATGCCAAGTATGATGAACAGGTTTTTGCTGATGTCAGCGAAACTGGTGAAATGAAGGGCTACCAGGCCCAGGAAGGTCAGCGGTGGTCCCGGCAATACCGGAAGGAGGCATCCTGCTATGCCAAGAATCATCAGGACGATGGCAAGAGCCAGTAGCAGATAATCCATGTGTCGGGTGATTTCAGTATGAAACGGGATGCACTGTCAACGTGTCCCAAGCTCATCGAAGTCCACATCCGAAAACTCACTTGCGGCCACGCCGGTAACAACTTCCTCGGGTTCTTCGGCTTCAGGGGTGCTTGCACCGGTGTCATGGACTGACACTCCGTTGCCTGCAAAGGCTACTGCCTCCCGCAACCCTTCGGTAAACTTCTCAAAGTCTTCCTTGTAGAGAAAGATTTTATGTTTTTCGTAAAACATTTTGCCCTCTTTCCCGGGTCTCTTCTTGCTTTCAGTAATGGTCAGGTAAAGATCCTCATGGCGTGTAGACTTGACGTCAAAGAAGTATGTTCTCTTGCCTGCCCTAACAACTTTTGTAAATACCTCCTCCTTGTCACTTCTCTCATTATGGCCTTCATTTCTTCCTTTTTCGTCTTCCATCAGTAGCGAATGTTTTAGGGTTTCAACCGGTTAGCACGCTCAAATGTAACAATTATTTTTTCAACTCAAAATGGAGCATCCAAATTGTAATTCTTTTTTGGCAGTGAAGGATTAATCATTGGTGATTTTTTTAACTTTGCTGCCTGAAAAAAATGTTCTTTAAATGATAAGCAGAAGACAACTCAGGATCAAGGCACTCACTGTTCTCTATGCCTGCAACAGGAAGGAGCTTGATGATCTCGACGCTGCTGAGCAGGAGCTTCTGCTCGGTATCAGGAAAAGCTATGACTTATACCACTATCTTCTTCTTCTGCTCATTGCGCTTTCAGACCTGGCCCGTGAAAAGGTGGCGCTTTCAGCCGTGAAGAGGATGCCGGGTCCGGAAGATCTCAACCCAAATATCCGGTTTGCTGAAAACAGGGTCATTGCCCAGCTCAGGAAAAATGAGCAGTTGAGGAGGTATGCGGCGGCGACGCCGGCATTATGGACCCGCAAGGACAAGCTGAACAGCATGAAATCACTGAGTCGGTGGCTTTCCACGAGAGGGCTATCCTGGGAAGGCTACCCGGAAGTGGTGCGGCTTGTATTCAATGAGATGACGCACTGGGAGGTGTACACAGCTTATATGAATTCTCCGGAGGAGGGTTACAGGGCAGACCTGCGGTTTGTCAGGGATCTTGTAACGAAGCTTTTTCCTGCTTCGGAAGACCTTGCAATATGCCTTGAGGAACAATCGGTTTACTGGAATGATGACCTGCCGTTTGTGGCTTCGATGATACGCAATACCATCGGTAAGTTCAGGGAGAATGACGATGGGAGCAGCGTGGCCATGCCGCCCCTTTTTGCCAACAGTGAGGATGAACACTTCGTCAGGGTGCTGTTGAGAAAGGCAATCCTCAACAATGATAAAAACAGCGCACTCATAGACACCCATACCACAAACTGGGAGATTGAGAGGATAGCGCTGATGGATAAACTTGTTATGCAACTTGCTGTAACGGAGCTGGTTGAATTTCCCGAAGTGCCAGTAAAGGTCACACTGAATGAATATATTGAAATTGCAAAAGAGTATTGCACTGCCAAAAGCAGTACTTTTGTGAACGGAATTCTTGACAAGATCGTTAAGGAGATGAGAGCGAGCGGTGGTTTTGTAAAGACCGGCAGAGGACTCATAGGTGAGCAGGAGGTTAAAGAATGAAAACATCAATTACATATCTTTTCACAGGGCTGGTGACTATGGTTTTGCTGACCGGAGC
Organism: Bacteroidales bacterium; assembly: GCA_025454815.1. Lineage (GTDB taxonomy): Bacteria > Bacteroidota > Bacteroidia > Bacteroidales > VadinHA17 > SR-FBR-E99. Next base: position 106,548 of record JALONR010000014.1, on the reverse strand, counting down.
GTGTGGAAGAAATACCGCAGGAGCTGTAAAAGACAATCTGACGGATACCACCGGGACGGCTTTGCTTACATTCAGGACGACCGATCACGAATTCGGGAAAGTAAAGGCAGGGGAGAAGGTGGGATGCATTTTCTCATTTAGCAATACAGGAGATGCGGATCTTGTAATAACCTCAGCATCTGCAAGTTGTGGCTGCACTGTCCCGAGATTTGACAAAAAACCGGTTGCTCCCGGAGGGTCCGGCACCATCGAGGTTGTCTTTGATACCTCCGGAAGAGAAGGTGTTCAGACAAAAACAGTTGTAGTTCAATCAAATGCAGAGAATAATTTAGTTATTTTGCGTATTATTGCCGAAGTAACAAAAAGCGATAAATAAACGGATATCAATAGTAATCACCAATAACTTCAAACACACAAACAACACATGACAACACTCGCATCTATTTATTTACAGGCCGCACCGGCCCAGGGAAGCCCGAATCTAATTACAGGTCTCCTTCCTCTCGTGCTCGTTTTCGTGGTCTTCTATTTTTTCATGATCAGACCGCAGATGAGGAAGCAGAAGGAACTGGCAAACTACAGGAATGCCATTACAAAGGGTGACAAGGTAATAACCACAGGTGGGATATACGGCAAGGTTGTGGAGGTCTCTGATAACGTTGTCACGATGGAGATAGCCAATGACGTTAAGATAAGGGTTGACAAAAACGCTATTCTTAAGGATCCTTCAGATATAGCTGCCAAGCAGTAAACTGACCGGAAAAGGAACACTTCAATGACTGACAAACGGGAACGATCGGAAAAATTTCTTAACAGGGAACTGCCTGTTTTTGCCTTTTTTCTGCTCCTCTCGTTTATCTTCTGGTACCTTAATGAGCTGAGCAAGGAATTGCAGGGCTCAATCAACTACCCGGTACGGTATATCAACCCTCCCAGGGACCGCATTGTTACGGGTGACCTTCCTGACAAGCTTGAAATGGACCTGCGCGGCCCGGGATATTCAATACTCAAGGTTAAGCTTTCCGGAAGCAGGGCTCCCGTGGTGATAGACTTTTCAAAGGTAGCTCCCAGGAGAATACCTGGCCAGCAGCCGAGGTACTACCTGGTCACTTCGGGACTCATCAGCAATTTCTCGAAGCAGTTGCATGCTGATTTTGATATTCTTGCCGTCCACCCAGACACCCTCTTTTTCGGTTATGACAGGCTGGTTACCAGAAAGATGCCTGTTATTCCGAAGCTGAAGGTGGAAGTACCAGAAGGGAAGAAGGTCATAATTGTGGCAGACCCTGACAGCATTACAGTTACAGGGCCCCAGCATATGCTTGAGGTACTTGACGGCATTCCCACCCGGCAGCGTACCTTTAAAAGGATGGATGAAAATTTTAAGTCGAAAGTGCCGATCGATTGTCCGGAGTACCTGCAGACCAGCCAGAAAAGGGTTACCCTTGAGGTTACTGTAGCAAAAAGGTCAGGTTCCACTTCGGGACAGAAACATCCAAGGGAAAAGCGTGCCGCCCAGACCCAGACTCAGGCAAACAGGCAGGGAGGCTGATACCAAGGTCACAGAAGCAGAACAGGATGACAAAACGACTGGGAGTCACCGGCGGAATAGGCAGCGGCAAAACAACCGTCTGCAGGATCTTCAGGGTCCTGGGGGTACCTGTATTCGTTGCTGACAATGTAGCCAGGGAGCTTATGGAGGATGACCGGGAGATACGGAGTGCAGTCAACCTCATTGCCGGGAAGGATCTGTATGTCTCAGGCACCCTCGACAGAAAGGAGCTTGCCCGTCTCATCTTCAACAGGCCGGAGTTGCTCAGGCGGGTCAATGCCGCAGTTCACCCTGCGGTACTCAGCCGTTTCGATGAATGGGCCTCCGCCTCTGAAGTTCCGTATGTAATCATGGAAGCTGCAATACTCTTTGAAGCCGGGGCTGACGCACATGTAGACAGGGTGGTGACTATTTCAGCGCCTGTTGAAGAGCGGATTGCACGTGTCATGGGAAGAAATGACCTGACTCGGGAGGAGGTTATCAGGAGAATAAACAACCAGCTTGAAGATGAGGAGAGAGAGGAGCAGTCGTATTACATCCTGAACAACGCTGACAATGAAATGATTATTCCGGAGATACTCAAGATCCATGAAGATATGCTCCGTCTTGCAGGAAGGGAAAGGTAATGGGTAAATTTGCCAAGTGGATCGGAGGCGGACTGGGATTTGTATTTGGCGGACCGATAGGTGGGCTGCTGGGATTCTTTATCGGATCCGTTGTTGACGGCACCTCTGTGAGCTGGCAGCAAACCGGCGGTGACCGAAGGGTATACCGGACGACACCGGGCGATTTCGGGATGAGTCTTCTGGTCCTCGTTGCCGCCGTGATGAAGGCTGACGGAAAAGTGCTGAAATCAGAACTTGATTACGTTAAGCGGTTTTTCATTTCGCAGTTTGGCCCTGAGACAGCGCAGGAAGCCCTTCAGATGCTCCGGGACCTACTGAAGCAGGATATCCCTCTCCGGGACGTCTGCATGCAGATAAGACGGAACATGGATTATCCCTCGCGCCTGCAACTGATACATATACTGTACAACATTTCCGCTGCCGATAACCGCTTTGAGACCGCAGAGACCAATGTCATCAGGTCAATAGCTGACATGCTCGGGATCACTTCCACCGATTATGAGTCGATCCGAAACATGTTTGTTCCTGCCACTGATGCTTCCTACCGTATCCTTGAGGTGGAACGTTCGGCCACTGATGAGGAGCTCAAGGCGGCCTACCGGAAAATGGCACTGAAATACCATCCTGACAAGGTCAGTCACCTGGGGGAAGACTTCAGGAAGACGGCAGAAGAAAAATTCAAAGCCGTCAACCAGGCATGGGAGAAAATCAAGAAAGAGAGAAATATTGTCTGATATTAATCTGAAATTCAATTACTAACAATTAATTATCCTTTATTATGAACCTGAAAGATATTCTGGCTATTTCCGGGGAAGGGACACTCTTCAAATTCATCGCTCAGGGCAAGAATGCCGTAATAGTTGAAAACCTCGAAACAGGCAGGCGTTTCAGTGCCGGTGCTTCAGCCAGGGTGAGTGCACTTGACGAGATCTCCATCTACACAACCGGGGAAGACCTTCCGCTGGGGAAGATCATGGACCTGATCTGGGAGAAGGAAAGCGGCGGGGCTGCACTCTCTCACAAGCAGCCCGACAGTGATCTCAGGAAATACTTCGCCGAAGTGCTTCCGGAGTATGACCGTGAGAGGGTATATACATCCGACATCAGGAAAGTGCTGCACTGGTACAATATTCTTCATAAGCTCAATATGCTTGTAATGGAGGAGGAGAAGCCTGCGGAGCCGGAAGCAGTCGCTGCGGAGGCCGGTAAGGACGGCGCCGGTAAAGAGGAAAGCGGTTCTGAAGAGGACCTTAAGGCTGACGCCGGGAAAAAGGTTTCCGCAGGAAAGAAAACCGGTCAGCCAGGCGTTGGGGAGAAAGCTGGGGCAAAAACCCGGAAGCCATCTGCACCGAAGAGCGGAAAATCAAAACCGGCAGCAGATTAGCGACATGGCAGTGACCAATTTTGGCGGTGATGAAGTAGTATATGGCTATGATGAGTCAAAGATCATCATCGTTCCCGTACCCTATGATGCAACAAGTACATATATACGCGGGGCAGACAGGGGTCCGGCAGCCATCCTGGAGGCATCTCCCGCACTGGAGTTCTATGATATCGAGACCGGAACGGAGGCCCATAAACAGGGCATACATACAATAGCCCCCCTGGTGTGCAGTGAAGACCCGGTTGAAGTCACCCGCCTGGTTTATCAGACCGTGAAGGGCATCTTCACCGGTTCTCGTTTCCCTGTTGTGATAGGGGGCAATCATACTGTAAGCATCGGGGCCTTCCGGGCAGCTGCGGAAACCTTCAGCAATCTTACAATCCTGCAACTTGACGCCCATTCAGACCTGAGGCCTTCGTATGAAGGCTCACACCTTAATCATGCCTGTGCAGCAGCAAGGGCGAAGGAATATGCCCCCCTGGTACAGGTGGGAATAAGAAGCATGGCGGCAGAGGAGCTCCCTTTTGCTGACAGGAATAGGATCTTCTACGCTCATGAGCTCTACCATGATAAAAAGCACTATGACAGGGCCCTGGCACTGCTGTCAGGTAATGTCTGGATAACGCTGGACCTTGATGTCTTTGATCCCTCTGTGATGCCCTCAACGGGAACTCCCGAACCCGGGGGGCCTGACTACAGGGAGCTGATGTTTTTCCTCCGGGGAGTCTTCGGCAGGTGCAACGTGGTTGGGTTTGACGTGGTGGAACTCTGTCCGGCAGAAGCAAACAAGGCTCCGGACTTCATGGCTGCAAAAGTCATATACCAGATGCTCAGCTACAGGTTCAGCCGGTAACCAGGCTCCCTGCAATCTCATTACCGGCAGCTCTTTTTCTTTCAGCTCTTACCGTGGAGCGCCTCCGATGTCATGCCCCTGTTATCAGGCCGGCCTGTCAAACTGTTTGGCCTCTTCCCACAGCTCATTCATCTCATCCAGGGTCATGTCACGCAATGACCGTCCCCTGGCGAGTGTTTTTTGTTCCAGGTAGCTGAACCGGCTAATGAATTTCCTGTTGGTCTTTTCTAGGGCAGATTCCGGGTCTATTTCATAAAGCCTGGCAGCATTGATGAGGGTGAAAAAGAGGTCGCCCAGTTCTGATTCAATGTCTGTTTTTTCCCCGGAGGCAATCTCCTGTTTCAGTTCGCCGAGCTCCTCGGATACCTTGTCCCATATCTCCTCCCGTGAGTCCCAGTCAAATCCCACCCCCCTGACCTTTTCCTGGATCCTGTTTGCCTTTACGGTGGCGGGAAGGGATGCCGGGACGCCGGACAGTACAGGCTTGTATTCGGAATGTTCGGTCATCTTCAGCTTCTCCCAGTTTTCCTCGACCTCGCGTGCTCCCCTGGTTACATTCACATCGCCGAAGACGTGGGGATGCCGGTACACCAGCTTGTTATTAATGCCTTCAAGCACACCGGCTATATCAAAGAGTCCTTTTTCAGACCCGATTTTTGCATAAAATGCCACATGCAGCAGCAGGTCGCCAAGTTCTTTCCTGATACCATCATTGTCATCCTGGATTATGGCATCTGCCAGTTCGTAGGTCTCCTCTATCGTCAGTTTCCTTAGTGTCTGGTTTGTCTGCTTCATGTCCCATGGGCATTTCGCCCTGAGCTCATCCATTATGTCGAGCAGTCTGATGAATTCCCGTACAGCTTTTTCTCTCATCTTCAAGTTATTAAAACAGGCCGTTTGTTTCCCGTCCCGGGGTTCTGGCTTCAACCCTGACAGCGTCACCTGTATCAACTGCAAAGAGCTGGCAAAGGTTCGCTCCGTTTATTGATAATTCAAGCAGGTCAAGGGTATTGAACCGGGTGACGATCTCGCCGACGGGTTCGTCACTGTAATATCTGCTTATCTTTTCGGTATAGTAGTTATTGCTCTTGATCAGTATCCTGTAATCCCTTCCCTCAAACACCCTGGAAAAGATCTCCCTGGTTATATTGGTAATGGCATTCCCGTATGAGTCAATGAAGATAACGCTTCCAATTATCACATTACGGTCAATTGTAGCTCTGAGCGGCACCTTCTCCGAAACTGAGGATACCCGTTTTCCCAGGCTTTCAGGTGATTCACCCCTGAGGAGTGCTGCGGCAGCAGCGGTGAAGAGGGTTATCTCATCTGCGCCGGTCTCATTCCGGAGGCTTATTATCAGGTCAGGTTCCGAGTTGAGAATCAGGTTGAACATCCCGTTGTCAGCACCGACAAACCAGTGGTTGTTGGCCCTGACAAGCAGGTGAGGGTGTTCGCCGCTCCCTTCGCTGCTGATGAATATAAGGTGTATTGTTCCCTCCGGGTAGTGGTTGTAGGTGTTCCTGATCACGAAGGCACCGTGCATGATATTGAGAGGGGGGATTCCGCCGGCATTATTTACGATGGGAATTCCAGGACAGCCGGATGAAAGTTTTCCCTTTACTATCCCGTTGAAGAAATCATCTTCCCTCCACTCGGTGGTTAGCGTGATAAGCGGCATCCCAAAATTGTTACAGCAAAGATAGTCTTCTGCAAAAAATAAACTTACTTTGCGGCATAACGGATGAATAAAAACAGTCGCGGTCATAATAACCTAAGGGAGAATTCATCAGAAAGAACGGGAGAAGAGAGGCAGATGACGGAACAGGTAATTTTGCTTGACGGGATAGATCCTTTGGTCATGCTGGGGCCCAACAACAGGCTGCTGGAACAGATTCAGGGATATTACCCGAAAGTACGGCTCATAGCCAGAGGCAATGAGATCAAATGTATGGGAGAGGCTGATGAAGTATCGGTTTTCGCAGCCAGGATGAATGAGCTCATTGAATACTACAGACGTTATAACCACATTGAGGAGGGTGATCTCGAGAGGCTTCTCCTGGATGATAATCATATGCGGTCGGCTGCCAGCGGTGATTTTGAGGATGCACTGGTTTTTGGTACCAGCGGCAGGCCAATAAGAGCCCGTACGGTAAACCAGCTTCAGCTTGTAAAAGAGTACACAAACAATGACCTGATCATTGCAGAAGGCCCTGCCGGCACAGGGAAGACCTACACTGCCATTGCGCTGGCAGTCAGGGCACTGAAGAACCACGAGGTAAAGAAGATAGTTCTTACCAGGCCTGCAGTTGAGGCGGGTGAGAGACTCGGATTTTTGCCGGGTGACATGAAGGACAAGCTTGATCCGTACCTCCAGCCACTCTATGACGCACTTCATGATATGATTCCTTTCCGAAAGCTCGAGCAGTGGATTGAGGACGGCACGGTACAGATAGCACCCCTCGCTTTCATGAGAGGAAGGACCCTGGAGAGCTGTTTCGTCATACTCGATGAAGCCCAGAATGCAACTGTAAGCCAGCTGAAGATGTTTCTTACAAGGATGGGGGTGAGTTCCAAATTTATCCTTACGGGTGACACAACACAGATTGACCTGCCGAAGAGAAACGAATCAGGATTGTTGCAGGCAATGAGACTCCTGGGGGGGATTGAAGGGATATCCATAATACGGTTTGATGAGAGGGATATAGTGAGACATCGGCTTGTGAAGCACATCGTCAGGGCTTATGATGCCAGTGAAAAACAGAGAAATGATGAACAATAAAATAAATATCTATGGCAAAGGCTATTACCAGAACAGATTTTAAGTTCCCTCTGCAGAAGGGAGTCTATCACGGGAAGGTTCGTGATGTTTACAATATTGATGACAGGCATCTCCTGATGGTGGTTACAGACCGCATCTCTGCATTTGATGTGGTGCTGCCGGAGGGCATTCCGTACAAGGGCCAGGTACTTAACCAGATAGCAACGATGTTCCTTGAAATGGTAAGTGATATTGTCCCCGTATGGAATATCGCATCTCCTGACCCTAACGTAACTGTCGGCGTCCGGTGTCAGCCCTACCCGGTAGAGATGATTGTCAGGGGTTACCTTACAGGCAGTTCATGGCGCCTTTACAAATCCGGAGGCAGGGAGATTTGCGGCATACCTCTTCCTGAGGGAATGAAGGAGCACCAGAAATTTGAGAAGCCGCTCATTACCCCCACAACCAAGGCTGAACAGGGGATGCACGACCAGGACATATCGGCTGAGGAAATAATCAGGACAGGGCTGGTTTCAGAAGATGAGTACCGGATGCTGGAAGATTATTCCATGAGGCTCTTCCTTCGGGGTTCAGAGATAGCCGCAAAACATGGCCTGATTCTCGTTGACACCAAGTATGAATTCGGGAAGCGTGACGGGAAAATATATCTTATTGATGAGATCCATACCCCTGACAGTTCCAGGTATTTTTATTCCGAGGGATATGAGGAGAGGTTTGCCCGGGGAGAACAGCAAAGGCAGCTTTCGAAGGAGTTTGTGAGAGAGTGGCTTATGGCAAACGGGTTCCAGGGCAGAACCGGAGAGAAGGTTCCCGAAATGACTTCTGCAATAGTTACAGAGATATCTGAGCGTTATATTGAGCTTTACGAGAGAATTACCGGCAGGGAATTTGTAAAGGCTGATACGGAAGACCCTCTGGGAAGGATTGAACGAAATGTGGGCAGTTACCTTAATAAACTGAAATAGTGAGCATGAGGGGGGCTTGAATAACCAGAACTACTGATTTGATGAACGGAAAAAGGAGTGTTTTCTTTGAGTGGCAGTCAGCGGCTGTATTCTTTCTGATACTGCTGATGGTGCCGGTATCAGGTAAAGCCCAGGTGCCGGTGCCTGTTACCATCTCTGGCGAAAAGATGGTCGTTGAGGGAAAGGTTTTCTACATGCACCAGGTGATGAAGGGGCAGACCCTGTATTCAATAGCAAGGGCGTATGCGGTGTCTGTTGATGTGCTTTCACGTGAAAACAATCTGACTGAAAATGCCATAAAGGAAGGTCAGGTTCTCAGGATCCCCGCAGCCGCCTCAGACCAGGGGCGGGCTGCAATGAATAGCTCACAGGCATCATCCCAGCCGGGATCAACCGGACAGTCAGGCCAGATAGTTCAGCCAGGTAAGGGGGTGGCGGCAGGGTCAACAGCCACTGTTGCCGAGTCACGGACACAGGCACCCGGAACACCCGCAAACCAGGATGAGCGATACATTTATCACCGGGTCAGAAGAGGAGAAACTCTGGGAACCATAGCTGATGAATACGGCATATCGGTAAGGGACCTGAAACGGGCCAACAGGGGTTTGCTCTTTCCGCATGAAGGCGATTACCTCCTGATACCCCGCAATAAAATCTCAGACCCCGATGCCAGGAGAAGGGCAGATGAGGTCCGTGAGGAGGTGGTTGCGGATACTGTCATTACTGATACAACTGACATTGCAGAGGAGCCGGAGGTATTCACCGTTCTTTCTGACAGAAGCACTATTGAGAGGCTTACCGGCTCTGTCAGGGTGGCAGTGCTGTTTCCCTTTTTCATAAAGGAAAACAGTGTCAGGACATACATTGACTCCACCGGCAGGGATTCCCGTGGCAATACTGTTTACAGGGAGGTTACAAGGACCTCTTCCGACATTTATCAAGGCAGCCTTCCTTTCCTGGAGGCGTATGAAGGGTTATTGATAGCCGTTGACAGTCTCCGCTCTCTCGGGCTTAACGTGGAACTTGAGGTTTATGATACAGGCGCTGACTCTTCGGAGATGAAGAGACTGCTTCGCACGGGTTTCCTGGAGGATGCAGACCTGATTATCGGTCCGGTATTCTCCCACAATCTTGAGCAGATTTCTGGATGGGCTGCTGACCGGGATATTCCAATCGTATCACCCGTAGCCCTCCGTGATGCCCATATCCACGAGAATAAGCCTTACCTCTACCGGGTGTTTCCTTCCCAGAACGTGGCCCAGGATTTCATAGCCCGGGAGGTTGGTTCACATCCGGAAAGCAATGTGATTTTCCTTTACGCTGACAGCGCAATGTATGACCCGGCGACGGTCATGTTATGGGAGAAGGTCAGGATGGCTGCCGGTTCATCACAATATGATACGGCGGGTGTTATCCCGTTTTATTTCACAGGTACAACCGCAAAGCGTGATGAATATAGCACCGTTGCATCCATTGAGAGCCTTCTTGACCCAGACAGGGAGAATATTTTTGTTATTGCATCAACCAGCACCCCTGTGGTCAGTTCCGTTTTCTCATCCATTCACAGTCTGACGAAAAGATATGATATAAAGGTGATCGGTTATCCTGAGATTCGTGGACTGGAAACCATTGACCTGAAGTATTATTATGACCTCGAGCTCCTGATTCCCACGGAGAGCTTTATTGATTTTGAGTCACCTGCTGTACAGGCTTTCACCGCCACATTCAGGAGGAAGTTCAGGACCGAGCCGATGGCTGAAAGCTTTGCATGGAGGGGCTTTGACATAGCCTGGTATTTCATAGGAGGAATAGCAACCGGTGGAGAGGAATTCATAAGGGATCCAGGCACTTTCAACCCGGCACTTCTCTGCCTTGAGCCTGACTTCAGGCGTGACAGCAGGCTTGACGGTTACGAGAACAGGGGGATGTTCATCCTGCATTACCACAAGGATATGACCATTGAGATCAGAAGACCCTGGAGAGCGCCTGACTCATCTGATAATAAAAATAATGATCCTTTCAGCTCTCCTTTTTCAGGTTCATCAGGACGTAATCGAGTAAGATAGGAAGGTCATCGGGATTGACTCCGTTTGCGGTCAACACCGGTATGTCATCGTTAAATGCAGAAAGGAAGGTTTCTGCTGTCATCTCCCCGCCGGTCACAGCGCTTATATAATTATCCGCGGCCTGCCTGGTATTTCCCTGGCAGAGGGCGAGGTGTCCGATGTTTATCCTGTCAAAGGGGGTAAGGCCGGTTTCAGAAAGTCTTTCAAAGTATTTTTCAGCCTCATCATACTTTCCTGTAACAAGGTAACACCAGGCGATGGGCCTCAGCACCCTGGAGTTGCCAGGGCTTTCATATTCGATTCTGAAATAATGTTTCAGGGCCTCCTCGTAGTTTCCGGTATCGAGGCAGCAATGAGCGGTCATGAGAATCGTGTTCAGGTCATCAGGCTCATTCTGAAGGGCCCGCCGGTAAGCTTCAAGAGCCTCAGCAGGCCTCCCCAGCCTCCGGAGGCACAGTCCGCTCTTGCGGAGTGTCCATGTACGGGGTTCGATTATGGTTGCCAGGGAGTATTTCTCCAGGGCTTTTTCATATTCACCGGCTTTCTGATGGCAATACCCGGCTTTCTCATACAACTCGGCATCGTCATTGACAGTTTTAAGTATTGTGTCGTAGAGCGCAAGGGCGTCTTCATAATACTCCTTGCTGAAGAAATAATCTGCCATTGACCGGTCGTCAGCAACTGACCCGCATGTTTCCCTGTAAAACAGTGAGTTGTAGATATCGAGCCTGCCGGTGAAGAAGTCGTCAAATTCGTTTCTGAAATCAGAAAGCTTGAAAAAGCGGTAGAGATCCTGAACATATTGTGTCACCGTTGTTCTGAAGATAGCAGCAGGATCAGTGAGTTCATTGTCATACTTCATCTGTTCCAGACCCTCCAGCTCCATTCTGAAAACCTTAAGCATCAGGCTCTTCTGTTCTGCCGGCAGATATTTCATGTTAAGTATAAGGGAGAACTTGTCAGAGTTGCAGATGAACGGGGTTTTATACAGTGCTTCAGCCAGTTCATTAATACCGGGACCCAGGATGTCATCCCTGAAGATGGAATCGACCGCTTCGTGGTCAGGGTAAAACGGAATGAACCAGTTACGGAGTTCCCTGAAGAAATCAAATTTCTTCAACCCGGAGAATGCAGACATATAAACGTCCGATCCCTCCATCTGAAGATTTGTAAGTTCTTCCATCGTTTTGAACATCTCCTCAGAGCCCCTGAACATCTCAGACCAGTCAGGATTTTGCCCCTCTTCAGGGTTGTCACCAAGAATACGGTCGAGGTCAAGTTTCTCTTCAATCCGCGGTCTGAGCTTAACTACTTTCGGAAGAATTTCCTCGTTCATTCTTTTGCTCAGTTGCTCGGTATAGCGTGACCTTACTGCCTGCAGTACCACCATCCTGTATCTTTCCCTGAAGTTTTTGACTGCATCCAGTTCGCGGGCTGTTTTCAGCACATCTGGATAGAGATTCAGCCGGTCATCATGGTAGTAGAGACTGAAAGCCAGGCCGGTTATTGCCCTTTCCGCAACATGAGGTGTCACATCAGCTGTGAGCCTGGCGAGGAGTTTTATCTTGACCGGGTCCCAGACCCGAAGGCTGCTGAGTGTCAGGGCACTGACAAAGGTGGCAATCTCATGCCATTCAAAATGGCCTGAACCTATCAGGAGATTGAGGAGGCTCTCCTCTGCCTCTCCATAGTAATCAGTAAGCCAAAGGTGATTGAAGATGATTCCGGAGAGCCGTTCCGTCTCCCTTGCTTTTTCACTGTCAGGCCCGGGTTTCCCTATCTCGGCTGAAGAGAGAAGTTTGTCAAGGCGTGCCTTAAAGACCAGGTCATCAACACTCTGGATAATATTGCCTCCCCTGAGCCGTTCCTCCTTTTCTTCCCTGTTTCTGACAGAATATGTGTACCAGCCTGAATAACGTGCCAAAATGTCCTGTTTGATCCTGTCGTTCAACCGGAGGATACTTTGAAGCAATCTGTTGTATATTCTCTGTCGTTCCGGATCGTGTATCCCCTCAACAGTATATTTGAGGATGTTCCTGTATGTCATCTGCAGTTCGGAAAACTCATCCCTGAGCTCTCCAACAGATACATTGTCAAGCATATCAGACATTATGGCGAAGCTTTGCCTGACCTTCCTTCTCACCACAAGGTTACAAACGCTTTTATGCTGCAGTATGACTGAATTGATATTCATGATCTGTTTCCGGGATCCTTTCCCCATTGAAATAAATCAACAATCAGGCCATTCCCGGAGTTCAGAATGTGAATCCCATACCTACGTACCCTTTCACATTGCGGTAGAGTACCTGCCTGTCATAGAACCCGTACATAATGCCTATCCGCACAGGTCCGGCCACTGTCATGTACCCGGCACCTATGCTGCATCCCCCCATAAGGGTGTAGCCTCTGATGCGGTGTGGTTCCCTGAGGGCAAACAGATTGATGTCAGAGGTGAGGTGAAGGTCTGTGGCTATCTCAACGTCGATACCGAACCTGGCTCCCGCGGTATTCCTTACCATGATCTGGTTCGGGTGAAAACCGGAGGCAGTGACTGACCTTTCTGTGATGGCCTCCATCCCCCCAAGCAGCCAGAAATCATTCCCGGATGTGACCGAGTCTGTACCGGTGGAGAGGATAATATCGCCTCCGAAGTTAATTGTAACCCGCTCAGAGGCCGATGAATATGAATTAAGCCACGCTCTGACGGCATAGTTCCTGTCAAATGAGAAAGGTGAACCTTCATCACCCGGATTGAAAACCAACCTGTCTGATCCGACTCTCATGGCGGCTTTTAGCAGCCTGGTTGTAGAGAGTGAAAGTCCGGAGTTTATGCCATGTTCAGGGAAGTGTTTCTTATTCAGGGTATTTGCCTGGTATGTGTAGTTTAACCTGTAATAGTCATATGTAAGCCTCTTAATCTGGGTGGCGGTGACATAATCCGGAGTAAGGTGCTGGTTTTCAAATGAGAGAGAGAGTGTCATAAGGTGATTAAGGCTCAGGCGCTTGCTTAGTGACAGCTGTGTATTATAGTTTTGACTCAGCATCGGGCCGGTCTCATTCTTAAGGTGAATGAGAGGCAGGCGGGTATTGTCAGCAAAAAATGAGCCTTCCACTCCAAACTTCTGACTTCTGTCGATGAATTGGATGGCGCTCAGCCTGAACCGGTAGTACTGTCCTATGTAGGAGTCAACATTGATTACAGACCTGGGAGTGATAAGATCCCTGACCGAAAGGCCTATCACGGCCCCTGCACTCAGAGCCGGGTCATAATGCAGAGAACCGTATAGCATTGCCCTCGGGCGCTCAATGCAATCAATCTCCAGGGTCAGGATATCGCCCTCCGGGATGATTCTGTACCGAACCTTTTCAAACCAGTTCTTGCCATAAAGCAGATCAATGCGCTCCTCGAGGATTGTACGGTCGACATTTTCACCGGGCCTGACATCAAGAACCCCTATAATCTGATCCTCGCTGATGATTTTATTACCGGTGACCCTGATGCTGTCAAAGATGTAGTATTTAACGTCGGGCAATGGAATGACAGGTGACCGTGGTCCGAAAGAGTCCAGTGAGTCAGCCAGCCTTTTGAACACATCCATATGTTTGAGGGCTTCGCGGTATCCCTTCTCAATAATTGAATCCGGGTTGTTGAAGGAGAGGGTACTTACCTCGCCAATTTCAGGTTCAAGGAGTATATCTGTAAGCTGTTTCTGCTGTTCATAATCAGCAAGGCTGCTGAGAAATCCAATTTGTTTAAGTATTCCGTATGCTGATTCAAGATCCTTCTCCTTATAACCTTTGAAGCTGACGTATGATCCGATGACTATATCGACTCCCATTTCCCGGAGCTCGGAAACCGAGTAGTTCCGTACCACGCCTCCGTCAACAAGGATAGCGGTGTCAGTTCTTACCGGGGTAAATACCGATGGAATAGCTATGCTGGCCCTGATGGCATCAGGGAGATACCCGCTTCTGAAGACCACTCTTCTTGCTGTTATTACGTCAGTGGCGAGGCAGAGAAAAGGTATCGGCAACCTGCTGAAGTCAGTTATGGTTGCAGCCGGCCAGAAGTAGTGATTCAGTCCGCTTTCAATCTGCTGGCCGCTTATAAGGCCGGATGGAATCTTGATTGCATTCCGGGTTATAGGGAGCGAGATGAGGCTGTTGTGAAAGTGTTTCTTTTCCAGGAATATTATCTTGTTTTCCGGTATCCTGTCAGACATTGCAGGTTCCCAGTCGAACGATCTGAACAGGTGTGCAATGCTGTCAGGGGTGTAACCCATTGCATACATTGCCCCCACGATGCTTCCCATGCTTACCCCTGAGATGTAGTCAGGTTTCAGTCCTGCTTCCTCCATCACCCTGATGACACCGATATGGGCCAGACCTTTTGCTCCTCCGCCGCTGAGCGCCAGTCCCAGTACAGGTCTTGATAGATTTCTGGCAGGGATTGAAGGTGTAGCGGAATCCGGTTCGGCCAGAGGCTGCCGGAAAAAGTTTGGCGATACGGTATCGTGATCTTTCCCGGGTTGCCATTCACCGGCTGTCGCGACCCGTCCGGATGTATCCACCGCTACCTGGGAACGGAGCGGTTGCGATGTAGTGATCAAAATTACCATCGCCAGCAGGATCCCGGACTGAGCAAACACAAGCTTTTTCATATGCCTGGTCCTATTTCTCATGACTGGCCCTGACAGAGCAAGATAATACTTTCAAGTCCATTCCACAGCAATTTATCCATAATATGTAACTTGGCAGCATGATCAGGAGTGAAAAAAGCGGGATGAAATGGTTTCCCACGTCCAGGAAGGAGATGGAGGCACTTGGGTGGGAGAGGGCTGATGTTATACTCTTTTCGGGAGATGCCTATATTGATCATCCATCGTTCGGTGCTGCGGTCATTGCCAGGGTCCTTGAGTCAGCTGGAATGAAAGTGGCAGTTGTTCCCCAGCCCAACTGGAGGGATGACCTGCGTGACTTCACCAAACTGGGTGAGCCGCGTTATTTCTTTGCGGTCACGGCAGGCAACATGGATTCCATGGTCAACCATTACACCGCAGCCAGGCGTCTGAGGTCAGATGATGCATATACTCCCGGAGGGGCAGCCGGTTTCAGGCCTGATTACGCGACGGTTGTCTACGTCACGGCCCTGAAGAAACTTTTTCCTTCTTCGCCGGTAGTCATTGGCGGAATAGAGGCCTCGATGAGACGGCTGATGCATTATGACTACTGGAAGGATAAGCTGGAACCTTCAATCCTGATATCCAGCGGAGCTGACCTGCTCATCTACGGGATGGGCGAGAGGGCAGTTTGGGAACTGGCCCGCAGGCTGATAGCCGGGGAGGAGGCGAGGAGCATTAAAGACCTGCCACAATCAGCTTACCTGTTGCCGGCAGGTGCCCCGCTGCCAGATTATCCAGGTGCGAAGGACAAGTCTATGAGACCGTGCCATGAGGCAGTCGCATCAAAGAAAGCCTATGCTGAGAATTTTGTTCTTTTTGAAAAGACAAGCAACAGCATGAAACCCGTAAGGCTGACTGAACAGTGTGGTGATGTGATGGTGGTTGTCAACCCGCCGCTTCCGCCGGCAACCGAAGCTGAAGCTGATGCCGTCTATGACCTCCCCTTCAATTATGCACCTCACCCGAGGTATGACAAAAAGGGCCCCATCCCGGCCTGGGAGATGGTAAAATTTTCTGTGAACATTCATCGGGGTTGTTTCGGCGGATGCAGTTTTTGTGCCATAGCCGCACACCAGGGCAAGTTCATCAGCAGCCGGTCGGAGAAATCGGTAATGAGGGAGGTGGAGAGGATCAGCAGGATGGATGGCTTCAAAGGATACCTGAGTGACCTCGGAGGACCGTCGGCAAACATGTACAGAATGGCCGGCAGGGATATGGAGCGATGCATGAAGTGCGGCCGTCCCTCATGTATCTGGCCAGCTGTATGTGATAACCTTGATACCTCTCACAGGGATCTCACCTCGCTTTACCGCAATGTCAACGCTCTGCCCTACATCAAAAAGGCCTTTGTCGGCAGCGGGGTGAGGTATGACCTGCTGATGAGGGATTACAACGCCGGAGCCGGCAAGGATGAAGAACACTACCTGCGTGAACTGATTGTGAACCACACCAGCGGGAGGTTGAAGGTGGCACCTGAACATACCGATGACGAGGTACTGAACCTCATGAGAAAAAGCTCTTTCAGGCATTTCAGGAAGCTGAGGGAGAAATTTCTTGCCATAATAAAAGCAAACGGACTGAAATATGAACTGATACCTTACTTTATCTCAGCTCACCCGGGAACAGATACCAGGAAGATGGAGGCACTTGCACGGGAGCTATCCGGTCTGGGTATGCACCCCGAACAGGTGCAGGATTTTACACCCACACCCATGACCCTGGCCACGGCAATGTTCTATCTCGGGTTTGATCCGTACACAGGAAAGAAGGTCTATGTGGCAAGGGATATTGCGGAAAAGAAGAGGCAGAAGGGGTATTTTTTTAAACGCAATAGAGGGCCGAGCGTAAAAAAATGACCCTGAGGGTCATTTTAGCGAAGGAGCCGGATATGAGGAGGGGCAATAGTGTTGGCAATGAGTCATCACTGACTGCCTGTTATCCGGGAAGTACCACTACTGCCTAAAAAAAGGGCCGGTTTTGCCGGCTCTTTTTTTCTACTCGTACTCTTTAAGTATTGCTTTCACATCATCAGGTGCGACCCTTCCGTAGGTCTTTTCACCGACCAGCACAACCGGTGCCAGTCCGCACGCACCAACGCAGCGCAGGCTTGAGAGTGAGAACTTGCCGTCAGCCGTTGTCTGTCCGACCTGAATGGCGAGTTCTTTCTTAAATTCATCAAGAACCTTCTCTGCACCTCTTACATAACAGGCGGTACCCATGCAGATGCTTATCGGGTGTTTGCCCTTGGGAGTCATGGTGAAGAATGAATAGAAGGTCACCACACCATAAACCTGTGCCGTTGAGATATTGAGTTTGGCAGCTATGGCTTCCTGCACTTCTGCCGGCAGGTACCCGAAGTGTTCCTGTGTCCGGTGAAGGACGTTTATCAGTTCCAGCGGTTCGTTATCGAAAGAATCGCAGATTTCGTGGATCTTATCAAGATCTTCCTGTCTCAGTTCTATCTTTATACTTGACATTTCTCTGAATTTTTATGTTAATTACCGCGGTATCACTGTTTAACGATGATCTTCGCCTTCCTGTCGAAATAATGTGTATGCAGCAGGTGATGAGCCTTCTCGCTGTTGGGTTCACCAAGGAACTCCTTGTAGAGCTGGATGACATACTGGTTCTCGTGTGACAGTCTTATTGGCTTATTCCTGTCTTCCTCGTAGATAGCCATTGCTCTTGCCTTGAGTACCGATGAATCACCATGATGGAGTGGCTGACCGCCTCCGCCGATGCACCCTCCCGGGCAGGCCATTACTTCAATTGCATGGAATTTCGAGCGGCCGGCTTTCACCTCGTCAAGCAGTTTTCGTGCATTGCCGAGGCCGTGAGCTATACCGATACTGAGCGGGAAACCGTCGAAATCGATGGTTGCCTGGCGTACACCTTCCATCCCCCTTAGTTCATTGAACTCGAGGCGGCTGAGTTTCTTGCCGGTATAAAGTTCGTATGCAGTACGTACGGCTGCTTCGATCACACCTCCGGTATTGCCGAATATGACACCTGCACCGGTTGATTCGCCCAATGGCCTGTCAAAGTCTGAATCGGGAAGATTGGCGAAATCGATGTTTGCCTGGCGGATGAAGTGTGCAAGCTCACGGGTGGAAATTGAGAAGTCGACATCCGGATTGCCGTCAACGGCGAATTCCGGCCTCTGGCTCTCATATTTCTTGGCGAGGCATGGCATGATTGATACCACCACCATATCCTTGCGGTTGACTTTGATCTGGTCAGCAAAGTATGTCTTGGCTATGGCGCCGAACATCTGCTGTGGCGACTTGGCCGTTGAAGGTACATCCTTCAGGTCAGGATAATTGTGTTCGAAGAAGTTGACCCATCCCGGGCAGCATGACGTAAGGATCGGGATATTTGCATTTTTGTCGCCGTTCAGGAATTTCTTCAGTCTTGTAAGGAACTCCGTGCCCTCTTCCATAATGGTAAGGTCAGCTGCAAAGTCGGTGTCAAAAACGTAGTCAAACCCAAGTTCTCTCAGTGCAGAGACAAGCTTGCCCGTGACAAGTGTTCCCGGCTTCATGCCGAACTCTTCGCCAAGGGCAGCACGCACTGCAGGAGCTGTCTGTACCACAACCGTTTTGGCAGGGTCAACAATCGCGCGAAGCACCTCGCGTGTGTGGTCAACCTCTGTCAGGGCTCCGGTGGGGCATACCGCCACGCACTGGCCGCAATAGGTACATGGTGAATATTCCAGGTTCTGCTCGAAGGCCGGAGCCACGGCAGCCATGAACCCACGGTTGAATGCCGAGAGGGCGCCTACTGTCTGTACTTCATTGCACATCATCTCGCAGCGGCGACACATGATACACTTGTCAAGATCACGGATGATTGAGGGTGAGGTGTCTTTCCTGTAGGTTGACATCTCTGCAATCTCCTGGCCGGGTATTTCCCTGATGCCCAGCCTGTTGGCCATATCCTGCAGCTCGCAGGTGCCTGACTTGGGGCAAATGAGGCAATCTTTCGGGTGGTCAGAGAGTATGAATTCCATCACCGTTCTGCGGGCGTTCATTACCCTCGGGGTATGGGTGCGGATGACGGCTCCGTCATCACATTTGGTAATACATGCGGGAGAGAGGTTCCTGCGGCCGTGTACTTCCACAACGCATATCCTGCAACCGCCCGGTTTGTTTTCAATATTCAGGTCGTCAAGCCTCATGTGGCAGAGGGTGGGAATGTCAATACCCATCTTCCGTGCTGCATCGAGGATGGTTGTCCCCTTCTCGACTTCAACCTGCTTGTTGTCTATGGTAATTTTTATTGTTTCCATCGTAATTCTTCCTGGTCTTTAGTTTATCAGCACAGCGCCAAATTTGCATTTCTCGAAGCAGGCTCCGCACTTGATGCATTTCTCCTGGTCAATGAAGTGGGGTCCCTTGCGTTCACCGGTGATCGCATTTACAGGGCATCCTCTTGCACAGGCAGTACAGCCAACGCACTTGTCAACTTCAATTGTATACCTCATCAGGTCACGGCACGAGCCGGCAGGGCAACGTTTGTCGGTGACGTGTGACACATACTCATCCCAGAAGTTATTCATGGTTGAGAGTACCGGGTTGGGTGATGTCTGACCCAGTCCGCAGAGCGAGGTATCCTTGATGACATTGCACATGTTCTTCAGGCGGTCAAGGTCAGCCAGCGTGCCGTTGCCCTTTGTGATATGGGTGAGCAGCTCATGCAGTCTCTTGTTGCCGATACGGCAGGGAGCACATTTTCCGCATGACTCTTCGACGGTGAATTCGAGGAAGAATTTTGCGATGGAGACCATGCAGTCATCTTCGTCCATGACGATCATTCCGCCTGAACCCATCATTGATCCTACAGCCACGAGGTTGTCGAAGTCAATAGGGGTGTCAAGGTGTTCCTCGGTAAGGCAGCCGCCTGACGGTCCTCCTGTCTGTACGGCCTTGAATTTCTTGCCGTTCTTGATGCCTCCGCCGATCTCGAAGATTATCTCGCGGAGGGTGGTTCCCATGGGTACTTCGATGAGACCCACGTTGTTTATCTTGCCTGCAAGTGCGAATACCTTCGTTCCCTTTGATTTCTCGGTACCTATTGATGAGAACCATTCCCATCCCTTGGTGATGATTACCGGTACGCTGGCGAAAGTCTCAACATTGTTCACGTTTGTCGGTTTGCCAAGAAATCCGCTCTCAGCCGGGAAGGGTGGTTTGTTGGTGGGTTCACCGCGCATCCCCTCCATTGAATGGATCAGGGCTGTCTCCTCACCGCAGACGAATGCTCCGGCGCCGTAACGCAGGTCAATATCGAAGCTGAAATCGCTTCCGAAGATATTGTTGCCAAGGAGGCCGTACTCACGTGCCTGACCAATGGCTATCTTAAGACGCTGGATGGCAAGCGGGTATTCTGCCCTGATGTAGATAAGACCCTTTGATGCTCCGATGGCATATCCGCAGATGGCCATTGCTTCCAGTACGGAATGGGGGTCGCCTTCAAGTACCGAGCGGTCCATGAATGCTCCCGGGTCACCTTCATCAGCGTTGCAGACGACATATTTCTGGTCAGCCTTGTTTTTTGAGGCGATCTCCCACTTGAGACCGGCCGGGAAACCGGCGCCGCCGCGCCCGCGGAGGCCTGATCTCTTCATGATGTCAATCACATCGGCAGAGGTGAGCTCACTGATGCATTTACCGAGGGCGGCATAACCGTCACGGGCAATGTATTCGTCGATATTTTCCGGGTTGATGAAACCGCAGTTGCGCAGTGCTATGCGGATCTGCTTCCTGTAGAAGCCCATGTGCTTTGAATCACTGATGTGCTCTTTGGTTTTCGGATCAACATAGAGGAGCCGCTGAACCGGCCTCCCCTTTATCACATGCTCTGCCACGATGACAGCGGCATCCTCAGGCTTGACCTGCACATAGAAGGTGTTGTCAGGCATAACCTTAACAACGGGACCCTTTTCGCAGAAGCCGAAACAGCCGGTCATGATTACCTGGACCTCATTGCCGAGACCCTTTTCTTCAAGTTCCCTCTTGAGACTCTCACCGATGAGACTGCTTTCCGAGGCGCGACAACCGGTCCCGCCGCAGACAAGAAGGTGCATTCTGAATTTTGACATTATATATTTCCTCCCTGTATTAGTCTATTTTCTCATAGTTCACCGGTATGATACCATCAACCAGTTCACCGTTCTTGATGTATTTCTCAATGATCTCATCGGCTTTCTTCCTGTCGACAAAGCCGTAAACGACCGGTTCCTGGCCGGGGAGCTGGATCTCTACAGTGGGTTCGGCATAGCAGTAACCCATGCATCCTGTCTGAGTCACCACGGCGCCGATACCTCTTTTGTCCAGCTCCTCAACGAAGAAATCCATAATCGGCTTTGCGCCGGAGGCGATACCACAGGTTGCCATTGCAACCTTGACCTGAACGAGTCCCTCGGGATTATCTCCCTTAACCCTCAGCTCAAGCTTTTCCTTTGCTTCCTCACGGATCCTCTTTAAGTCTGCAAGTGATTTAAGTTTTTCCATTTCAAATGTTTTTATTCTGAATTATTTGTGTCTCCGGATTGATCGGCAAAACTATCTCCAATAAGTTACTAAATACCTAATATTTGTCATATGACGGTTGAAATTTTCTGACTTCAGCTACATTTTCGTTTATGATTTCCCTCAGCGAACTGACGATGCTCAGGTCTGTGACGGCATCATCACCCAGTATCTCCTTTATCTCGCTTGTGGAGAGGCTCCATTCCCTTCCCTCGCAGCCATGAATATAAATAATGTTTATGCGGGGATTTGAAATGATGAGCAGTGCAATGGTACCGCTGACGTCACCCAGTGGCGGCCTGTCAACGTGGCTGTACCTGAAGGTGGCTGTCACGGTGGTGCCGTGCCCCGGTTCTGATTCAATTGTCAGGTTGCCGCCTGACATGCCAGAATTCATCTGAAGCAACGGAAGGCCCAACCCCACCTTTCTCGTCGTGCGCGATGTGAAGTACGGGTCTGTTGCTCTCCTGCAGCTCTCCTCATCCATACCCTTTCCGTTATCGGCGATGACCAGCGACAGGGTGTCAGATGCGAGTGATTCGCTGAGTGTGATCCTGATCTCATCAGCCTCTGCCCTGATTGAGTTCTGGGCAATATCAAGAATATGCAGGGCTATCTCCTTCATCTCTCAGGGTGTATTATCTGCCTGCCACCTTCTGAACGGAGAGCCTTTGCCAGCTCGGTGAAGGAGGGGTTTTCAAGGAGGTATTCGGAAAAACGCCTGCCGATATGCTCAGGTATATGGGCATCGGAGTTCCTGATGACAGGGTACAGGATGTCACCGGGATTGCCGACGACCTCCACTGCATCGATATAAAGGTCATCAGGAATGAAACCGAGCTGGCCCAGTATTCCCATGGCCGGCCGGTCAATGTGAGCCGGGATAAAGAGTCCGCCATGCCTGTGGGCTGCTGACTCCACTTCATCAATACTGGCTTTAAGGGCGGCGGGAAGGAAGTAGGTTATTTCCCTGATGATATGTTCGTTCCTGTCAATAACTACCTGGTCGCCAAATATTACCGGGTTATGAGGCAGGTATGCGCAGCGGCTGTCGATCCATTGCTGAAAAGAGCGGGTTGAGGCCTCATCCGGGAGAATGACGAGAGAATGCACATCTTCGGCGCTGGTCACCTCGGCTGCCCTCAATACGGTTATACCGGCTTCCAGCCCGAGGGCTACCATCAGTTCACAGTGCCATGTGCTGTTATGGTCAGATACTGCAATCATGTCCAGCCCCTTGCTCCTGGCACGGGAGATGATCTCACGCGGGCTCATCTCAAGTGAACCGCACGGCGACAGGAGGGAGTGGATATGAAGGTCAGCCCTGAACCGTTTCATGATCAGCCGATAAGTGTGTACAACCTGCCGGAGAGCCCGAAGGTGGACAGATCACTTCCCAGTACGGGAATACCCTCCTCATTGCTCTGAGCCATTGTATCATCGCCGGGTTTTTCTCCACAGCTTATGATTACTGCCGAGAGGTCTCTCAGCGAGGCAATTGCCATTACATTCCTGTGAGTCTGGATGGTTATCCAGGCATTACCCGCACCTGCATGTCCCATGACGTCACTCAGCAGATCAGAGGCATAGCCTCCGGTGATCTCCTTCCCGAGTCCCTCATGCCCGGACCAGACCTTCAGTCCCAGTTTCTCAACGATGTCAGTTACTTTCATTTTCAGCACCTTTTTTATTGCAGTTCTTTGTAAAGTTGTTGTCGCCCCAGATCTTTCTCATTATTTCATTTGATCTTTGCCTGTCCATGAGATCCTTTTCCATATTCGACTCCCGTATGAAGACGCACTGTGAGATGTCTCCCCGCCGGCGGACGATATCCTCAGCCAGGGCCTGGCATGATGGGGTTCCGCAGAGGCCGCAGTCGGTTCCCGGGAGCCAGCACATGAGTCGTCTTGAACGCTTCATCATCCGCATAGCCTCATCACGGTCACCGGAAAGGCGGTACATGGAACGTGGTTTGATCTCATCGTTGATCTTCACCTTGTTCATGAGATAATCATGGTATGCCTCAATATCAGGGAAGTCATCATTGTCCGCAGCCCTGGCTCCCGGCTTGAGGTTACGGGCCTTGTTGCGCAGTCTTTCTGCAACAAGGAACCGGTTTGAGGAGAGGAGCACACCTCCGGCACATCCCTCATCACACGCTCTGAGTTCAAGATAGTCAACTCCTGTGATTTCGTCATTCTCAAGCTGTTCAAGGAATTCGGTCACATTATTTATGCCGTCGATGGCAAGAGTACGGCCATTGACGCATGATGCCTCCCCGTTGGTGAGACTCCATACGAGGGTATCAGGGTCAACGGAATAGGCATGATCATCACCGAGGGGCAACTCCCCCTTGTTTCTCAGAGTACGGTTTATCCTGTTGTAAATGAAATCCATGTTTATCACGCCGCTGATGGGTGTTGATTCTTCTCCGACGGGTGATTTGACTGCTGCAATCTTTGCCGCACACGGGGTGACGTAAAAGACCCCTATCTCAGCATTGTGGGCGCCTCTGTCTCGGAGAACGCGACGGCAGTAGAAGGCTGCCATTTCAAGCGGGGCCTTGACTGTGGCCAGGTTCCTGATGAGTGCGGGGAACCGTACCTGTATAAGTCGTACCACAGCCGGACAATAGCTTGAGATGAGAGGGCGGGGGAGAGTCCTGACATTCATGAGGTCATCAATAGCAGGCTTGAGAATCTCAGCTCCGTGTTCAACCTCATAAACCCATGTGAACCCCAGGCTCCTGAGTACGGCACTTATTTCAGACATAGAGACTTCATGCCTGAACTGGCCATGAAGCACTGCAGGCACCAGGGCTACACGATACTTGTAGTCAAAGATCCGGCTGAAGTCATCCTGCTCGATGATGATGGCATTTACCGGGCAACTCCTGAAACATTCGCCGCAGTCTACACAGCGGTCTTCAATCAGCCTGGCCTTGCCGTCACGTATGCGCAATGCCCCGGTCGGACATACTCTCATGCAGAGGGAACATCCGGTGCAGATATCCTCCCGGATGGTCAGTGCGTGGTGAAAAAAGCCATTTTCCATATTATCAGGCAACAGTGCCGCTCAGGTTTATAGTTATTTCAAGACTGGTGCCCCTGCCTGGTTCGCTGGTTATGATGAACCTGTCGGCATTGGCACTTATGTTGGGCAGACCCATTCCTGCCCCGAATCCCATCTCCCTCACTTCAGGAGAGGCAGTTGAGTATCCCTTCTGCATTGCCATTTCAATATCGGCAATACCGGGACCGTTATCTGTGAGCTTCATGAATATGTTGTCAGCGTCAAGGACTATATTGATGACGCCGTCATAAGCATGTGCCACTATGTTTACCTCGGCTTCGTAAAGACAGACGACCACCCTTTTGATGATTGTACTGTCAACGCCGAGCTGCTTCAGCATCTTTTTGACCTGGCTGGAGGCGTACCCGGCATGGGTGAAATCGCCTCCCGTGACCTTATATTCGAAGCTCATTGCCACTTCCTGTCAGAACAGCGGTTTCATTCCGGCCCTGTAGAGTTCGCCTGCTGCCCTGAACATTGTCACAGGGCAGGTTATCAGAGTAATTCCCAGTTCTTCCGCAAGGTCTTTCATTTCAGGTGTCACCATTTTATTGCGGACGAACAGGATGCATTCTATGTCGGACATCTCCGCCGTGCGTATTGCCTGCACGTTGGTAAGACCGGTAATAAGGAGGAGGTTGCTGCAATTTACAGTAAGGACGTCACTCATCAGGTCAGAGGCAAATGCGTGTGTGACCTCACGGTTGACCATATTACTGCCGCATACCAGCTGGCCGTTTAAAACCGAACAAATCTCTTCCACTTTCATCTTAATCCATTTTCAAAAGTACCTTGCCATAAATGACAGCGCAAAGATAATAATTATTTGTTATTTTATTCACAGTGTTATAAAAATAACAGCAGATGATGGTCGGAAAAGTTTACGATGTATTAAATAGTAGTAAATGAATAAGTTATCTGTTGTTCATAAATTCAGAACCAGGTTTCCATCTGGGCCTGATATCGCTTGTCACTATCCTGTAGGAGACATCAAGGATTGCCCTTGCATCTTCTGCGATGCCGTCAAAATTCATTTCATGGTAGTAATTGTCAGCCGGTTTGTGGTATTTGTTTTTTATGTAGTCTTTTTCCTGTTCTGCTGCCCACTCTTTACCGAATTCCCTGCTGTCACAGTTTCCCCTCGCAAAAAGGGCAGGTACGCCGATCTTTGCAAAGGGGAAGTGGTCTGACCTGAAGTACATCCCTGTTTCAGGATTCGGATCAGGCATTATATACCTGTCCTGCCGGAGTGCAGCTGTTGCCAGCATATCATCAAGTTCTGACTGGCCGTAGCCTGTAACCATTATATCCTTCATCCTGCCAATGGGAAGGAGAAGGTCATTGTTGAAGCAGGCTATAAGGTTGTCCCGTTTTAAGGGAGGGCTGGATGCGAACCAGGAAGAGCCAAGCAGTCCCTGTTCTTCCGCTGTGGGGAAGAAGATGATAACCGATCTTTCAGGTCTCTTTTTGAGTGAAGCGAAGGCTTCGCCGATCTCGAAGGCCCAGGCCATTGAGGTGCCATTATCAACGGCGCCGTTGTAAATGGAGTCGCCGTTTTCGGCCTCACCGACGCCGAAATGGTCCCAGTGGGCGGAAATAACTACTGCCTCTTCAGGGTTGGTTCTTCCTGGAAGAATTCCTGCCACGTTAATGGATATGTTCTTCACGTGGCTGTTGGTGAGGCGGAGTGAAATGGAGGCTCCGGTTTCAAACCCACGGTAACCGGGAGAGCAAGCCTCCTTCCTGAGGGTCTCAACGTCATATCCCAGTGTGCGGAACAGTTTCTCTGCCGCGCCGGCGCTAATCCAGCCTGTCACAGGACACGGTTCCGGATCGCCCTGCGCCGTTTCCTGGTAGAGGCCGGGTGATATTGAACTCTTGCGTGGTATTGAATAGTCATAACCGGCCCCCAGAGTCTCATGTATTATGAGCACAGCGGCAGCGCCATGCCGGGCTGCTTCCTCGTACTTGTAGGTCCATCGGCCGTAGTAGGTCATGGTTCTTCCCTTGAACAGCGCGGAGTCACCCGTATATAGTCCGGGATCATTGACCAGCACCACCGCACATTTGCCCTTAACATCAACAGCCTCAAAGTCGTTCCAGTCATATTCCGGTGCCACAATGCCGAAGCCGCAGAAGATCATCGGAATATCCTCCAGTTCAACATATTGCCTCATTGACGGGGACTCAATTGCGATATCGTCCGGTGCACTGAATTCAAGCTTCTTTCCTGCAGCGGTGATGACTGCAGGTCCTGACACTGCAGTGGTTATCTCAACCATCGGTACTTCCTGGAACCAGCTTTCACCGAAGGCAGGGGAGAACCCCAGTTTTTCAAGTTCGGAGGCGAGGTATCCGACCGTAATGGTCTCTCCGGGGGTGAAGGGTTTGCGCCCCATCATGCTGTCAGCGCCCAGGATACGGGTATAATCACGAAGCTCTTCGGCGGTGATTGTTTTCATTGCTCTTTCAAGAGCCCTGTCGTCATTACATGAGGCTGTCAGAAGTGCGATAGCGATCAGGGGGAGGACAAGTCTTTTCATCTTAATGTTTTATTGCTGAGGTACAGAGATTAACTACAACTTCAACTGCTTTCTCCATTGACTGAAGCGGGATATATTCATACCTTCCGTGGTAGTTGTGACCGCCGGTGAAGAGATTGGGGCAGGGTAGTCCCATGAATGATAGTCTTGCACCATCGGTACCACCACGA
Organism: Bacteroidales bacterium; assembly: GCA_025454815.1. GTDB lineage: Bacteria > Bacteroidota > Bacteroidia > Bacteroidales > VadinHA17 > SR-FBR-E99. The sequence continues at coordinate 79,326 of JALONR010000014.1, read as the reverse complement.
ACAGGCTTGATAATGGGTTCGATACCAGCCTTGCGGTATGCTTCCACGGCGGCTTCGATTATGTAATAGTTTGCCTGGATGATTTCCTTCATGTTGAAATACTGATCCTTAAGTGAGATTTTAATCTCGGCGCCGTTGTATTTCAGCCTGATATTTTCTGCCACTTCGGCAAGGGATTTCTTCCTCTCACTGAACTTCACCGGGTCATGATCCCTGATGATGTATTTCATAACCGTCTCTTCAACCGATCCCTTTATGTCATAAAGGTGAAAGAATCCCTCATATCCTTCAGTCTGTTCCGGTCTCTCTCCGGGAGGCAGGAGGCTGTCAAATTCCGCGGCTACCGTTATTGAGTTGATCATGGTACCTTTTGCTGTTCCCGGGTGGACGCTGCGCCCCCTGATTGTCACGGTGGCGGCTGCCGCGTTGAAGTTTTCATATTCCAGTTCGCCTATGCCGCCGCCGTCAAGGGTATAGGCATAACCGGCACCGAACCTGCGTACATCGAAGTTATCAGCTCCCCGTCCTATCTCCTCGTCAGGGGTAAAGGCAATCCTGATCTTTCCGTGCTTCAGTCCGGGATTTGTGATCAGGTGTTCACAGGCTGTCACAATGATTGCTATTCCTGCCTTGTCATCAGCCCCGAGCAGTGTGGTGCCGTCAGTGGTGATTATTGTCTGCCCACTGTAGCGGGCCAGTTCTGTAAACTCTGCAGGGGAGAGGATAATCCCTTTTTCCTGGTTGAGTATTATTTCCTTTCCGTCATAGTCAGGGTGTACCAGGGGATTTATATTTTCTGAAGGAGCTTCAGGGCTGGTGTCCATGTGAGCAATGAAACCAATAACCGGCCCTGTGGATTCACAGTTTGCCGGAAGGGTTGCCATGAGGTACCCGTTCCCGTCGAGGATTACCTCTGTCATGCCGATTTTTTCCAGCTCACCGGCCAGGCGTTCCGCAAAAAGCATCTGGCTCTCAGATGACGGTGAGGAGGGGTTGTTTTCGTCAGGCCTGGTTTCAAACCGGACATAATCCAGGAATCTGTTTAAGAGAGTCTGCATCCGCTGTGGTTTGGTTCAGCAGCTAATTTAATCAATAAAACGTAAGAACCTTATCCGCTGACCGGAGGCGGTTGCCATCACCGGAGCACCAGGTTGCCCAGCAGAACCCTTCCGCTTTTCCAGTAGGCCCTGAAGTATGGATCATCTGAGATATAGACGACCATCCCCCTGCCAATATTTTCAGAAGCAATTACTCCCGTGTTCTTTAGTTTCTGCCGGTACTTGTAACCGGCAAATCCGGCGACCGGGTTATTATCGGTTATATAGCCAATATTATTTCCTTTATCAAGGAAGGGGAGTCCTTCGTTCCGCTTCATGAGGAACCACTCATTTCCCATTCCGGATACAAAGGGGTGGGTTTCGTCAAGGCGAACCCGGAATATTGCACCGGCTGACCGTTCAGTGGCAGAAATACGGCGCTGGTCCTCATAAGGCTTCAAAACCGTGGTATCTGCAAAGGTTGGCTTGACGCTCTTTTTCTCCTCTGTCTCCTTTGCTTCGTATGCCTTTCCCAGTGCAGTAGTTTTTTCAGACCTGAAGAGGGTGATGGCACTGTCCATGGCAATGATCCGACCTCCTGCATTCACATATGCCATGAGCTTATCCTTTGCCTCGGTCAGCGACCCTCCCGGGAGGATCAGTACATCATATCCCGACAGGTCTGCATTTTTCAGTCCTGAAACATCAATGACCGTAACGGGGTATTCCAGTTCTCTTTCAAGGAAGTACCATATTTCACCGAAGGCCTGGGACGTTCCCTCGCCTCCTGCAAGGGCAATTTTTGGCCTTTCACGTGCCGGTGAGTAATCAGACCCCAGGTCTTTGCCTGTTGTCACCATTCCTCCGCTGAGGGGTACGGGGGTAACTCCGGAGGCTGCAGCAGCAGTCAGTACTCTGGTGTCAAACCGTGGCTCATTGAGGTTATCTCCTCGTGCCACTATTACAGATCCGCGATTGAAGCTTCTGCCTTCCGTTGAAAAGGGGTGGCGGCTGTAGCGCACCTGCAGTCCGGCCCTGAACAGCTGTGCCATGAATTTCAGCTCGCTGAATCCGGTCATAGAGGCAGCATAGGCATAAGGTCTGACTGTGTCAGCAGGAGCGGTGGCAGTAGCGGGGGCTGCTTCCGGTGATTTTGCCCTGACATCGTCATCTGCTTCAGCCACTTTTTCCGCAGTTGCATAGGCTTCGATATTGTAGACATATGGCAGTGCCCATGCGGTCAGGTCATAACTGATTGAATCCGATGACCGGGAGTCAGGTTCGAAAAGTACCTGCATCAGCCTGCCCTGCGGCTGGAAGGCACTTATGATGATGTCATCCTTCTCCAGGGTAACGCTCCCCTCCTTATCCTGTCTGTAGTCATACGCCGTAATTTTCTTTCCGGTTGTACCCGGTTGAGCATACCTTATCTGGTTGCTTTCCAGAAGGTTCTTCAGGGATTCAAGGGAGGCTGCATCGGCTGTTCCCTTTATTATTACGGTTTTATATTTAAATGCGGGTTTTGATGAAGCGGAACTGAAGAATTCAAAGAAGTTGTTCATCAGTTTGTCGCGGTTTTCCGCTGCTGTGGCAACCACGGCCATGGAGGCAAGGTAGTGTCCTTCAATTCTTTCGGCAAGTGTCAGTGTGTCGCTTTCATTTCGGGCGAATGAAAGGCCGGCCTGTGCCCCTCCTCCCTGTTCGAAGGTGAATCCCATGGCCCCGTTGAACAGTGGCCATGTGTCTCCGAAACTTGGGCAGAAGAGGTCAAAGTTGTCCTTTGTGAAATAAAGCCTGAAGCGTGAATTGAACAGTTCAGCGCTCTTTTTCCCGGTGAGGCCATGAAATTCCTTCTGCCACGGAGTGATGACCTCATGCCATGGTTCTGCCCCGGGCGGGAAGAAGTATGTGCTTCCTGCCCCCATCTCGTGGAAGTCGGCGTGGACCTGGGGCATATAGGTGTTATAAAGCTTCATGCGGGCCCTGGTCTCCTTCTGTTCATGCCAGCTCCAGTCGCGGTTCAGGTCAAACAGATAATGATTCATCCTGGCCGAAGGCCAGCCCTGGTTATGTTCCCATGCTTCGGGATTGCTGTTTGGGGGCCATCCCTGTGCTCTCCGGTATCTTGTTGTGAAAAGATCACGGCCGTCAGGATTCTGACACGGATCAATGATTATGATCATTTTCTCAAGCCAATCGGACGACTCACCGAAAGAACCGGTTACAAGCGTATGGAGCACATTCATAGATGCTTCGGCACCGGCAGGCTCAGAACCATGTACACTGTATGCCAGCCAGACCACGGGGACCGGTTCTGTCTCCGGCTTTCCTTCAGCAAGCCCTGCCCGCCGGAGGTTGGATTTTCTTATCTGTTCCAGCCTTGCCAGGTTTTGGGGTGATGAAACTATACACACAAACAGGGGTCTTCCTTCCCAGGTCTCTCCGTACTGGTAATAATCTGCATTGGGTGAGGCATCAGCCACATGCCTGAAATAGGAGGTGAGGGTATGGTGGAGGGTGAACTGTTCACCTGGTTTGTAGCCAAGAAACTTTTCCGGTGTCATCAGTTCCTGTGACAAAAGGCTGACTGCGAAGGCTGCAGCCAGCAGTGAGGTGGTCAGAAATCTCTTCATTGGGAAAGTTGATAGGATGCTTATTAATTTTAAATGTGGAACAGGCGGCCGAGGCTTCTGCCTCTCTTCATCCTGTAGTGTATAAAGATAAAGAACATGGCAATAATTGCAAGTGACGCTGCGGTCACAACCGACCACTGCGGGCTGTAGGCATCCCTGATCAACCGGTCTGTCAGGTACTCGGTTATAAGTGTAAACATGGCCAGTGCAATAAGAATTGTAGCAAGCAGGTTAAGCCCCCTGTACCGTGAAAGGGAGTTGAGGAACAGTACTCCGGCCGTCAGTACGCCGGCAGCCAGTGCGAGAGGGCAGGCAATGGTGCGTGACCATCCCGTGTTGCCTGAGAGCAGGTCAACCAGCCATAGGAAGACCATTGTGGCAGCAGTGGTCGCGGCGATTACCAGGAAGGGTCTCTTCCTGAGAAGGTATATAGCTGAAATAAATACAAGAAGATATCCTGCAGAGGTTGTTGTTACAAGTGACCAGTTCATTCCTCTTCCGAAGACCAGGTCAATGGCGAGGGTTATAATCACCCCTGAAACCAGGAGGAGCATGGTGATCTCATAGAGGTGCCTGGTATTATCTATCTTTGAGAGCCTGAAAAGATCAGCGGCTGAGGCCACCCTCCCAGGCCGGGTTTCCTGTGGTTCGCAAAGGGGGCATTTTTCATTTCCTTCCCCCAGATCTACGCCGCAGTTTTTACATATTGCCATTGTTTTCCTGTTGTTGATTGGTAATAATCCTTACCGGTAATCCAGCCGATGTGAGTCTTGATACAAAGCCTCTTTCCAGGTCGGTGTTGCCGGTAAGAGAGCCGAAAGTAACAATTGTATCAATGCCAAGTGTAATCAGACCCGCAGTTATTTTGATATCCCTGTGAGGCGGAGGAGGGGTTACTGACATTGCCTTCATATATTCGGCTGCCGGGCCGGCAGGCGTGATCCTTCCCATATTGGTGATGGTAGTTGTGAACTGGCTGGGGCCGAACCTGTTGTAGGCTATCCGCAGTACCGGGCTCTTGATGAACAGGGGGATAATACGGATGAACGGGTTTTTCTCCTTTGAAACGTTTCGGCTGATGACCTGTCTGATTCTCTTCTCGTCGGTCATCAGTTGCATGGTGATTCTGGTCTCGCGGAGTACTTCTTCGAAGGAGTAATGACCCATTCTTACGTCTATGGCCGGCATAGCGAAGAGTGAAAAGTTCCGCAGGGTGGTTGCGTCGTATCTTTTTCGCAGGTCAAAGGGAACCTGTACTCTTATGTGAGGAGCACCCCTGTCTTCGGCTGTCCTTATTTCCTGAAGCTCGAAGATCAGGGTTGCTGCAAGGTATTCTGTTATGGTGCTTCCTGCCTCTCTTGACAGGGCAGCCAGTCTCTCCGCCGGCACTCCGAACTCTGTGACCCTGAACCGGGGTGCCTCCCGCAGCCGGTAAGGCAGGTGCCAGGCACGCGGCATCACCGCAGGCCGGGGCATTCCCTTCCCGTAATGCCGCGAGAAGAGATCGTCGGTACTGCCGGGCTGGGGCCCTTCCTTTACCTCGGGGAAGGGTATGTCAGTTATGCCGTAGGCATGCCTGAAGTAGTTGTTGAGGAGTGTCTTGAGAAAGAAAATTGCCCCTCCGCCATCGGTGACGATGTGAAAGAACTCCACGGAGATTGTGTTATCACGCACGAGAATCCTGTAAAGAAGTTCCCCGTTCATGGTGCGCGGAAAGGGCTGGCACCTGGTACCTGTATCTGGCAGTACTCTCGGTGCTCTTCCGTTATATTCGAGGTAATACCAGAAAAAGCCCTTGCATAATTCCACACTGAAAAAGGGAAAAACCTTCGATGTCTCCTCCGATGCCTCAAGCAGGGCAGGCAGGATGACAGGCGAGGTAAGGTGTACTGATATCCGGAAGACTCCGGTCAGTTCCGATCCGGTAATTGCAGGATAGATCTTCGCAGCATTGTCAAGCTTCATCCATTCCCCGGGACCAGGATTTTCTCTGCGTGGTCTCATTCAGCTTCTTTCCGCCGGTAAAGATAAGAATATATATCCCCGGTTGTCAATTGTGTTCCATGGCATCTTCTGGCGTGACAGTTTCTAAGTTTACTATATTTGTTTCCTTAAGGTAACAACACTAACCGAAATCCCAATATCATGAAACAGTATTACATCAGGTTCCAGATCTTTTTGTTTTTGTTGATTTCATCTGTCGCTGCCGGCCAGAGGCCCGGGCAGGAATACAAGCCGGGTTTTATCAGGTGGATTGATGACAGCCGGATGCTTATAAGGATGTACGATGAGGAAAAGAAGCCTGTTGTCAGAAGCGAGGAAAACCTTGTTACGGTGGAGTATGACTGCAGGACAGGTAAGTCGGTCAGGGTTGAGAAATTCAGGACTGAAATGCAGCAGCTTTCGGATCTATTGCCTGAAGGAGTAAGCCCGTCTCCTGATATGGCTGTTTCCTCGGACAGGAATTCTGTAGTCATCCTGAAGGATAATGACCTCTGGTACCATACTGCAGGAAACCGTGAAGGAAAAAGGCTGACCCGGGACTCCGGGAAGGAGATGAATGCCCGCTTCGCTCCGGGTGACAAAAAGCTTGCTTATACAAAGGATAAGGATCTTTACTATTATGATCTTGAATCCGGCAGGGAGACCAGGCTTACCTTCGATGCCACCGACAGAATCTACAACGGCTGGGCCTCATGGGTATATATGGAGGAGATACTTGGTAGGGCTTCCAGGTATGCCGCCTTCTGGTGGTCACCTGATGCCGGTCAGATAGCCTATCTGCATACTGATGACAATCCGGTTCCCCTTTATTATCTGAACGCACTCGAAACAACTGACGGCACTCATGGAAAGCTGGAGATCACCCCTTACCCAAAGCCCGGAGATCCGAATCCGAAAGTCAGAATGGGGGTGGTTGATCTTACATCAGGCAATACCACCTGGGTCAAAACCGATGAGAACACCGATCAGTACATAGCCTGGCCCTCGTGGACCCCGGACAGCAGGAAGCTGATGATACAGGTATTGAACCGTGACCAGAATGACATGAGATTCATCCTGGCTGATGTGACATCCGGTGACTTCACCGAGGTGTACCGTGAGACCAGGCCCACGTGGATTGACTTTTTTGAAGATCTTTACGTGATGCAGGACGGCTCCGGGTTTATCGTAAGGAGTTACAGGAACGACTGGTACAATCTATACTATTACGGATGGGACGGAAGCCTCAAGTCGCAGATAACAAACTTCAACTGGAAAGTCACTGAACTTGTGAGGGTTGATGAGGCCAAAAAGGAGGTTTACTTTCACGCCACAGGTTCTGATCTGCTCGGTAACCATCTCTTCCGTGTCAGGCTTGACGGAACCCGGCTCCAGCAGATTACATCGGGTGACGGCTTTCATACTGCAACCGTTTCTCCGGGAGGCTCATGGTTCATTGACACCTGGAGCAGCATTGCCGATCCGGGCGGAATCACTCTTATTGACAGGAAAGGTAAAACGGTCCGGAGCCTGTTCCGGGAAGAGGCACCTGTTTATGATGCATCGAAACACCCGAAGACTGAACTGGTAAAGATTAAAACCGCTGATGGTCTTTTTGACATGCCCGCTCTGATCACCTATCCCCTCAATTTTGATCCGTCGGGGAAGTACCCCGTAGTATTCACAATTTATGGCGGACCCGATGCGGGAAGCATAAGGAACAGGTGGCAGGGCGTTCAGCCCAGATGGTATGCAGAGAATGGCATTGTCACAATAAACGTTGATCACCGCGGGTCAGGCACTTTCGGCAAAAAGGGACTTGATTACATGCACCGCTCATTGGGTAAATGGGAAATATCTGATTATTCAGATGCCGTCCAGTGGCTCCGCCGGCAGTCATGGGCTGATGATTCCAGGATGGGTATCACCGGAGGATCATACGGGGGATATGTGACAAGCATGGCACTGACCGCCGGATCGGAATACTGGACCCATGGGATCGCTGATTATTCGGTTACAGACTGGCGCCTCTATGACAATGTTTATACCGAGAGATATATGGATACCCCTGAAGATAATCCCGAAGGTTACAAAAATGGCTCAGCAATAACCCATGCTGCCAGCCTCAAGGGGAAGCTGCTGGTACGCCATGGCGACATGGATGACAATGTGCATATGCAAAACTCAATCTGGCTGATCACTACCCTGCAGGACCTCAATAAGCCCTTTGAGATGATGATATACCCGGGAGAGCGGCATGGCTGGGGCGGACCCAAACGGATCTTTATGGCCAATGAGACCAATAGTTTCTGGCTCAGACATTTCTTTGGCAAATAGAGGATAAAGCAGACTGAGGTGATGAGTGCCGGTGTATACAGGAAGAGGCTCGCTGAATTGCGCAGCCTGATGAAGCAGAAAAAACTCGATGCAATAATAATCCCGCCATCTGACCCTCATCTCGGGGAATATGTGCCCGATCACTGGAGAGTAATCAGGTGGCTTACCGGGTTTACCGGCTCAGCCGGGAACGTGGTAATAACACGTTCATTTGCCGGACTCTGGACTGACAGCCGCTATTTTATCCAGGCGGAGGATCAGCTGAAGGACACGGGATTTGAGCTTGTAAGGCTGAAGGTACCTCATACGCCTGAGCATATTGACTGGCTGAGCACGAAAGTGCGCAAGGGATGGAGAGTAGGGGTTGACGGACGGCTGATCTCATCCGGATCAATGAAATACCTGGAATCGTCACTTAAGCCGGCAGGAGCAATAATTGACCTGAAGGCTGACCTGGCTGGAGCCATCTGGAAGGACCGCCCTCCTTTGCCGGCAGATGAAGCTTTTGAACTGGAGGTGAAGTATTCGGGCCTCAGCAGGAAGGCGAAGCTTGAACGGGTCAGGAAGGTCATGGCTGAAATGAAAGCAGACTATCAGCTTCTTACTGCCACGGATGATATCATGTGGCTGCTGAACCTGAGGGGTAATGACGTAAAATACTGTCCCCTGCTTCTCTCATTCGCCGTAGTAGGCAGTGACCAGGTTATCTTTTTTGCCGATGAGGATAAAGTCCCCGGGAAAGTTCGGGCATCACTTGACAGGGATGGGGTGGTATTGCTTCCCTATGATACTGTTTCTGCTGTTCTTTCGCATCTTGAGGAGGGCTCTGTGCTGCTTTTCTCCCCGGCAACAACCTCTGCAGCACTTCGAAGGGCGGTTAAAAACAATGTGAGGGTGGTGGAGGATCTGAGCATCCCCACGCGGATGAAAGCGATAAAGAATAAAACCGAGCTTAAGAACCTGAGGAAAATAATGGTTCAGGATGGGGTGGTTTTAACCCGGTTCTTCCACTGGCTTGAGAATACCGTTGGAAAAGAGGAGGTTACCGAATTAAGCGCTGCCGGAAAGATTGACGGAATGAGGTCCGGTCTGGAAGGTTGCACCGGACCGTCGTTCAGCACCATAGCCGCCTTCAATGCTCATGCCGCTCTGCCTCATTATGTGCCGGACATGGCTACCAATGCCACGCTGGAGAAAAAAGGGATATTCCTGCTCGACTCTGGTGGGCAGTATTTTGGTGGCACCACTGACATAACCCGGACGGTTGCCCTGGGCAAACCTGATTCCGGGATGAAGAGGGATTTCACTCTTGCCCTGCGTGGAACCATAGGTCTGGCCATGGCCCGTTTTCCCCGGGGGACAAAAGGTTATCAGCTTGACATTCTTGCTCGTAAGCCACTGTGGGACAATTATATGAACTACGGCCACGGAACCGGCCACGGTGTCGGGAGCTTCCTGAATGTCCATGAGGGCCCGCAGACAATCGGTACCGGTGCAACAGGCGATATGAAGACCAGCATTGAACCGGGAATGGTTTTATCTGATGAACCTGCATTTTACCGTCCCGGATTGTATGGTTTCAGGACTGAAAACCTCCTTGTGTGCCGTGAAGATCGTGAGACTGAGTATGGGAGTTTTCTCGGTTTTGAGACGGTGACACTCTGTTATATTGACCCGGAACTGATTGATCCCTCGCTTCTTGATGACAGTGAGCTGCAATGGCTGAATGATTATCATGAGCGGGTTTATGAACTGCTTCACCGCAATCTTGAGCCTGAGCTGCAAAAATGGCTGAGGAGGAAGACGAAGCCTGTTGCCAAAAGCCGGAGAACCAACCTTTAACTAATCAATGATATGTTAAAAACAACGCTGATCACACTTGTATTTGCAGCCCTGCTTGGCTCGGGATGCTCAACCAAAACAATGACGCTGGAGGAACGCCTTGCCACACTTCCGGCTGACACTATTTTCAGGATTGAAGCTGACACGAGCTTCAGCGAAGCCTGGGAGATAAGGCTCCGGCAGCCGGTAGACCACAGGAACCCTGACGGGCCCCTGTTTACACAGCAGATCTTTCTCTATTATGCCGGCGCTGACAGGCCTGTTGTTGTTGAGACAGAGGGATACGGCGCCAGGGGAGGGAAGAACGAGCTCGCTTCCTTGCTGAATGCTAATTTAATAAGGATTGAGCACAGGTATTTTGAGGAATCAAGACCTGATTCAGCCGGATGGGAGTATCTGACCACATGGCAGGCGGCAACCGACCACCACCGTATTATTGAACTGTTCAAGCCTGTATTCAGCGGCAGGTGGGCTACAACAGGCATAAGCAAAGGTGGACAGACAGTGATGTTTCACAGGTATTACTATCCGGATGACGTTGATGTCAGCGTACCTTATGTGGCTCCGCTCAATTTCGGCCCGGAAGATGAGAGGATGTATACCTTCCTCGAAAACGTGGGAACGGAGGAGTGCCGTGACAGGGTCTTCAGTTTTCAGAAGCTTGCACTTGAGAAGTTCGAATTGCTGTACCCAATGTTCCTTGACTTTGCTGAGGAGCGCGGATGGACATTCAGCAGGGTTGGCGGGCCTGAGACTGCATATGAGATGACAGTCCTCGAATACGAATTCGCCTTCTGGCAGTGGGGTACCATTCCCTGTGACTCCATCCCGCTTGAAGGTTCTGATGAAAAGATCTTCCTCCACCTTGCCCAGGTAGGTGACCCAAGGTACTTTGCAGACCAGGGTATGGCATATTTTGAGCCTTTCTTTTACCAGGCAATGACAGAGATAGGATATTACGGTTATGATTTTGATAAGTTCGGTGACCTGCTCAGGCATGCCCGCAACACAGACATGCCCGAGTTTATTTTCTCCGCCCCGCAGGGTGAGCAGTATGTTTATGATTACGAATTTGGCCGGAAGGTTGACGAATTCATAAAGAAAAAGGGAGATAATTTCATATTCCTTTACGGGGAGTATGATCCATGGTCGGCTACAGCTGCGGATCCGGGCGGCAATAAAAGCTGCCTTAAGATAGTAAGGGAAGGAGGGTCACACAGAACCCGGATAAACAATCTTCCGGATGAGCAGAAGGAGGCTGTCCTGGTAAAACTGGAGGAGTGGATGGACACGCCTGTAAAAAGGTGACTCTGTTTTAGTAATTTTTATCTTGCAGCGTTAAGTTCCAAATATTTAAATTAATTTGGAATTGTTAAAATTATTTAAATACCTTTGTGTCAGCTGACTTGATATAGTGCGAAGACATTTTATGTATTCCTCATTATCAGTCAGTTATAAATTCTTTATTAACATTATAATTAATTTTCAAATGAACATTTTTGTAGCCAAGCTGAGTTCTGTAACTAAAGCAGAAGACCTTCAGGAACTTTTCAGCAAATTTGGGGAGGTAATCTCCGCAAAAGTCATTATGGACCGTGAGACCGGCTTTTCAAAGCGTTATGGTTTCGTTGAGATGGCAGATGACCGTGCCGGTTATGAAGCTATCGAAAAGCTAAACAACTCAGAGCTCGATGGCAGTCAGATCATTGTAAAGAAGTCTGAGCCTAAGGCAGAGAAGAAGCCTTTCAGACCCCGCCGTGATTTCCGCGACCGGGACCGTGAACCGAAATACTAGGACATAAACAGAAGAGGCTGTCGGTGATGGGCGGCCTCTCTTTGCATAAATGAAGAAGGCCGGAATTCCGGCCTCTTCTTTTTATTATTTATAATTCAGCACAGGTTCCCATCCCCTGATGGCCAGCAGGATCATGAAGCCAATAACGTATGCGGCGGCTATCCACCAGCCGCTCTTAAGCCAGCGGGCAACGGATCTCCCTTCCGGGAATTTGTTGGTAATGGCAACACCGGCTGATGACCCGAACCATATCATCGAGCCCCCGAATCCGACAGCATAGGCAAGCATTCCCCAGTCGTACCCTCCCTGCTCGAGAGCCAGTTTCGTAAGAGGAATATTATCAAAGACCGAGGAGACGAACCCGAGCACCAGGCTTGTCTGCCACGAAGCCGGAGGAAGCTCCTCGACCGGCATCATTGAAGCTGAGAATACCAGTGATATCAGGAAAATAGTTCCTTTCAGCGAATTCTTCAGTTCGCTCCAAGGGGTGGTGGTAAAGAGTGCACCAAGGAGTATTCCTATCCAAACACCGGCGGCGGGAAAGTCAAGGAGGATATTGGTAGAGATGGCTCCGACCAGGATCAATACCACTACCAGGATTTTCCGGTAGTTTATCTTTATCCCCGGAGTGGCATCATTTTGTATGGGCTGGTATCTGGTCTGGACAATTGACAGCGGTATTCCGAACACAATCAGGGCCGGGAATACTGCAAAATAGGCATGCAGGACATTGAGAGCCGGCACTCCGTCGATCCACATGAGGGTTGTGGTAGTGTCGCCGATGACGCTTCCGGCTCCTCCTGCGTTGCTGGAAGCAACTATGGCTGCCACATACCCGATATGTACCTTCCCCCTGAATACCACCAGCGCTATTGTTCCGCCTATCAGTGCTGCAGCGATGTTGTCAAGGAATGATGAAAGCACCGTGATCATAACCAGGAGGGTAAAGGCACCCAGCCAGCCTCCGCTAAGGTAATTCGGAAGCAGGTCAGGGACATGTGATTCCTCGAAGTGCTTTGAGAGGACTGCAAATCCAAATAGCAAACCCATGAGGTTGATGAGTGTCCTTCCTTCCTCTCCCAGGTGATGGAAGAGGTGGAACGGCTCAGCCGGATCATTGAACACCAGCTTGTAGATAATGATAAGGGTCATGCCTGTGAGGGCCACCCACATAGTCTGTTTGTGGAAGAGGGCTACTCCCACGAGAGTAAGCGCAAAGAGCACGAACTCAAAGTTCTGAATCAGAAACATGTTAATGGGATTAAGGTTGGAGTGTTTGTCCTTCAATAGGATTTAGAGGATGCAAATATAAAGGGCTTCACCATTCGATGAAGCCCTTTACACCAATATTTTTTTCAACCTCAGTGAATAATCTGAGCCTGAAGCCAATAGACGCCGGCGCCAGCCAGGTATCCGACAAGTGCCAGCCAGGTGATCTTCTTCATGTACCATATGAAGTCAATCCTCTCGAGACCCATTGCAGCCACACCTGCTGCGGAGCCGATGATGAGCATGCTTCCACCGGTCCCGGCACAGTATGCCAGGAACTCCCAGAACAGGCCGTCCTGCACAAAGAATCCTGCATATGCCGGATCAGCTGCCATCCGGAGCATATCAGGGGTAACCACCTCATACATTCCCATTGCACCGGCAACCAGCGGAACATTGTCAACAACGGCAGATATGGCACCGATGGCAATGTTGATCAGGTAGATGTCATGAAGCTTCTCATCGAGCCAGCCGGCGAGAAGGCTGAGATGGCCGGCACTTTCAAGTGCGGCAACAGCAGACAATATCCCCAGGAAGAAGAATATGGTGGGGGTATCAACCTTCTTGACTATATTGAATATGGTCAGTTTCTTCCGTACTTCATCCTCCTTGTCACGGTGCATGATCTCTGATACAAGCCAGAGGACACCAAGCCCGAAGAGCATACCAACGTAGGGAGGCAGGTGGGTTAAGGTTTTGAATACGGGTACAAAAAGCAGCATGGATACACCGAGGATAAGTATGAATGTCCTTTCGAACGGGGTTGTGATATCGCCAGATTCGTGGGCTCTTTCGGGTCGTTTCACATCACCCTTGACCATAAATGAAAGGATGGCAAGAGGAACGATCATGTTGACGAGACTCGGAAGTATGACCTTGAGAATAATGTTCACAGTGGTTATTTGTCCGCCTATCCAGAGCATGATGGTGGTCACGTCACCTATCGGTGACCAGGCCCCCCCTGCATTGGCAGCGATGACGATCATACTTGCAAATAACCAGCGGGTTGGTTTGTCTGAGATCAGTTTCCGGAGAAGTGCGATCATCACGATGGTGGTGGTAAGGTTGTCAAGAACCGCTGACATGAAGAAGGTAATGATACCGATGATCCAGATAAGCCTTACTTTGCTTTTCGTGTTTATCCTGTTGGTAATCACCGTGAATCCCTGATGCTGGTCAATTACTTCCACGATGGTCATTGCACCGAAGAGGAAGAAAAGGATTTCGGCAATACCAACCAGGTGATGTGCCAGCTCATGCTTCACGAAGGCATTGCTGTGAGAAGCAAGTTCGACAGTCTCGCGGAAGGGTGAGGTGGCAAACTGGTCGGATGTCATTGCAGGTGCAATGTTGTTCAGTATCTGCTGTCCCATGATCTTCAGCTCTTCCCACGACGGGGAAAAGCCCATAGCCAGGACCTGCTCACTGGAGAGGGCGTAGAGTGCCCAGAGGATGGATCCCAGCAACAGGGCGCTGGCAGCCTTTTCAATCTTAATAGGATGCTCTAGTGCTATAGCCAGGTAACCCAGCAGAAACAGCACAACCATGATGATAAACATACGTCAGGATTTTTTTTTGTGCAAAAATAGGATTTGTGTTAAACAAACAAATGATTATTGTAAATATCAGATTTTGTATGACATTCCTGCGCCAGGTATCTCAATGTTCCCGAATCCCCTGGTCTCAAGGTATGTCCTGTAATGCAACTGTGTTTCATACTCTCCATGAACCAGGAAAATATTTTTCAGACTTCCCGGATCCTGGCATGAGAGATAGTCTGCCATTTCGAGGTAGTCGCCGTGGCCCGAATAGGATTCTATTCTTTCTATATCGGCTCTCACCGGGTACTTGTTCCCGTGTATTGAGACCTCCTTTTCCCCTCTGAGGATTCGTGCTCCGAGGGTTGAGGGGGCACAATAGCCGACAGCCAGCACCGTGTTGGCGGGGTTGCTGATGCTGTTTGCCAGGTGGTGTTTGACGCGCCCGGCTTCCATCATACCTGATGATGAGATAATGATTACAGGACCCTTGATTTCATTCAGGCTTTTGGACCCTTCGACGGATGTATTGTAAAAGAGGTTGTTGAACCCAAAGGGATCAGGATCAGTCAGCATCAGTTCCCTGACATCTTCATTGAAGCAGTCAGGATGCATGCGGAAAATATTGGTTGCGTTGACTGAGAGGGGACTGTCAACATAAATGTCAACCCTGGGCAGCCTTCCGGCATTATAGAGATTATTTAGTGAATAAACCACCTCCTGTGTACGGCCAACACTGAATGCCGGAATGATCAGTTTCCCACGCTTCTCCACACAGGTATGGTGAACGACACGGAACAGTTCTTCATCCGACTCCTCCAGTGAGGAGTGCAGCCTGTCACCATATGTTGATTCTGTAATAATGAAGTCAGCCTGCGGGAACGGTTCAGGGCTCTTGAGTATCCTGTTTGACGGCCTTCCTATATCACTTGTATATGCGAGTCGCTTTATGCCATCCTTCTCCTTCAGCTCCAGGGTTATCACCCCGCTGCCGAGCATATGCCCTGTGTTAGTGAATCTGACAGTCGTATAGTCGTCAATCCGGAACTTCCTGTCGTAGGCCACGCTGATGAACAATTTCATTGAAGCCACGGCATCGGCCTGTGTGTAGAGCGGCTCCACGGGTGGAAGCCCTTTCTTCGCCCTTTTCTTGTTGAAGGTGATGGTATCATGCTCCTGTATTTTTCCTGAATCGGCAAGCATAATGGAACAAAGATCGCGCGTGGCGTTCGTGCATATCACTGATCCTGTGAATCCGTTCCTTGACAGAAAGGGTATCAGTCCCGAGTGGTCAATATGGGCGTGTGACAGGATAATATGGTCTATACCGGCAGGAGAGAAGGCCACTGCCCGGTTCTGCTCCTCGGTCTCAAGACCCTTGCCCTGGAACTGTCCGCAGTCAAGAAGGATATTCTTTCCGTGTTCAGTTTCAACAAGAACCTTGCTGCCTGTCACCTCCCGGGCAGCCCCGTAAAATGTCAGCTTCATGCTATATATTAGCTTTTGTGATGCGCTAATATAACTAAAGTTAACTAAACCCCGCCCTGAATAATAATTAACATTTAATGAACATTATGTCAAATCTCCTTTATTTAGTGAAGTGGTTAGTATATTTTTGGCAGGTTCAAACTTAGCATGACTCACTTATGAAACTTGACAAGATCTTTTCGTACCTCGCCCCCAAGGAGGGGAAATTTTACCCGCTTTTCAAGGATGCCTCTGCTAACCTGATAATCGGGGCAGAGTTACTGGTTGAGTTCATGAATGAGCCTTCGGGTGAAAAGAGGGAGGCTCTGGGGCATAAGATCAAGGAGGCCGAACTGGTAGGAGACCAGATTGCAAAAAACCTCTACAAGACACTCAGCAGTACCTTTATTACTCCGTTTGACAGGGAAGATATCTTTGAGCTGATTCATACTACTGATTCAGTCCTTGATCTCATGCACGGTGCCGCCAAACAGACCCATCTGTACAGGCTTAAGGAGATACCTGCTGAGTTTCGTGAGATGGCCGATGTCATCAGAAGGGCTTCCATTGAGATCAACACTGCCTTCAACGGCCTGCGCGATGTGCTTAATCTTTCAAAATACAAGGACAACTGCCATAAGATAGGGGAGCTGGAAGAGCACGCCGATGATATTAATCACCGTTACCTGGCAAAACTCTTCAACGAGGAAAAGGATGCGATTGAACTGATAAAGAAGAAGGATATCCTTGCAGCGCTTGAAAAAGCAGTTGACAGGTGCGATGATGTTGCAGATATCCTCTCTTCCGTAATAATCAAAATTGCATAAAGCCTTCCCGGATGGACTTCACAATCCTGATCATTATAATAGTTCTCGCGTTTGCGTTTGATCTAATCAACGGTTTTCATGACGCGGCAAACTCGATAGCAACGGTTGTTTCAACCAAGGTGCTTACCCCCTTCCAGGCAGTACTGTGGGCTGCCTCCTTCAACTGGCTGGCTTACCTGGTCTTTGAGCTGAATATAGTTGATACCATTGCAAAGATCGTTGACACCTCAGCCATAACCTTGATGGTTATCCTTGCAGGGATTATGGCCGCCATCATCTGGAACCTTCTCACATGGTACCTGGGGATCCCATCCAGCTCATCACACACTCTCGTGGGAGGGTTTGCCGGAGCGGCAATAGCCTTCACGGGGTGGGATGTTGTTCACGCCGGCAAGATAGCCGTCATTGCGGCATTCATTTTCCTGGCGCCTTTACTTGGCATGTTCATGTCATATCTTCTTTCCATAGCCCTTCTCTGGATCAGCCGCAAGGGCAATCCCTTCAGGCTGGAGAAGAAATTCAAGGGCTTTCAGCTTCTCTCTTCAGCTCTTTTCAGCCTGGGACACGGAGGCAATGACGCGCAGAAGGTAATGGGTATCATATCAGCGGCACTGATAGTTTATTTTCATGGTGCACATGAGGTACCTCACTGGGCACAGATTGAAATGGTCAATGGCAAGGTGCATGATATTCCCCACTGGATTGTGCTCGGATGTTACACGGCCATAGCTCTTGGCACGCTGATAGGAGGGTGGCGCATAGTCAAGACAATGGGTTCAAAGATAACCAAGCTCACTCCCTTTGAAGGTGTTGCAGCCGAGGGCGCCGGGGCCATACTGCTCTTCGGAACAGAAGCTTTCGGAATCCCGGTAAGTACAACACACACCATAACCGGTGCAATCATGGGAGTAGGACTTACCAAGCGTGTGACTGCGGTCAGGTGGGGAGTGACAATAAACCTGCTCTATGCATGGATACTCACCATCCCTGTTTCCATGCTTCTTGCTGCCGGCCTCTATTACCTTCTTTCCGCGCTGACGGGTATCAGCTGATAATCACTGCAGCATCGTTTCAAAACCCCTGACTGATCCGGGTGTGGTCTTGTGAAGATCAAACACAATGATCTCATTTGCACCTTTATTCAGCCACGGAGCCGGGCAGTACAGCCTTGTCTGGGGCCCGATTTCCCAGTAACGGCCGAGGTTATGACCGTTGACCCATACAATTCCCTTGACGAAGTTGGTCATGTCAATGAATGTGTCAGCCGGCTCATCCAGATTGAATGTTCCCCTGAGAAAGACTCCGGGCTTGTTCATTTCTCCATCTGAAGCAGCAAGTGATTCCACGAATCCGTCACTCATCGGAAAGCCGTATATCTCCCAGTTCATCAGGGTCATCCCATTAAGGGTCACCCTGTCAGTTATCCCCTTGCGGTCAATCATGTGCTGGGCGAAGTTTATCCTTCCCATAGCTTCGGTGAATATCTCCAGTACCGGGTGCTCCGTGACGGAGGGAGGAAGGTCTATGGAGTTGATGCCAAGTCGCCTGTCAAGGGTGCCGATGTATCTCCCGTCAACAAAGACAGTGGCGTAATCATGAATTTCGGTAACGGTTAGTTTGCCGCTCTTATGTCCGGTCAGCCGTGTACGGTAAAGCATGAAACCGTAATCCTGGCCGAATGCCTCAAAGGGTCTTGGCTGGACCGCTGTGTGAGGCTCAGGCATGTTCTCCCAGACAGAGGTAAAGGGTGCCAGTTCGGTTTCCGGGAAACTGGTTGCAGGGACGGGATCCGGTAAAGGCGGCAGTTTAACCTTTTTAGGAAGGTATGATCCGATCAGGTTCCGGAGTGCCATGTATTTGGGAGTTGGTCTTCCCTGCTCATTGATTGGCGCATCATAGTCATAGCTTGTCAGATCAGGTTCATAGCCCCTGCCTCCCGAGTTGGCACCTGCGGTGAAGCCGAAGTTTGTGCCTCCGTGTATTACATAGAAGTTGAACGACTTGTTGTTATCCATCAGGTATTTCACTTCGCGCAGCAGGGCTGATGTGTCAGGTCTTGCCCAGTCCTCGCCCCAGTGGGTAAGCCATCCGGGGTAGGTCTCGCTTGAGAAGACGGGGACACCGGGATTCATTTTGCGGGCCAGTTCAAAGTCCTTTTCCGAGCTACCCGAGTCAAGACCCACAGCGCATCCTGTCAGGGTTCCTGCCTCTAGCATATATGTGGTGGGTCCGTCGCCGGTAAAGAAGGGAACATCAATGCCACATCTCTCCCAGATCCTCCTGAGTTCAAAAAGGTAGTTCCGGTCATTTCCATAGCTGCCATACTCATTTTCAATCTGGATCATCAGTACCGGGCCGCCACTGGTCACCAGGAAAGGCCTGAGTTCATCAGCCAGCCGGGATATGTATCTCTCCACCGCTTTCATGTACAGCGGGTCCATGCACCGTATCTTAATGTCTGGATGGCGAAGCAGGTACGGAGGTATACCGCCGAACTCCCACTCGGCACAAACATAGGGTCCCGGTCTTATTATGACCCACATTCCTTCTTCAGCAGCAATAGCAATGAACCGTGAGATATTCCTGTTGCCGGTCCGGAAGTCATATATGCCTTCTGTGGTTTCATGGTGATTCCAGAAGAGGTATGCAGAAATAGTATTGCAACCCATGGCCTTTGCCATCTCTATCCGGTTTCTCCAGTACTCAGCCGGCACTCTTCCCGGGTGGATCTCCCCGCTGATCATCCGGAATGGTTTACCATCGAGAAGGAAATCATCGCTGCCCAGGGTAAAGGTGTGTTTTGCCGGGGATTCCTGCAAAGTGCGGGTGGTCCTGCCGCGTAGCTGGGATTGTCCGGATGCATCAGGCAAACCAGCCATTGCGAAGGTAATCAGGGAAAGGATTGCAATAACCGAAATCCGACGGATCCTTCGATTGTCATTCATGGTACAAGAGCATTATGTAATGATGAAGGCAGTTTTCTTCAGACCGTCCCTTTGTCCCAGGCGGGAAGATTCTCCCTTTTGAATGTTTCCTTCTCCTTAATGAGAGCATCCATATCAAGGCCAATTGCTTTCTGTGCACCGGCCTTGGTACTGATGTCAGGTATCACCACTTCATCTATGCCTTTTGATGCAAGGACCTTTGCCAGTCCAATCCTGGCTTCAAGCCCTTTCATGATACCGTTGCTGAGGATTGATGCCATTTCAATGGGAGCATGGAATGATCCTCCGTGGCTGGCCGCACAGAAGTCCCATCTCCATTGAGACTGCCTGATAAGAGCAAGCAGGGGTTTCATCGTGGTTTCATCGGCTCCCGCATCCCATGCAGCTTTTGCCTCATAATGTGCTGAGACGAGTATCTCTTCCAGGTAATTCCTGAGGCTGGCAATCTTGTCCTGCCGCTCATAGACATTGTTCATCAGTTCCTCTTCGCTCTGGCGGTGGCATGTGGCGCATGTTGATGATATCATGTTTAGCGGACTCTGAACATGATGGCTGGTGTATTTCACCCCACCCTCGGCAACGAATGGCATATGGCAGTCGGCGCAGGCAACCCCTCTCTGGGCGTGAATGCCCATTTTGAAGAGTTCATAGTCGGGGTGCTGAGCCTTGAGCATGGGAGCCTTGCTGATTGCGTGTGTCCAGTCGGCGAACCCATAGCTGTCGTAATAGGCTTCCATCTCATCAGCAGACTGTCCCTTGTCCCAGGGGAATGTAAGATACTTGCCCTCGCCTTTGAAGTAGTATTCAACATGGCACTGGGCACAGACCAGGCTGCGCATTTCCTGGTGTCCGGCCTCCTCAATCTTTTTACCCTGCCTTTCGAAGGCTTCACGCAGGGCGGGGCGCGTAATGGTCAGTGTCATATTTTCAGGATCATGACAGTCAGCACATCCGATGGTGTTTGTCATTTCCGGTCCGAGTGATGCCCAGGTTGACTTGTAGAAGCTTTCGGCACCCATTTTTTCTATCATGCGGGGTACGTCAGGACTTTTGCAGGCCCAGCATGTTGCCGGCTGGGGTCCGGCGTCAGGGGTCAGAGGTGCACCCGTACGGAGGGTGTTCCGGTTATCTTCGACAGCATAGAAGTGTCCTCTTGCCTGCCTGTAATCCTTCGCGAATGCATAACCTGCCCAGAGAACTACCAGCTCGGGGTCGGTTGCCAGCAAGTCAAGCGGTTTGCTCCCGGCATGTTTGCTCCGGAATGAGGTATCAGCCGTCATCAGCCATGATTTATACTCCCTTGGATAGAATTTTCCCCAGACGCTGTTGTCTGATTCAAAAGGCTGCAGGTCTGTCGGCGGCCGGTATGCATACCGGGTTTCTGAGCGCCTCTCGACGATTGATGAGGCAAGCATACCCAGCAGGAATACTACCAGTGCGGTGGCAAGAAACAGGAGCCATCCTGCCCATGGCCTTTTGGAGATGAATTCCGTGATTGACATAGGTTCAGGTTTTTATACGGTTGTTACAGGTTATCCTTTAGGGTGGGTGTGATTGCAAACTGGGTTGAAGAGATGCTGTTAACCCGGTCATGTGGCGTATTGCGGTGACAGTCAAGACAATGCACGTCGCGCCTTCCGGCCATGGCTTCCCATGGTCTTCCGGGACCGTCGCTGAAGAGTGTCTCATGGCAACGGAGGCAGTTTTCCTGTACCACCCGTTTCCCGGGTTCCCTGATATAGATCGACTGTGGTTCCTTTCGCAGCGTAAAAATGGTTGCATGGCGAAGACCGTCACTGGCCTTGAAGTAGTACTTCCTTATAAAGCTGTCATGAGGAACATGGCAGGCATTGCAGTCTGTAATGCTTCTGTGGGCACTGTGCGACCATGTTGCGAACTGCGGTGTCATAATATGGCAGTTTATGCATACACGCGGGTCATCAGAGAGATAGGATGTGGCATTTGATATCTTCAGGAGGTAGAATGCCAGTCCTGTGAATGCCCCGAGGAGCACAATGACAGGGAGCCGCCACTGTGGCGGGGGTGAAAAGAACCTGATCAGTCTGTTTTGTCTGCTCATGGCGACCGGGTTTTATTCCGTCATGAAATATGCAAAAACTGCTTCTCGGGCAGGCCGGGAAGATTAAAGGAAGTTGACGAAGCAAAGGGCAACAAGGGCGGTGCCGTATCTCTTGTCAATTGTAAGAGACTCCCTGATGACTGTTGGCTCTCCCAGGTAGTACTGGGCGAATGTTCTGTCATGCAGGTCGTGGAGAACGGTATAGAGCCTCTCTTCGAGGGCCTCCATGTCAAAGTACCCGGCCAGCTCACATACAAGGCCTCCTACCTTCTCTTCGCAGGTGTCATCCTTATACATCCATGCAAAGATGATTCCCGCAGATACGTGTTCGCCGTAGTAGCCGTTGGCCACTGCCATGATGGTACACAGTTCCGATCCGTATGGTGGCATATCTACCTCGTCAAGTGTTACCAGCCGCGATGTGGAGGGCAGCACCGATGAGTAATTCATTATATTGTATTCAGCTATGCCGGCATCATGCAATGCCATGTGATACGACCCGGGATGGATTGCATATTCGCTGCATCCCGAACCCTGTGTTACGAAAAACTCGTTGGGAATCCTGTTGTGGGTTACTTTAACCATTTCGCATATCAGTAGTTTAGGTTTATTCCCGGCATAATGCCGGAACAGGCAAATATACCTAAAAATAAAAATTCCCTGCAAAAACTGCAAATAATTCAGATTCTTGCCATGGCCGGAACGATTGAGTAGGGAACAATAGTTACGGTTATGTACGAATATCTGGCGGTTTCGGCCTTAAGGCCGGGAAAACGGCATGTGATCGAGGAGTGCCTGCATGCAGAGAGGCTTCCGGTTACTATTCCCGCGATAAGGGCTGTTTCCCTGTCGGCTCTTGAGATACTCAGCAGCAGGGCGACTGCAATGGCAAGGATAAGGAAGCTGTTTTTCAGGGCCAAGAAGTGCCGGATGGAAGCTGACCTTCCGTTTCTGCCGGCAGATGCTGAATCAATTGCCCCAAAACAGCAATACTGGCTACACCATGCCCGTCCTGAAAATACCACTGCCGACAGGAAAATCAGAGTCATCACTGAGAGTTCCCCCCCCGGTAGATGGGACCGGATATTATCAACGGCAATCCCCAGGATCAGTTGCATGAAGAAAACGCCTGAAAAGAGTGACCAGTTGAATCTTCTCCACCAGCCGGTGCGTTCAGGGGTAAGCATGTTATACTCCATGACTGCAGCAAAGAGGGCAATGATAAATATCTGCAGATATCCGCCGCCGTTGAAAATCCTCTCCAGCAGGAACATTGGCTTCCCGCCCGTGAACTGGAGCGGAAGCAGCAGGAGAATGACGATGATTCCTGTTAAAACCGACAGGAGAAATTTTCGCTGTATCCTGTTTTTCACCGCCGTAAAAATATTGAGAATGTTCTGGCAATAAGCTGATGAAAAAAAATTAAATTGGAGAGCCTAAAATAACAGGATGATCAGGAAGTTAATATTGACGGCTTTTTGTCTCCATCTCATATGGCCGGTTGCAGAGGCACAGGTGCAGGAAACAGGTACGCCGTTCATCAGGAACTTCAGCAAGAGCGATTACAAGGCAAGTACCCAGAACTGGTGCGTGGCCCAGGATGCAAAGGGATTCATGTACTTTGCCAACAATGACGGCCTGCTAAAATATGACGGGGTTCAGTGGCATCTTTATCAGATGCCAAATCACTCCATGGTCAGATCAATTCATATCGGGGCCAGGGGCGAAATCTACATTGGAGCCTATAATGACCTGGGCATTATGGTCCCGCTTCAAAACGGCAATCTATTATTCCGCTCTTTCAGAGATATGATTCCTGAAGAGTACAGGAATTTTGACGATGTATGGAACATCTTCTCCTACCGCGATAAGACTATATTTCAGTCATATTACGCAGCTTACTTTTACCGCGAAGGTATACCAATGACAGTTGTTGCGGCACCAACCCGTTTCCAGAATACATTCTCCGTAAACGGAAGACTGCTGTTCAATGATACCGGAAACGGACTCATGGAGTTCGACGGGACCCGACTTGTCAGTCTTACAGGCTGCGAGGCTTTGACTGGTCAGGATATATGGTCAATACTGCCATTCAGGCAGGGCAATGAGATACTGATCTGCACCCTTGGTAACGGACTTTTCATCTATGATGGCACAAGGCTCAGAAAATGGGATTCAGAGGTTAGCAATATTCTAAGCCGTGACCAAATATTCAGTGCAGTAAAGATTCATAATGAATACTACGTAATCGGGACAATTCTTAACGGAATAATGATCATTGACCGTGAGGGGAACATAATACAACAAATCAACAAGAAAAAGGGACTGCAGAACAATACTGTTCTTGATCTGTTCAGCGACAGGAACGGCAACCTGTGGCTGGCTCTTGACAACGGGATTGATTATGTGACCGTAAATTCACCTCTGACATACATACGCAGCCCGGAAGGTTTCGGCGCAGGCTATGCAACGGTTATCCATGAAGGTAAGCTTTACCTCGGGACAAACCAGGGATTGTATGTCAGGGACTGGCCTGAAAGGGAGTCGGGTGACGATTTCAGGATGATTCAGGGAACCTATGGGCAGGTCTGGTACCTGGGTGTTCATAATGGAGAGTTGTTATGCGGACATAACACCGGCACTTACAGAGTGACAGGCGAAAGGGCTTCACTCATCAGCCGTGTTCCCGGCGGGTGGAAGTTTATAGAACTTAAAAGCCAGCCTGGATATCTGATTGGTGGCACCTACAATGGAATAATACTGTTCCATTGGGAGCAGGGCACATGGCAGTTTGTCAGGCAGATACCTGGTATGACCGAGTCATTCAGGGTCTTCGAGGAGGACAGGCAGGGGGAGATATGGATGAGTCATGGTTTCAAGGGGATATTCAGGGTGAAGCTCTCGGCTGATCTCGATTCGGTAATAAATGCCAGGTTTTATGATTCTTCTGATGGCCTCCCCTCTAATTTTTATCTTGGTATCTTTCGTGTCAGGGGACAGCTGGTTGTTGTGTCAGAGACTGAAATCTATGAATATCTGCCTGAAGAAGACCGGTTTGTAAGGTCGACCTACTTCAACCAGCTTCTCAGTCCCCTGGTAGCTATTTCATATCTCCACGAGGATAAAGAGGGAAATATTTGGTATGTTGCAAAGAACAGGGCCGGGGTCTTCAGGCTGAAGGAGGGTCACTCCTACGAACACGTCGCAACCCCTTTTCTTCAGCTCTCCGGAAGGTTCATTCACGGGTTTGAATCAATCTATCCATATTCTCCTGAACATGTTATAATAGGAACCGAGGATGGTTTCGCCCACTATTCTTCGCGTACCTCAAACCCGGGCTATGAAGGATTCTCGGCCTACATAACCCTGGGGGAAGCGCTTCACCAGGATTCGGTGTTTTATTATGGCAGAACTCCGGCAGCAGCAGGAGAGGAGATAACCTATCGGTTCAGGTACGCTCAGAATAACCTGAGATTTACCTTTGCCTCTCCGGTATATGACAATGCCGGAAATACCGAATACAGTTACAGGCTTGAAGGGTATGATGAGAGGTGGTCAGACTGGACCCGGTCTTATTATAAGGAGTATTCAAATCTCCACGACGGGAAGTTTACATTCCATATAAAGGCAAGAAATCAGCTCGGGATAGAAAGCATTCCCGATTCCCTTGACTTTATCATTGATCATCCGTGGTATAAGTCACCGGTGGCATTTCTCACCTATGCCATTGCAGGTATGATTCTTATTCTCCTGCTTGCACGTTTTATCAGCTGGAGAATTGATTTGTCAAGAAGGAATGAGAGGCTGAAGAACAGCCGTATATACGAGGCGAAGGAGCAGGAATATAAACGGCAGGCGCTGGAGGCTGAGAAAGAGATTATAAGGATCAGGAATGAAAAGCTCCAGGCGGAGATGATACTTCGAGACAAGGAGCTGGCAAATCAGGCCATGCATCTTATACGAAAAAATGAGTTTCTCAACCATATGAAGGATGAGCTTAAAAACCTGATGGAGGGTTGTAATGACAGGGCAACCGGGATCAAGGTTTTAGAGATACTTCATCGCATTGCCAGGGAGGTTGACAACAATAAGCAGAGAGAAATCTTTGAAAGTGCCTTTGATGAGGTTCATGAAGAGTTTCTCCAGCTCGTGAAGGCAAAGTATCCTGACCTTACACCCGGTGAACTTAGGCTTTGTGCGTGCCTGAAGATGAACCTCCCGTCGAAGGAGATAGCTCCGCTGCTGAATATTTCAATCAGAGGTGTAGAGATTTGCAGGTACAGGATCAGGAAAAAAATGGGCATTACCAGGGATGTAAACCTTATAACCCATCTGCTTAGCATTAGAAATATCATCGCTCTGTAGTATTGCTTCAAGTCATTGGTGTATTAATAACACTCAATCTTGGTTTTATATATATTTATAGATCAGAGATATAAAAATTGAGTGATGAATTTATGATGTATTCAGTTATTTTTACTGATGTATTTTTGAAGTAAAGGTAACAGGTGATAATTTATTTCACTTGCTTAACTTGGTACTCTGCAATCGGATGGTTTTCGGACACATCTGACAAGCCTGATTAACCAAACTCTAAAACTCAACAGAATTTATGAAACAGACAATCCTGGCTCTTTTTTTCATTGCCAGTTCTCTGGCTTTAAATGCGCAGGGACTGCAGATTAAAGGAGTTGTAACGTCAGCAGACGACGGACAACCTGTTCCGGGGGTGAGTGTTTTCGTCAAGGGAACAACCATCGGAACGATGACTGAAATGAACGGGTACTATAATCTTGGCAATGTGCCCGTGAACTCAATTCTGGTCTTCTCCTTCGTGGGGATGAAGACCAGGGAAGTTGTGGTGACTGAGAGCACCACAATAGATATTGTGATGGTCTCCGATCTTGAATTAATCGATGAGATTGTTGTTGTGGGTTATGGCACCCAGCGGAAGAGTCTTGTTACCGGAGCTATTGCTAAGGTAGAGGGTGATGATCTTCGCAAAGCCACGGACATGCGTGTCACCCAGGCACTTCAGGGCAAGACGGCAGGTGTAGTCATTACGGCCAACTCCGGCCAGCCAGG
Source organism: Bacteroidales bacterium (assembly GCA_025454815.1). Classification (GTDB taxonomy): domain Bacteria; phylum Bacteroidota; class Bacteroidia; order Bacteroidales; family VadinHA17; genus SR-FBR-E99. The sequence goes on along the minus strand of JALONR010000014.1, from coordinate 52,488 downwards.
GTCTCAGATCTCAGTGCGCATCAGGGGTGCAGGGACCAACGGTGATGCTGAGCCCCTTTATATTATTGACGGTCTTCCCATGAGCGGTTCCGGCACAGACTTCCTGAATGCTGCAGATATCCAGTCAATTGAAGTCCTGAAAGATGCTGCATCAGCTGCAATTTATGGTGCACGTGGTGCAAACGGTGTTGTCCTTATCACCACAAAAACAGGTAAGACCAACACAAAGCTTTCGGTAACGTATGATGGTTTCTATGGTTGGCAGAATCCATGGAAGAAGATACCGCTTCTTAATTCTGACGAGTACATCATGCTCATCAATGAAGCTTCGGTTAATGCAGGACTGGGTCCGAGATTCAACCAGTCGCAGATTGAAGCCTTCACAGCTGACACCGACTGGCAGGATGAGATGTTCTACTACAACGCACCCAAGCAGAATCATTCGCTCTCATTTACCGGTGGAAGTGACATGATAGAGTATTCATCTTCATTGAATTACTTCAGCCAGGAGGGAATTGTCGCAAAGGGTAAGTCAAGCTTCGAGAAAATCGGATACCGACTTAATGCGGCAGGTACCTTCGGGTTTTTCAAGCTTGGAGGAAGTGTTAACCTTGCCGGGATTACCAGCAAGGGGATTGCCACCAATGACAGGTACGGCCTTGGTCTCAACCAGGCACTGAATATGCCTCCGATTATACCGGTTATGTTCTCTGACGGTACATGGGGAACCTCAGAAGCTTACGGTTTTGGGCTTCAGGAGATCACCAACCCGGTAGCCCTGGCAAGCTACAACAATTCCAGAACGAGAACCTACAAACTGATAGGTAATCTTTACGGCGAATTCGACTTCTCAAAGATTGCCAGTGTTCTTGAGGGACTGGTTTTCCGTTCATCCTTCGGCGGAGAATATGCGATGGTCAACACTGATACCTACACTCCTGAGTATTACCTTGATGCCATGCACTTCAGCGTGGTAGACAAGGCATACAAAGGGATTGATATGTATTCCAGGTGGAACTTTGAGAATATCCTCACCTATTCAAAATCTTTCGATGTACATAACCTGACCCTCATGGCAGGAACAACGGCATTCAAAGATATATATGAGAATTTATGGGGTTCAAAGAACGACCTGATTTTTGATGATTTCGGCCATTCATACCTGGACAATGCAACTGACCCCGAAAGCGCGAATGCCGGTGGCGGATATTCCGAGCATACCGTTGCATCACTTTTTGCCCGTGTGAACTATGACCTCCTTAACAGGTACATGCTGACCGCAACCATAAGGAGGGACGGTTCTTCACGTTTCGGAGACGAGAACAAATACGGGTATTTCCCATCGGCATCTATCGGCTGGGTAATTTCCAGGGAAGATTTTTTCAGCAGCCTGGCTAATGTGTTCAACATGTTGAAACTGAGAGCCAGCTGGGGGCAGAACGGAAATGAGAGCATCGGAAACTTTGGCTATACCTCAGTGATAGGAAACTCCAACATTTACTATTTTGGAGACGGCAAGACCCAGTACAATGGCACTCAGCCAACAAGGATTGCCAATCCGTCTCTGAAATGGGAAACATCCGAGCAGACCAACTTCGGTATTGACCTGACCACACTCGGCTCCTCCCTTTCACTAACGGTTGATTATTACATAAAGAAGACAAAAGACTGGCTGGTAACGGCACCGGTACCTATGCTTGTCGGAAACTCAGCCCCGATTATCAACGGCGGTTCAGTTCAGAACTCAGGTATAGAAGCTGATTTAAGTTACCGGAAACAGATCGGAAAGCTCTATCTTAATGTTTCTCTCAACGGAGCTTTCAACAGAAGCGAGGTGCTTGACATTCAGAATGCCGAAAAGAGGCTTCAGGGAGGTGACGGCGGTTTCGGACAGAGTGGCGTTATCTATGCTGAGGTAGGTACACCTATGGGTGTGTTCTACGGCATCAGGACTGACGGTATCTTCCAGAATCAGGGAGAGGTAGACAGCTATGTGGGGACAACAGGCGGGAAGATACAGCCCAATGCGAAACCCGGGGACATAAAATTCGTTGACTTCAATGGTGACGGCACCATAAGTGATGCTGACAGGGTTCGTATAGGCAGTCCATTCCCCGATTTCACGGGAGGTCTCAATCTCAATGCCGAGATGTACGGCTTTGACTTCAATATGTTTCTCTATGCGGCCCTTGGTCAGGAGATTTACAGCGCCACCAGGAGGTATGACATGAACTATGCCAATTATACGGCTGAGTGGCTCAACAGGTGGACGGGAGAAGGAACCTCGGACAAATATCCGAGGGTGACATTTACAGACAATAACCTTAACGGCAAGACAGTAAGTGATTTCTACATTCAGGATGGCAGTTTCCTCAGGTTAAGGAACATCACTCTGGGCTATACGCTTCCGAAGAATATCTCAGATGCTGTAAAGCTGAACAAGCTGCGCGTCTATCTCTCAGCTGAGAACCTGTATACTGTTACAAAATATACGGGATATGACCCGGAGATCGGGGGAGGGGTGTTTGACAACGGCATTGACCGTGGGATTTACCCGCAGCCCAGGACAGTCATGGCCGGCATAAATGTTACATTCTGACAACACGAAAAAGAACAGAGTTATGAAAAAGTCAATATTATACAGTCTCTTCTTCCTGGCTGTGATGGTTGCAGGTTCGTCATGCTCAAAGGATTTTCTTGAGCTGGAACCAAAGACCGGTCAGACAGAAGCCAATTACTACAAGACCGAGGGAGACGCTTTCCTGGCGCTCACTGCGGTTTATGATGCCTATTCGGTACAGAACTGGCAGTTTGCCCCTACCATGGCTGACATATGGTCTGATGACGCATTCTGTGGTGGTTCTGATGCCTCTGATATGAGCCAGTGGCAGGATATGGAAATGTTTAAGATGGAACCTGAAAATAACTCATCTGCAGACTTGTGGAACCGTTGTTATTCTGGTATTTACAGGGCAAACCTCTACCTGCAGAAGCAAGATGGAATAGACTGGAAGACCGAAGGTCTGAAAGCACGGTATGAGGGAGAGGTTAAGTTCCTTCGTGCTTATCTGTACTGGGATCTTGTACGGCATTTCGGCTGGGCGCCTGTCATTACTGAGGTACTCCCCAACGTTGAAGACTACAAAAGCGTGGAACAGAAGACTCCTGCCGATATCTTTTCACTCATCGCCTCTGATCTGGCTGATGCCGTTGCCGTTCTGCCTGTTCAGATACCTGCAGCAGAAAAAGGACGGATCTCAAAAGGCGCCGCACAGGCCCTGATGGCACGCATCTATCTCTATCACACCGGTATGAGCAAAATCAGCGGAATGGGCCTTACTGCTGAACAATGGACCGGAGGAAGTACTGTTATCAACAAGGCTTATGTACAGTCCGCACTTGACCAGATTATAACCAGCGGAGCTTATTCGCTCATTCCCTCATATGCAGATCTTTTTGACTGGGACAACCAGAATAATGCCGAGGCGGTCCTCGAGATACAATACTCTGATAAGGCCAAGTCAGGCGACTGGGGCGGTTGGAATATAAACGGCAATTTTTCTTCAGTTTGGCTGAGCGTTCGTAACCCGCAGGGCGATCCGAATGTTTTCCCTGGATGGTCATTCTCAATTCCGTCATGGAGTCTTGCTAACGAGTTTGAACCAGGCGACCCGAGGAAGTACGTGACCCTCTATGATGCCGAAGAATTACTTACCAATTACAACAGGGCTTTCATGAATACCGGCTACTTCAACAAGAAATATATGGCAAGGGCTGACTACCAGGGCTCAGGCGGTGATCCAAGCCATAACTTCCCACGCAATCACATGGATATCAGGTATGCAGATGTGCTTCTGATGGCCGCCGAGGTATGGCTTACCGACAACCCTTCCAAGGCCCTTGATTACTTCAACCAGGTTCGCAAGAGGGCGCTTGGCGAGGCTGCAGCAAAAACCTCCATCACACTCGATGACATTTACCATGAAAGGCGTGTTGAGTTTGGCGGTGAAGGACTCAGGAAATGGGACCTGCTGAGAAGAGGACTTGATTATGCAGCTGATAAGATCAATGCCAGCTTCAATATTCCCTCTGGCACCCCGAACGCATCAGACTTTGCGCCCCGTACATTCAAGGCAGATTCATGGGGCATGTTCCCGATCCCTGCCGGAGAAATAAGGAATATGAACAGCGGAGCTCTCAAGCAGATGGTTCCAGCTTACGCCGGATTATGAATTATCCTATAAATCAAAGTGCGATGAAAAAAATCAGATATACAAAATTAGCGGGCATGCTGGCAATCATGCTGGCCGTAACCGCCTGCGAACCGCAGATGGCGGATAAGCCCGATATCGGAGCTGCCCCTGCTGCAGACCAGCTCAACTTCACAATAACACCCGGAAGTGATGAGTTCAACTTTGTGATTGAAAATACCTCCTCAATAACCGGTATAGCATCATGGGATTTCGGAAACGGAACCAAGGGATCGGGCAATAGCAATATTGCCAGGTATCCAATGCCCGGTGACTACACAATCAAGCTGACCCTTGTTACCAGGGGAGGGATGGCTACCCTGACCAAAACCCTTACGCAGACTGAAACAGACTTCTCTATTTTCACAGATCCGGTATATGTTAACCTTACCGGAGGTGTTGACGATGCTGATGGAAAGACCTGGGTGGTTGATGCTGATTCCAAAGGCCATTTCGGTGTGGGAGATGTTACCCTCGCTGCCGGTATAGGCCTTGACTGGTGGTCTGCCGATCCTCATGTGAAGGATGGTACAGGAGCTTATGATGATGAGCTGACATTCATCCTGACTGACTTTATAGTTAAGTATGACAACAAAGGTGTCAGTTACGTTAAAGGTTATACCAAGGACGACCCTGCGCTGGCATCAGTCTATCTCAATCCGAGACTGAACAAGGATGACTGGGATGTTGACTATGCAACCCCGGTTACGGGAACATGGACAATCCTGGAAGAGGGAGGCGCAAAATACATTGTGCTCAACAGCGCGACACCTATATTCCCCGGTCTCGATGTCGGCGCCAAGGATCATAAGTACAAAATCCTCCAGATTAATGAGAACCTGCTGGAGCTTACATGTGAAAGCTCATATGAAAGCTGGACCAAATGGCATTACTTGCTCATTCCCAAGGGATATGTCAGACCTACAATAACCTATACGGTCAATGCTGTTGAGGGCACAGACAATAATGTGGCCTGCTCAATAACTGACTATGTAATTCCTGACGGACAGAGCGTTACCAATGTAACCTGGAATTTTGGAGATAACAGTCCGGAAGTTACGGCAGGAAAGGATGAAACTGTGAATCATACCTTTATGCGCCGGGGTGACTATACAGTGACAGCAAAACTTAATACCAGTCTGGGTATGCTTACAGGGACAAAGGTTATCAAGCTTGTAAATGACAACTCTGCCTATGTTCCCTATCTTCTTGACATGATAATAGTATACAATGACTTCAGCGAGGTGCAGATTTACCCGGTGGTGGGCCAGGACTGTGGTGTAACTATTGTTGACAATCCGCTGAAAGAGGTACCCAACAGGTCCGCCAAGACTGCTTTCTACACTAAAACTAACAATCAGTGGGCGAACGCATATATGCAGCTTGGTCCGGGCTTCAGGTTTGATCTGAGGCAGCAGCATACCTTCTCTATACTGGTTTACGGCACGGCAGGGGATAAAGTCCTTCTTAAGCTTGAAAACACTGATAAGGGGGGAGATGCATGGCAGACCGGGACAGAACTGACTTATACCATCCAGCAGACAAATAAATGGGAGCTTGCCACCTACAACTTCAGCGGTGCTGACGTCCAGCCCGGTTCTGAGGGATGGAAGTGGTGGCCTGATCCGGTGTCGTATGATGTGGTTGCAGATGATTACTACAACCATGATTTCTACAACATTGTAAGGATTATGCTAAATCCCGGAGTCGGTGACGGGACACATACCTTCTATTTCGATGATCTTTCCGGTCCTCATGTGGAAGGTATCCATAAATAGTTATTTTGTTGATCATTGCCTGCCCCTCAGAAGGGGCAGGCAATGATATTCATTTTATCAAATCCATTAAGAGTACAGAAATGAAACTCACGAGACTACCGCTGGTACTGTCCGCAGGACTCCTGATGCTGATGACCTTCTCATGTGACAGTGGAAAGACTGTCCCTGACAGTGCCGAAGCAAGAGCTGATAATTTGCTTGAGCAGATGACCCTTGATGAAAAGATCGGTCAGATGTCACAGCTTGACCTCGGCTATTTTATGGATCCTGAGCAGTTGAAGCAAGCCGTGAGGGACGGGCGTTGTGGTTCACTGCTTAACTTCCTCGGCACAGAACAGGTGAATGAGATACAACGTATAGCCTTGGAGGAGAGCAGGTTGGGGATCCCACTCATAATAGGAAGAGATGTCATCCATGGTTACCGGACGATTTTTCCGATCCCTCTTGGGATGGCAGCATCATGGAATCCAGAAGCTGTCAGGCAGGCGTTCCGCATTTCTGCAATCGAGGCATCATCCGACGGTATAAGGTGGACCTTCGGTCCGATGATCGATATTACATGGGACCCCCGATGGGGAAGGATTGCTGAGGGTTGTGGTGAAGACCCTTTTCTTGCATCAACCCTTGCAACAGCAATGGTGACAGGAATTCAGGGCGACAGCCTTAATGATCCTACCTCACTTGCAGCATGCGCAAAGCATTATGTTGGTTATGGTTTTGCAGAGGCAGGCCGTGATTACAATACCACCTATATACCCGAACCCCTTCTCCGCAATGTGGTGCTCAAACCTTTTCTTGCAGCCAAAGAGGCGGGTGCACAGACTTTCATGTCGGCATTCAATGATCTTAATGGCATTCCTACCTCCGGCAACCAGTTTACTATTAAGAAAATACTGAGGGAAGAGTGGGGCTTTGACGGCTTTGTGGTGAGCGACTGGGCATCTGTTACCCAGATGGTAAACCACGGTTTTGCAGAGGATGATAAGCATGCGGCAGCTATAGCTATCAATGCAGGTGTTGATATGGAGATGGCAACAACCTCATACTATGACAACATAAAGACTCTGCTCGATAAAAAGAAAATAACCATGGTGCAGATTGACGATGCTGTCCGTAACATCCTCAGGGTGAAATTCAGGCTGGGTCTATTTGACAATCCCTATGTAAATCCTGAAGCCAGGGCAAAAATACTCGATCCGTCATTCCTTGAACATTCCCGCACTGTGGCACGCCAGAGTGCAGTACTTCTGAAGAATGAGAATGCTGCACTGCCTCTTGCTGCAGAAAAGATATCCTCGGTGGCTGTCATCGGACCCCTTGCTGACGCTCCGCGTGACCAGCTGGGAACATGGTGCTTTGACGGCAGGGCTGAGAATTCCGTGACTCCACTGAAGGCAATAAGAGACCTGCTCGGTGATCAAAGGGTCAATTATGTACAGGCACTGACATACAGCCGTGACAGAAGCAAGAAGGATTTTGCAGCAGCTGTTGTTGCAGCACGCCGGTCTGATGCCGTACTTTTTTTTGGCGGGGAGGAATGGATCCTTTCAGGCGAAGCCCGGTCGAGAGGTGAGATTGGCGTTCCCGGCGCACAGACTGAGCTTCTGGAAGCACTTGCCGCTACCGGCAAACCCATCATCCTGGTTATAATGGCGGGCAGGCCCCTGGCCATTGGCAGGGAACTCAACCTCTCTGACGCTGTTCTCTATGCATGGCACGGAGGTACAATGGCCGGTCCGGCTATTGCTGACCTGCTATTTGGGAAGGAATCACCCTCCGGCAAACTGCCTGTCACTTTTGTAAAGGGTGCAGGTCAGATACCCTTCTATTATTACAGAAAAAATACAGGGAGGCCTGCATCAGCCCAGTCATTCACTCCTGTTGACTCGATATCCTCTGTAAATCCGCAAATCTCAATTGGTGACAAGTCATTCCACCTGGACTACGGATTTACCCCATTGTTCCCCTTTGGTTTCGGGCTCAGCTATACAACCTTTGGCTACAGTGATATTGAACTGTCATCGCAGGTGATGAAGATGGACGGAACACTCACTGTCAGCGCCAGGGTGACCAATACCGGAAAAATGGATGCTGACGAGATAGTGCAGTTTTATGTGCGTGACAGAGTCGGAAGCATTACACGGCCGATCAAAGAATTAAAGGGATACAATCGGCTGAGTATAAAAAAGGGAGAAACTGTTGAAGTAAAGTTTACCCTTAGGGCTGCTGATCTTGCTTTTTTCAACGGGAAGGAGACAGTTACAGAACCAGGCAGGTTTGATGTATGGATTGGCCCCAGTTCGGAGGAAGGTCTCCATTCTGACTTTATCCTGGAATAGAACTTAAAGATGATGAAGGTGATACAACAGGTAGCAATATTCCTGACATTCGTATTTCTGTCATCCGGATGTAATCCCTCCGAAAAGCCGAAGGATTATCCTGATAATCCAGGTACAGGAGAAATGGTGCTTGTATGGAGCGATGAATTTAACTATACAGGACTGCCAGATAACCGGAAATGGAGTTATGACACCGACGGGAATGCCACGGGTTGGGGAAACAATGAATCACAGTATTATACGGCTTCCCGCCTGAAGAATGCCGAGGTAAATAACGGTTTTCTCACCATCACGGCACATCGTGAAGATATTGAAGGCTTTAGTTATACTTCAGCCAGGCTGGTCACCCGGCAAAAGGGAGACTGGCTCTACGGCAGGGTGGAGGTAAAAGCAAAAATTCCCGACGGAAGAGGCATGTGGCCGGCAATATGGATGCTTCCCACTGACTGGTCATACGGTGGTTGGCCGTCCAGCGGGGAAATCGATATCATGGAGAATGTCGGCTATGATCCTTACAAAATCGTTGGCACGGTTCATACAGAGTCATATAATCACACAACAGGCACACAAAAGGGAGCTACCACCAATGTTCAGTCCTGCTATAGTGAATTTCATATTTATGCCATAGAATGGGAGTTAAAGGAGATCAGGTTTTATGTGGACGACCTGCTTTACTTTACTTTCAGAAATGAGGGCACCGGCTATAAAACCTGGCCCTTTGACAAGAGGTTCCATCTGCTTCTTAATGTTGCCGTAGGTGGTAATTGGGGAGGAGTGCAGGGTATTGACGATTCAATCTTTCCACGTTCAATGATTGTTGATTACGTGAGGGTTTATCAAAAGAAATAGGAAAATGAAAAGGCTCTTGGCACTGATCATCCCTGTTATGCTTGTCAGTTGCAACAGGCCGCAGGAGAACGGTCCTGGCAGGTATGATGGAACAGGCATAATGGCTGAGGGGTGGATAACCTCACCGCATAAAGGTGTTCTTTTCGAAAAACACACCGGAGAACTTGAATTCATGGCCACAGCCAACACTGATCCTGCCATCGTGGTTGATACCACTGAGCGCTTTCAGGCGATAGACGGTTTTGGCAACTGCCTCACGGGAGGCAGTGCCATCCTTCTTAACAAAATGGGTCAGGCAGCACGGACTGCATTGTTGCGCGAGCTTTTCAGTCCTGAAGGGAACGGTATCGGCATCAGTTACCTCAGAATAACTATTGGCGCCTCCGACCTCAGTGACAGGGTATTTACGTACAGTGACCTCTCTCCGGGGGAAACTGATCCGCAAATGGAGCGGTTCAGCCTTGAACCTGAAAAACCGGACCTGATTCCTGTTCTGAAGGAAATTCTGGCCATAAATCCCTCGTTGAAGATAATGGGTTCTCCCTGGACAGCACCTTTATGGATGAAGACTAACAATGCATCTGTGGGAGGAAGTCTGAAACATGAATGGTTTGACGCATATGCCAAATACTTCGTGAAGTATATCCAGGCCATGAAGGACGAGGACATTGAAATAGATGCCATTACTGTGCAGAATGAGCCCCTGCACGGGGGCAATAACCCCAGTATGGTCATGACTGCTGTTGACCAGGCTCTTTTCATCAGTGAACACCTAGGTCCCGCATTCTCTGCCGCTGGTATAGAAACCAAAATCATCATTTATGATCATAATGCTGACCGGACAGATTATCCCCTGACTGTTCTGAGCGATGCAGGAGCTCGCCAATATATTGACGGATCAGCATTTCACCTTTATGGTGGTTCGATTGATGCTCTCACCTCAGTACATGAGGCTTATCCGTCAAAGAACCTTTACTTTACAGAGCAGTGGGTAGGCGGACCGGGAAACCTTGCAGAAGACATCAAGTGGCATGTTGAGAACCTGATCATCGGGGCAACCCGCAACTGGTGCCGTAATGTGTTAGAGTGGAACCTGGCATCTGATCCCTCGTATGATCCCCATACGGAGGGAGGTTGTGACAGGTGCCTTGGTACTGTGACCCTCAGCGGAAACAATGTCACAAGGAACCCGGCATATTATATCCTTGCCCATGCTGCAAAACATGTGAGGCCGGGGTCGGTAAGGGTATCTACCAACGCCCTGGGCAACCTGCCAAATGTTGCATTTCAGACCCCGGAGGGACGAAAGGTGCTTATCGTGGTGAACGTCACAACAGGTAAAAGAAACTTCAATGTAAGATTCAGGGGGAATTCCCTTCCTCTCAGCCTTGATGGCGGTGCAGTGGGCACATGGGTCTGGTAAGTTGCTATTCCTTTATAACCATCCGCGGGAAACTGCCATCACGGGTAAAAATCCTCAGGATATAAACCCCTGGTGACATGGCATGCATATCTATTGTAATCTGCAGGCTGTTGGCTTCCTGCGACCACATGATGGTTCCCCGGATGTCATATACACATATGCTGCTTATATCTGTTCCGGCGCTGATGGTGAGCAAATCCCTGACCGGGTTTGGGTAGATTGAGATTTCACCTGAAGCGCTGGTCTCCTCAGTACCTGTGATGATTTCCGATGATGCCTCCCAGTTTTCTGCGAGGCTGTTGTCAAGGGCGGTGTCCCTAAGCCTGAGATATGAGCCGTTACCGTCTGCGTAGGGCCACGGGCTCTGGTCAGAGTATTCCACAAAGTCTATGAGGTTACCGAAGGCATCGGCCAGTATCAGTTTCTCGGAGCTGTTTGAAAGGTGACGGGTAAACTGTCCGAAAGGTGAGAATCCGTACCTGGACTGGAAGATGGTGGCGTTGGAAGCCAGTATCACGCAAAGACCCGGTCCGAGGGTGGAGTTTGCGGGGAACTGGTAAACAAGTCCTGTGCCCATGAAGTAAACACCACTGAGGTTGACGGTTGTGGTTCCGGTATTCCTTATCTCGAGCCACTCGAGGTCGTCATCGTCGGGGAACTGGGTTGAGGTCTCCGGGTGATACATTATTTTTGTTATTGTCAGCTTCGGAACGGCAACATTGTTGCAGGCGCTGTAGCTGCCAATATTTGAAGTTATCCACTCCTCCCGTGCATGCATGAATGTCTTGACAGCTGCTATCCTGGCTGCCTGGTTGGCTGCTTTGCCCCATCTCTGGCAGTCGCGTGGAACAGCCTCCGATATCAGGGCTACGGTTTCATCGAGGAAGGCTTCCCTGACCGTTTTGTTCAGGGGCATTCCGGTTTCAAGAAGCTCATGCCACCGTTTTGAAAGGTAGCAGCGGAATGTGTTGTTGTGGAAGAGATCACGCCAGAATTTTGAACCATTGTTGTAATAGTAGTCCTCAAAGTACCAGAGATAGGTTTTGCTTCGGTCAAAGGACCACTGGAAGAGGTCATTGCCGAATGAGAGATCAAGGTCCCATACCGGCCCGGCGCGCAGCTTGCCGTTACGGTCTTTGTGAAAGTATGTACTGTACTGGTAGGCATCGGGATTTGAGGCAAATTCATTGACTATCATGAAGTCGATGAATGAAGGCACATCTATAAGTGACGGGTAGCCGTTTACGACGGAGATATCATTGTTCTGAGCAGTGGTCTCGAGTTTGAAGAACTCATTCTTTAAGTAGGATGTCTGTGCGGTGGTTGCGTCTTCAGGTTTTGGGAGATCATGAATATATTCTACTACGGAATTCTGAAATGAATACATAATCCAGGCATACGGATCGCCTCCTGTCCTCTTGTCAGCCTTCGTTATGTAACCTCCTGTCACCGCCGGGAGGGTATTGTCACTCTTCCCGATCTTTATGACGTCTATCCTGTTGTCATCGGACTTGAGTTTTTCCTGGAACATGTATAGCCCCTTGTAATCATTGTTGATTATCACCTCACAGTAGACTGCTCTTGAAGCATAATTTCCCAGCTCTCGGAACAGGTTGTGGCAGAAGTAATCACGGATGAAGGCTGTATCGAATACCATCCCTCCGAGGATCCAGTCATTTTCTTCGGGCATCCCGAGGAGGCTGACGTTGTTGTTTGTCACATCATCGGCCTTCCGGGTGGTCAAACCGTAGTTTTTCTTGGGTGATGCCTGCGATGATGATCCCCTCAGCTCGATACCTATCCGGCCATTGTAGTTCAGGTAGAGTGCATTGTTCTGGTCAGTGACATAGTTACGCTGGCCCGGCCCGCGATCAATGATCTTCATGGTGGCTTTCACCTTCGGGTCATCAACAATAGCAGCGCCGCCGTCAGTAGTAATGATCACTATCGGCAGGTTACTGTCAGTGAGGATCTGCCCGGCAACAGGAGTTGCAAGGAGAATCAGAAATATGATTTGAAGGGTCCGTTGTCTCATTTTATTACCTGACCGATACTTCAAAAATACCATTAATGCCCGGAAAGATTGCCCGGAGTGCCGGCAGTTAGCCGTGGCATGACAGGTTTCCGGGTTACCTTCAGACAGCTGCACCCTGACAGGTTTCCGGGTTACCTTCAGACAGCTGCACCCTGACAGGCCATCAAAGTCCCGTACCCATGTCAGATTTCGTTGCAGAAAGTATCTTTGCATATACTCTTCGACTATTTTAGCGCAGGCATGACAGGAAAGAAAATCAGGGTAAAGGCACCGGCCACGGTCTCCAATCTCAGCTGCGGGTTTGATGTGATAGGACTTGCACTGGGTGAACCTTATGATATTGTGGAGCTTGAACTGACGGAGACTGGCAGCATTGAGATTGAGGAGATCAGGGGGTGTGAGACACTCAGTCGTGACCCCGGGAAGAATGTCGTAGGGGCGGTGCTTAAGGCAGTGGCTGCCGCTGCCGGTGGCCTTACCGGTTTCAGGGCTGTCCTTGAAAAGGGAATCAGGCCGGGCAGCGGCATAGGATCAAGCGGTGCCAGTGCCGCAGCAGCGGCATATGCTGCAGGGAGGCTGCTGGATGACCGCTTTTCTTTGAATGACCTGGTAAGGTTTGCCATGGAGGGAGAAAGACTTGTTTCAGGCTCCCCTCATGCTGACAACGCAGCACCTTCACTGCTGGGGGGAATAACCCTTATCAGGAGCTATGATCCCCTTGATATAGTTCAGTTGCACATACCCCGTGAATTATGGTGCGTCATCATACACCCTGAAGCTGAGATCAGGACGTCCGTTGCAAGAGGGTTGCTCGATACCCATATCCCGCTGGGTACAGCTGTAAGGCAGTGGGGAAACCTGGCGGGCCTTGTGGCCGGACTCTACCGGGAAGATTATGAACTGATCGGCCGGTCACTGGTTGATTTTGTTGCGGAACCAAAGCGCGCAGGACTGATCAGCGGCTTCTGTGACCTGAAGGAGGCAGCACTGAAAAACGGGGCACTGGGTGCAGGGATATCAGGATCGGGTCCCTCTGTATTTGCTCTTTGCCGTGGCAGGGACACGGCTGCTGAGGTTATGAAGGGTATGTCTGATACAATGGTCTCCCTGGGGACTGCATTTGATGCATATATGTCACCTGTAAGCAGGAAAGGAGCTGAGGAGTGGTGAAATGTTGACCGTGTGTGGTGAAATGTTGTCCTGGAATGGTGAAAAGTTGACCTTTAATGCTGCATTGCGGGCCTGGATTTCTGGAATGCTGACCTGGAATGATGAACTGACGAATCTGCAGGCATATGGAATACTATAATCTGAAGGATCCGCGGATACGGACAGGTTTCAGGGGGGCGGTTGAAAAGGGGATCTCTTCTAATATGGGTTTATTCATGCCGGCACGGATACCACGGCCGGATGAAGCCTTTTTCAGTCGTTTGCCCGGCCTGGCACTTCCCGAGATCGCAATGGAAGTGGGGCAGCTCTATGTAGGCAACGAGATACCTGTTCCGGCTATGAGGCAGATATGCGAGGAAGCCTTTGATTTCCCGGTCATAATCAGGCAACTGGATGAAAGGAGCCAGGTTCTCGAACTGTTTCACGGCCCCACTGCCGCTTTCAAGGACTTCGGGGCGAGATTCATGGCCGGCTGTTTCAGGTATTTCTCCACCCAGGATGACAGGCGTACCGTAGTGCTGGTTGCCACCTCGGGCGACACAGGAGGAGCCATAGCCTCAAGCTTCCTGGGAGTTGATGGTGTTGACGTCGTAATCCTTTATCCTTCGGGCATGGTGAGCAGGTTGCAGGAGAACCAGATAACAACCATGGGGAGCAATATCACGGCAATAGAGATTGAGGGGACGTTTGATGACTGCCAGGCGATGGTAAAGGGGATCCTCTCGGGTGCAGCAACAGGAGGAAGAGTTAAGCTGACCTCGGCGAATTCGATAAACATTGCACGGCTTATACCTCAAACCTTTTACTATTACTATGCCCTGGCCCGTACAGGCAAAGGAACAGTATTGTCCGTCCCGTCAGGGAATTTCGGCAACATAACGGCTGCGGCGATGGCATGGAAGTCGGGCCTGGGAATACTCCACCTGGTGGCAGCCACAAACATAAACAGGGTTGTGCCTGAGTACCTTGATACGGGTATCTTCAAACCTGCACCCACGGTGGCAACCATTGCCAATGCAATGGATGTCGGCAACCCCGGTAACTTTGACAGGTTACGCAGAGTTTTTGACGATGATTATGAGACAATTTCCAGGTCTGTGGCCGGCTGCTGGTTTGATGATGACCGGATCAGTAAACACATGGGCGAAGAATATCTGCGTACCGGTTACATCCTTGATCCTCATGGCGCGGTGGCAAGCCTGGGGCTTAAGGAATACCTTGATTCCCATCCCGGCACCACCGGTATCTTTGCTGCTACAGCTCATCCGGCAAAATTCACCGGCATTGTAGAACCGCTTATCGGCAGGGAAGTGGAGGTGCCCGACAGCCTGGTAAAATTCCTTTCAGGCACAAAGCGGTCGGTTAAAATGAGACCCGGCACGGAAAATCTGAAACAGTATCTTATAGACAGCTATGGGTGTTGATTATCATGAATTCCAGGTCTTTGTGAAGCCAGTCAGTGGAAGGTGCAACCTGAGATGCAACTACTGTTATTACGTTGAACATGATGATCAGGTCAATGCACCATCCGGATTAAGAATGAAAGATGAGATACTGACAGAGTATATCAGGAATCATATTGCCGCTTCCGGCGGAAAAGATCTCTTTTTTTCATGGCACGGTGGTGAGCCGACGCTGGCGGGCATAGATTTTTATCGCCGGGCTGCAGAGATTGAAAAAAGCTTTGCTCCCCCGGGGTGCAGGATCCTGAACGGCATTCAGACCAATGCAACCTTGATTGATGCTGAGTGGGCCAGGTTTTTTAAAGAGGAGGGATTCCATGTCGGTGTCAGCCTCGACGGACCGGAACGGTTTCACAACAGTCACAGGAGAAGGGCTGACAGCAGGGGGTCATTTGATGATGTGATGAGGGGCCTCGGTGCTCTCAGGGATTACAGTGTGCCTCACGAGATATTATGCGTGGTGAACAGTGAGAATGTCAAGGCTCCGCTTGAGGTCTACCGTTTTTTCAGGGACCTCGGGGCAGAGTATATAACCTTCCTGCCGCTGGTGGAACGGGCTGACAGCCAGTCTGTCACAATGGCGAGACGGAAGGATCCACTCAGGGGTTTAATGATGGAACCGGGCAACCCGCCAACGGATTCACTGGCAGGTCAGACCAGGGGGGGAAAGGAATTGGTTACCGGCCGGAGTGTGAAGCCCCGTGAATTCGGAAATTTCCTCTGTGCAGTCTTCGACGAATGGATAGCCCGTGATATCGGAAGTATAAAGATCCAGATATTTGAGGAGGCGCTCCGTTCGGCATTCGGCCAGGAACATACTCTCTGTATTTTCAGGCCTGTCTGTGGAGCAGTGCCGGTGGTGGAAATAAATGGTGATTTCTATTCCTGTGATCATTACGTCAATGAAGAATACAGGATTGGAAACATCATGGAAAGTTCCCTCACCTCCCTTCTTGATGATCCGCGGCAAAAGGCCTTCGGTGAAGCCAAGGAAAAGTCACTGCCCCGTTACTGCCTTGAATGTGAGGTGCTTGAAATGTGCAACGGAGAGTGCCCCAGGAACAGGTTCATCAACACCCCTGACGGCGAGGCGGGACTGAACTACCTCTGTGAGGGGTACAGGCACTTTTTCAATCACTGCCGTCCGTTCATAAATGAAGTGGCCAGGGTGTGGAGAGTAGGCCTGGCAAACGGCTGAAAATCAATCCTTGAGTGTTTCCCTGAAGAAATCTGTAGTCCGTTTCCAGGCCAGGTCAGCAGCCTCCTTGTTGTATCTGGTGCCGGTGTCGTTATTAAAGGCATGCTGAGTACCCTCATAAATGAATATCTGGTACTCTATGCCGGCCTGTTTGAGAGCTTCCTCGAATGCAGGTATTCCGCTGTTGATCCTTTCGTCATCACCTGCATAGTGAGCCATAACCTCAGCTTTAATTTTGGGCACATCCTCAGGTGCCGGAGTGGATCCGTAGTAGGGTACTGCAGCATTCAGGTCCGGTGAATTGACTGCCACCTGGTTGGTCATCGCACCGCCCCAGCAGAAGCCTGTACATCCAACCTTCCCGGTTGACCTTGGGTGGGTTTTAAGGTACTTTACTGCCGCCACGAAGTTTTTTATAGTCTCTTCGCGGTTAAGCTGTCCGATCATCTCGCGTCCCTTATTTTCGTCCTCAGGAGTTCCTCCAAGGGGAGAGAGAGCGTCAGGTGCCAGTGAGATGAAACCTTCCATGGCCATGCGTCTGTTGACATCCTGGATGTGCGGGACGAGGCCTCTGTTCTCATGGATCACGATCACTCCCGGCAGTTTTTCCTTTCCCTCCGGCATTGAGAGGTAAGCCCGCATGTCACAGTTGTGCCCCGGGTAGGTAATGAACTCATTGATCAGTTGCACGGTTGCTGACCGTTTTGACCTGGCCGAAGCGCTGTTGCTGTCCGGCAGGATCACAACTGCAACCGCAGTTCCCCCGGTCACGAGGGCCAGTTTCTTCATGAAATCGCGACGGCTGACGTTTCCGTTGCGGTACTCTTCATACAGTTCGTCTACTTTCCTCTTCATAGTGTGGTACTTTATTCAGGGTTATTTGTATATGCAGGTTATGATTTCCGCAACTCCTCCTTTATTCTCTGGATATGTCCGCGGCCGAGTCCCTTGACCTCGCAGCCCAGCTGGAAGTAACGACGTATCTTGTCATCGGTAAGTATCCCGAAGCAGTCAATAATGGCGGCAGGCTGGCCTATGGTTTTTACCACCCTGTCCGGATCAAGGTTGAGGTAAGCTGCATGGGGAACGGCCAGGATGACAGCCTCGGCTCCCCTGAGGGCTTTGCTGAGGTCCTGTTCAATTCTTATCTCCTTCAGTTTTTCCTGGTTGCGGAAGAACTGTGCCTTGCTCTGTCCTTCGGCGGGGTAAGTATCCTGCTGCTCAAATTCCCACCAGTGTTCGACGTAGGGATCGTGAACGCGTATTTCCGCTCCCATTTCCGCCAGCTTGCGGATGACTATTTCAGATCCGCTGTACCGGGTATCACCCACATCTTCGCGGTATGCGGCACCGAGGACCAGGATGTCGGCTGCTGCAATGGGCTTGCCCATGTTACGGAGGGCATCACGGGTGAGCTGCCCCACATGCAGTCCGCGCGTATCGTTGATATCAATGGCAAGGGGTGTGATCCTGAAGATGTCATCCTCGAAACCAAGGATATGCTTGTATGCCCAGACGCCCAAACCCCCGTCCTTTGGCAGGCAGTATCCTCCTATACCCGGTCCGGGGAAGATCATGTTGCTGTGGGTTGGTCTCATCTTTATTGCCTTGATAACCTTGATGAGATCGACGCCGTTTCGCTCCGCGAAGAGGCTCCATTCATCAAGGAATGCAAGTATTGTGGCGCGATAACTGTTCTCAACTATCTTCGCTGTCTCAGATTCTATTGGCCTGTCCATAACGGTAAGCGGAAATTTTTCAGTGTTGAGCACCTCGGTGAGGAATTTTACGACCCGTTTTTTTGCCTCCTCGTTGATGCCGCTGCAGACCCTCCAGAAATCGCGTATGCTGGCAACATAATTTCTCCCTGGCATAACCCTCTCATAGCTGTGTGCCAGCAGCGGGTCAGTTTTGATTCCACGCTTGCTGAATGCTTTTTTCATGATAGGATAGGCAACCTGCTCTGTTGTGCCCGGTGCGACGGTGGTTTCAATCAGGACAAGCGCTTCAGGTGGAATATGTTCGGCAATTACCGCCAGCGATGCTTCAAGGGCAGCCATATCAGTCTGCCCGGCCCGGACATTACCGAGTTCTTCTTTGATATAGTCACACTGCACGTCAACCACAACCACATCGGCGAGCTTCAGGACGTCATAGGTATAAGTTGCCATGAGCGTTTTCTTTTCGTTCACGCAGCGGGCAATCATCGGGTCAACTTCAGGGTCCTCGGCTTTCACGGGCGAGACGCCGCGGTTCAGCAGGGGTATTTTCCAGAAACTTCGTGCGCTGGGGCGTTGCATCCCGATAACAAACTTTGACGGTTTCCCCTTTTTGTCAACAGTGTCTGCAACAATGGCTGCCATTACGGCTCCTACGAAGCCTACTCCCATGACCACCACTATTTCGCGGCCTTTGGCCCGCTCCTGTCTGACACGTTTCTTTATGGCTTCAAATTCTTTTTTGTAATCATCCGGCTTCGGAAGGGGAAATTTTTCACCGTTCGGGCTTACAGAATACTTTTCGCTCATATTGACCTTCGTTTAAGATTGAAGTAATAAATCTACGAAAAGTTTGGTTATCCGGATCCGAAGTCTTCATTATAAGACAATAAAGACCGCCTGAAGCTGTTGTTCATTTACGCGTATCACACTGTGATCGAGTAATTTTTAATAACTTGCTTAACGAAAGAAGAACTGTAATTCCTATGAGAAAGCTGATGAGGTTAACAGGTTTCATTCTTCCTGCGGCAACCGTGCTGTTTTTCTTTTCGCTGCCCGGTTGCAGGAAAGAGGCGAAACTGGCCACTCTGACAACCCTTTCTGTGACCGAAATAACTGCCTCTACGGCAGTTAGCGGAGGTAATATAACGGATGACGGCGGAGCTGCCGTTACTGCAAGGGGCATTGTATGGAGTACAGCCACAGGTCCGACTCTCGAACAGCACGGCGGTATGTTTAATGCCGGAGAGGGAACAGGACTCTTTGCTGCCAATCTGGAGGAGCTCAATACCGTTACGCCATACTATGTAAGGGCTTTTGCATCCAACAAAGCCGGTACGGCATATGGTGACCAGATTATTTTTACCACAGCCGCTGTTGCTGTTGGGGAAGCATATGGAGGTGGTATTGTAGCCTATCTCTTTCAGTCAGGAGACCCCGGCTACACAGCAGGCCAGCTGCATGGAATAATAGCTGCGCCAGCGGACCATGGCTCATACCTCTGGGGATGTCACCAGGTTCTTATAGGGGGTACCTCTGCCGGGATCGGTTCAGGCCTGGTTAATACAACCGCAATTGCCGGGGGGTGTGCCGATGCCAACTGTGCAGCAAGGATAAGCTTTAACGCAGTGATCTCCGGATGCAATGACTGGGCCTTGCCGTCGAAAGACGAACTTAACAAACTCTACATGAACCGGAATATCATAGGCGGATTCACTTTAACTGACTACTGGAGTTCCAGTGAGGTAAGCGATGTTGCTGCCTGGAAGCAGAATTTCAGTAACGGGCTTCAGGGGATGCTTTACAAGAATAATACTTATCGCATTCGTTCAATAAGATATTTTTAAACTATTTTCGGCTGCAGGAGTTTTTATTGAAACAGAACGTAAAAGGACAAGTTATGAAGAACGCTGTATTACTGATCATAATAGTAAGTCTTGGCATTACCGTATCATGTAATAAAGAGAAGGAGTCTGAACGGTTTACGCTTCTGACATCACATGTCTGGACCAGCGACAGCCTGCTTGCTGACGGCGTTGATGCCAGCGGTCCCGGACAGATACTTGAGAAATTCAAGGGGGATGTGACCTTTAAAAAGGATGGTACGGGTACTTTCGGGCAGTATACCGGTACCTGGATATTTACTGACAATGAGGTCAACCTTGCGATTGATTCACCGGATCTACCTTTCGCTCTTACAACGCATATCGTGGAGCTTAAGAGCAACTCCCTTAAAGTGACGTTCACCTACCCGGGTGTAACGCTTATAAATGTCAGGATGACATTCAAGCCGAAATGATATCATTCCGGATTTTACTCTTTTCAGGCATTCTGCTGGCTTTTACCGGCGGGGCGGCAGCACAGGCTGTGGTCAGCGGAAGGGTCACCGACAGTCAGACCGGTGAGCCGCTGACAGGGGTCTACGTCATATGGGGTCGCGGACTCGGAACGGCAACAGACACGACAGGTTCATTTTCTTTTTCAACAGGTGAAGGCACCGTTACCATTGACTTCAGGTTTATTGGCTACAGGTCAAGGACAGAGACTCTGTCCGTCACCGCAGGAGTGACTGCGGTTCTGGATATTGAATTGGACCCGGAGGCGCAGTTTCTTGACCAGGTGGTTGTCAGCGCTGACCGGATGGAACAGAAACGCTCTGACCTTACCGTGACGATGGATGTAATAAGGTCAGAGTCACTCTATCGCACGCATATCACAGACGCACAGGAACTTATAACCAAAACGCCGGGTATTGAGGTTCTTGATGGCCAGGCTTCCATCAGGGGTGGGAGCGGGTTCAGCTATGGTGTAGGGAGCCGCGTTCTTGCCCTTGTAGACGGACTTCCGATGATGTCAGCTGATGCAGGTAACATCAAATGGCAATTTCTTCCGCTGGAAAACCTCGCGCAGGTTGAGATTATCAAAGGAGCATCATCTGTCCTGTATGGCTCTTCGGCACTTAACGGGGTGATCAATTTCAGGACTGCAGATGCCTCCAATGTTCCCGTTACCACCTTTTACAGTGAGGCTGGCCTCTTTGGCAGTCCGGCAAATACAGACTGGAAATGGTGGGATACGCCCAGACTCTATGGCAGTGCATCTTTTTCGCACCTGCGAAAGATAGGCAACACCGACCTCGGCCTGGGTGTTAACCTCTCATCCGACAGGGGTTACAGGAAATACAACGATGAATCCCTGGGAAGGGTAAGCTTGAGGCTGAAGCATCACAGCAGTAAGTATGAAGGGTTAAAATATGGCATCAACCTTAGCGGCGGAAAAACATACAAGATTGATTTCGTGTTATGGGAGGATGCTCTTACCGGCGGACTTAAACAGGACACATCCACCGTGTCAAGACTTCACGGGTATACTTTCTCCGCAGATCCTTATATTTCAATTGGCAAACGGGGTAAATACAGGCATGACATTCGAATGAGGCTTCAGGCCTCTGAAAACAGGTTCCCGGTGAGAATTGCCAATAATGCCGGTTCGGTTTCACTCTACGGTGAGTACCAGTTCTGGTACGCTTTCAATGACCAGATAAGTCTTACCGCAGGATTTTCAGAGACGTGGAGTGCCATCACGTCAAACTTCTTCGGCGATCACCGCGGGCTGAACCTGGCCGGGTTTGCACAGGCCGAGGTGCGCCCTGTAGAACGCCTGAAAATAACAGGGGGATTACGACTGGAACAGAATATACTTGACAATGTAGCGGACGGTCTTGTCCCCGTATTCAGGGCGGGCCTGAATTTCCAGGCAGCCAGGTATACTTTCCTGAGGACCTCTTTCGGGCAGGGATACCGGTATCCCTCTATCGCTGAGAAGCATGCATCAACAACACTCGGGTCGGTAAGGATCTTTCCCAGCCCCTCGGTCAGGCCGGAATCGGGATGGAGCTCCGAGGCCGGGGTGATGCAGGGGTTCATGATCGGACAGGTACGGGGTGAGGGTGACCTTTCGGTTTTTCTTTCCCAGAGCAGGGATATGATCGAATATATCTTCGGGTTGCACCAGGATCCCGGGAGCGGGTTCTCCGGCCTTGGCTTCAAGGCAACTAACATTGAGCGTTCAAGGATATTCGGAACTGAGACAGAACTGATGCTGAGCAGACCCGTCGGCAAAATGACTGCCATTGTTACCGGGGGATACACGTTCATTAATCCTGTTGAACTGAATCCGCTTACGGGGCAGGGTACAGGCAAGTATTTAAAGTACAGGCGTAAACATACTGCAAAAATCAGTCTGCTTGCTACAGGTGACCGTTTTCAGGCGGGAGTGGATCTCTATGCCAGGTCAAAGACACTGAATATAGACAGGGTATTTCTTGAGGAAGACTCAAGGGACGATATCCTGCCCGGCTTCTATGATTACTGGCAGGAACATAATACAGGCTACTTCCTGATGGACGGGAACATAGGTTACAGTCTGAACCGGTCGTTGAAACTTTCGGCCGCAGTCAAGAATATTACAGCGGGAAGTTCTGACTCTTTTTCATTAATTTTACCTGATGTCACTCTCCAGGTATATAATTTACGGTATGTTTTTCACTGCAGTGCAGGTTGTATTGGCACCACTCTGCGGCCAGGTGAATATGTTGTACTTCGGACAGGAGGGTTCGCATTATCCGGGCCTGGAGACAACGAATCCTTTAAGCCAGGCAGGTATGCATGCCGTAAAGGATTCAGCTCTGATGACTTCGCCGCTTTTTTCGCCCCTTGAGGAAAAGCCACGGTCATGGACTCTCGGTACTGACCTTGTCAGCAGTTACGTCTGGCGCGGGACAAGGCAGGGAAGGGGTCCGCATCTTCAACCTTATGCTGAGTACACAGCAGGTTTGGTTACAGGTGGAGTCTGGGGGACCTTTGATTTTCACGGGTACCGGGAGGTTGATCTCTATCTGACACTTGATATGCCCGGAGGCTTTAACATCAGCCTTCAGGACTACTGGATGGCAGATCAGCCCTGGAATGATTTTTCTGCCATCAGCGGCAGCCATGCACTGGAGGCCGGGATTGGTTATGAGTCAGACAATGTAAGCCTTACTGCCTTTTACATCATCAATGAGGCCGGAGGAGCAGGATCATACGGTGGTGATCTGTATTTTGAAAGCCGCTTCTCGTTCGATTACTTCACCATCATTATGGGAGCCGGCAACGGCTGGCATACTGAGGAAGGGAGGTTTGCAGTCTGCTGTGTCGGCATGGAAACCGGGCTGGAAATCCCTGTAACTGCATCGTTCACCATTCCAATATCAGCTCAACTGGTTTATAATCCTGACAGCAGGCTGATTTTTATCGGTGCCGTAGTATCATTCTCTGTCCCGTTGGGCGACTGAGACCTGTTACACCGGCTGGCCGGACCCTTTCCTCCACTGGTTACCTATTCAGGAATTATAATTACCATTCAATGAGCATCTTAGTAATACACTGAAGTGGATGGAGGTATCCGTGCCCGATGAGTCAAACAACACTGTTTTCCTCCTCACCGGAATACGATGACAGAAAACTCAAAAAACGTTTACCTTGAATATCCTGAAAACGGAAGTTGTCTCGTCCTGAAATAGCTTGTCACAATAAAACCATTCAGGATGACAAATTACCCAAAATCTTATGTAAAAATTGAGCCTAAAAGACGTAATCCATACTTAAGGAGAACGGAAGGAGAAATGATTAAAATCGTCAAAGAGATTGAATCAGGCTTAATTAGTAATAGGGCTGCTTGTTTTAAATACGGTTTGTGCAGAAATACCTTAAAGTTATTCATTACAAAGTTTTCTATCCGTACTTTGGGTTATGATTATTCTACCCAAACACGATCAAGGATGAATGACAGTTAAAAAGAATCCGTATTGAATAAAAAAATACAGCAGCTCACCAAAGAGCTGGAAAACGCCAAGCTCAAGATTATCAGCCTAGAGACTATGATCACAGTTGCAGAGGATGACTTAAAAATTAAAATCAGAAAAAAGCGTGTTACCAAACAGTCAAAAGGATAAGGCAAATGCATCCTAATCAAAGCTTGGGGATGATTTGTTCACTGTTTGGTGTTACAAGGCAAGCATACTATGAAGCAGAGATCCATGAAAGGAAAACCAGTATTGCCCGCATGGTGGTTTTAACCATTGTAAAAGAATTAAGAGATGAAATTCCGCTGATAGGGACCAGGAAACTTTTATTCCAATTAGGACCTTACCTGGAAGAGCATGGTATAAAGATTGGTAGGGATCAGCTATTTGAACTGCTGTGATTTCACGGGCTACTAATCCGCAGACGGAAACGGATTGTAAAGACTACGGACTCCCATCACTGGTTAAAAAAATACCCAAATCTCATAGTTGGAATGGTTATTACATCTCCCGAGCAACTATGGGTTAGTGATATCACCTATATAAGAACCCTGGAAGGATTTAGCTATTTAAGCTTGATAACTGATGCTTATTCGAGAAAGATTGTGGGATACGCACTTTATCCAACACTTGAGGCAACTGGCTGCATAGAAGCTTTAAAAATGGCTGTGAATGGCAGGAGAAATTTGACTCCATTTATCCTGATTCATCATTCTGATCGCGGGATCCAATATTGTTCCTATGAGTATATTGAAATCCTCATGAAAGCAAATATTGCCATCAGTATGACACAGAGCGGAAGCCCGTATGAGAATGCATTAGCTGAAAGAGTAAATGGGATTATAAAGAATGAATTCTTTCCTAAAAAAGTTTACCAGAATCATAAGGAGGCAAAGAAGACAATAGGCAGAATCATTCTAACCTATAATGCAAAAAGACCTCACTCGAGTATTGATTTCCTTACGCCAGAAATTGCTCATAACCATGAAGGATTAATAAGAAAGCGATGGAAACAATATTCTAAACGAGAAAAAATGAAAGAACAAATACTTGTTTGATAATATTAAACTATCATTGTCAGGTACTGTAAAGCTCATTTAGGATTAACCAATTGGAATTGTAAAGTGAAATCTGGATTACTAACCAAATGTGTAAGGTTTTTCTAGGACGAGACAGTATCTTAAAAATATAAGAAGGATGTTTTAAATAGTATTACTATATTTGCATCATTGTTGCATTTGAAATAATTCTGCATTTATGAGACCGGTTGATGTTTTAAATAGTCATAAGCTCAAACGAACAAGCTGCCGCGAAGGGATCATTGAGGTTATTTTGTCTGCTAATCAGCCTCTTTCCGAAAATGAGATTCGGGTAAAATTGTCCGGAAATTATGACCGTACAACATTTTATCGCTCTTTCAAAACGCTCGAAGAGCATGGAATTGTTCATAAGATTGTTGTTGACAGTCAAATAGTAAAATATGGTCCGGGTAATTTCATGACACATAAGAAAGAACATCCTCATTTTTATTGTAATGATTGCCATGCCTTACAGTGTCTGGAATCTATACATTTTCAGGCAATACAACTTCCTGAAGGATATACTGAGCTTGAAACAGAAGTAATAATCAAAGGAATATGTCCTTCCTGTAAAAACATTTCAGCTGAAAATTGATAAAGTTTAGAAAGCATATAGCAATTATTCTCATAGGGATCTTTATTTTCCCTGTTGCATTTCAATCTGTGCATATTGTCAGGCATCATGGTCATGAACATTCTGCCTGCCTCCATATTTGTAAAATACACAGCGAATATCAGGGATCTTATATACAAACACCTGAAAAAGACAAGCACTGTCCTATTTGCGAATACAAATTCGCGATTAATAATCTACCCTCAGTTTCTGTTTACGAAGCTAATATTCCAATTATAAAACTTGCTTTAGATGAGACTATAATTGGGCACCCGTACCTGGAGGTTATAGAATCAAAATCTCCCCGTGCACCTCCCTTGTCGTTATAGCACACTGACTTCTTTCCGAAAATTTCACATGTCATTCATCTCATTTCTTTATTATGAGAAAATTTATCATGCTTTTGTTAAGCATGAGTTTTGCTCACTTATCGGCAAATGCCCAGATCAAGTATGAACTGTCCGGCGTAATCGTTGATGAAAACAGTCAACCGCTGGCAGGGGCCTCTGTTTTTCTGTACCCTGTCGAAAAAGGTACTTTTACTGATGGGCAAGGCCGGTATTCGATAAATGGCCTAAACAATGGTTCTTATACAATTGTAGTTTCTTTCATAGGTTACAGGACACTAACTGATTCCATAGAAATAAAGGGAAACAGTTCTTTCAATTTCCGGCTTTCTTTTGCCTCGATAAACTTGCAGGAGGTAGTTGTAACCGATAATTATGCCCGAATACGACAAAGAGAAGAACCACTCAATATTGAGATTGTAAATGACGATTATCTGAAACAAAACCTCGGGGGCAGTCTCATGAAGTCGCTCGAAAGGCTTCCGGGAGTTGGCACAATAGATATAGGTTCGGGCCATTCCAAACCCGTTATACGCGGACTCGGCTTCAACCGTGTGGTTGTGGTTGAGAACAACATAAAGCATGAAGCCCAGCAATGGGGTTCCGACCACGGACTTGAGATAGACCAGTATGCAATTGACAATATTGAAGTCATTAAGGGCCCTGCTTCGCTAATGTACGGGTCGGATGCCATTGGGGGAGTAATTGATATGAAAAACAGAAAAATTCCGGCTGATAATTCCCTTGGAGGAACAATTGACATGGCGGGGAAAACAAATAATGATTACCTGGGTACTTCTGTTTCGGTATTTGGAAGAAAGAATTGGCTGTTTGCCGATTTTCGTGCAACCCTGCTGGATTACGGTGATTACAAAGTACCAACCGACAGTATTGATATCTATTCATACCGTGCACCATTACATGAGAATCATATGCGAAATACGGCCGGACAGGAACAGGATATTCATTTATCAATCGGAATCATTAAACCGGGATTTCAGTCCAGGCTCTACATAAGCAACATAAGCAGCAAGAACGGCTTTTTTGCAAATGCTCATGGATTGGAACCACGCAGTGTTGACACTGAGCTGCATGACAGATCAGGCAGGGATATAAACTATCCTTATCACCAGGTTAATCATTTCAAGGTTATCAATACAAGTCAATGGAAACGGGAAAAACTGAAAATTGAATCCGACCTGGGTTTTCAACGTAATTTCCGACAGGAATGGAGTCAGTATGTCAGTCATGGTTACATGCCGGGTGTTTTTCCTGATTCATTGGATTTCGATTCCGACCTTGAACGTCAGTTTGAAAAGTATGTTTACTCAGGAAATATTAAGGCATCGTATTTTCAAAATGAAGAAACACTATTTTCAGCTGGCATAAGCAGCGATTACCAGAATAACAGCATTGATGGCCGCAGTTTCATTATACCTGCTTTTAAACAATTTACTATTGGCGTATATGCTTTTGTAAAGCACTCCTTTTCGGTTAAAAGTATTCTTCAGCTGGGAATACGATACGATTTCGGACATCTCAATACATTAAGTTACTATGACTGGTATCCTTCTCCTGTAATCATCAACAACGATACCACATTTCAATTCCTGATCAGAGCTGATGCCTTAAACCGTAGTTTCTCAAGCATATCATGGTCTGCAGGCTATAATTACAACCTTCCTGAGTTTTCATTCAGAGCCAATATTGGCAAGAGTTTCCGAATGCCCATTGCAAAGGAACTGGCAGCTAACGGGGTGAACTATCACCATTTCAGTTATGAAGTGGGAAGTCCGGATTTATCACCTGAGATTTCGTATCAGGCTGATGCCGGTATAGAATACAATTCAGATAAGCTGGCCATCGGATTAACTCCTTTTCTGAATTATTTCTCTAATTACATTTATCTGAACCCTACTGCAGAGCACGACAGGCTTTACGGTAACGGGAACCAGGTTTACTACTATACACAAAGCAGGGTTTTTCGCTATGGCGGCGAAATACATGCCCATTACCAGCTATTAAAGTCGCTTCAGCTGGGTGTTATGGGTGAATATGTGTATTCAGAGCAGCTATCAGGCGATAAAAAAGGGTTTACCCTTCCATTCTCTCCGCCTGCTTCGGCAATTTTCAATGTCAAATACCAGAAGCAAAAGGTAAAGCGGGCAGAGAATTTATATATTTCAATAGATTACAGATTATCTGCAGCACAGAACAATATTGTGCCGCCGGAAGAAACAACAGAAGGTTATCAGGTTATTAACATTGGATTTGGTGGTGAGATAAAAGTGAAAAACCAAAAAGCAATTTTCTCATTTCAGATTCAAAACCTATTAAACAACAAATACTTTAATCATACCAGTTATTACAGGCTGATTAATGTTCCTGAGCAGGGACGGAATCTGGTATTAAGTATAACACTGCCATTCTCAGGCAAAACAAAACAACTATAATTATGTCTAACTATCTAAATCAGAGAATTATGAAAACAAAAATCAGAGCAATGGCTGCAATTATTGCGGTAGCAAGTATTGTCATTTTTTACTCGTGTGAAAAAGATGTCCCCAAACCGGTTGTTAACCTTACCGAGCTGGGCTACGAGAACAGTAAAACAGGATACGCAGGCAGCGATTTGCACATAGAAGCCGATATAGTCGCCGAAGGGAAGATTGATAATGTAAAAATAGAAATCCACCCCGAGGGTGACCACGGTAAGGGAGCATCAGCTACTCTGCACGAAGGAGAATGGGAGGTTGACACCACTTATACAAAATTTTCAGGGTTAAAAAACACCACATTTCATGAGCATATCGACGTACCTGTTTCTGCTGAACCGGGGGATTATCATTTCCATTTTATTGTTACCGATATGGAAGGCAATCAAACAACTGTCGAGGAAGAGCTTGAAATACTGATACCCACTGATGCCGTTGCACCTGTGATAACAATCACCAGTGCGCCTGCAGCTGATCAGGCTTTTTCAAACGGGCAATCTGTTAGTATTTCCGGTTCTGTCAGCGATGATAAAGCTTTGGGGGGAATATACATCGGACTGGTACGCGAAGGGCAGAATTTAACAGATGCACAGGTTAATGCAACGAACACGATCACTATTTTGCATACCCATGATTTTCCTAACCCTGCTGCTCATACCTTTTCAGCAAGTATAAAAGTTGGTGCTGCCAAGGATAATAATATTACCCCTAAAGATATCACCGGCGACATAGCATGGCAATCGGGCAACTATTATATCGTGGTTAAATGCGTGGATGCATTTGGGGGAAATTGGACCTATTCGAGTCATTATCCTATAGTGATAAATCTTTAGTTTCATTCAGGCAGGCCTTTTCTTGGCCTGCCTTTAAATATTTCTCAGATATGAAAAGTTACAAATTTGTCTTTATCCCATTTCTTTTGTTGATTATTTCCATTTCCTGTGAAAAGGGAGAAACCGACAAACAAAAACCGGAGATTGATTTAAGCAATGCGGGTGCATTCCCGATAAATTGTGATACCCTGTATTTTGGCGAGACCTTCATTTTTAAGGTTATGTTTACTGATAATGCTGAACTTGGTTCATACAGTATTGATATCCATCATAATTTCGACCATCATTCGCACAGTACCGAAGTTACAGAATGCAGTCTTGACCCAAAGAAAAGCCCTGTAAATCCATTTGTATTCATTCAGGATTACAGCATTCCCGGAGGGTCAAAAGAATACGAAACTAACCTGTCTGTTGTTATTCCTGCATCCAATGCTATAGGACCGTTTGATGAGGGCGACTATCATTTTTTCATTAGTTTAACTGACAAGGAAGGGTGGTCAGCACAGAAAGGATTAAGTATTAAAATGCGATACCGTTGAATATAAATAGCGAACATGGCCTAAAAGCAGAGCTTATTTCCAATAATGAATTAATATTTAGTGTATCCATAATGTCATTTAATTAGCTATTTTATTTAGAATAATTATTATCTATAAAATAGCATCTAAGATCAACTTAGTTCAAACGTAAAAAGAATAATCCTTTTCTTTAAGCCTAAGCCTCCTCATAAGATTTCCATTGAGATGGGTTTCAAAACATATTTAGAGGAATCAAGGGGTTTTGAGGGTGTAGGGGCGGTGCGGACGGGACTCGAACCCGCGACCCCCGGCGTGACAGGCCGGTATTCTAACCAAACTGAACTACCGCACCAAAAGCGATGCAAAATTAATCCAATTTTTCATTCCTCAAAATTTTTCGTTCAAATATATTTCTTCCCTTCAGGGAGCCTCGGGAAACGCATGCATGACAGGTACATTCATGCTGATTGAAATCATAAATGCTTTTGAAATCTGACAGGATTATTATATTTGTTCTGAAGCCTTACTATGAAGAACATTTACCTGCAACTCACTGAGAAAAAGAGTGCCGTTCCCGGACTGGTCCTTGCAACCGTAACCGCTGCCAGCGGTTCAACACCACAAAAGCCGGGTAGCTCGGCCCTGTTTCAACATGGAAAGCTCATCGCCGGGACTGTTGGCGGCGGGATCATTGAAAACAGGATTGCAGAATGTGCGGCTCGTTGTGTGGATGGAAAGGAATCGGCACTGCTCAGGTTCAACCTTGCCCAGGAGACTTCAGACGTAGATGATGCTGTTTGCGGAGGAATTATCACAATACTGGTCGACAGTGATCCCCTGGCACATTTGCAGGTATTCACAGAAATGGAGAAAAGCCTCACTGATGGCAGGCCGGGTGTCCTGGTAACAAGGGTTGTTCCCTGGAATGACGCACAGGTTCTTATAAAGAGATGCTGGGCCACGGAAGAATGTGAATGGCATCTTCCGGGAAACGATGCCATGATAATTGCAGAGGAGGTAAAAAAGATCCTCGGATCAGGCAACAGGGCCGGATACAGGCATCTGGACGTGACCATCCCGGGAGAACAGCAAGGGGCAAAAGTATTCCTTGAACCGGTTTTTCCACCGCAAAAACTAATAATAGCCGGCGCCGGCCATGTTGGGAAAGCTGTCTCTCACCAGGGGAGACTGCTGGGGTTTGAAGTCACCGTCATAGACGACCGGCCGGAATTCGCGAACAAAGAAAATCTGCCGGATGCCGATAAAATAATTGTGCATGATATCGGACTGGCAATGAATGAGCTGCCCAAGGATAAGGATACCTATGTTGTCATTGTGACCAGGGGTCACAGCCACGACGCTGAGGCGCTCAGAGCGTGTATCGGATCAAAGGCAGGCTATGTCGGTATGATGGGCAGCAGGGCCAAGGTGGCGAAAATACATGAGGATTTCATAAAAAATGGCTGGGCCACGCAGGAACAGTGGGAGAAGGTATGTACCCCTATCGGGATTGAGATAGAGTCGGTGACGGTTGAGGAAATTGCTGTCAGCATTGCAGCGCAACTAATAATATGCAGAGGTAAGACGAATTAACAGGCTGGCAATCGGCAATCGGCAGTCGGCAGTCAGCCACCGCCAGCTAAAACATGAGTATTAAGAATAACCCCGGGTTGAACAATGACAGGGATATGGGCGATAGTGCTGGCAGCGGGAGAATCAAGGAGAATGGGATCACCCAAGATGCTGCTTCCATACAATGATGTGACAATCATTGAACAGGTCATCCGAAACCTGACGGCTGCAAACGTTGACAGGGTTGTGGTAGTCGTGGGCGCCAACAGGGAGGAGATTATGAAGGTCACCCGCAGGTATGATGTATTCCACTGTTATAACGAGGACTACAAAAGCGGAATGCTTTCATCGGTCAGGTGCGGGTTCAATTCCCTGCCTGATGGATGCCTGGCGGCACTCATTATGCCAGGTGACCAGCCCATGACAGGTCCCGGTGAGATAAACAGGGTCATAAGCAGTTTCCTGGAGAGTGACAGGGGTCTGGTAATGGCTGCGTGTAACGGAAAGCGGGGGCACCCGCTGATTGTAGACATGAAATACCTTGAAGAGGTGCTTTCGCTTCCGGAGGAAGAAGGACTGAGGGCACTTGCGGAGAGGCACCCTGACGATGTTCTTGAATCAGACACCGATGATCCCTCAGTACTCAGGGATATAGATACACAGGAAGATTACATGAACGAGATAAGTAAAACATGAAGATTATGGAAGAGACAATCCGGTTCAAACTGAACGGCAGAGATACGGAGCTGGTCAATGATCCGAACCAGATCCTTCTCTGGGTTCTGAGGAATCATTTCGGTCTTACCGGTACGAAGTTCGGCTGCGGAATAGGATTCTGCGGTTCATGTACGGTGCTGATCGACAATGAGCCAGTGAGATCATGCATGATACCTGTGAGTGATGTTGCAGGTAAGAGTGTTGTCACCATTGAAGGCCTCGGGGAGGGAGAAGAGCTTCACCCGGTACAGCAGGCCTTCATAGATCATGATGCCCTTCAGTGCGGTTTCTGCACTCCGGGCATGATAGTTACAGCCGTCGGGCTTCTGGGAAAAAATCCTTCGCCGACACGTGATGAGATTGCAGCCGGCCTTGAAGAAAACCTGTGCAGGTGCGGTGCCCATACAAGGATTATTGATGCAGTTGAAGATGCTGCAGTAAAAATCAGGGGAGGGAAAGGAAAATGAAGAAAGAAATGACCACCGGAAAGAATCCTTCATCTGTCCGCGGGATGAAAAGAAGGAGTTTTGTAAAGGCCCTGGGTGGAGGCATTGTCCTCTTTTTTGCCCCCTGGAGTGCACTTGACCTCATGGCCCTGCCGGCGGAGCAGCGCAGGACCCTGACAAAGGACTACAATGCTTTCCTGCATATTGCAGAAGACGGCACGGTAAGCTGTTTCACCGGGAAGATTGAGATGGGGCAGGGTATTATCACCTCTCTTGCCCAGATGATGGCTGAAGAACTTAACATACCTCTGAAAAGCGTCAGAATGGTAATGGGTGATACGGAGCTATGCCCCTGGGATGCCGGTACATGGGGATCCCTGACCACCAGGGCCTTTGGCCCGGCAATGAGAGCTGCACTGGCCGAAGCCAGGGCAGTATTGACAGAGATGGCCTCGGAAAAGCTGGGTATTGAAGCTGGCCGGCTGGAGGTTATTGACGGCAAAGTGGCAGAGAAGGGTAACCCCTCTGTCAGTGTATCCTATGCAGAACTGGCAAAGGGGAAGAAGCTTGAGAGATACCTTGATGTTAAGCCTCTCCCTGAAGATTACCGCGAGTATACCATTGTAGGCAGGCCATTGAAACATAGTGATGCTTTTGACAAAGTCACCGGTAGGGCAAAATATACAGGAGACCTGGTTCTTCCGGGAATGCTGCATGCACGCATCCTGAGACCGCCATCACACGGCGCCAGGCTGGTATCGGTTGATCTCTCGGCTGCACAGGCCATTGAAGGGGTAAAGGTGTTACGTGACGGTGACTTCATCGCCGTGGTCAGTGAGAACCGTGATCTTGCCGATCTGGCTGTTGTACGTATCAACGCTGAATACTCTTTTGATGAGCTGAATGTAAGTGATTCAACAATCTTTGAATACATAACCCGCGGGGAATACCGGGAAAATACAGTGACAGAGGCGGGGGACATGATGGCAGCACCGCAACAGTGTGATAGACTATTTGAACATGAGTACCATGATCCCTACCTGGCACATGCACCAATTGAGCCGCACACCGCACTTGCCCGCTGGGAGGACGGGAAACTGACAGTCTGGGCCTCCACGCAGTCGCCCTTCGGACTGCAGGATACCCTGGTAAGGGAGTTTGGAACGAGCCTTGAAAACGTGAGGGTGATAACACCGCATGTGGGTGGCGGGTTTGGCGGAAAGAGCCCGTCACAGCAGGGAGTTGAAGCTGCCAGGCTGGCCCGCATGACCGGCAGGCCTGTAATGGTTGCCTGGACACGAGAAGAGGAGTTTATGTATGACTCCTTCCACCCGGCTTCTGTGATCAGGGTTAAATCAGGCCTGGATAAGGAAGGAAAGATCATGATGTGGGATTACAATATCTTCCTTGCAGGCACCCGTGGCTCGGAGGCCACATATGACATTCCTAACGTTAAGATCACAAACTACAGGGAGGACCGGACGAAATACAGGGTTCACCCCTTTGCCACCGGTGCGTGGCGTGCCCCCAACAACAACACCAACACCTTTGCCAGGGAGACGCAGATTGATATAATGGCTGCGGCTGCAGGTAATGATCCGCTGGAGTTCAGACTCAGGAACCTGAAGGACGAAAAGATGATTGCTGTGCTGAAGGCTGTGGCTGACAGGTTCGGCTATATCCCCGGAAAAACACCGTCAGGACGCGGGATAGGAATCTCGTGCGGTACGGATGCCGGTACATGGGTTGCCCATATCGCGGAGGTGAAAGTGGATACCACCACCGGTAAAGTGAAGGTGGTGAGGCTGACATGTGCCCAGGATATGGGTCTGTGCGTCAATCCGCAGGGAGCATTGCTGCAGATGGAGGGGTGCCTGACAATGGGACTAGGTTATACCCTTGCCGAGGAACTCAGGTTTGAGGGTGGTAACATAAAAGACAGGAATTTTGACAGTTATGATATCCCAAGATTCTCATGGCTTCCAAAGCTTGAGTGTGTAATTATGGATAGACAGGATCAGCCACCGCAGGGGGGAGGTGAGCCGGCCATTATAGGAGTGGGAGCGGCCGTAGGCAACGCCATCTTTGACGCAACAGGAGCAAGACTTTTCCGGGTACCTTTCACCCCGGAAAGAGTGCTGAAGGCAATAGCAGTGTCAGAAGGTCTGAGGTCAGAAGGTCTGATGTCCGAAGGTCATAAACCCGAAAGTCCGGAAGGTCAGGTGAAGGGGAGGAGACTGAAGCGGCCTAAACGTCAGAAGCGCATGACGAATTGAACAAGAAAAGGAGGGAAGCTGCTGCAACCCTCCTTTTTCTGATAGGTGATCTTCTGCTTATTTGCCTCCGGAGTACCATGAATTCTGTTCAAGCAGATCGTTGACCTCCATCTCCCTGAAAGGTATCGGAAGAATAAGGTTGCCTGCATTGTATTCATATCCGCCGATGGATTGCTTCCATCTTTTCAGGTCATGCAGCCGGAATCCTTCCCAGCAAAGCTCCAGGTAGCGTTCTTCACGAATCTGCTGCCTTGTAACAGGAGCTGTATAAAGCGGAGCATTGGCTCTTTCGCGGATGACATTGATATCCTGGGTCGGGGTGTTCGGGCCGACATCAGCTCCGGGGTCTTCAAAATTGGCCTCGGCTCTTGTAAGGTACATTTCAGCAAGCCTTATCAGGTTAATGTTCGTATAATAATTACCCCATTTGGATGTATTTATTCCGTTGCTGTTGACAATAGTGCCAACCCCTTTATAATACATCATGCTGATATTGTCGATGGTATAGAAGGACTCTGTATTCTCCTGGAACATGCCGCGCAGGTCAGAGGGATCAAACCTGTCGAGGAACACCTGCTGTATCTCATAATCTCCCCTGCCGGCTCCGTTGAGTGAAGCATACATAACGGCCAGCCAGGGGTTGTTTGACGCAACGTTGTTCTGAAATGCAAAGATGTCTTCCGGTGAATTACTGCTGTTGTTAAACGCTTTCAGGGGTGTGTTCGTAAGGGCGAACAGCCCGCTCTGGATAACGATGTTTGCTTCAGCAGCAGCGCCTGCATAATTTCCCATCTGGAGATATACCCTGGAAAGGATCGCCCTTGCCGCAAGCGATGAGGCATAGACGCCGTTATCTTGCGGGAGTAAGTCACGTGCAGCCGTAAGGTCTTCCAGGGCCTGGGCATAGCACTCATCCACAGTATTCCTCGGAACATTAACAGCATCGGCCACATCACTGGTGGGAGTGAGCACAAGAGGCACGGCCGGCTGCGTGTTTGCAGTACCGGCTTCATAAGGCAATCCGAAAAACCTGCTAAGCTCAAAGTATGTCCATCCTCTCAGGAAACGGGCCTCACCTTCGACCAGATCACGGTCTTCATCATCAAGGATGGCAAGGATTTCAGGATCGAGAAGCGTATTGCAGGTATTTATCAGCTTATAAGACTGTACCCAGGCGTTTTCCACATAAGCATTGGTAACCGTGGCTTCTTTCTGAATGAATTCACGCGGTTCCTCATAGGTTCCGAGAAAGAGCATATCCCCGGTGGATGCATAGAGCTCACTGAATTCATTGAATGCTGTTCCGAAAATATATTCACTCCTGCCGTCAAGATAGGCGCCAACAAGAGTCGCTTTTATGTTTGAGGGTGTTGTAAGTGCCACCTCAGCATCAATTGACTGTTTTGGCATGAGATCAAGCTTCTCTGTGCAGGAGAAGAGCAGCGCAGATATCGGAACCAGCAGTAACAATTTTCTGGTATTGATAATTATATTTTTCATGATCATTACTGTTTGGAGTTAGAATGAAAGGTTTATACCGAGGGTGTATGTTCTTGCCTGCGGAGCAGTATAGAAATCATATCCCTGTATGATATTAGTATTCTGCGTGGTACGACCGGTGCCGGTGTAGTTTACTTCGGGGTCCCATCCCTTGTAATTGGTAAAAGTATAGAGGTTCTGGACACCTGCGTAGACCCTGACGGATGACATCTTCAGCCTGGAAGTAAGGGATTTTGGGAGACTGTATCCGAAGTTGACACTTCTGATTCTGATGTATGAACCATCATAGAGGTACCTGCTACAGGTTTTTACCCCGTTGTTTTCACCCAGACGTGCCTGAGGAACATCTGTAATGTCGCCCGGTTTCTGCCACCTGTTCATCTGATCTACGGTCTGGTTGTCAAACCATGCTGCGTTGGCAGACTGGTAGATACCGCCACCGTTATAAACCTTGTTGCCGTAAACAAAGCTTACCAGGGCATTAAGATCGAAACCCTTGTATTCAAAGTAGTTGTTAAAACCACCGGTGAAATCCGGGTTGGGTGATCCTACTATCTGAGGCTCGGCAAGGTTAAAGTTATTGGTTGTTTCATCATTGTCGGGGCCGAGGTAATAAAGTGCATCACCGTTGTCAGGGTCAACCCCGGCATATTTTACGAGCTTGAAAACCCCGATAGGCTGTCCTTCTATAACATAGTTGATTCCATTAGGTGTAATCTCCGGACCATTTATATCAATGATCCTGTTCCTGTTGAAGGACATGTTGAAGTCGGTAGTCCAGACAAAGCCTCCTGCCAGGTTATTGGAGTGGATGGAGAATTCGATCCCTTTGTTTTCAAGTTCCCCGACATTGCTCCATACACCGGTGAATCCTGATGTCGAAGGCAGAGTACGATACAGAAGCAGGTCAGTCGTTTTCTTATGATAGTAGTCAATTTCACCGGTTACCCTGTTCTTGAAAAAGCCGAAGTCGAGACCGAAGTCTGCCTGTGCTGTATTTTCCCAGCCAAGTTCCCGGCTCTGGAGCTGTGTTGCATCAAGGCCGTTTCTGCCGGCATAGTTGACACCTGTATAAAGGGCAAGGTGTGCATAGTCAGGTATGCCGGAGTTCCCGGTTATCCCGTAACTGGCTCTCACTTTCAGATAGCTGAGTACTCCTGTAATCCGTGACATG
Source organism: Bacteroidales bacterium (assembly GCA_025454815.1). Lineage (GTDB taxonomy): Bacteria > Bacteroidota > Bacteroidia > Bacteroidales > VadinHA17 > SR-FBR-E99. Next base: position 14,850 of record JALONR010000014.1, on the reverse strand, counting down.
AAATCTTCCTGTGTCAGGATCCACCCGGCTGATGCGGCAGGGAAGAACCCGAAGCGATTGTCAATGCCGAACCTTGATGAACCGTCAACACGCCCGCTGAGAGTAAAAAAGTACTTCTCATTGATTTTGTAGTTTGAACGTGCAAAATATGAGAGGTAAGAGTTGGCGTTTTCCCAGCTTGTGAATGCGGTTGCTTCCGCGGCATTCTCAATATTCTGGAAATCATCTGTGGGGAAACCCTTGGCCTGTATATTTGAGCCTGTGGTATTCGACTGCTGGTATGACATACCTCCTACAATATTGAGATGGTGTACGCCAAATGTTTTTATATATGTCAGGTAGTTCTCCCAGTTATAGTTCACAACCCTCACAGAGCGGTTCTGGGCTTCACCGGCAGGACCGCCGGTGATTGTCAGCCGACCCCAGTAGTTTTTCTCCCTCATATCCATAATGTCACTTCCGAATTCACTCCTGAAGGAGAGGTCCTTCAGAATGTTGTATGAAGCGTAGAAATTTGCCAGGCTCCTGAATGAAGTCTGATTGTTGGAGCCGTCACGCAATGATATGAGACCGTTATAATAGATTGTGTTGGTATTATACTCACCCGTTTCAGGGTCTATTACCGGTGTAAGGGGCGTCTGCGCCACAAGCTGAAGAGGAGTGGAGTATGCATTGTCATTCTCAACCCTTAACATCTCGGTTCTTATCAGGTTCATCTGAACTCCAAAGCTGAGTTTCTCTGATGCTTTCTGGTCAAGATTAAGCCTGCCGCTCATCTTTGTCATACTGTTTCCCCGAAGGATCCCCTTTGTATCATCATAACTTACTCCGGAGTAGAAGGTTGTGTTACCGCTTCCGCCCGAAGCTGACAGGTTGACCCTGTTTACCGAACCCCGCTGGAATGCTTCCTTCTGCCAGTCTGCATCGTAGCCGTCGTCCCACAGCGGACCGATAAAGTATTCAATGAACTCATCCTTTGGCAGCCAGTCCCAGACCAGTCCGTCGACTGTAATATTGTCAATTGCTTCTCCAAACAGCTCAAGGTACTGGTCCGCATTCAACCATTCGATGAGGTTGCTGGGCTCACTTAACCCTGTAGTGTATTGAAGATCAAATTTTGTCTCGCCCGTCTTTCCCCTCTTAGTCGTAATAATTACGACGCCATTTGATGCCCTTGAGCCATAAATGGCTGCTGCTGAAGCATCCTTGAGGATCTGGATTGACTCAACGTCTGTCATTGCCAGGTCAGCAAGGGGGCTGGTAGGCTGGTTGTCGGGGTTGGAGAGGTTTTCAGTTGTTATTGGTACACCATCGACAACATAGAGCGGTTGGTTATTTGCCGAAACCGATGATGATCCTCTGATCCTCATCTTGACGGTTTCCCCCAGTTTGCCGCTTGCCTGCTCAATGAATACACCCGAGGTCTTTCCCTGGATAGCTGATTCAAAGCTGGCTGTAGGCATTTCTGCGATGCCCTTTGTCTCAACCTTCGTAATGGACCCGGTCAGCTCGCGCTTGATGGCTGATCCGTAACCAATGACAACGATTTCGTCCAGACCCACGTTGTCGTATTCAAACTCCACGTTGATTACACTGCTTTCGCCGAGGATGATCTCCTGAGTCTTCATCCCGATGAATCTGAAGACCAGAATGTCGCCAGGGGAGGCATTGATTGAGTAGCTTCCATCGATGCCGGAGGCAGTCCCGGCAGATGTGCCTTTCACCTGAACGGTTGCCCCGATAACGGGCAGTCCGTCAGTTTTGTCCGTGATCACACCTGTAACGGTTTTCTGCTGTCCTAATACAGAAAACACCAGCGTACAGTTGATCAGCACTGTCAATAGCAATTTTCCCATCTTTGATTTAGATTAGCGTTAATAAAATAACAATACAAATAATAGACCCCTAAAATTTGATTTTGTCGCATTTAGATGCGAAAAAGAATGTGAATGTTATGTTAATGTTTTTTTTAAAGCCTTACGGCATAGTAAATTGAAACAGGATTTACTTCCTGAAAAATGAGAAGTTCACATTTCCGTAACTTCGGTGTTCGGTGAAACGGTCACTGTTTTTAAAATCCAGAGTCCTGGGATGTTCAAGGATAAATAGAGATGAGTCGCTGACTGCACCGGAGCTCATCACCATTTCCGGAATCTCGCGAAGCCATCTGAGTTCGTACGGAGGATCAGCAAAAACAATATCATAGTGTTTGCGGCATATCTTCAGCCAGTCGCGCACATCCAGACGGTGCACCCGTGCACCCTCAAGTCCCAGTTCACGGAAGGTATTGCTGATGAATGCGCAGCTGCGCCTGTCAGTTTCAACCACGTCGATATCTGTGGTTCCCCTGGAGGCAAATTCATAGCTGACAGCTCCGGTTCCTCCGAAGAGGTCGAGAAGCGATACTTCTCCGAAGTCATAACGGTTATTGAGTATGTTCATCAGGCTTTCGCGGGCGAAATCAGTTGTTGGCCTTGCCCTGAATCCTGATGGCGGCTCAATCAGTCTCCCCCTGTATTTTCCACCTATTATTCGCACGAGGCAGCAGTGAAGAGGTTCAGCCACCGGTGCATCTGCACCTCATTCATGACATAGCTGAAGCTCTGTCTGATAAGGGGAGAAGCGAACCTGACACCTGAAGAAAAGTTGAGCAGTGCGATGTGTGCTTCGCTATAGGGATCAATTTTCCCGCTTACATGGATTGTCTGATCGTGCCGTATCCCTTTCCTGTCGAGCACGCTGAAAAGGAAATAAGCTCCGTCATTCGGTGAAGATACCGCGAAGCTGTTACAGAAGGTAATGTTACGCTTTTCAGCCGTTACAACAGTTACAAACTCCTTCTCATAGTGAAGATGGACATAGCAGTCATCTGTGCCGCGGCATGCAGTTGCCACATGGCACAGCAGTGGTTTTGTGTGATGCCAGGGAGTAGTATCGCGCCATCTGGAAATAACATTTTCGGTCACTTCCCGTCCGGGGGAGAAGAGCACCACGGCCTCGGGGAAAGGAATGTTATTGCTATAGATCTCAGGTGCTTCTGATTGCCCGCAGTTGAAACGGAAGTAGTCTTCACGCAGCGCTGGCTCATAAACAGGTGCCGGGATCAGGGTGGCGTTAAGGGCTGGAGTGATGATAAATGTCTTCCGGTACCGTCTCCTGAGGAAGTCATCCGAGTCGATCAGTTCAGCAACGCTCCCGGGTGTTCCGCCAGGTGTCTCATCGAGTGGATAATGTCTGAGCATGACATACTTTCCCCGGAGCAGGTCAAGCACCGCCAGGGAGACACCCTCCTCAGAAAGCTCAAGTGTAAGATCGTAATTGTCAGTCGCGTTTATGTCGAGGGTCTCGTCAATGAGCTCCAGGGGATATATCTGCGACGTGGTCATCAATCCTCCCAGTTCCCGGCGTTGTTATTGGGTATCCTGATGTCACCCACCTTCATGCCCGGGAAGCCGGTTATCTTTGTGCGCTGGTCATTGTAATTTATCACCAGCTGCCTGTCCAGATCGCTGAGGAATACGTCATTCAGCACATACGCCTCGAAGACATTTACGAGCACCAGCGAAGTTGTCATGACCTTCCCGGCAGCCATCTGGAATTCCGTGTTTTCCATTCCGGGAACAAATCTCAGCTGGTCAATGGGATATCCCCGGTCAAAGATTGAATCACGAACGGGTATATAACTGGTATCACGGCTTATGAGTCCTTTCCTGACGGCTTCTCTCTCACTGGTGATACCGGCAGCTATCATATCGTCAGTAAGCGATCCTCTCCTGAATACCAGCGGGAGGGAGTCAGTCTTGAGGAAAGTGATAAGTGTATCGAAGCTCCCGGTATAAGAGCCTTTTACTGATTTGTACGCTTCCTGGGCGGTACGGATATCGATGAGTCTCTCCTTGATTGCCACCTCCCTGGAATCCTTCTCCTTATTGAAACGGATAGGCTTCATTATGCTTTCCACCAGGAACCAGGCCAGAACGATGATGATGAGGGTAAATACGATGTTGAGAGCCGTTTTCATGTCTTTTCTGATCGATTGTTGAGTAACTTTGTGCAAATTTATAAAAAAAGCAGACTGTTTCCCGGTTTGTTAAAATAAAATGAGACAGGAGAATATTTACTCATTGCTCTTCAAGAACCTGGGTTACCTCCCCACACAGGATCAGTCTGAATGCATGCAATTGCTGGCAAAATTTGTAACAGAGAACACCAATGATGTGATTTTTCTGATGACCGGTTATGCCGGAACCGGGAAGACAAGTGTGATTGCTTCTCTTGTAGCAACACTGAGCACGCTCCGACAGAAATCGGTTCTTCTGGCTCCGACGGGAAGGGCTGCAAAGGTACTTCGTTCCTACACCGGGAAGGAAGCTTTCACCATACACCGGAAGATATACAGGCAGAAGTCAGCCACTGACGGGGTGGGGAAATTTGTTCTTGACCGCAACCTGCACAAGGAGACTTTTTTCATAGTGGATGAAGCTTCAATGATACCCGATGAATCGGCTGAGGGATCGATGTTCGGCAGCGGCAGGCTGCTCGACGATCTCCTGGAGTATGTTTATACGGGGACAGACTGCAAGCTAATCCTGGTGGGGGATGTGGCTCAGCTTCCCCCGGTGGGTTCAATTGTCAGCCCGGCGCTGGATGAAAACGTTCTCCGGGCAACCGGATTTGCACTGGAAACGTTCGAGTTACGGCAGGTGATCAGGCAAAGCGAAGGATCAGGCATACTGATGAATGCCACGGCAGTGAGGCAGCAGGTCAATGACGGCGACCTGTCGGTGCCGGAGCTGGTCCTTGACGGATACAATGACATAGAGCGGCTGGGCGGGAATGACCTTATTGAACGCCTGACAGAGTCGTATGACAGGTGCGGTACTGACGGAGCCATCGTGGTTGTCAACTCAAACAACCTGGCAAACCGGTATAACCAGGGGATCCGGAACCGGGTCTTCTTCCGCGAGGAGGAGATAAGCACAGGAGATCTGGTAATGGTTGTGAAGAATAACTATTACTGGCTTAAGGATGAGGAGAATGCCTCGTTCATTGCCAACGGAGATATTGCCGAGATACGCAGGATCAGGAATTTCGAGGAGATGTACGGTATGCGGTTTGCAGATATGACTCTCTGGTTCCGCGACACAGAGCTGGAGATTGATGCCAGGGTCATGCTTGACACGCTGATGATGAGCACTCCGTCACTGTCACCGGAGAAGTCCAGGGAGCTTTACTTCGCAGTGCTGGCTGACCATCCGGGAATAAAATCAAAGAGGAAGCAGTATGAGGCGGTGAGGGATGATCCGTTTTACAATGCACTCCAGGTAAAGTTTGCCTATGCTGTCACCTGTCATAAGTCCCAGGGAGGACAGTGGGAGAGGGTCTTTATTGACCAGGGGATGTTCAACCGCCAGGAACCAACCATCGACTACCTGAGATGGTTCTACACAGCCCTGACAAGGGCGACGGAAAGGATATATCTTGTGAATTTCCCGGACAACTGGTTCAAAAAGCGGTAGGCAGTACCAGCAGGCAGTCGGCATCAGGGGCGGATTGATTATATTTGCGCATTCTTTTCTGAAAGTGGATTTTATTGAAAAACTTACGTACCGGAAGATATTCATTTTCTGGGGGCCGCTGGCGCTGACATGGCTGATGATGGCCTTTGAGCAGCCTTTCCTTATTGCATTCATAGCCCGTCTGGGAGAGGCAAAGGTAAATCTTGCAGCCTTTGGCATTGCAGGGTCATTCGCAATGATCATTGAGGCGCCGATAATAATGCTTATGAGTGCTTCAACCGCCCTCGTTACCGGACGCCATTCATATAAAAAGCTTAAACACTTCACTGATATACTCAATGCCGGGGTGACTGGCGTTCAGCTGGTCATGCTGATTCCGCCCGTATTCAATTTCATTGTTATCAGGCTTATGGGTGTTCCTGAAGATGTGGCCCGGATTGCGCATATTGCACTTCTCATATTCCTGCCATGGGCCGCATCCATAGGTTACAGGAGGTTCTACCAGGGAATTCTGATCAGGAACAATCTCACCAGGAGAGTCACTTACGGAACAATGGTCAGACTCTCGGTCATAATCATTGCCGGATTGATCCTGTACAGGTCGGGGATAAAGGGGGCTTATGTGGGTGCCGGCGCAATGTCAATGGCTGTCCTGGCGGAGGCAATTGCAACGAGGCTGATGGTTTCAGCCACACTTAAGGGACTGCTTCAGAAGGAAGACACCGAGAACGGGCACATCGGTCTCAGGTCCATAACCAGATTCTATTACCCTCTGGCGATAACCTCAATACTATCCCTTGGGGTACACCCCTTTGTCACCTTCTTCATGGGCAGAAGCAGCATGCCGGTTGAATCACTGGCGGTCCTGCCGGTTGTCGGTTCGCTGGTATTCATCTTCCGCAGCCTGGGTCTGTCATACCAGGAGGTGAATATTGCCCTGATAGGGAAAGAGAAACAGAACTATCGCCTTCTCAGGAACTTTGCAATTTACCTTGGGATAGCTGTGACGGTGCTGATTTCTCTCATTGCCTTCACCCCTCTGGCTGACCTGTGGTTCATAAATGTATCAGGACTGACAGCAGAGCTTGCAGATCTATCATACCTGCCGCTTCAGATCATGGTTCTGCTCCCTGTTCTGACTGTTTTGCTCAATTTCCAGAGGTCTCTACTGGTGGTCAATGGCACAACAGGCCCTATTTCAAAGGCAACTGCAGTTGAACTGCTCACAATAATAATAGTTCTGCTGGTGTGCGTTGTTTTCCTTGACCTTACGGGTGTTGTTGCCGCCTCAATCGCCTTTGTGACAGGGAAGGGGCTCTCCACCCTGTACCTCCTGCCGTGGCAGAATTCGGTGCTGAAGAGGTGGAAGGTCTGATCCTGCGGACTGCGTCAGGGAAGCATATTTGCCAGTGCCGGTCATGAGATCTTCCTCCATGCCCGTTCCGGTCATGATATCTTCAGTCATGCCAGTTCCGGACCCGTGCCGTAGAGCAGGCCGGCGTCTTATTTATTCGCCGATGATCTTTACCAGGATTCTTTTTCGGCGCATGCCGTCATACTCTCCGTAGAAGATCTGCTCCCATGTGCCGAAATCGAGTTTACCATTGGTAACGGCAACAACCACCTCGCGGCCCATGAGCTGACGTTTCATGTGGGCATCTGCATTATCCTCAAAACCGTTATGCCTGTACTGAGAGTGAGGCTTCTCAGGAGCGAGCTTCTCGAGCCATACTTCAAAATCATGGTGCAGTCCGCTTTCATCATCATTGATGAACACAGAACTTGTAATGTGCATTGAGTTTACAAGCACCAGTCCTTCTCTGATACCGCTCTCCTGCAGACACTGTTCAACCTGTCGGGTGATATTTATATAATCGCGGCGGTGAGGGGTTTCAAGTACAATCTCCTTTCTGTAGGACTTCATCGCAGGAGGTTTTATTAAAGGTTAAGGTCGGTGATTACCGCATTGACCCTGTCGTCAAGTTCCTTCCAGAGTTTTTCGAACTCTCCGGTGTCTTTCATCATCGTGCTGGCGCTGAAGTAGAATTTTATCTTCGGTTCAGTGCCGGAGGGACGAACTGAGATTTTAGTCCCGTCAGCCAGGAAGAACTGAAGCACATTTGATTTTTCAAGCAGGAGGGGTGTCTTCTTTCCTGTGACAAGATCTGAGGAGAGGCATGTAAGGTAATCATCAATCTTTACCACCCTGCTTCCGGCTATTTCTGCAGGCGGGCTTGTACGATATCCTTCCATCATTTTCCTGATCTGTTCGGCTCCTTCGGCACCTTTCCTGACAACGTTGACGAGTTTCTCGCGGAAGAGTCCGTATTCAGCATATATGTCAAGGAGCAGTTCCCAGAGCGATTTACCGTGGTCAGCTGCCCATGCAGCCGCTTCTGCGATCAGTGCGCATGAAGCCACTCCATCCTTGTCCCTCACATAGTCGCCAGGGAGATAACCGAAGCTCTCCTCACCACCACCGATATACTTTTCCTTTCCCTCAAGGTCACGCATGAGGGCTGCAAAAAACTTGAAGCCGGTGAGTACGTTATAGCACTTCACCCCGTTTTTTTCAGCAATCCGGTCGAGAAGGTCCGAGGTAACAATGGTATTAATGATGTATTCATTTCCCTTAAGCTCACCGTTCTTTTTCTTTTGTGAAATGATGTACCATGTGAGCAGGGCGCCGGTCTGGTTGCCATTAAGGAGGATAAACTCACCGGAAGGTTTTCTTACGGCAATACCCAGGCGGTCGGCGTCGGGGTCTGTGGCCATGACCAGGTCAGCATTCTTCTCACGTGCGAGGTCGAGGGCCATGGCCAGTGCATCTGGTTCTTCCGGATTCGGAGAGCGGAGGGTTGGGAAGTTGCCGTCAGTTATGCATTGCTGCTCAACCGTATGGACATTTTTGAAACCATACATCTTCAGAGCCTCAGGAACCATTTTATATCCTGTGCCGTGAAGGGGGGTATAGACAATGCCCATGCCGGCATTCCTTCGTATTATCTCAGGGTTGAGGCTCAGCTTAAGCACTTCGTCAAGGTACTTCCTGTCTGTCTCTTCTCCAAGCATTATTATTTTTGACGGGTCTCCGCCGGCTGCAATTTCCGTGACTGACCTGATGCTTCTGACTTCATTGATGATACCGCTGTCATGCGGTGATACAACCTGTCCTCCATCATTCCATGAAACCTTGTAGCCGTTGTATTCCTTCGGGTTATGGGAGGCGGTGATTATGACACCCGCATCGCAGCTGTAGATCCTTATGGCGTATGACAGTTCGGGTGTTGGCCTGAGTGATTCAAAGAGGTATGCTGTAAAGCCGTTTGCCGTAAAGATGTCAGCTGCCACCTTTGCAAAATAGCTGCTGTTGTTGCGACAGTCGTAGGCAATTGCCACCTTGACTGATGATGGATTGATCGCATGTTTTTTAAGGTAGTTTGACAGCCCCTGGGTAGCCATCCCGAGGGTGTACCGGTTCATCCTGTTGGTTCCTGCACCCATGATCCCCCGAAGTCCCCCGGTACCGAATTCAAGGTCCTGGTAGAATGCGTCTATGAGTCCCTTTTCATCGTGTTCCAGCATATGCTTCACCTCACTGCGGGTGGGTTCATCGAACTCTTCGCCAAGCCATGCGGCGGCTTTCTTCCTGATTTCTTCTATGTTAATCATATCCTGTTGATTTTTGTTATACAGTTTATTAGGCTTGAGCGCCAGTGCGGAACTGAAATATTGTATGTCTCTTTTATCCTGGTCTTATCCAGGACGCTGTATGCCGGCCTTTTCACCCGTGAAGGCCAGGCTGAGCTCCTGACGGGAAATACAGTGCATGCCGAGCCTGCCTCTCTGACTATCTCGCATGCAAGGTCGTACCAGCTGCATACACCCTCATTTGAGTAATTGAATATTCCGGGTACGAAGCTGTGCCTGTTGCGGATTATGCCGCTGATAATATCCATTATGGCGGCGGCCAGGTCAGCAGCATATGTGGGTGACCCTGCCTGGTCGAATACCACGCTGATGTCAGGTGATGATCCTGCTTTCCTGAGGATGGTTTTGACGAAGTTGCTTCCGAACGAGGAGTAAAGCCATGAGGTTCTGATGATCATGGTATTGGGCCACTGCATGGCAGCCTTCTCGCCAGCCAGCTTGCTGCGTCCGTAGGCTGAGGCAGGGGACGGGGGATCATCTTCGGTGTATGGAACCGGGCTGTTGCCATCAAAGAGATAGTCAGTTGAAATATGTATCAGCCGGCATTCGGTTCCCCTGAGGGCATTTACCAGGATTTCGACCCCTTTGCCGTTGACCAGTGTTGCCAGGCTTTCCTCATCCTCCGCCCTGTCCACGGCGGTGTAGGCAGCACAGTTAATGATCCATGAAGGCCTGGCTTCGGATACGAAGGCAGCGGTTGCCGCAGCATCTGTGATATCAAGCTCGGCGGCATCGGTAAAGATAAATTCATAACCGCTGTAGCGGGTTGAGAGTTCCTTTATTTCACTGCCGAGCTGCCCTGAGGCACCGGTAACCAGTATGGTTGTCATTCACTGAAGATAAAATTCGTTGTAATATCTTTAAAGAGAGGCTGATTCATGTCTTTGGGACTTATGACGGGAGCTTCATCCCTGATCATCCAGTCGATACCCAGTGCAGGATCAAGTGCGTTTATGCCCCTCTCATGCTGAACCGAATAAATATTGTCACATTTGTAAAGCACTATAGCTCTCTCACTCAAAACCGAGAAACCGTGGGCAAACCCTTTCGGAATCAGGAACTGCAGTTTCTTTTCCGAATCAATTATCAGCCCGAACCATTTGCCGAAGGTCGGGGAGCCGCGACGGATATCGAGGGCAATATCATAAATACGTCCTTCAATGACCCTTATGAGTTTTGCCTGGGCAAACGGTTCCTCCTGGTAGTGCAGGCCGCGAATCACACCCCTGGAAGAGCTTGACTCATTGTCCTGAACCGGTTCGTAGACCACTTCGTTATTGGTGTATTTAAGTTTGTTGTAACTCTCAAAGAAATACCCGCGGGTATCATAGAAGACATCGGGTTCTATTATCAGGAGTCCGGGGAATTCCGTGTTGTGCACTTTCATTGTCAGGCCTGTTCGTTTGCCACCTTGAGAAGATACTGTCCGTACTGGCTTTTTGCCAGTGGTCTGGCGAGCTCCATCAACTGGTCACGTCCGATGAATCCGCTTTTGTAAGCTATTTCCTCAATGCACGATGCACTCAGGCCCTGTCTTTGCTCCAGTGTGGCAATGAAGTTGGAGGCCTGAAGGAGGCTGTCAAAGGTTCCGGTGTCAAGCCAGGCCATTCCCCGGCCAAGCAATTTTACCTCCAGTTTTTCTTCCTGCAGGTAAAGCCTGTTCAGATCGGTTATCTCAAGTTCGCCCCTGGGAGAGGGTTTCAGTCCCCGTGCACGCGCGGCAACGGTGTTGTCATAAAAATAGAGCCCGGTGACAGCATAGTTTGATTTTGGCCTTGGAGGTTTTTCCTCTATGCTGACAGCTTTCATGTTTTTGTCAAATTCAACCACCCCGTAGCGTTCCGGGTCGTTGACGGCATAGCCGAAGACGATGGCGCCCTCTTTCAGGGCTGCTGCCTGTTTCAGGATGCCTCCGAAGCCATGGCCGTAGAAGATATTGTCACCCAGGATCATGCACACATTGTCATCACCAATGAAATCTTCACCTATAATGAAAGCCTGTGCAAGTCCGTCAGGTGAAGGTTGTTCCCGGTATGAAAAGTTCATCCCCAGCCTCAAGCCGTCGCCCAGCAATGCCCTGAAGCTGGGCAGGTCACGAGGGGTTGAGATGATCAGTATGTCACGAATACCTGCAAGCATGAGAGCCGAGAGTGGGTAATAGATCATCGGTTTGTCATATACAGGGAGCAGCTGTTTTGAGATGGCTTCCGTTATCGGATGGAGCCGGGTGCCGGAACCGCCGGCAAGGATAATGCCTTTCATCATTATAATATTTGATCAGTCAGGATCTGACGGATCACCCATGTTTCCCGTCTTCTGCCACTGAATCAGTATTTCAGGAGACATGATTACATGATCCGAAAAAATTTAGTTATACAATTGACAAAAATAGGAAAAAGCCCCGATCTTGAAAGTGGCCAGCCTTCTTCATTCAAATTTAATTCTTATATCCTGAAAATCTGTCCATTGTTCTGATCCGGATCAAAAAAATAATTATCTTTGCAACCTGATTTTAAACAACATAATGTCTAACTTATTAAAGTTCAAGTAATTTAATTAAAATGAGTGAAGTTAACGAACAGGCCGGTGCCATTTCAAACGAAGAGGTTAAGGTAAATGAGACCGGAGCGGAAGCAGTAAAATCAAAAGAGGTTGTGGTTGAGTCAGCAGGCGAAATGGTTGCTGAAGAACAGCCGATTCTAAAGGAAAAGAAAGAAAAAAAGGTGAAGGCAGAAGAGCATGCCGCAGTGATGGCAGGAGCCGCAGCCACACCTGAAGAGTTTGACTGGGATTCATATGAAAAGGACGGTTTTTCATCGAAGAAGAGCCGTGCTGACCAGGAGAAGCTTTATGAAGAGACCCTTTCAACCGTTGCAGTGGACGAAGTTGTTGAAGGTACGGTCATTTCAATGAATAACCGCGAGGTGGTTATCAACATCGGGCAGAAGTCCGAAGGTGTGGTGAGCCTTAACGAATTCCGCTATAATCCTGACCTGAAGACAGGCGACAAGGTGGAGGTCTATGTTGAGAGCCAGGAAGACAAGAAGGGTCAGCTGGTTCTTTCGCACAAGAAGGCCAGGGCATACAATTCATGGGACCGTGTCAATTCGGCCCTTGAAAACAATGAGATCATTACCGGTTACATCAAATGCCGCACCAAGGGCGGTATGATTGTTGACGTCTTCGGCATCGAATCATTCCTTCCCGGATCTCAGATCGATGTCAAGCCCATTCGTGACTATGACGTATATGTGGGCAAGACGATGGAGTTCCGCGTTGTGAAGATCAACCAGGAGTTCAAGAACGTGGTTGTGTCACACAAGGCGCTTATTGAAGCCGAGCTCGAGCAGCAGAAGAAGGAGATCATCTCCAGGCTCGAGAAGGGGCAGGTACTTGAGGGTACCGTCAAGAACATCACCTCCTACGGTGTATTTATTGACCTTGGCGGTGTTGACGGACTTATCCATATCACAGATCTCTCATGGGGCAGGGTTAACCATCCCGAGGAGATCGTACAGCTTGACCAGAAACTGAATGTTGTCATCCTTGACTTTGATGATGACAAGAAGAGGATAGCCCTGGGTCTCAAGCAGCTTACCGCCCACCCGTGGGATTCTCTCAGCGAGGGGCTGAAGGTTGGAGACAAGGTGAAGGGCAAGGTTGTTGTCATGGCTGATTACGGCGCATTTGTTGAGATAGCAACAGGAGTTGAAGGTCTCATCCACGTGTCGGAAATGTCATGGTCACAGCATCTCCGCAGCGCACAGGAGTTCATGAAGGTGGGCGATGAGGTTGAGGCAGTCATTCTGACACTTGACCGCGAAGAGCGTAAGATGTCACTTGGCATCAAGCAGCTCAAGCAGGATCCATGGGAGAACATCGAACAGAAATACAGCATCAACTCACGCCACAAGGCACGGGTCCGCAATTTCACCAATTTCGGCGTCTTTGTTGAGATTGAAGAGGGTGTTGACGGCCTGATTCACATTTCGGACCTCTCATGGACGAAGAAGATCAAGCATCCGGCTGAGTTTACCGCCATCGATGCGGAGATTGATGTGGTTGTACTTGAGATTGACAAGGAGAACAGGAGACTCAGCCTTGGTCACAAGCAGCTCGAGGAGAACCCGTGGGATGTGTTTGAAGATCTCTTTACTGTTGACTCAATACATGAAGGAACCGTCATCGAGGTCTTTGACAAGGGTGCCATCATTGCACTGCCTTACGGAGTGGAAGGATTCGCAACCCCGAAGCACCTTGTGAAGGAAGACGGCACACAGGCTGCAGTTGAAGACAAACTCAACTTCAAGGTTATAGAGTTCAACAAGGGAGCCAAGAAGATCATCGTTTCCCACAGCCGGGTATTTGAGGATGAGAGAAAGGGAACAGAGGCTGCCACCAGGCGCTCCGAATCTGACAGCACCAAGAAGGCAGCACGCAAGATCAAGGCCAGCCTTGAGAAGACTACCCTGGGTGATATAACCGAACTTGCAGCTCTGAAAGAGGAGATGGAAGAAAAAGAGGCTAAAAGTGTAGGTAAAAAGAAAAAATAACCTTATTTTTAGTTGCCAAAATAATCAGCTATGGACTTCAATATTGAAAACAAGAAACAGTGTACAGTAATCAGCATTGAGACTGAGAAACTTGATACTCATATAGCCCCCTCACTCAAGTCGGAACTGGTTCTCATTTCGGGCAAGGGAGAGAGGAATATCATTCTTGATCTCAAGAAGTGCCAGTATTGTGATTCATCAGGTCTGAGCGCCATTCTTGTGGCAAACAGGCTCTGCAAGAATGCCGGAGGAACCTTTGTCCTCTGCGGACTTAATGAGGCAGTTGAGAGGCTTATAACCATCTCGCAACTTGACACGGTACTCTCCATAACCGCTGATACAGAGGAGGCAGAGAAACTTATTTCCTGACAAGGGAAGAAGGGATGGCTTTCAGGCTGACCATACTCGGAACCAGCTCTGCTCTGCCCACTTCAGACCGATATCCGACCGCTCATGTACTCAACGTGCATGAGCGGTTGTTTTTAATAGACTGCGGTGAGGGTACACAGATGCAGATGCGCAGGTACAGGGTCAGATTCGGTAAGATCAACCACATTTTTATCAGTCACCTTCATGGTGACCATTTTTTCGGGGTCTACCCTCTGCTCTCAACTTACAACCTGATGGGGAGGAAGACCACGCTGCATCTTTATGCCCCGGCACCGGCAGAGGAGCTGATAGCAAGACACCTGGCAGATTTTGACATTCACCTGGGGTTTGAACTGACAGTTCACACTGTTTCAGGCCGCAGCGTGAAAAAAATTCTGGATGACAAAAGGGTTGAGGTATTCTCCTTCCCGCTGAAGCACCGTATCCCGACGTACGGCTATCTCTTCCGTGAAAAGATGCCTGACAGGAATATGATAAAGGAGAAGATCTCCATTTATGGTCTCTCCCTTGAAGAGATCGGCATGGCACGAAGGGGGGAGGATATAGTAAGGGATACCGGGGAGGTGATACCATGCAGTGAGGTGACTATGGAACCCCGTCACCCCGCCACATTTGCATTTTGCAGTGACACCGGATGGTCTGAAAAGCTCCCTTCCTATGTGAGGGGAGTAGACCTC
>JALONR010000084.1 GCA_025454815.1 Bacteroidales bacterium | reverse complement strand
TTGATCCTTTCCTTCAGCGCCAGGTGTCTGAGCTGGTCGACATGCATGTTGTCTCACTCGAAGGGAATGGTATCCATAACGCCGCCGCCGTGGTGGTTGAGGTGTCCACCGGCAACGCTGTTGCCTGGGTGGGTAACAGCAGCCTCCCTGACAGCACCGGCAGGCACGGCCGTGATGTTGACATGATCACCGCCCCGCGCAGCACGGGCAGCATCATGAAACCGTTTCTCTACGCGGGGCTGCTCTCCTCCGGCGGGCTCCTGCCCAACGCCCTCGTGCCTGACATCCCCACCCGCTTCCAGGGCTTCCGCCCCGAGAACGCTGACTTCACATACAGCGGAGCCGTGCCTGCCGGTGACGCACTGGCCCGCTCGCTCAACATACCCGCCGTACGCATGCTCCAGATTTACGAGGAGGAACGATTCCTGTTACTGCTTCAAAAGATGGGCTTCACCACCTTCACCAGACCCGCCTCCCACTACGGCCTCTCCCTCATCCTCGGCGGCGGCGAGGCAACCCTGTGGGAACTGGCTTCAGCTTATGCTTCAATGGCACGTGAATTAATCGGCAGCCAGCAAACGCAAATCCTTTCCCCCGCGGCCATCTGGCTGACCTATGAGGCTCTCCGCCGTGTCAACAGGCCAGAGACGGAGACCGGCTGGCAGTACTTCGTCGGTGCACCTGAGGTAGCATGGAAAACAGGCACCAGCTTCGGCTTCCGCGATGCCTGGGCCATTGGTACCACCCCCGGATACGTTGTGGCTGTCTGGGCGGGTAATGCCGACGGTGAGGGACGGCCCGGACTGTCAGGCATCACCTCGGCGGCACCGCTCCTGTTTGACATCATCAGGCTTCTCCCTAGGTCTGAATCATGGTTCGCCAGGCCGGAAGAGGGGATGACCCTCGTTGAGGTATGCGCTGCCAGCGGATACAGGGCAGGTCCTGACTGCCCGGAAAAAAGAGAGGAGTGGGTTCCTGAGGAAGGTCTTCGCAGCGAGGCCTGCCCATACCACACCATCGTCAACCTCGACGCCTCGGAGGCTTACAGGGTCAACAGCTCCTGCGCAGCTCCCGGGGAAATGGTGGCACGCTCATGGTTCATCCTTCCACCGGCAATGGAACACTACTATCGCATGCGCAATCCCTCCTACCGGACACTGCCTCCGTTCCTTCCGGGCTGCTCCGATGACATGAAGGTGCCAGCAATGGAGTTTATATATCCGCCCCGCGATGCACGCATATTCATCCCCCGTAACCTGCAGGGCAGGATGATGTCAATGCTGCCGGAAATTGCCCACCGGAGACGCAATGCAACCATATACTGGCATCTCGATAACCAGTACATCGGAATGACAAAAACCATTCATCAGACCGAGATAAGGGTGGGCGAGGGAGATCATGTAATAACAGCGGTGGATGAAGAGGGAATGACCATTACACGCAAGTTTTTCTGCATCGGAACATTGTGATGAGCAAATTCGGAAAAAGGTTTAATTTTACTGCCGCATACCAATCTAACTTTAAGGAAAGGTGATTACTGTTTCGTTCGGAGCTTTCTTTCAGCGAATTTTTGCACGTGTTACTTTCAACAGGTACCGGGAGGTTTTTGACAGGGCCGGGTATGCCATGATGCTTGTCGATAATATCTCCAACAGGTTTATAAAGGTTAACAGGGCTGCCGCCGAGCTCTTCGGTTACGCCGAAGCTGAACTGCAAGAAATGACCCCGCTTGACCTGTTCACCGACACCGAACCGGACATCAGCATCGCCGCATCAGCTACTGATGACTCACTGGTAAGACCTGCCAGACGGAAGGATGGTAAAATCATAATCATCAAGGTCCAGACAAGCATCCTGGAAAAATTCAACGTGAGCCTTCTGAGTGACGTCACCGAGGAATACCGGATACGCCGTGCACTTGAACTCAATGAGGAGCGGCTGAAGGAGGCACAGCGCATCGGCCGCTTCGGATGGTGGGAGTATCGCCCGGAAACAAACATGTATATCGGGTCAGAGGAGATAGCCAGAATCTTCAATGACGAAGCCTCTAACCTCGCATTCACCTACCAGGAAAATATTTCATACACCCATCCCGAGGACCGGTCATACCTGATCTCCGCAATCGAGGATGCCATAGAAAAGAAAAAGGAATCCTATTCTCTGACCTACAGGATTATCACACCGCAGGGAAAGGTGAAGGCCATCACCGTGAATTCAAATATCAAATTTGATGAGAACGGACGGCTGCTGTATCGTTACGGCACCTGCCAGGACATCACCGAGACCCAGAAGATCATGGATGACCTGATTGCGGCAAGGCGCCAGGCCGAGGAGTCTGACAGGCTCAAGACTACCTTCCTGGCCAACTTCAGCCACGAGATACGTACACCACTCAATGCAATGCTCGGCTTCCTCAACATCCTTACCTCAATGGATACCAATGAAAAGGAAAAGGACGAGATGGTCGGGCTCATCGAGGTCAACTCGCAGAGACTGCTTCGCCTTATAAATGATATGATCGACATGTCGCGCATCGAGAGCAACAGCATGGAGATCAAGTACACCAACGTGGAGATCAACGGTTTTATCAGCTCTATGGTCTCGTCGTTCAGCCATGAACTGGAGGCATCAGGCAAGAAGGACCTGAAACTGATACCGGTGACTGACAAATCAAAAGCTGCCGTTTACCAGTATATTGATGAGCTACGCCTGAGCCAGATCTTCAGCAACCTGGTCAGCAATGCCATCAAGTTCACCGATGAGGGTGAGATAAAATACGGCTACAGGATCTCACGTACCGAAAACCGCTATTCAATTACCTATTTTGTTTCTGACACCGGCCAGGGGATCAGGCCTGAGAGGCTTGATGACATATTCCTGCCATTCGTGCAGTATTGGAACGAAGACAGTCCGAAGGTGCAGGGTGCCGGGCTTGGACTTCCCATCTGCAAGCGGCTGACAGAGCTGATGAAGGGTCGTATCTGGGTGGAGTCGCTGCCAGGCAAGGGGTCTTCATTTCTCTTCTCCTTCAACACCCCCGTGATGATCGAGTAATTTTTAAATCCAAAAATTTTTTATCTTTGTCCCCGCCCGGGACGTTAGCTCAGTTGGTTTAGTCCGCCAACTGGCGGATGACAGGCATAAGGGACGTTAGCTCAGTTGGTTTAGCTTGTCCGCCTACTGGCGGATGCGCCAACTGGCGGATGACAGGCATAAGGGACGTTAGCTCAGTTGGTTTAGAGCGCTTGCTTGACAGGCAAGAGGTCACTGGTTCGATTCCAGTACGCCCCACAAAAACTTCGCTGCAGATTCTTTATTATGTTTACAGTCTATGTTTTATACTCAACTGAGTATGATAAAACATATGTTGGGTTTACTTCTAATCTCCCTGCCAGGTTATTCAACCATAACCATCCTAATAACAGGCACTGGACAGCCAGATACAAGCCATGGAAAATAATTTATACGGAGGAATACCAAAACAAGAAGGAGGCCATAATAAGAGAGAAGCAGCTTAAATCTGCACGTGGAAGGCAGTTCATTAATTCTTTGATTAATCATTCGTAGCTCAGTTGGCATACTTCTACCCGGGATTATGGGACTACTATATCATGGTTCCCTTTTTTTTTGCAACCATTAATCTTTGTTTTATTTGCATTAGTCAATAAATGGACATTTCAATGTAAATGTTTAAGCAAATCATTCTTGTTTGTTATTTTTTTCTTAACTTGTTTTCAGTAATCAGAACCAGTTCAAGGTTCAAGCTTCAATTTGATGAAGAAAATATATATCATCCTTTTTCCACTTATGCTGCTTCTGCTAATATGTGAGAGTAGCTGTGAACTTTTTCTCTCCAACGAGGAGGCCGATAAAAGGTGTAAGGAAAATGAATTATCCGTTTTTATGGATAAAATAATTGTTATTAATTATCAAATTTTAAGGGGACAGAATGTGCTGCCTTCTTATGGATATGAGGTTCTTAATGCATCCCGGCTCACTTTCATAGGGTCAGTAAGGAAGATGGATTGCCATGCGGAAGAAGCAGATAATATGAATATCAATTGTAGTGCACAGGCAGGTTTATTAGCCATAGGTAAAAATCAATATACATTTACACTTCTTCCCGAACTGCCTGCTAATAAATTTATTTTCATGTTTTATAATGACCTTGAATACATTTCGGTACAGGTAAGTATGAGAGCAGAATTTGCTGATGGAAAAGTCTTTGAATCCTCAGAGATATATTCAAACACGAATCGTCTGAAATACTGGACCGATTATAGTGGCTCTTCTTATACTATTAACCTTAATGCAACTTTAACCTGGAAGCAGGTAATTCCCTGAAAAATCCGTTCCGGCTTCAATTGTTTCTAAACAACCAGAATCTGGAAGTTAGGAACGCTTTGCTTATACTGGTAATAATTTATTACTTCAGATCTGTTGTAACCATGCTGGTGTTCCAGTACCGGGTTGAATGCCATTGAAGAATCTCATAGCAGGTATGTCCGTCGCCCGGCATACCGGCAACCAGTGAACATGCCAGGAACAGGCAGACAGATGTCCTGAATAAAGTTTTCATTTTAAGTTTACTAAATGAAGCGGTAATAATTCATTGCTCCCCAAATAAGGCATTCAGAAGGAATCAAAAAGCCGGCATCTGTTAACAATCAGTCCGGTTGACCGCTTCTGTTCAAATCTAATCTAAGAATTGTGATAATTGTGAATAAAAATAATTGACATCGTCTCAGGGCTGAAATAAATTTGTCGATGTATTGCCGGCGAAAACCTTATACCCCCGGGATGTGTTATATGTTAAACTGACCAGACCAGACTGATGAAGAAATTTGCCCTGATCAGCGGACTCCTGTTCCTTGTGGTGTACTTCTGGGTGAATACCTTCACAAAGGATGATGATTCCTACGAGATGGCATTTCCCTCCATGACAGTCAGTACGCTGACAGACATGGAACAATCAGAAATACCCGCAAGGGATGATATGGCTACACTTAACCCGGTAACCCTTCAGGCTCCCTCAGCATACATCATTATTGCAAGCCTAAGCGACCTTGAACAGGCCCGGAAAACCGCTGACTCATATACTGCTCAGCACCAGGCTGATATATTTATTCTGCCTCCTACTGCCACCGGTTTTTACAGGATTAGCTACGGGAGATATTCTTCAACCGTGGAGGCGGAAGCAGCCCTTGAACTTGTAAAACAGAGCGGCTTTCCTGAGGCCTGGCTGCTGGTGCCCCGATAACATAAAGCTCACCAGAACCACGGTCCGGGGATGAATACAACTCTATTGCCCTGACTAGCCGTATTGAGGCGGGTCAAAGTATCCCCCTGCGGAGCTTTTTTATCTCTTGCGGAATAGATATATTTACGTGAGGAACGCTGATAATGAAGCTGGAAAAGAGATTGCGAGGGGTGATGCGGCCGGCGCCAGAAAAGCTGCCGGTACGGGTACGTGAAACATCTGAAGTAACCAGACCCGCTCATACGGCAGCAATAATTCTGATCACAATAGCACTTACGGCAGCGGGATTCCCTCTCAGCGCGCAGACCTACCCGTTCAGGGAGTACACCTCAGACGACGGCCTGCCGCAGACACAGCTGGCTAACATGATGCAGGACAGCCGGGGTTACCTGTGGATACCTACCAGGAACGGCCTCGCAAGGTTTGACGGTTATACCTTCATATCCTACCTCCGGAAGGACGGACTGCCTTCAAACCAGGTTGGCAGGGTGGTGGAGGATGAAAACGGAACCATCTGGGCCATAACATTAAACGGTGTGGCCCGGTTCAATGGAAAGAGCTTCATAAGCTACCCGGTACCTGATTCGCTGGGCGTCAAACAGGTTGGCAACAAAGCAGTCATCATTGACACTGCATCATTCCTGCTTAACGCATCAATTGACTTTGAGACCCAAATTCTTCTCCTCTTTGAAAAGGGAACCTATAGGAACTTCACGGAGGCAAATCCAGCTCTCAGGGGTGTGAAACTGACTGCTATTGCCATAGCTCCGGATGACTCAACCGTTTACCTGATTGATGAGGAATTCAGGGCCTACAGTTACAGCCATGGAAATCTGAAACAGGTACATTCGGGACCCGTTACCGATGTTGAGTTCATTGACGGAAATCCTCAGTTTGCGGACCTTCTTGGCCGGGAAGCAACAACCATTGAACCATTTTTCTGGGAAGGAGGCACACTCGCTGTTTCATTTATCGACAGTGAAGGGACAGTCTGGGCCGGAACTGAAACAAGCCTGTACAGGCTGATGTCACGGGCATTTGTGGAATACGACAGGGAGAACGGACTGCCGGAAGAGACCTGGGCA
>JALONR010000047.1 GCA_025454815.1 Bacteroidales bacterium | reverse complement strand
CTCTTCGCCAGGCTCGAAAACGTATATATCATCCTGATGGTCATCACAACCATATGGGTTGGACTGATCGGCTTCCTCGATGATTACATCAAGATATTTAAAAAGAACAAGGAGGGACTGGCCGGCAGGTTCAAGATCGTAGGCCAGATAGGGCTTGGTCTCATCGTGGCCCTCACACTCTACATCAGTGATGATGTTGTGGTGAGGGTAAATGTGACTCCGCCGGCAGGGGTTACCGTTGCATCGGCGGATGCCGCATACTATGAGCCGGAGGGTGTTGCTGAAGCAGGGAGGATCAACGACCAGGGTGAAGGAGTGAGTGTTGCCAACGTCAAATCAACCAAGACCACCATCCCCTTCGTGAAGAACAATGAGTTCGATTATTCCTGGCTTGTTCCCTTCGCCAAAGGCGAAACGAAGCAACTGCTCGGATGGCTTGTTTTCATGGCCATGGTGATATTTGTTGTGGTGGCCGTCTCGAACGGAGTCAATCTCACCGACGGGCTTGACGGCCTGGCCACCGGCACCAGTGCCATTGCCGGGGTCACCCTCGGGATACTGGCGTATGTATCCGGTAACATCATCTACGCCAACTACCTTAATATTATGTACCTGCCGAATATCGGCGAGCTTGTGGTCTTCGCCGCAGCCTTCGCGGGAGCACTTGTGGGCTTCCTCTGGTACAACTCATACCCGGCGCAGGTATTCATGGGCGATACCGGCAGCCTCACCCTGGGAGGGATCATCGCCGTCTTCGCCATTGTGATAAGAAAAGAACTTCTGATACCCATCCTCTGCGGAGTCTTCTTCGTGGAGAGCCTCTCGGTGATGCTGCAGGTGAGCTGGTTCAAGCGGACCAAACGGAAATACGGAGAAGGGAGACGCATCTTCCTCATGGCGCCGCTGCACCACCATTATCAGAAGAAGGGATATGCCGAACCGAAAATTGTAACAAGATTCTGGATAGTTGCCATCATACTGGCGGTGATCAGCGTGGTGACATTGAAGATACGATAGAGAAGCGCAGGGCGCAGCGAAGGCTGAAAAGTGACAGAGAAAGAAATGAGTGAGATGATACTGATAAGATGAAAGAAGAGTTCCCGGCCAGGTGGAATTGAAGACAGAGCGCTGGGCGAACCGGGCGAGGGAACCGAGAAGAAACTACAGAGAATGAACAAACGAATTGTAATACTGGGTGCGGGAGAGAGCGGTGCGGGGTCAGCCGTGCTTGCTCAGCAGAAGGGATTTGACGTTTTCGTGAGCGACAGCGGCACGATTAAGGAGAAATACCGCGAGATACTTGTCTCGCACAATATTGCTTTTGAAGAGGGCAGGCATACACCGGATCTGATCATGAACGCCGGCGAGGTGGTTAAGAGTCCCGGCCTGCGCGAGGACCTTCCACTGGTTGTGGCAATACGCGAAAAGGGTATCCCGGTTATTTCCGAGATAGAGTTTGCCGGTCGCTATACCGATGCCTTCAAGGTCTGCGTTACGGGAAGCAACGGCAAGACCACCACCACCAACCTGATTTACCACATGATGAAGAAGGCCGGGCTTAATGTTGCGATGACCGGCAACGTTGGGAACAGCTTCGCGATGGCGGTGGCACAGGGCGGATACGACTACTATGTGATTGAACTGAGCAGCTTCCAGCTTGACGGCATGTATGACTTCAGGGCCGAGATAGCCATCCTGATGAATATCACCCCCGATCATCTCGACAGGTATGACCACGAGATGCAGAACTATGTAAACTCCAAGATGAGGATCATACAAAACCAGACTGAAGCTGACAGCTTCATCTGGTGTGCTGATGACCCCGTTACCGCCAGGGAGGTGGCTGCGCGCACCCTGACCTCCCGTTCACTCCCCTTCGCAATTGACAGGTGTGAGGGGATGGCAGCATGTGTTGAAAACGAAAACCTGATACTAAACATAACCGAAAAAACCAGCCTTATGACCATTCATGACCTGGCGCTGAAAGGACGCCATAATACCTACAACTCGATGGCGGCAGCCATCGCCGGAAAGGTTCTCAACATCCGCAAGGAGACGATACGCGAGAGTCTGGCAGACTTCCAGGGAGTGGAGCACAGGCTTGAGTCTGTCATCATGGTAGCGGGAATAAACTTTATAAACGACTCGAAGGCCACAAACGTCAACTCCACCTGGTATGCACTGGAGTGCATGAAAACAGACGTTGTCTGGATCGCCGGAGGGATTGACAAGGGTAATGACTACAGCGAGCTCTTCACGGTGGTTAAGGAGAAGGTGAAGGCCATAGTCTGCCTCGGTAAGGATAATTCAAAGATTATCAGCGCCTTCGGCGACATGGTGCCAACTATCGTCGAGACAGGCTCAATGGAGGAGGCCGTTAAGTCAGCCTATTACCTTGCTCACAAGGGCGATACGGTCCTGCTCTCGCCGGCATGTGCCAGCTTTGACCTGTTCCAGAATTATGAGGACCGCGGAAGGCAATTCAAAATGTGTGTAAGGAACCTTTAATATGGCAGATGTAACGATAAAGAGGTTTTTCAGGGGCGACAGGTACCTGTGGGGACTCATCGCCTTCTTCATGCTGCTGTCGCTGCTGTCGGTTTACAGCTCGTCGGTAGGCGTGGCCTATTCGTCGCATCATGGTAACACATTCTATTTCCTCCGCACCCAGTTCATCATGCTGATGCTGGGCCTGCTGATCATTGTTGTCACTCACTGGATACCTTATATTAAATATATGCAGTTTGCCACCATCGGGCTGGTTGTGTCGGTGATACTGCTTGTGTTTACACTTTTTGCCGGGGTGAGCATCAACGAGGCCACCCGCTGGCTTGAGATACCGGTCATCGGGCTGAGGCTTCAGACTTCTGACCTGGCGAAGGTGGCACTGGTGATTTACCTGGCACGTGGGCTTACTGTCTATCAGCATGACCTCAACAACTTCAGCGTGGTGACAATGAAGCTGGTGGTTCCGGTGGGTATTGTCTGCGTTCTGATCATGTCAGAGAACCTTTCAACCGCTGTCATGATCTTCATGATCAGCATGATCATTCTTTTCATTGGCAGGGTGCCTTTCAGGTTCCTGCTGACCTATGCCGGCATGGGACTGGCAGGGGTGATACTCTTCGCCTCGCTGCTGCTGGTATTCAAGAAGGATGACAACAGGGTACAGGTGTGGAAGAACCGTATTGAGGCATACTTCAGCGGCGAGAGCACTCCTGATGCTGACTACCAGGCCAACCAGGCCAAGATAGCCATCTCCACCGGCAAGCTATTCGGCAAGCTGCCGGGAAAGAGCACACAGAGAAACCTCCTGCCGCAGTCGAACTCCGACTTCATATTTGCAATTATTGTCGAAGAGTACGGGCTCTTCGGGGCGGTGATAGTGATAATGGCTTACCTGGCGCTGATGTTCCGGGGTGTGCAGATAGCGCGAAAATGTGACTATGCGTTCCCGGCCCTGATGGTGCTTGGACTGACCGTCATGATAGTATTCCAGGCGTTCCTGAACATGCTGGTGGCGGTGGGACTCTTCCCGGTGACGGGGCAGACGCTGCCGATGATAAGCTGGGGGCGTACCTCGGTGATGGTCATCAGCTTCTCGCTTGGTGCGATACTCAGTGTCTCGAGGGTGATGAATGCACGTGAGCGGCAGGAGAAACTGTCGGACGTGGAACAGACTGACAGGGTTGTGGCATGAACGCGGAAGGGAGAAATATAAAAATCATCATCAGCGGGGGAGGCACTGGCGGCCATCTCTTCCCTGCCATTGCCATTGCCAATGCCCTACGGAGGATTGAGCCTGGAGTGAAGATACTTTTTGTAGGCGCCGAGGGGAGGATGGAGATGCAGAAGGTACCGGAGGCAGGTTATGAGATTGTGGGCCTGCCGGTGGCCGGACTGGTCAGGGGTGTCAGCATAAGGAACATCAGCGTGGCCTTCAGGCTCTTCCGGAGTATGATCAAATCAGGACAGATAATAAGAAAGTTTGTGCCTGATGCAGTTGTGGGGGTGGGCGGATATGCATCCGGACCGGTTCTGAAGCAGGCTCAGCAGCGTAACATACCTACACTGATACAGGAGCAGAACAGTTATGCAGGGGTTACCAACAAGCTTCTTGCGAAGAAGGCAGAGAAAATCTGTGTGGCCTATGAGGGGATGGATAAATACTTCCCGAAGGATAAGATCATGCTGACGGGCAATCCGGTCAGGCAGGCGTATGACAACCTGGCCTCGCTGCGCAGCGAAGCATTACAGCACTTCAGACTCGAGCCGGGAATGCCGGTGGTACTTGTGCTGGGCGGTTCGCTCGGTGCCGGCACGATCAACGGGAGTGTCAGCGGCGGCATAGGCCGGATAGAGACCTCGGGGGTGCAGATGATATGGCAGACGGGCAGTCAATGGTATGACCGCATGCGCGACGCGGCTGAGGCTGAGGGTGTCACCCGCATCATGGTCACCGGCTTCATCAACCGCATGGACCTGGCCTATGCCGCCGCGGACGTGATAATATCCCGTGCCGGCGCAGGCACCATCTCCGAGCTGGCGCTTGTGGGCAAGCCTGTAATACTGGTGCCATCGCCCAACGTGGCTGAGGATCACCAGACGCATAACGCCATGGCGCTGGTGAACCACGGCGCCGCACTGCTGGTGAGGGATGCCGACGCCAGGGAGAAGCTGGTACCAACGGCACTGGAGCTGGTGGGTGACACCGCAAAGCGAAATTCACTTTCGGAAAACATAAGGAAAATGGCAATCCGCGACGCTGATGAAGTAATAGCCCGCGAGGTTTTGAAAATGGTCAGAAGATGAGGGGACTGACAAATATAGAAGGGATTTATTTTCTCGGGATTGGAGGAATAGGGATGAGTGCCCTTGCCCGCTATTTCCTCTCGCAGGGATACATCGTCTGCGGCTATGACCGGACAAGAAGTCCACTGACAACAAAGCTGGAAGATGAGAGATGTTCAATCACCTATGAAGACACCATTGACTCACTCCCCGTTCTTTTTTCGAAACCTGAGGAGAATGACAAGGTTCTCATAGTGTACACTCCGGCTATCCCGAAGGATAATATCCTTCTTAACTTCTTCAGGGACAACGGTTATGCCATCTACAAGCGTGCCGAGATCCTCGGTATCATATCGCGTGACACTGATGCCATCGCTGTTGCAGGAACGCATGGCAAGACCACGGTCAGCACAATGACCGCCCATATACTGAACTCCTCGCCTGTCGACTGTTCCGCCTTCCTTGGCGGCATATCCAGGAACTACGATACCAACCTCCTTCTCTCTGAAAGTCGTTTTACCGTTATGGAGGCCGATGAGTTCGACCGCTCATTCCTGCATCTCTCCCCTCTTATCTCCGTTGTGACAGCCATTGACCCGGACCACCTCGATATATACGGTAATGCCGAATCGATGATTGAAGCCTACGGTGAGTTCTGTCACAGGGTTCGTCCCGGCGGTACACTGATAATCAACGAGAACATCGGATGCTCGCTCCGGCTGCCAGGTGATGCAACAATCTACACTTACGGCACCGGCGCGGAGGCCTCATTCAGGGCATCTGACATCAGGAAGGAGGAGGGGTGCTACATCTTTGACATCATCACACCGGATGAGCCTGTAAGGGAGATCCGTCTCCGGCTTCCGGGTATGGTCAATATCCTGAATGCCACTGCAGCCGCAGCCGCAGCCTGGTGTGCCGGCGTGACTCCCGAATTCATCCGCAGTGCCCTCGGCTCATACCAGGGGGTGGTGCGCAGGTTTGACATAAGGTATTCCGGTAAAGAGATCATTTATATTGATGATTATGCCCATCATCCACAGGAGATCAACGCGCTGGTCAGCGCTGTACGTGATTTCTGGCCGGGGAGGCATGTCACGGGCATCTTCCAGCCTCACCTCTTTACACGTACACGTGACTTCGCCGAAGGCTTCGCGGAAGCGCTTGACAGGCTGGACGAGGTGCTGCCTCTACCCGGCAAGGGAGAAACCCATCGAGGGGGTATCTTCAGACATGATCGCCGCCATGATGAAGAACCGCCATGTGAAGGTTGTGACCAGAGAGGAGTTGCTGCCTGCACTGGAGAACCTGAAGAAAGGCCTGCTGCTGACCATAGGGGCAGGGGATATTGACAGGTTCATTGAACCGATAACTGAGATGCTGAAGAATAAAAATGCATGATCATTTGAAAAGAGATCGATAACTGAGATGCGGAAAAAGAGAATAGAAAAAGTATAGTATCAAAAGAAAAAGCAAGAGGATGCTGTTAAAGATCAATAACTGAGATGCTAATGGAGAGAAACGGATGATAACTGAGATGCTAATGGAGAGAAACGGATGAACCTGCTGATGAAGATACTGACCATTGTCGTGGGAGCCGCACTGTTCCTGACCCCGCTGTTTATCAAAAGGGTGTCAGCTGATGCCGTTTGTGGCGGGGTGGTCATTACCATCAGTGACTCATCAAAACACCGGTTTGTCACCGGGGATGATATAATGAATGCCCTCAGGGCAACTGGTATTCATGTCACCGGCCAGAAGATCAGTGATATACCGCTGTCAAAGCTTGAAGAAAGGCTCAGGGCATTCACTGAGCTGAAGGTGGCGGAGGTTTATGTCTCCGAAGACAGGAAACTTCATGTCTACTGTGACCAGCGCGAGCCGGTGATGAGGGTTGTTGCGTCATACGGAGGCGACTTCTTCATTGACCGTGAGGGTGTGATAATGAGGAGACATAATCTCTATACGCCCAACCTCCACATACTTGAAGTTGATATGGTCTTCAATGCTGAACAGATGAACGGGACCAGCATTTATGACTCGGAAAAGACGGAGAACCTCGCGAAGGCATTTGAACTGGTAAATTATATCCGGGGCAACAGCTTCTGGAATGAGATGATTGACCAGCTCAGCATGTCGCGTGACGGAAGGGTGACACTGGTGCCCAGGGTTGGGAACCACACTGTAAGGCTTGGAAAGGTGGAAAACTACGAGGAGAAACTGAACAATCTCCAGGTCTTTTATCGCCATGCAATGCCGGTAGCAGGATGGGACAGGTACCGTGTGGTGAATATTGAATACAAGGGGCAGGTGGTCTGCCAGAGAAGATAATTCAAGGATTAACAGAAAAGGGTCTGTGGAAGATTACAGCGAAGGGTGACCAGGACAAACAGGGAAATTGATAATTGTCGAACAACCATATATGTGAACTATGAACAGTAAAGATCAGTTAGTGGCAGCCATTGACATCGGGACGACGAAGATCGTTGCCATTGTCGGCCGCAGTGACGGGAACGGGGGTATTGAGATCCTCGGTCTGAGCAACACACCCTCAACAGGGGTCAAGCGTGGTGTGGTGCTGAATATTGAAGAGACGGTGAAGGCTATACGCACAACCGTCGATGACCTCGAAGAAAGAACAGGGCTTGTCCTTACCGATGTCTTTGTAGGCATCGCAGGCAGGCACATCAAGAGCAAGATGGCGCGCGGATACATCACCCGCGACTCGCACGAGTCGGAGATCGATGTAAGCGACATACGCCGTCTTACCGCTGACATGTACAAGCTCCCCATCGATGTGGGTGAGGAGATAATACATGTCATTCCTCAGACCTATATCGTTGATAACGAGTCGGGTATCAATAATCCCATCGGTATCTGCGGTAAGAGGCTGGAAGCCAATTTCCACATAGTGATCGGCCAGATCTCCTCGGCACGCAACACCGAAAGGTGCATCAACAAGGCCGGCATGAACCTGCTGAGCCTCGTGCTTGAGCCCCTTGCATCGTCGGAGGCAGTGCTCACAGACGAGGAGAAGGAGGCCGGTGTGGTGCTTGTTGATATCGGTGGCGGCACCACCGATGTGGCTATCTATTATGACAATGTCATCAGGCATACAGCGGTCATCCCGTTCGGAGGCAACATGGTCACCCAGGACATCAGGGAGGGGTGCTCCATTCTCCAGAAGCAGGCTGAGGACCTGAAGGTCAAGTTTGGCTATGCCATTGGCGACATCGCACCGGAGAACAAGGTGGTGTCAATTCCCGGCATCGCCGGACGTGAACCCAAGGAGATATCGTTCAAGAACCTTGCTTACATCATTCAGAGCCGGATGGAAGAGATCCTTGATGCGGTCAATTTCGAGATACAGAACTCCGGCTTCGCCGATAAGCTTACAGCAGGTGTGGTCATCACCGGCGGCGGAGCGCTGCTCAAGAACCTGCCGCAGCTTGTCAAGTACAAGACAGCAATGGATGTACGTATCGGGAATCCCAACGTGCACATCTCAGGCAAAGGCAAGGAAGAGATCAACCAGCCCATGTATGCCACCAGTGTTGGCCTGATTCTCAAGGGGCTTGAGTATCTTGAGGAGAACAAGACCATTGCACGCTTCGGCGAGAAGAAGAAGGAACCAGTCATGCAGCAGACCCAGCACACTCCTCCGCAGATGAAGGAAGAGCCGGTTGAGACGGTGACGGATGACAGGTACTATGATGACAGGCCGAGAGGAGGTGGCTCCTTCGGCGATAAACTCAGAAATATCTGGGACAGGATCATTGAGGCGACGGATGAGAAACTTGATGATTCACCCTCAAAATAGGTAACAGCCATGTCAGAGGATCTGATGAATTTTGACCTGCCGGTAGACAGGTCGTCGATAATAAAGGTAGTGGGCATAGGTGGCGGCGGAGGCAATGCCGTCAACCATATGTTCCGCAAGGGCATCAAGGATGTCAACTTCATCGTCTGCAACACTGATCTCCAGGCTCTTATGAAGAGCCCGGTGCCTGTCAGGGTGCAGATAGGGGAGAGTACCACCGAAGGACTCGGTGCGGGAAGCCAGCCCGAGAGGGGGCGCGCTTCTGCCATAGAGAACATTGAGGATGTCATGAACGCGCTCTCAGGCAACACCAAGATGGTATTCATCACCGCAGGCATGGGGGGAGGCACCGGCACCGGAGCCACTCCCGTCATTGCAAAGGCATGCAGGGATGCAGGATACCTCACCGTTGCCGTTGTCACCATCCCCTTCCGTTCCGAGCTGAACCAGCGCATTAAGCTAGCAATCAGCGGGATAAACGAGCTGAAGGACAAGGTTGACTCGCTCATCGTTATCAATAATGAACGGCTCCGGCAGATCTACGGTGACGAGGGAGTCTCAGCAGCCTTTGCCCGTGCCGACGATGTGCTGGCCAATGCCGTGAAAGGCATTGCCGAGATCATCACCTGCACCGGTTACATCAACGTCGACTTTGCCGATGTTGACACTGTAATGCGTGACTCAGGGGTGGCGCTGATGGGTATAGGTACTGCCTCTGGCGAGGACCGTGCCACCAGGGCCATCGAGGCGGCGCTGACCTCGCCGTTGCTCAGTTCCAATGACATCACCGGCGCCCGCAGCATACTGCTTAATATCAAATCAGGCACCGGTGTCAATGAGATCACCATGGATGAACTGGGGGAGCTGACTGATTATGTTTATGAGACTGTGTCGGATGACGCCCTGATAATCAGAGGGCTATCTACCGAGGAGTCGCTGGGGGATTCCATCAGCGTCACCGTTGTGGCCACCGGCTTCGAAGCCAGCACTGATCTCGACGGTTTCAAGCCCAACAGCCGGAAGGAGGTTGTCAGTCTTAACTCCGCGCAGCAGTCGGCCCTCACCGAAGGCGCCGCCGAGAACACCGGTCAGTATGTGGTCAGGTCATCCCGGACCACTGACCGCGGCATCTCCGCCCCCGGCACCGCCATTAACCAGGGGGTGATTGACTTCGAGCCTGACGGTGACATCAGCATTACGCCCGCTCCTGCCCGCCCCGCCCCGCCATCGCATGACAAGAATGAGGGAACGCTGCGGAAACTGAAGCACATGCAGAATGTCATCAAGAACGAGGGGCTTTCCACGCAGTCGATGAGTGACAATATCGAGGACTTCGAGGAGGTACCGGCATATGTGCGGAAAAAGATTGCGATCCACAATGCCAGCAAGGCTGCCGGGAGCAAGGTCTCCAAGTTCACCCTCACCCTCGACGAGGATAACCAGCCTGTCATCAGGGAAAACAATGCATACCTGAATGACAATGTAGACTGATTTTGTTTTTTGCCATTATATGGTTGTTGTTCACCGGGCCGGGCAGCTTTTCTGTCCGGCCCACTTTTTGCAGTCTCTTGCCTATTCCACAATTTGAGTAAATTTGCCGGTGATGCGCAATCTGCTGCTATATATCCTCCTGTTTCTCCTGCCGCTGACTCTCGCAGGACAGGAACAGGATACGCTTAAGACTGTCAGGGGCACGCCGGTCACGGCAGCAAAGCCAGACTCCCTTTCTGCGGGACAACCCGGTGCCCGCCAGGGAGCGCCTCCTTCCGGGGCATTGCCTCCACGATCCAAACCACCTCAGGCAGCGATGCAAGGCACTGATACCACCTTCGCCAAAGGCTCCAGGCAGTGGACTCTGTCACCTGACTTCACAACTGAGATCCCGGTGGCGCTTGACACCGCCTTTTCACTCTTCAACCGGTACAGAGCGGCGGATAAGTTTTCCGATTTCAATGCCTACACCGGCAACTACGGCCTTCCCCTCTACCAGATCAACTTCTTCGACCGTGAATGGAAGCCTGACAGGTTCCTCTATGCACATTACCTGCCATTCATGTTTACCCCGGCCAACACCCTGTTTATCAATACCCATGTTCCTTTTACGGAGCTGAAGTGGTCAAATGGAGGGGCACGCAGCGTGGCTGAACAGACCTTCCGGGTAAGACACTCGCAGAACGTCAACAGGTTCCTGAACTTCGGGCTGATCTATGACATAGTATACAACATCGGCCAGTATAACGTGCAGAAAGCCGTTGACAAGAATTTCCTTCTTCATGGATCATACAATGGCAATGCCTATACGGCATATTTCTCGGCAGGGATCAACAACCATGAGTCAGAGGAGAGCGGCGGGATGGTAAACACGGAGGATCTGAGCCTTTATGAACCTGAGGGTGTCCCCTTTATTCTGAACGAGCTTAACGGCGCAAAGAGCACCCTCAAGAACCGTTACGTGATGATGGTGCAGCGCTATGCCCCGGGAGGGAAGCGTGACACCGTCACCGGCGAGGTGCTGAGAACTGGCCCGGTCACCTTTTCCCACATCGGAATCCTGGAGTGGAACAGGCGTCGATATATCGACAGGTACCCCCGGTCAGATCTGTATGACACGATAATGATAAACAGCAGTTTAACTGCTGATTCACTTCAGGAGAGGATATTCTCCAACACTCTCAGGGTTGATTTTGCAGCAGGGCGAACTGACCGGTTCAGGATAGGCGCCGGCGGCGGGATCAGGAGCGAGCTCCGTTCCTTTGGGCAGATTATGCCCGGCGACACCCTTACGAGGCCCGATACGGTGAAGCATACCATGAGTTCCCTTGTTCTGACGGGAAAAGTTTTCAACAATATAGGGAGCAAATTCGGCTGGGCTGCCTCCGGCGATCTCTGGTTCCAGGGTTACAGGGCCGGCGACTTCATCATTGACGGCCGTATATACAAGGAGTTTGAAACGGGAAAACTGGGTATCATCACCTGGGATGCCACAGGCACAATTGCAAGCTATACACCCTCTTTCTGGTATCACTCATGGGGGTCAAACAACTTCTCCTGGGACTTTGATGCCAAAAGAGAGTTCAGGCTCATGGCAGGCTCTTCGCTTCAGTGGCCTGACCTTAGGCTGAGCCTCAGGTTCAACTATGCCATTGTTGATAACTTTATACGCATGGGAACCGGGGCAATTCCGTCGCAGAATGAGGGCGGGCTGTCAATATTGGCGCTTACCGCGAAAAAAGAGTTCGTGGTCTGGAAACTGCACCTTGACAACACCGTGCTTCTTCAGCAGAGCACCAATACAGATGTGCTTGATCTGCCGTTTGTTACAGCCCGAAGTGCCCTCTTCTTCAGCCACGTCTTCAACTTCAGATCCACGGGTGGGGAGCTTAGTTTCCAGCTTGGGGCCGAAGCAATGATCCATACCCCTTATTATCCACTGAATTACATGCCCGCCACGGGCAGATATTTTAGCCAGACCGAAACACAGATCGGTAACTATCCGTATATCAATGCCTTTCTGAACCTTAAAGTTAAACGTACCAGGTTTTTCATAATGGCCGATCACCTTAACTCGGGCCTGACCGGTTATGAATATTTCCTCGTTCCGGCTTATCCGCTGAATATCAGGATGATAAAGTACGGCCTGGCGTGGACTTTCTATGATTAAAATAATTATATTATCTTTGCGGCGTAAACAATACCGGTAGAGGATTGTTGAATTGTCGGACTAATTGTTTAGGTATTGAGGAAGTTTATTTCGTTCTTATTTATTGTTTTTCTGTCAGTAATCTCCTGTGAGAAGGAGAACAGATTGGTTTACACCGATTCTGTGCAGCCGAGGGATCTTGATGCAATCCTCGCCGAAGGCAAGATCAGGGCTGTCACGAATGTGAACCAGACGAGCTACTTCATCTACAAGGGAGAGCCGATGGGCTTTCATTTCGAGTTGCTCAAGAAGTTTGCAGATCACCTGGAACTTGGACTTGAGATAGTTACAAGCAATGATATAGATGAAGCTCTCGGCTATCTGCAGTCGGGTAAGGTTGATCTGGTGGCCATTG
Source organism: Bacteroidales bacterium (assembly GCA_025454815.1). Classification (GTDB taxonomy): domain Bacteria; phylum Bacteroidota; class Bacteroidia; order Bacteroidales; family VadinHA17; genus SR-FBR-E99. The sequence continues at coordinate 14,573 of JALONR010000047.1, read as the reverse complement.
GCCTCAGTGTCAGCGCCGACCGCAAGGAGATGATGCAGTTCACCGAACCCCTGATTCAGACGAGCCAGGTGCTGGTGCAGCGCAAACCCAACGGCTGGGGAAAGATGACAGAAAAAACGATCGCGGAACAGCTGGTCAGGAACCAGCTTGATCTTGCGGAAAAGACTGTCTACGTACAAAAAGGATCTTCGTATGCTCAGCGGCTCTATAACCTGGAGCGTGAGTCAGGTATGGATATAGGTGTCATTGAGGTTCCTTATGACGCCGAGGAGCTTGCACGCCAGGTGGCGAGGGGTGAAATAGGGTATACCATTTGTGATGACTATATGTCGAATATCATCGGCTCCCTCTACCCTGAGCTTGACATGTCAACTCCTGTCAGCTTCCCGCTCAACATTGCGTGGAGCGTGCGCAAGGAGGGAACCACTGCTCTTGTCACCGAGCTCAACAGCTGGATCATGGGATTCAAGACCACGCGGGAGTACGCAAGGCTCGAGAGGAAGTATTTCAGCGGGGCCAGGCCGGCCTCCATGGTTTCATCGGAGTTTTTTGCCACCAGCTCAGGCGGGAAGGTATCACCCTTTGATGATATCATCAAGAACTACAGTGACAGCATAGGATGGGACTGGCGTCTTGTTGCAGCCCTTATCTACCAGGAGTCGAGGTTCAATCCGTCGGTCACATCGCCCCGGGGGGCATACGGACTGATGCAGGTGATGCCTGAGACCGGGCTTCACTTCGGCTATGATGTGACGAGGTCGGTTGAGAATAATATCCGTGCCGGCATCAGTTACATCAGGATGCTTGACAGGCTTTTCAGTCAGTGGGTATCCGATCCCGATGAAAGGGTCAAGTTCATTCTTGCATCATACAATGCAGGTCACGGTCACGTTATTGATGCCATCAGGCTGGCAGAAAAGAATGGCCTTGATTCAGGCAGGTGGGAAGACAATGTCTCACTGTTTCTTGAGCGCAAGGCAGATCCGGCCTTCTATGCCGATCCCGTTGTAAGAAACGGCAGGCTGAGGCAGGGTGTGGCTGTCAATGCCTACGTGGCTGATATCCTGGAGCGGTACGAGCATTACCGGAATATAAAGTAAGGCAATAGAGGGGCGGATAGCGAATCAGCCATATTGCAGGGAAGACAAGGGTAATGTCGGCAGTCGGCATGCAGTCAATGCCGGTAACGGAAGGCCTTTATTCCCGCCGCCTGGAATGATTCCGGCTTTAATCCAGGGTGAAAAATCACTCGTCTTATTTACTCGTACAAGAGGTATTTTGCGCGGATAATCCTGAATTTATCAAGTCCCTCCTTCCATGTTTCCCTGATTGCTTCGGCGCTCATGCCGCTGATGATCTGTTCGCGCAGCGTGCTGCTCCCCGCCAGGGTATTGAAATATCCGTTGAAGAACTTCTCCTTGTCAGGGTAAGCATTGTACATGTCGATGATCCAGCCGATATTCATCTCCGGCTTTGGCACAATCCCTTCAGCCAGGGCATTGCGGAGGTCAATGCCGAAGCATGTAATGCCATTGTATTTGGGATTGGATGATCCGAAGGAAGGCTTTGGTGTGAAGCTGAATCCGGTGTCAGGTATCTCCGGCGCACCCAGCACCTGGAAGGGGAAGTCGGTTCCCCTGCCGCATGAAAGAACCGTCCCCTCTGCGAAACAGAGAGAGGGGTAGAGGTAGATTGAATTCATATCGGGCAGGTTGGGTGACGGGATTACAGGCAGCTGGTACATCGTGTCATGAGTATAATTGCTGCATTTAATGACCTGCAGGTCACACAGGATACCTCCCGCAAGCCACCCTTCGCCGTTGACCATGCCGGCATACTCGCCGAAGGTCATCCCATGTACCACGGGAATCGGATGAATCCCTACAAAAGAGGTGTAGCCTGCGGTATCAAGAACAGGTCCGTTAACATAATATCCGTTCGGGTTGGGCCGGTCAAGTACAATGAATGGTTTCCCGTTCTCTGCGCATGCCTCCATCACATAGCACATTGTGGTAAGATAGGTGTAAAACCGGGTACCCACATCCTGGATATCGAAGATGACGACGTCAATCCCGTCGAGATCCTCAGGTGCGGGCTTCTTCTTAGACGAATAAAGGCTGATCACTTCGATGCCCGTTACGGGGTCGGCTCCCGAGGTGATCACCGCACCTGCATCGGCCAGGTCCCTGAAACCATGTTCCGGGGCAAAAATCAGTCTGACATCTATCCCTGAGGAGAGCAACGTATCAACCAGGTGGGTCTTTCCGACCATTGAAGTCTGGTTTGCAACCACTGCCACCTTCTTAGCTGTTACGAGCGGGAGATATTCACCGGTTCTTTCGGCTCCTGTCATGAGTACTGTCTCCTTGCTGTCAGATGAGCAGGACACCACGGCCAGGGCAATCAGCAAAACAGGGATTGTGAGATTTTTCATGTCTGTCAGGTTTACGGTAAAGATAAATAAAAGGCGGAATTATCCCCGGCGTCTTTATCTGCAACAGTTCTCGCAGAATAACTGATTCTTCACTCTTAATTCTTAATTTTACCGCGATGTCAATCGGAACCTTCATAGCCAGCCGCCTGATCAGGGACCGCAACAGGGGTACGGCCTTTTCACGTCCCATAAACGTGATAGCCATCATCGGGATAGCCCTCGGTCTGGCAGTGATGATCATGGCAGTTTCTATCCTTACCGGCTTCAAGCAGCAGATCCGTGACAAGGTAGCGGGCTTCGGGGCACACATCCAGGTTGTCAACTTCGACGCCAACCTCTCATATGAAACCATCCCGGTCAGTGCAGACCAGCCATTCGTCGCAAAGATCCGCGCTCATCCCGGGATAAGGAACGTACAGATCTTCGCCACAAAGGCGGGCATCATCAAGACTGACGAAAACATCCAGGGGGTGGTTCTGAAGGGGATTGGCAGCGACTATGACTGGAGTTTTTTCACGTCGAACATGGTTGAAGGGGAGCCAATCACCGTAACGGATACTGCAAGGAGCGATGAAGTGATCATATCACGAAAGGTGGCAGACATGCTCGGCCTCAGGCTGGGTGATTCCTTCTCCATGTTTTTTGTACAGGACCCTCCCCGGATGAGGAAATTCACGATAAAGGGGATTTACGAGACCAGCCTCGAGGAGTTCGACAAGACCTATCTTTTCTGTGACATAAACCATATCAGGAGCCTCAACGGCTGGAGTGCAGACCAGGTCTCCGGGTTTGAGATCTTCATCAATGACTTTGACAACCTTGACTATATGACCGATGTTGTCCGTGATGCCATCGGTTACCGTGTTGCCGAGGAAGAGGAGCAGCTCAAGGTTACAAATATAAGGGGACGTTATCCGCAGATATTCGACTGGCTTGGATTCCAGGACACCAACGTGATCATAATCCTGGTGCTGATGATACTTGTGGCCGGTTTCAATATGATATCGGGGCTGCTGATCCTGATCCTTGAAAAGACCAACATGATCGGCGTTCTTAAGGCACTGGGCGCAGGGAACAAGCTGATAAGAAACGTGTTTTTATACCAGGCAGCCTGGCTTACCGCCAAAGGGCTTTTATGGGGCAATGTCATCGGCATCGGTCTTGCCATGCTCCAGCTGAAAACCGAAATGATCACCCTTGACCCGTCGTCATACTATCTCAAAAGCGTCCCTATTAACCTTGACCCGGTCCATATCGTACTTCTCAACGCCGGTACGATGATTGCCATCATCCTGATGCTCCTTATCCCGTCTCAGCTGATAGCCCGTATAACACCGGTGAAGGCGATAAGATACGATTGATAATCAGCCTGATACAAACTTAATATTTTTAAGCAGATCCTGTCTGAATGCAAATGCCATTTTTCTCCCGCAGTGTTGATTTTATAAATCGCGGCAGAGCAATTTCCACATAATTTCAATCCTCCTGAAGGTAATCACAGTGTTGCTGAAAGTTGCGCAAACTTTCTTCTGATGGGCACTTCCAATTCTCCCCGCTTGTGTGTAAATTGCAATTGCAATGTCAAATGGTATGTCGTTGATTGATCCGCGGGAAAATTACGAAAGAACGAAGGAGGAGATCGGCTATGTGAGCCGTAAGGAGGCGACGCTTAATGATTATAAGCGGATCGGCTTCAAATCAGGTCTTGAGGTGCACCAGCAGCTGAAGACGAAGAGTAAGCTTTTCTGTCGCTGTCCGGCAGGCATTTACCATGATGACAATGATTTTGATGCGGAGGTGATCCGTCACATGAGGCCCACTCTGAGCGAGATGGGTGTCTATGACGGCACCGCGCTGATGGAGTTCAGGACGCGCAAGGAGATCACCTACCGGATAAATAACGAGACGGCCTGTACCTATGAGGTAGATGACACACCACCGTTTCCAATTGACAGGGAGGCGCTGGATATTGCCATCAGCATTGCCCTTGCAGCGAGGATGAACATTGTGGGGGAGGTACATATAACAAGGAAGCAATATCTTGACGGAAGCATCCCCACCGGATTCCAGCGTTCTGCAATCATCAGCGTTGAAGGTGAACTGCAGCTGCGCAACAAAAAGGTAAGGCTGATACAGCTGAGTCTTGAGGAGGACTCCTGCCGCGAGGTGTCAGATATCGGGCACAGGCGGATTTACAAGACTGACAGGCTGGGTATGCCTCTGATTGAGACGGTTACCTACCCTGACTGCCTGACGCCAGATGAGCTGGCTGAGGCAGCGGAGTATATCAGGTTCCTTAACCGCAGTACCGGGAAGGTTCGCACGGGCATGGGCGCTGCGCGCGAAGATGTGAACGTCAGCTGCGAGGGAGGCAGCAGGGCGGAGATCAAGGGAGTGGCCCATATCAAATGGATTCCCGAACTGTCGCACAATGAAGCGTTCAGACAGTATGCGCTGCTTAATATACGGGCAAGGCTGGGTAAGATAACGGATAATCCGGCAGAGTGGACCATCCGGTCACGGGAGATCACCGAAAAGGAGGTGATGTATCATTTTGCACCTGTCAGGGCGGCTCTCGACAGGGGTGAGAAGGTGATGGCGGTGAACCTGCCTGGATGCAGGGGAATTCTCTCGCACTTCACCCAGCCCGGTCGCATATTTGCCGACGAGATAAGTGACAGGCTGAAGGTGATAGCATGCATCGAAAAGCCGAATATGATTCACTCGGAAGAGATTGCCGGGATCAACTTCAACAGCCTCTTCCCGGAGGTGGCAATATGGCTTTCTGCAGCACCTGAAGATGCTCAGATCATATTGTGGGGTCCGGCTGACGATATCCCCACCGCACTCGAGACCATCGAGGAACGGATCCGTCTCGCCTTTGAGGGTGTTCCCAATGAAACACGCAAGGCATTTGAGGATGGTACAACGATGTTTGAGAGGGTACTGCCGGGACGCGATCGCATGTATCCTGATACTGATTCCCAGCCTATTGCTGTCACAACAGAAATGCTGGAGAGGCTGGGCAGGGACCTGCCGGTGGATGTTGCAATGCGCTTCCGCCAGATGAAGGAGTGGGACCTGCCCGAAGACACATGGCATTACCTGCTGAGCAAGGACCTGGTGGGGATTATTGACCGTATCGGCAATGACCTCGGGTTTGACCGCCGGGAAGCGGGAATACTGATCGGTCACCGGTTCCGCAGTCTTCAGGGAAGGGGAAGGGTGGCACAGGGATTCAGTACCGAAAGGCTTTATGATCTTTTTGCGTTCCTGAAAGAGGAAAGTCTGCTTCCGCCGGTGGCGCGGATAATGCTCCCGGCTGTTGTTGCAGTACCCTCTCCGGATTTCAGGGCTGTTCTGACTGCCACAGGCCTTCGCCGTATTACAATGGATGAGATAAGGGATGAGATAAAAGTCCTGGCAGACCGGTTCCCGGAAGTTTGCTACAATGGCAGCATGGCAGGCATTGAGGAGTGGATAATGGGACAGCTGCATATGAAAGCCGTAGGTACCTTGAGGCTTTCTGAAGTGAGAAAGAAAGTGTCTGAAATTGTTGAAGTTAGGGGCTGACAAACATGGCAGAAGATTTTTTCCAGGGATACAGGGGTGAAGCGCTGGCAGTGCTAAAAAAATTCAATGTCAGGGTCTGGGGTCAGAGTGAAATTGAGACTACCCGCGGTCTGTTCAGGGGAACCGTCCTGCCACGGTCAGAAAACAATGACGACCTGCACATCGTGATCAAGATTGAGAGCGGTTACAATGTAGGTATTGACATCACCACCATTATCAGGATGACCGAGACCGGCTTCAACAAGGCCAATTACAAAATACCGGAAAAGGAGTTTCCATATTCTGACGACAAGCCCAATGTGAAGCTGTTCGGTACCGGGGGAACCATTGCCTCGAGGCTTGATTACAGGACCGGTGCCGTTATCCCGGCATTCTCCCCGGGTGAACTCTACGGTGCAGTGCCTGAGCTCGCTGATGTCTGCAACATAAGGACCGAGAAGCTCTTTGCCGTATTCAGTGAGAACATGGGGCCGGATCAGTACAAGATACTAGCAAAGGCAATAGGTGACGAGATTGCCAACGGTATTGACGGCATTATGATAGGTCACGGAACAGACACGCTGCACCATACTGCGGCTGCGCTGTCGTTCATGATTCAGGACTCACCCGTGCCCATTGTGCTTGTGGGTTCACAGCGTTCGTCCGACAGGCCTTCGTCAGATGCGGCGCTGAACCTTATACATGCCTCCACGGCCGCAGGTCACGGAGATATCGCAGAGGTACTGGTTTGCATGTTCGGACCTACCAGCGATGAATACGGGTTCCTCCACCGTGGCACCAGGGTGCGCAAGATGCACAGCTCATACCGTTCCACCTTCAGGACCATAGGCGACATACCGGTGGCTACCGTAAGGAGGGGAGAGGTAAAGCCCATCAAGCGCGACTACAACCCGAGGCGTTCCGACAGAAATGTAAAGATCATGCCTTATTTCGAGGAGAATGTGACGATGATCTATTTCTATCCGCACATGAAGGCAGACATGGTCCACTCACTGATTGACAACGGGTACAAGGGTATCATCATAGTGGGCACCGGACTTGGACATGTTAACAGGGAGCTTTACCCTGCACTGGAGAGGGCACAGAAGGAGAATGTGGCTGTTTACATGACCCTGCAGACCATCTGGGGATATGTCCACATGTTTGTCTATGAGACCGGTCGTGACATGATGGCCAAGGGTGTCATTCCCCTCGGGAATATGCTGCCTGAGGTAGCCTGGGTCAAGCTTGGCTGGGCGCTGGGGCAGACCGATGACCTGGAGGAGGTGAAGCGGATCATGCTTACCCCGATCAATGGTGAGATCACAGAGCGGGAGCCGTATAATGGTTATCTCGTTTACCAGGGAGGCGTGCCGGAGGTGGAGGAGTTCATCAGGCGGGTACACAAGTAGAGCAGGCAGCAGGCAGCTGGCAGTAGTGTAGGTTTATGATAACCTGCTTGTTAATAGCCACAAGAAAACAATGTTGTTGTCAACACTGTTGCCTCTTGCCTCTTGCCTTATTCTCAACCCACCCTTCCCGGGTAGACTTTCAGCGCCTCGGCCAGTGTTTCCATGGCATTACGGAGGTCATCAATCTTCAGCACATATGCCACCCTCACCTCGTTCTTGCCGGCGCCGGGGGTGAAGTAAAATCCCGTGGCGGGTGCCACCATCACCGTCTGGTTTTTGTAGCTGAATTCCTCTAGCAGCCATTGTGCAAACCTGTCGGAGTCGTCTATCGGCAGCTTCACAACAGTATAGAATGCGCCACGTGGAAGCGGGCAGTACACGCCGGGCATCCTGTTTAGGGCATTGACCATGAAGTCACGGCGGGCTATATACTCGTCATAGACCTCCCGGAAGTATTCCTTCGGGGTATCAATGGCGGCCTCGGCCACAAGCTGTCCCAGTTCCGGAGGGCAGAGCCTTGCCTGGCCAAATTTGAGAGCAGCAGACAGAACCTCCTTATTATGGGTTATGAGTGCGCCGATACGGACGCCACACATGCTGTAGCGTTTTGATACCGAGTCAAGCAGCACAACATTCTCCCTGATGCCGTCGAGCTGCATGGCAGAGAAATGTTCGGCGCCGTAGCAGAACTCCCTGTAGACCTCGTCTGAGAAGAGGAAGAGGTCATGCTTTCTGACTATTTCGCCAAGCTGCACCAGCTCCTCCCTGGAGTATAAAGCACCTGTCGGGTTATTGGGGTTGCAAATCAGGATTGCCTTTGTCTTCGGGGTGATTTTCTTTTCTATTTCAGCGATAGGGGGGAGAGCGAATTCATCCCCGATGTATGATCTGACAGGTACGATTGTGACGCCGGCTGCGGTTGCAAAGCCGTTATAGTTTGCGTAGAAGGGTTCGAAGGTGATTACCTCTTCACCCGGATTGAGGCATGACATGAATGCAAAGAGCACTGCCTCCGATCCGCCTGTGGTGACTATGATTTCCGTATGGTCAATCTCTATACCGATCTTTGTATAACTGTGAGCCAGTTTCCGCCGGTAAGACTCATTTCCTGCAGAATGGGTGTATTCAATTACTTTGAGATCCATGTTCTTCAGGGCCTGAAGAGCCGGTTCGGGAGTATGTATGTCGGGTTGTCCGATGTTCAGATGGTACACTTTTACTCCTCTCCGTTTTGCCTCCTCGGCATACGGAACGAGCTTACGAATCGGTGATGCCGGCATTTTCCCGGCCTTTTCAGAGATCTTTGGCATGACAGTTAAATTTTAGAAAACCCTGATTGTTCAACGCCGCAAATGTATTCAAATTCATATAACTGAACTATGATTTTAAGCATTAGCCCCGCCACTTTTTCCATAATGGCAACAAAATATTAATTTTGTCCGCCTATATATCGCAAATCTCACATCCCAAATCGCAAATCTCAGATAGTACATCGCAAATCCCATGACAGAAATTCCTTCAAAATATGAGCCCGCATCAGCCGAGGGCAGGTGGTACAGTTACTGGATGGAAAAGGGGTTTTTCCGCAGTACGCCGGACAACCGCGAGCCGTACACCATTATCATACCTCCGCCGAATGTGACAGGTGTGCTCCACATGGGACACATGCTCAACAACACAACACAGGATGTGCTCATCAGGCGTGCCCGCATGCTCGGGTTCAATGCATGCTGGGTGCCCGGTACCGACCATGCCAGCATTGCCACCGAGGCCAAGGTGGTTGCCAAGCTGCGCAGCGAAGGGATTGAAAAGAAATCGCTGACGCGTGAGCAGTTCCTTGATCATGCATGGGAGTGGACTCACAGGCACGGTGGGATAATCCTCGAGCAGCTCAAGAGGCTGGGAGCGTCATGTGACTGGGACCGCACACTATTCACCATGGATGATGAGCGGTACAGGTCAGTCATAAAGGTCTTTGTCGATCTTTACAACAAGGGTCTCATCTACCGCGGTGTCAGGATGGTCAACTGGGATCCCCAGGCGCTCACCGCTGTCTCCGACGAGGAGGTGATCTACACCGAGGAAAAGTCGAAGCTCTATTATGTCCGGTATAAAGTGGTCGGCGAGGATGATTTTGTCATGGTGGCCACCACCAGGCCGGAGACCATCCTGGGTGACACTGCTGTATGTGCCAACCCTAATGACGAACGTTATGCCCGCATGAAGGGGAAGAAGGTGATCGTCCCGATGACCGGCCGCGAGGTGCCTTTCATTTTCGATGAGTATGTTGACATGGAGTTTGGTACGGGATGTCTCAAGATCACTCCCGCGCATGACATAAACGATTATGAGATCGGCCTGAAGTATAACCTTCAGAGCATTGATATCTTCAATGACAATGGTACCATTGCGGAGGTGGCAGGCATGTTCGCCGGCACAGACCGTTTTGAGGCCAGGAAGCTTGCCGAGGAGGAGCTTCGCCGCACAGGCGCACTGGTGAAAGTTGAGGATTACATAAACAAAATCGGCAGGTCAGAGCGCACGCACGCCATCATCGAGCCGAAGCTCTCCCTGCAGTGGTTCCTCAGTATGAAGGATATCTCAAAGCCGGCGCTTGATGCGGTGATGAATGACACCGTAAGGCTGTTTCCGGATAAGTACAGGAATGTATATCGTCACTGGATGGAGAATGTGCGCGACTGGTGCATCAGCAGGCAGCTATGGTGGGGCCAGCGCATCCCGGCATGGTATTACAATAACAACGAGTTTGTGGTTGCCGGGACTGAAGAGGAAGCACTTGCGATGGCCCGTAAGGCATCGGGGAATGCCGGCCTTGGCATGAATGACCTGAAGCAGGATGATGATGTGCTGGACACATGGTTCTCGTCGTGGCTCTGGCCCATTACCTGCTTTGACGGCATCAACCACCCCGAAAACGAAGACATCAGATACTACTATCCGTCAAAGGTGCTGGTGACCGCTCCTGAGATACTCTTTTTCTGGGTTGCAAGGATGATCATTGCCGGTTACGAGTATCGCGGCCGGGAGCCATTCAGTGATGTTTATCTCACCGGCCTGGTGCGTGACAAGCAGAAGCGCAAGATGTCGAAATCACTTGGCAACTCCCCGGACCCGATAGACCTGATGGAGAAGTACGGTGCCGACGGTGTGAGGGTGGGGATGCTTCTTTGTTCCCCGGCGGGTAATGACCTTCTCTATGACGACAGTTTACCGGAGCAGGGGCGCAACTTCGCCAACAAGATATGGAATGCCTTCCGCCTGGTGATGTCCTGGAAGTCGGACGAAGGCATAGAGCAGCCTGCAGCATCGGCTGCAGCCGTAACATGGATGCGCAATACCATTGACAGGGCACTGGCTGATATTGAAGACAGTTTTGTACGTTACCGTATCTCAGACGCACTGATGCAGGCCTACAAGCTGTTCTGGGATGATTTCTCGGGCTGGTATCTCGAGATCGTAAAGCCGGCATTCGGCAAACCCGTTGACGGCAGAACACTCAGGGAGACCCTTTCGATCTTTGAGACCCTGATGAAGGTAATCCATCCCTTTATGCCCTTCATTACTGAGGAGATCTGGCAGAGGCTGGCAGTGAGGCCTGAAGGAAGCAGCATAATGGTTGAGCAGATGCCTCTTCCGGCGCCCTATGAGGCCGGCATGCTGCAAAGGTTTGATACCGTGCGGGAGATAGTAAGCGCCGTTCGTGCAGTCAGAAAGGAAAGGAATATTCCGGTGAAGGAGCCACTGGTGCTCTGCGCTTCGCCCGGTTCCACCGGCAGCGAGTTTGACCCGGTCATCATCCGGATGTGCAACCTTTCTGAGATACGGATTGTTGAAGGAAAGGTTGAAGGGGCAGCTTCATTCAGGATACATACCTCTGAATTTTTCATCCCTGTGAGTGACGGGGTAGATCATGAGGAGGAGATCAGGAAACTGAACGAGGAACTGGTATATCTGGAAGGGTTCCTTGCCTCGGTGATGCAGAAGCTTTCAAACGAGAAATTCGTTGCCAATGCGCCTGAAAAGGTGATTGCCGTTGAGAGGAAGAAAGAGGCTGATGCACTGGCACGCATCTCCACAATAAAGGAGAGCCTTGCTCACCTGAAAAGGTGATATTCCGGTACCCATGACGCTGTCAGAGCCTTGTTCACCTGAAAAGGTGATATTCCGGTACCCATGACGCTGTCAGAGCCTTGTTCACCTGAAAAGGTGATATTCCGGTACCCATGACGCTGTCAGAGCCTGGTTCACCTGAGGAGGTAATCGCGGATTGGTATGATAAATAACCTGAATCCGGCATTTTCCGGCTGTTACGGGGCAACAGGGTGCTGATATTATTGCTTAATTATTGTGTAGTTGCCGTCGTCCCGTTGTTGGGCATGCCATCCGTCGTTAAGGATCAGGTGCCATCCTGCGCCTGAGATATGGTTTCTTTCGATGAGAAAATCCCTGGCGCTCACGCGCAGTGTGCGCAGGTCATTGGTGAGCAGTGCGCCGCCGTTGTCAACCGCCAGGCGGCCCCAGTTGTCTGAAACGCGCAGCTTCTCATAGAGGGTGCCCAGTGTGTCAAGGTAGTCGATGTCTTCAGGTTCAAAGCTGAAGTTGGGGCTCTCCATATTTATCGTCACCACCGGCTTTTCACTGAATGTGGTGACAATACGCCTGGTGTTTTCGTTGATCAGGGCCTCCCTCTCGGTCTCTTCATTCCGGATTGACTGGATATCATAATTAAATGCCAGTGATCCTGCCACATCGCGGCATACTTCAGGGAGAGTTATGCCGTAAGCTTCCCGTGTAGCCTGGCCGAGGTCGAAATCAGAGGTCTTTATCTGCCTGAAATCAAAGTCCTTATCGTTGAGAAGCGTGGCATACAGTGCACCGTGAACAAAGCCGTATACCCATACATAGGAGTTGTTCTGGTAAATCCTGTCGAGGTACTCGAGGGTCCTGGTCCGGATCTCTTCAGGCCCGGATGTGCAGAGTTTTATATATGTAAAGGTTGTCAGCCCCTCGTAGTTCTCAAATTTATTCTCATCGGCAATTGCCTCCGGGAACAGCTCGCGTCTTGCCCCCCTGAAGACCAGTGCATCGCGGATAGCCTGGTTTCGGGCTTCGCCGGTTGTGCTTATGGCATTTGTCAGTGCCTTCCATTCAAGCTTCAGGTAAAGCCTGGCATTTTTTTCGTTGAGATGCCTGGTGCTGAATGTTGAGGGTTTAAGGCCGTGCCTGTCCTGGAAGCAGTGGAAAAGGCTGTGGACGGTTCGGGTTACCAACCGGTAACGGTCTTCCCGGTCAGGGAGCGGAACCATGGCAAATTTAGTTCCCCCGAACTCAATGACGTTGTTGGCAATAATCCTTTCTTTCGGAAGGATGCCGCTGTAGATCCCTTCCTTCTCTTTAAGAAGTCCGTCCCTGTCCTGTGCGTTGGTATAGAGTGTCCTGCTGCTACCGTCGACATACATTACCGGACCGTAGAGATTTTCCCCCCAGAGCATCCCGTTGTCTTTTTTGCATATCTCCTCAACGGCTGAGAAGTATTCCTTTGCTTTGGCCGCATTGAACCATCCGTTTTTTTCCTCCTGGTGGCATGATGCCAGGATCAGCAGGGCAGATATGAACAGTGCTTTTTTCATCCGTTCCGGAACTTAAGGGTCAAAAATAGTAAAAAATAGATTTCCAAGCCTTCCGGCCGGGTAACGGCAGGTTTTCAATTATGATATACCTTCTGTTTTTTGCATCTAAAAAATTTTACATTTGCCGTTCAACCAAATTAAGCAGATGATGAGCAATGACATACTCATGAGCCGCAACGAGCTTGTGCAGTTTCTAAGGAAACCGGCTGACCAGTTCACTTCCGAGGATATTGTCCGTTTCATAGAAGCCAAGGGGATCAAGATGGTTAACTTCAGGTATGCAGCCGGTGACGGCAAGCTTAAGGCCCTCAACTTTGTCCCTTACAGCCGTGAGCACCTGACCTCTATACTTACTGCAGGTGAGCGTGTTGACGGTTCAAGTCTCTTTTCTTTCATTGAGGCGGGCTCCAGTGACCTCTACGTGATGCCCCGTTACCGCACTGCTTTTGTCAATCCGTTTACCCAGGCACCCACTCTTGAGATACTTTGCTCATTTTACAATTCTGAAGGGAAGCCGCTTGAAAGCTCGCCGGAATATATCCTCCGCAAAGCGATAAAGAGGTTTACTGCCTCCACGGGTTATACTATCAGGGCTCTCGGTGAGCTGGAATACTATGTCAGGTCATCCAGCGATGCTCTTTATCCCCTCTTTGACCAGAAGGGATATCACCAGTCGAAGCCCTTTGCCAAGTTTGAGGATCTGAGGGTGGAAGCGCTCGAACTCTGTGCCAGGGCTGGTTGCCATATCAAGTACGGTCATTCGGAGGTAGGCAGTTTCTCAAAGGACGGGGATGACTATGAGCAGCATGAGATTGAGTTCCTGCATGTGCCGCTGGATGAGGCTGTGGAGCAGCTGCTGATAGCCAAGTGGATCCTCAGGATGCTTGGTTACAGGTACGGTGTGGAGGTGAGTTTCGCCCCGAAGATTACTGTCGGGAAGGCAGGTTCCGGGATGCACATTCACCTGATGCTTGAAAAGGAGGGGCGGAATGTTATGGTTGAAAATGGCAGGCTTAGTGATACCGCCAGGAAGATGATAGCAGGTATACTTGATCTGAGCAAGGGACTGACAGCTTTCGGAAACACCATACCTACATCTTACCTGAGGCTTGTGCCGCACCAGGAGGCTCCGACAAATATCTGCTGGGGCGACCGCAACAGGTCTGTTCTTGTGAGGGTGCCGCTGGGATGGCTTGGCGCATCACAGATGATCCATGATGCCAATCCTGCCGAGTCCTCGGGCAATGCAGATAAGATTTCAAGGCAGACAGTGGAACTGCGCTCACCAGATGGCTCGGCTGACATATACCTTCTCATGGCAGGTATAGCCGTGGCCATTCAGCACGGGCTTGAGATGCCGGAGGCGCTGGAGATGGCGAAAAGGCTTTATGTCGATTACAACATTTTCAGGGAGAAGGATAAGGCAGCATCGAAGAAACTGGAGTCATTGCCTGCCTCATGCTGGGATTCAGCAGAGGCTTTACTCAGCCTGCGCAGTCACTTTGAAAAGGACGGAATCTTCCC
>JALONR010000013.1 GCA_025454815.1 Bacteroidales bacterium | reverse complement strand
TTTCCCTTAAAAGTATCAAAACCGAAATATCTCTTCAGATAATCATGTATGGAAGCATCAGTATACATAATGATATTTCCTCTCCCCCAGTTTTAAACAAATATTAATTCTAATAACAAGTTACGCAAACTTTAACCAAATACATTACCTGTATATCAAATTTAACTTTAATTTAATTAACCTTAAAACTTTTTTCAACAAGGAGGGATTTATTACATGGCTTTCCGCCGGAGTGGGAGATGGCTCTCCGGGAAAGAAGTGGAACGGAGGGATTTATAACATGGCTTTCCGCCTGAGCGGGAGATGGCTCACCGGAAAAGAAGGGAAACGGAGGGATTTTTTACGTGGCTTTCCGCCTGAGCGGGAGATGGCTCTCCGGGAAAGAAGGGAAACGGAGGGATTTCTGGCCTGGAGGTAACGGGGTATTGTTTTGAAACCTAAGTTTTGCCTATCTTTACACGCTTCAACAATGGCGCCAGTCATGGCCGGCAATAGCAGGACGAATAAGGGAAACGGAGAAAGTGAGATGACATTCCTTCAGCACCTTGAGGAGCTGAGATGGCATATAATCAGGGCACTGGTCGCAGTTGTGGTCGGGGCGATAGTGGCATTTGTGTTCAAAAACATAATCTTTGACCATATCATCCTTGCGCCGAACAACCCCGACTTCATCACCAACAGACTGCTCTGCCGCCTCGCCGAACTCGTCAATGCACCGGTACTTTGCATCAACCAGGATCCGGTGGAGCTGATCAGCATCAAGATGTCAGGGCAGTTCACCACACATATAAATATTTCACTTGTGGCAGGGCTGATCCTCGCATTCCCCTATGTCTTCTGGGAGTTCTGGTCATTCTTCAGGCCGGCCCTTTATGAGAAGGAACGGAAATATGCCCGCGGAGCAGTGACAATGGCTTCGTTGCTGTTTCTTACCGGGGTGCTGTTCGGCTATTTCATCATCTCACCCCTCTCAATTAACTTCCTGGGCTCGTACCGTGTGAGCGACATAGTTACCAACCAGATAAACATAAGTTCCTATATCGGCTCAGTGACCTCGGTAGCGCTTTCAGCCGGAGTAACATTCGAACTGCCCATTGTTGTCTTCTTCCTGGCCCGGATAGGTGTAATCACCCCTGAGTTCATGAGAAGGTACCGCAGGCACGCCATTGTAATAGTCCTGATCCTTGCCGCCGTTATAACTCCGCCTGATGTTTTCAGTCTCATTCTGGTAACCATTCCGCTCATCCTCCTTTATGAAGCGAGTATATTCATTGCCAAAAGGGTAGTCAGGCAAAGGGAGAAGGCTGATGCTGCGGAAGCAGCTGCAGAGGCTGCCGCAGAGCGGGAAGCAAAAATAAAGGCAGAAAAGGCCGCCGCCGGACGGGAAGCCACTTCGGGGACTGAGACCACAGGGCGGGAAACAGTGACAGGAGCACCGGAAGGCAAGGGTGCCGCCGCCGGACGGGAAGCCACTTCGGGGACTGAGACCACAGGGCGGGAAACAGGGACAGGAGCACCTGAAGGCAAAGGTGCCGCCACCGGAAGAGACCAGGGGAACGAAGGAACAGCCGGCAGAGACCAGGGGAACGAAGGAGTCACCGGCGATAAAAAGTGAGAGCATGAAACTTCATACAACAGACCTGGTTAAACGGTACAAGGCACGGACAGTGGTGAACGAGGTCTCCGTGGAGGTTGAGCAGGGCGAAATAGTTGGCCTCCTCGGACCCAACGGTGCCGGTAAGACCACCACATTCTATATGATCGTCGGACTGATACGCCCCAACGGGGGTCATATCTGGCTTGACAACACCGAAATCACCGACTTCCCCATGTACCGGAGATCACGCCTGGGGATAGGCTACCTGGCACAGGAAGCTTCTGTCTTCCGCAAACTGAGTGTGGAAGACAACCTTATGGCTGTCATGGAACTCTCTGACATGACAAGGGAAGAGAGGAAGGAACGACAGGAGATGCTCCTCGAGGAGTTCGGTCTGACACGCATACGCAAGAGCCTCGGCATACAGCTCTCCGGTGGCGAACGACGCCGGACCGAAATAGCCCGCGCACTGGCACTCAAACCAAACTTCATCCTCCTTGACGAACCATTTGCCGGTGTTGACCCCATAGCCGTGGAAGATATCCAGATGATAGTCTCTCACCTGAAAGACAAGAATATAGGAATCCTGATAACTGACCATAACGTCCACGAAACCCTCTCTATCACTGACAGGGCATACCTCCTCTTCGAGGGGAAAATCCTGAAGCAGGGTACCGCAGCACAGCTGGCTGACGATGAACAGGTAAGAAACGTTTACCTCGGTAAGAACTTCGAACTCAGGAGGTAATTTAACCGCGTGGCTTTGGCATCTAAGTAAATTTTACTAATTTTGCACCACTTTTTGCGGATGTGTCGTAATTGGTAGCCGAGCAAGACTTAGGATCTTGTGCCTCAGGGCGTGGGGGTTCGAGTCCCTTCATCCGCACCAGACACCAGAACCGCCCTTACACTCCGCCGGATGGCGCAGGTTAAGGCGGTTTTTAAATCGATAGTAAACTGTTACAATATGAATGTCACCAGAGAGAACATTGACGCACTGAACGCAACCGTCAGGATTGATATTGCAAAAACCGATTATGAGGAAAAAGTCGACAAGAAACTGAGGGAATACCGGAGAACGGCCAGCATAAAGGGATTTCGCCCCGGGCATGTACCCATCCAGCTGATTAAGAAGATGTACGGAACCACCGTCCTCGTGGATGAGATCAACAATATCGTCTCGGAAAGCCTTTCAGGCTATATCAAAAATGAGAACCTTGACATACTGGGTGATCCGCTGCCGAAGCATGAGGGACACTCATTTGACCCGGAGAATTCGGAAGAGTTCAGCTTTACCTTTGAACTGGGACTGGCACCTGAGTTTGAAGTGAACCTGACCAAAAAGCAAAAGCTGACCCGTTACCTGATAGAGCCTGACACCAAAATGGTTGCCGATTATGTTGACAACTATGCCCGCAGGTATGGCCAGTTCATTACAGCTGAGAAATCTGAGGAGAAGGATATGCTGAAGGGTACTGTGGAATCAGCTGACGGATCGGTGATAAATGAAGCTGCCTCCCTTTCGGTTGAGATGGTAAAGGATGAGAATATCAAGAAGGAATTCCTCGGGAAAAGCGCCGGAGACACGGTGACCTTTGATATCCGCAAGGCCTTCCCTAATGATTACGAGATAGCAGGTCTGCTGAAGAAGCAAAAGGACGAGGTAAAGGATCTGGGTGGTAAGTACACCATTACAGTAAGGGAGGTCTCACGTTTCACCCCGGCCGAAAACGACCAGGAGCTGTGGGACAAGATCTATGGTGAAGGAACCGTGAAATCGGTGGCAGAATTCGAAGCAAAGGTGACAGACGAGATAAGGGAGTTCTTCAATCGCGAAACCGAATACAAGCTCCGCACCGACGCCCGTGACCTCGTGCTGGAGAAGACTCCGTTTGAGCTGCCTGAAGATTTCCTGAAGAGATGGCTGCTCAAGGTTAATGAAAAAACAACTGCCGAAGATATTGAGAAGGATTTTGATCATTTCCGCAATGATCTCCGCTGGCAGCTGATAAAGAACAGGGTGGCAAAGAACAATGAACTCAGGATAACCGACGATGAGATCCTGGATGAGGCCAGGGCTTTCACCCGTGCACAGTTTGCCCAGTATGGACTGCACTATGCAACAGATGAGCAGATTACGTCATTTGCAAGGGATTTCCTGAAGAAGGAGGAAGAGGCCCGGCGTATTGCCGAAAAGGTTCTTGACACCAGGGTTTTGGGCATCATCATCGACTCTGTAAAGGTTGATGAAAAGACAGTCACACCCGAGGAGTTCAACAAGCTCTTCGGCAATAAGTGAAACCAAAAGCCAATTATTGCGTATATTTGAGGTCCAATCAATGTATCACATTATGTCAGATATGAAGGATTTTAAAAAATATGCTGCTGACCGGTTCGGCATCAGCAGCATGACGATGCACCGCTACGTTTCAGCATCCAACAGTTACATCTCTCCCACCATCATTGAGGAGCGCCAGCTGAACGTGGCTTCGATGGATGTATTTTCCCGCCTGATGATGGACCGCATCATATTCCTGGGTCTTCCCATTGACGACTATGTTGCCAATATAATCCAGGCGCAGCTTCTGTATCTTGACTCGGCAGACCCGGGCAAAGACATACAGATCTATCTCAACACCCCCGGAGGTGCAGTTCATGCCGGCCTGGGTATTTATGACACCATGCAGTATATTTCTGCAGATATAGCAACCATATGTACCGGGATGGCCGCCTCGATGGGCGCCGTGCTGCTGACAGCCGGTACAAAGGGCAAGCGCTCGGCACTGAAGCACTCCCGTATCATGATTCACCAGCCGATGGGTGGTGCAGAAGGCCAGGCATCTGATATAGAGATAGCTGTCAAGGAGATACTGAAAGCCAAAAGGGAGCTTTACGAGATCATCGCATTTCATACCGGCAACCCCGTTGAAAAGGTTGAAAAGGATTCCGACCGCGATTACTGGATGACAGCCTTCGAGGCCAAGGAATACGGGATGATCGATGAGGTGCTGGTAAGAAACAAGAATTAACTTTCCCCTCATGGATAAATGCTCGTTCTGCGGACGTACAAAGAAAGAGGCTAACCTTCTGATTGCGGGTCTTGAGGGCCATATATGCGATCACTGCATAGAGCAGGCCCATAATATCATGGTTGAGGAACTGGGTGGCAAATCGAGCTTCAACCTTGACGGCATCAAGCTGCGCAAACCTGAGGAGATCAAGAAGTTCCTCGATCAGTACGTCATAGGGCAGGACAAGGCAAAGAAGATCCTTTCGGTTGCCGTCTACAATCATTACAAGAGGCTGATGCAGAAGGCTGACAGCGATGATGTGGAGATTGAAAAATCAAACATCATCCTGGTAGGCGAGACCGGCACCGGTAAGACCCTCCTGGCACGCACCATTGCACGCATGCTCCATGTCCCGTTCACCATCGTTGATGCAACCGTCCTCACAGAAGCCGGTTACGTGGGTGAGGACATTGAAAGCCTCCTGACGCGTCTGCTGCAGAATGCCGATTATGATGTCAAGGCTGCCGAGAAAGGTATTGTTTTCATTGACGAGATTGACAAGATTGCACGCAAGGGTGACAATCCATCCATCACCCGCGACGTCTCGGGTGAGGGTGTGCAGCAGGGCCTTCTCAAGCTTCTTGAGGGATCGGTTGTAAACGTTCCGCCACAGGGAGGAAGGAAACACCCGGAGCAGAAGATGATACCGGTTGATACGCGGAACATCCTCTTCATCTGCGGTGGAGCCTTCGAGGGAATAGAGAAGAAGATAGCCCACCGGCTCAACACAACCGTTGTGGGATACACTGCAAGCCATTCGCGTGACCGTTATGACAAGGATGACCTTTTAAAGTATATTGCCCCGCAGGACCTCCGTGCCTACGGCCTCATTCCCGAGATCGTGGGGCGACTGCCGATACTGACCCACCTCTCTCCCCTTGACCGTAAGGCACTGAGAGCCATCCTCACCGATCCGAAGAACGCCATAACCAAACAGTATGTCAAGCTCTTTGGCATGGATGGCATAGAACTGAGCTTCACGCCTGAGGCACTTGATTACATTGTTGACAAGGCGGTTGAGTTCAGGCTGGGTGCAAGAGGACTCCGGGCAATCTGCGAGGCCATAATGATGGATGCCATGTTTGAGCTGCCGTCAGCCGAAGCGAAGGAGTTCACCGTTACAACCGAATATGCAGCCCATAAGATGGAAAGGGTTGACATGAAGGTGCTCAAGGCGTCATAGCAGACCCTGAAACAGATAAAAAAGAAATCCCGGCCTCAGATGACCGGGATTTCTTTTTATCAGCCCCGCCGGACCTTTCTCTGTTTGACGGGCAGTCTCCTGCAAGGACAGTTCCTGAAAGATCGGGGCAGGTCAGGGAAGTTTACTAAAGATCATTGTATTTCGGATGCCTGTACCGAAGGGTTATTTCCTTCGTCTCGTCGCCCCTGGAAAGGGTTGCTGCTGCATCACATTCGCCGGCTCCGTAGTCAAGCTCGAACGGCTCGATCCCTTCCACATCAAATCCGATCGTGCCCCTGACAAGGAACCTGCAGGCCGCATGCCATTCGAGGGGATTGAGGATGGTCAGGGTGTATGACTTACCGTCGAGGTTTGTTCCGGCTGACATACCGGTTATAAGGCACTTGTCATCCCAGGGGTTCCATGTGCCGTACCCTGCAATGTATTCCCTCTCACGGTCAAACTCCCGGGTGATTACCTTGTCGTCAGGGAAGGTAATCTTGCCTCCCTCAAGGCTGACGGCAAAGACAGCATTCTGGTTATTGTTGGGACCCATGTTTTCTATTGTGAATGTTCCCTCAACCTTTGCACCGTTGACATAATAGTTATCAAAGGTGAGAACCCGCTCCGAGCCGGTTGTCCCCCTGGGGCCGGAGAGAGTGATCATTATCTTGCCACTGCGTACAACATCAAAGAGACCCGTGCATCCGGTGCCGTAGTTGATCTCTATGTACCTCGGCCAGAACTCCTGTCCGGGGGATGTGATGGTAATGAGAGGACAGCTGTCCTGTACTGTTGCAGACTTCTTGCCCACCTCTGCAAAAACTGTAGCAATCTCAAGTGAGGCGAAGGCATCATCATAGAGAGCTTCGCTGAGCACTACATCATCAGCTGATTCGGTGGCTCTTGCATCAATAGGTTCCTGCTTGCTGCAGGATGCCATAATGATACCTGCCACTGCCATAAAAAGGATTAATGTCTTTGTTTTCATAATAGTTCCAGTTAAGTGTTTTTTCGTGTCTGTATTGCTTTGACAGCAGAAAACACTAACGGTTTAACGGGTAAACAAAAAAAAAGTTGCCTGCCGGGGAGAAGGAGTTATTCATGAGCCCCCATGATGGGAAACCTGGGAGGGAGAAGATTACCTGCAATGGAGACAGGTTATAATAGGTCAGCTTACCTGCGACGGAGATATGTGGTATAGGAGAAGCTTATCCGCGAAGGGTCGTCTGAAATGAAATCCTCTTTTTCCGAGACGTACCATTCATCGGAGCTGATCTCCGGGAAGAAGGTATCAGCGGTGAATCCGGCGTGAATGTGCGTCACCATCAGCCTGTCGGCCAGAGGCATGAACTGCCTGTATACGGAGCCGCCGCCGATGATGAATATCTCTTTACCCTGTTCACAGAGGCCCAGGGCCTCATCTACCGACCGTGCTGTTTCCGCACAGTCAAAGCAGTCAAGTTCATTATCGGTAAGGACTATATTCTTTCTTCCGGCCAGAGGTTTATTCGGAAGTGACTCCCATGTCTTTTTGCCCATGATGAGGCAATGGCCCATTGTGATCTCCTTAAACCTCCGGAGGTCACCCGGGATATTTGCCAGCAGGCCGTTGTTGTAACCTATCCCGTTATTGCGGTCTGTTGCTACTATTATCGTGATCATATCAGACTGATATTTCTCCTTTAATTGCGGGATGCGGGTCATATTCGGTCAGGGAGAAGTCATCGTATCTGAATCCGAGGAGATCACTGACGTCCGGGTTGATTGTCATCAGTGGCAGGCGGCGTGGCTCGCGTGATAGCTGAAGCCTGACCTGGTCAAGATGATTGAGATAGATATGTGCATCACCCAGTGTATGGATGAATTCGCCCGGTTTATAACCGGTCACCTGTGCCATCATCATCGTGAGCAGAGAGTAGGATGCTATATTGAACGGCACACCCAGGAAAATATCTGCGCTCCTCTGGTACAGCTGGCATGAGAGCCTTCCGTCAGCCACATAGAACTGGAAAAGTATATGGCATGGAGGCAGGGCCATTTTTTCTATCTCACCCACATTCCAGGCTGAAATGATGTGCCTGCGGGAGTCGGGATTGCACTTCAGCGATTCAACCACTGCCTTTACCTGGTCAATTGCCTGTCCGTTGGCTGCGGGCCATGAGCGCCACTGATAACCGTAAACCGGCCCCAGGTTTCCGTCGGCATCGGCCCACTCGTTCCATATTCTCACACCGTTTTCCTGGAGATACTTCACATTGGTGTCTCCGCTCAGGAACCAGAGCAACTCGTGTATGATCGATTTCAGATGAAGCTTCTTGGTGGTCATCAGCGGGAACCTGTCAGAGAGGTCAAACCTCATCTGGTAACCGAAAGTACTGATGGTTCCGGTGCCTGTCCGGTCTCTTTTTTCAGCACCATGTTTCATGACATGGTCAAGCAGGTCAAGATATTGTTTCATCCTCAGATCACTCCTTTATCTATATACAATTTCAATTTTCGCCATCCCTTCACCGTCAGGTGCAGAAGAGACCCTGATCTTTTTACAGCTGGATGACCGGTATGAACAGTCCCGCTGCAAACAGAACCGGCAAAAAAATCATCCTTTCCCCGGGTTTATTGTCCTTGTTCTTTCCTTCTGGCCATCTCGTCACGGATGGCTGCTGCCTGCTCATAGTCTTCCCGGCCTATGGCATCCGAGAGCAAATCCTTAAGTTCATCAACTGAATACTCACTGTATTCGCTTGTGACAGGTGATTTTTTCTCCCGGGATGGTACAGCCTGTTTCTTCTGTTCTTCCTCGGACGTGGCGCTCATGACTATGCCTGCCTCATTGAGTATCTGAGGTTCAATGAATATAGGGCATTCAAAACGGAGTGCGAGCGCAACGGCATCAGATGTTCGTGAATCAATGCTGAATCGTCTTTCACCATCAGTGCAGACTATTTCAGAGTAGAAAATACCTTCCCGAAGCTTGTTGATGAGTACCTGTTCCACGGTTACTCCACATGCTCCGGCGAAGCTCCTGAAGAGGTCATGTGTGAGCGGACGGGGCGGTTCCAGGTTCTCAAGCTTAATAACTATTGCCTGAGCCTCGAATCCCCCGATAATTATTGGAATCCTCCGCTCTCCGTTTTCCTCCGCCAGGATGAGAGCATAGGCGCCGGACTGGGTCTGACTGTAAGAGATGCCTATGACCTTCAAACGAATAAGCTTATTCTGCATCATTTACCAGATTTACTGCCTGAGAGGCCGATACGACAAATATAAATAATATGAACCTTTGTCATTGCCCTGCCGGAATTTTTTATCCACAGTTTGTTGCTGATAAATTAATGTCATCGATTTGCAGATAAGTTAATTTTTATATCTTTGCAGTCCGAAAAACAGAGATCCGGCGGGGCCCGCAGAAGTGTCATGCACAGAGGAGCATGTCCGCCTCACGGAGTAATAAAAGAGAGACTGAAAATGTACGCAATCGTTGAAATTGCCGGCCAGCAGTTCAAGGTCGAAGAGGGAAAAAAGATTTTTGTTCACCGTCTCGATGCAGCTGAAGGCGATAATGTTGAATTTGAAAAGGTACTCCTTACCGACAATGACGGTACCGTTACCGTCGGCGACCCGCTTGTACCCAGCACTGTGGTTGGCGGAAAGGTCCTGGCACATGTCAGGGGAGACAAGGTGATCATCTTCAAGAAGAAAAGGAGAAAAGGTTACCAGAAGAGGACGGGGCACCGTCAGGACTTCACCCAGGTGGAGATATTGAGCATCGGTGCTGCGGGAGAAGCAAAGAAGAAGGCATCTCCCAGGGCAGAGAAGAAACCAGCTCCGGCACCTGTTGCCGAAGAGGTAAAGGAAGAAGTAAAAAAGGCACCGGCAAAAAAAGCCGCAGCCAGTAAGGAACCGGCAGAGAAGAAGGAAGCCGTGAAGAAGGCACCTGCAAAGAGCAAAAAGAAACCTGAGCAGGAATAACCGATAAACAGTAAAAAGAAAACGATATGGCACACAAGAAAGGTGTAGGTAGTTCACGTAACGGCCGCGATTCAGAAAGCAAAAGGCTTGGTGTCAAACTCTTCGGAGGACAGGCAGTAAAGGCAGGAAGCATCATTGTCCGCCAGCGCGGTACCACGCACAATCCCGGTGATAACGTAGGCATTGGAAAGGATCATACCCTCTTTGCCCTCGTTGACGGAACAATTGAGTTCAAAAAGAAGAGTGACAACAAATCTTACGTCTCGGTCAAACCCGCGGCAGAATAAGATAAACGAAGCTTACAGCGACTCCTGAAAAATACGCGAAAGCGCATCTTTTCAGGAGTTTTTGTTTTAATTTTACCCCGCTTATCACCAAAAATCCTTCCGGTATGTTAACCATCAACCTTATACGTGAACAGGCGTCGTCTGTCATAGAACGACTGAAAATCAAGAATTTCGATGCCACGGAGATAGTGGGGAACGTGCTTGACCTTGACCGCCGTCGCCGCGAACTCCAGACTGAGAGTGACTCGATACAGGCAGAGCTCAACTCGCTGTCGCGTGAAATAGGGTCTATGATGAAGGAAGGGCGGAAGGATGAAGCTGAGGCTGCCCGCCGTGGCATAGGTGCCATGAAGGATAAGCAGAAGCAGCTGGCTGACACCCTTGAGGAAGTAACCCGCAAAATGCAGGATGAGCTGGTAAGGCTTCCCAACCTGCCGCACACGCTGGTGACCCCGGGCAGGAGTGCCGAAGAGAATGTCGTGGTCCGCAGCGGAGGAGTCGTTCCGGAACTGCATGCCGGCGCAGTCCCTCACTGGGATCTTATAAAGAAATATGACATCATTGACTTTGATCTCGGAATCAAGATCACCGGGGCGGGCTTCCCCGTTTATAAGGGCAAGGGTGCCAGGCTCCAGAGGGCACTGATTAACTTCTTTCTTGATGAGGGGGAAAAGGCCGGATACCGTGAGATAGAACCCCCTATTGTTGTCAACGAGGACTCGGGCTTCGGGACAGGACAGTTACCTGACAAGGAGGGGCAGATGTACCATGTTGGCATTGACAACCTGTACATGATCCCCACAGCCGAGGTGCCCATAACAAATATTTACCGTGATGTGATCCTTGATGCTGCAGAACTGCCGGTTCGCAACATGGGATACACACCATGCTTCCGCCGCGAGGCGGGCTCATGGGGCGCCCATGTGAGAGGCCTCAACAGGCTTCACCAGTTTGACAAGGTGGAGATAGTGCAGATAGCCCACCCAGACCGGTCATATGACTCACTCGAGGAGATGGTAAGTCATGTTGAGAGCCTCCTGGTGAAGCTTGAGCTCCCCTACAGGATAGTGAGGCTTTGCGGCGGAGACATGTCATTCACCTCAGCCATGACATATGACTTCGAAGTCTGGTCAGCGGCCCAGCAGCGCTGGCTCGAAGTGAGTTCCACCTCCAACTTCGAGGCATTCCAGGCCAACAGGCTCAAGTGCCGCTTCAGGGAGAAGGGTGCGAAACAGACCACTCTCTGCCATACCCTTAACGGAAGCGCCCTGGCACTGCCGCGCATAGTTGCCGCATTGCTTGAGAATAACCAGACACCTGAAGGAATAAAGATGCCCGCCATACTGGTGCCATATACCGGGTTCGCTCTGATCAGCTGAGATTTCATGAAAAAGAGCCCGCAGGCATTCATATATGCCTCCATCGCAGTCCTGCTCTGGGGAACCATACCCACAGCGTTCAAGATTGCGCTTGCGGAACTGAGCATCGTTACGATGCTCGGAATAACCACACTGGTCTCCACTGCCGTGCTGTTTATCATTATGATCCTTACCGGCAAACTCAGCCTCCTCAGGGAGACTACCGGCAGGGAACTGCTTTGGTCTGCCCTCTTCGGACTGATCACTCCTGTCGGCTATTATGTGATCCTGCTTACGGCATACAGCCGTCTGCCGGGTCAGGTGGCACAGCCAATCAACATGATCTGGCCTATCATTCTTGTCTTCTTCTCCATCCCGCTTTTAGGTCAGCGCATCCCGGCACGCAGCTTCATCGCGCTCTTTATCAGCCTGATCGGTGTTTACATTATTGCCTCACAGGGGGCGCCGCTCAACCCCGGCCGGTCAGATACAACCGGCGTTATGCTGGCACTGGTAAGCGGTGTGCTATGGGCCCTGTACTTCGTCCTGAATGTACGCGACAAACGCGACGATTCCGTTAAACTCTTTACCAGTTTCCTCTTCGGATCAATCTACATGCTCATCCTGATGATTGCAGGGGGCTCATTCTCCCAACAGATAAGCCTGAAAGGAGTTGCAGCATCCGTCTACTGCGGATTCTTCGAGATGGGTATAACCTTCTGGCTGTGGCTGAAAGCACTGCAGCTTTCCGAAACAACCGATAAGGTGAGCAACCTGGTCTATTTCGCCCCCTTTGTATCCCTGGTACTTCTCCATTTTATTATCGATGAGCCCATCTACTACACAACACTGGTCGGCCTGCTGCTGATAATTGGCAGCGTCATCTACCAGAACAGGGCAAAACGGGCCTAAACCAATCGGCACATTTTTTGTTACTTTTGCAATTAATTGGTCCGGGAAGGAAACCTGCAAAAGCACATACCTGCAAGGGTATTTGACGGTTGAATGTCATGCAAGTTCCACCTGATCAACAAATTATAAATAAGCAGACAAATGAAGAAACTACTTCTGATAACACTCCTTTTTATTCCTGTTCTCACCGGATGTAAAAAGGACCCGGAGGATCCCGAAGATGTTTACACTCTGGAAGAGCGCGCTCGTGACGGTCTTTATGACCTGATGAAATATGTCTACCTCTGGTATAACAGGATGCCTACGGTTAAGGCATCTGACTATGAGACCCCTGATGAAATACTCGAGGCTTTAAGGTACAAACCCCAGGACAGGTGGAGCTTTGTAACCGACTATGAGAGTTTCATGGCCTCCATGCAGGGAAGCTTCGTTGGACACGGGATCAGGATGAGCCTTGATCCGGCCAACAATGTGAGGGTAGTGAGCCTTTATGAAGGTTCTGACCTGTGGCCCAAAGGTGTAAGGAGAGGATGGATTGTCAAGGAGATCAATGACACTCCGGTAGCACCCATCTTCGTGTCCGGAAACACCTCCGCATACAATAACCTCATGGGGCCGTCAACCGCAGGCGTTACAAACAAGTTCAAGTTTGTCAATCCTGACGGACAGGAACTGACATACACCTCCACCAAGTCAAGCTTTACCATCAACTCGGTGACAGCCACAAAGATACTAGACCTTGCCAGCGGCAAAACCGGATATCTCTGCTTTGAGACCTTTATTGAACCTTCAGAGCAGGAGCTTAATGAAGCTTTTGCCAATTTCAAGGCCAACAATGTCACCGATCTCATCATTGACCTGCGATACAATACCGGAGGTTACATGGATATAGCACAGCAGCTTTCAAGCCTGGTGCTGACGTGGGATGATACAACAAAAGTGTGTTACAAGCTGACATACAACAGTCTTGTCGGGCCGGAATGGAATGAAAGCTACAAGTTCGTGAGGACGGAAAGCCCGCTTGGTCTTGACCGCGTTGTCTTCATCACCACCCGCAGTTCGGCTTCAGCCAGTGAGGTGGTCATAAACAGCCTGAGTCCGTATGTTGACGTGAAGATTGTGGGAGATACCACTCATGGCAA
Organism: Bacteroidales bacterium; assembly: GCA_025454815.1. Taxonomy (GTDB): domain Bacteria; phylum Bacteroidota; class Bacteroidia; order Bacteroidales; family VadinHA17; genus SR-FBR-E99. The sequence goes on along the minus strand of JALONR010000013.1, from coordinate 99,463 downwards.
GCCGGCCGGGATGAACATCTGGGGTTTCCCGTTCCCGTCTGACAGTGATCCGAACCCGGATTACGAATATGTCTTCGCCCCCATCACTTTTGAATACCTCAATGCAACGGATCAGGGCCGTTTCTACGACGGGATTCCACCGGATGTACGGGCGGCCGATGACATTACGCGTGATTTCGGGGATCCGCAGGAGGCATCTCTCAGCGCTGCCATCGGGGTCCTTGCCGGGACTAAATCGGCTTCTGCCGTTCCGATGAAGCGAAACCGCATATGGTCGGAAGGAGACCAGTTGCCTACGGAGCTGTTCCTTGGTCCACCGCAACCGTTCAGGAAGTGAGTGGGAATAAGCCGGAGAGGATCATCCTGGGCATTGACCCCGGAACCACCGTCACGGGTTACGGGCTGATAAGTGTATCAGGCAGGAGTCCTTCCCTTATTACGCTTGGCATCATTGATCTCAGGAAGGAACAGGATCACTTCAGGAAGATCCGGACAATTTTTGAGCAGACACTTGAGCTTATTGACAGGCATCATCCTGACGAGTTTGCGGTTGAGGCTCCCTTTTTCGGGAAGAACGTACAGAGCATGCTCAAGCTGGGCAGGGCCCAGGGTGCCGCCATCGCTGCGGCGTTATACCGTGACCTGCCTGTCTTTGAGTATGCCCCCCGTATGATCAAGATGTCAATCACCGGCCAGGGGCAGGCCAGCAAGGAGCAGGTGGCTTCTATGCTCCGGACGATCCTCTCCTTCCGTGGTGAGCCGATGGTGCTTGATGCCACTGATGCGCTTGGAGCAGCCCTGTGTCATTATTACCAGAGTTGCAAGCCTGCGGCGGCAAAGGAATACAGGAACTGGTCAGACTATCTCAGGAAAAACAGCGACAGGATCAAACAGTAGACCTCCGATCATATGCCGGAGAGCGTGGCAGTACCAGACTACAGGACCACAGGGACGGGTCTGGCTGACAGGAAGAATCAGACAGTAAGCTTCTGTGCTGCTGCCAGTGCTGCCACACTGACCTTTACCCCTTCAGCAGACTGAAGGGCTGTCACGCACGCTTCCACCGTTGAGCCTGTGGTTATGACATCATCTACCAGCAGCAGATGCCTGCCGGTAATTTCGCCGGGTTTCCTGACTGCAAAAAGGCCTTCCACATTCTCCCATCTCTCATACCTCCCCCTCCTGGTCTGTGAATCAGACCGGCCGGAGCGGAACAGGATGTCACACCTGACCGGAAGGTGGCATCGTGAAGCTAATCCTTCAGCTATGCACCGGCTCTGGTTGTAGCCCCTTCTTCTCTCCCTGGCAGGATCAAGCGGCACGGGAATTATCATATCCATTCCTTCAGTGAATCCGCTTCCTGCAAGCACTGATCCGTAGAGGGTGCCCAGCATGATGCCGACATCCTTCCTCCCTGAGTATTTGAGCATGTGAACCAGTTTCCTTATACGGCTGCCGCGATTGTAAACCGAGAAAGCTGCTGCCTTTTCCACCGGGCATCTGCCCCAGAAGGCCTGCTCAAGCATGTTTCCCCGGCGAAGGTGAAAGTCAGTGCGGGCCATGTCAAGGAAACAACCGGTGCACAGCACCTCCTCTCCCCTTACCAGGTGAGCACCGCATGCCAGGCATGGCCGTGGCAGGAACAGACTCAGAAAGTCGTCAGCAATATCTTTAATATGAGACACTTTGCAGCCGAAACGGACTGTTAAAGGTATGATATTTGCATGGAATTGATTGCCGTATTTAAAACTTTTCTATATTGCGGACGTTATTAAATAAACCAATTAAGATCTTTATGAAGAAATGGATGATTGGCAGCCTTATTCTCATCGCTCTGATGGTTGTGGCTGCAGGTGTCTATGCCCAGACTACCGACAAGGAAAAGAAGCACAAGAAAAGTGAGTGCACCTTTGTCGATAAGAACAAAGACAGCAAGTGTGATGTATGCGGCTCAACGGCTGATGCATGCAAGAAAGATGAAGCTGCTGCCGTTAAAGGCACAGACTGTTCTAAGTGTCCATCAGCTGCAGGATGCGGCGACAAGAAGGGTGAAGTGGTTCCGGCCAGGGAAGGTGCCGCGGCTGCCGCTCCCTGCTGCGCAGGCAAGAAGTAACAAGTTGCTGATAATAGAAAGAGGCTGCCTCAGACGAGACAGCCTCTTTTTTTATCACATACTGATTGTCAGAGTCTTACATTCGCTCCTATCTCCCGGGCAAGTCTTTCATTTTCCTGCTGCGAAAGTGATACCCTCGGGTTGGAAAGGAGCATATCACCTTCCCTGGTAATAGGAACAAGGTGTATATGGGCATGTGGCACCTCGAGCCCTATCACTGCCACACCGATCCTGTTGCACTCAATGACCTCCTTCATTGCCCGGGCTACCTTCTGGGCAAAGATCATCATCCCGGCAAGAGCCTCTTCGTCCAAATCGAATATATAGTCCACCTCTCTCTTCGGTACCACAAGGGTATGACCAGGTTTGAGCGGCCTCACATCAAGGAAGGCCATGTAGCGGTCGTTCTCCGCCACCCTGTAACAGGGGATCTCTCCGTTAATGATCCGTGTGAAGATTGATGCCATACCGGGAAATTTTCAGATTGATATCTCAATAATCTCAAAAGGGATAGTACCGGCAGGTACCTTCACCTCTACCACATCACCGACCTTCCTTCCCATTATTCCCTGTGCAATGGGTGAGGTGGCGGCAATCTTTCCTTCCTTGAGGTTGGCCTCCCCTTCAGGGACAAGCTGGTAGGCCAATACAGCACCGCTGGCTCTGTTGCGAATCCTGACCTTATTGAGGATCTGCACCGTTATGGTATTGATCCTGGAGCCGTCGATAATGCGTGATCTTGCTACCTGGTCTTCCAGCCGGGCGATCTTCATTTCGAGCATGCCCTGAGCCTCCTTGGCTGCAGAGTATTCGGCATTCTCGGTAAGGTCGCCCTTGTCGCGCGCATCGGCAATCATTCTTGCAATAGCCGGCCTTTCATTACGGAGCAGATCAAGCTCCTCCTTCATCTTCTGGAGCCCCTCTTCCGTTACATATACAAATTCCGACATAACTTTACTTAAAAGGTTAAAAAATAAGAAGAATCCCGGCATTACCGGAACTCTTCAAAGAACAAATATAAAGAATTATTAATTAAAAACCAAATCCCTCTGCTGAAGTAATTATCAGTAAATCAATAGGAGTACTCTTTTCTGTCAAGGACAGCCGAAAAAATCACGGCTTTTTTCAGGTCAAATCCTCCTGAATGGATTTCTGCACCCGGGCCTGCCTCGTAATCGAAGGCCGGAGCATCTCCTATCTCGCTGTCTGATATCTCAGTATGAACAAATTCGCCAATTGCAGAATCGCCCAGTGACGAAACACCCTCAGATGAGAAAGCAGTGGCCATTGAATCCGCAATGGAGCCCTCCCGGGCGAAAGCTTCAGCGAGGGTATTCCTGTATGAACCTTCAAAGCTGAATTCACCTGCCATTGGTTCTCCAATTGTTCCCTCCCTTTCGAACTGGGAAGCCATAGGTTCTTCGTATCTTCCTTCCGTTCCGGCCGGGATAAACCATGGTGACGGTTTTGAGGCCGGGGGGGCAGGTCTTGCCGGGGATGGTTCGGACCGTGTTGCAGCAGTGGTACTCCTTACCGTTGGCCTGGAAGCAGTGGCCTCAGGCCGGCGCTGTACCTGTTTCGGTGCTGCAGGTTTTGGTGCCGCAGGTTTCTTTTTACCCTTGCCCTGAATGGAGCCTGCCAGGGCAATGATCCCCAGTAATACATAAAAAATCAAACTGCCAATATCTTCCATCTTCTTCAGTATTTCTTTATCCTGTGCTGTTTAAGCCTGGGCTGTTTCTTCGGATCCACGGTATTTGCCTTTTTCTTTTGCTGCTTCAGCGCAGGCTGTTTTGAGGGATCCTTTGTCTTTGACCTCGCCTTTTGCTTCTGTTGCTTCAGTTCAGGCTGCCTGGCCGGGTCCTTTGACTTTACATTTGTATTGACTTTGTCACGTTCAGGCTGCCGGGGTTTATTCAGTTCCGGCTTGGTCTGCTCCCTCCGTTCCTTTTGTCTTTTTACCTTGTACTTCTCAGCAGTGTTTCTGCTGTTGTTTTCCATCCGCATTTTCGTCTTCTCGCTCTGGATCTCAAGGTGCCTCTCCCTCTTCTCCTCCAGTGCCTTTGCATCCTCCCTGTCACGCCGGGCCTCCTTCTTCTCCTGCTCCTTCATGGCCTTTGCAGCGGCCCTGCTTTCACCTCCCTGCTTCACGGGGGCGCCGCGGCGCGATTTCCCGAAGGTTTCCTTCTCAAACCGCTTCGTTGCATTGCGCTGGGCATGGCAGTCAGTTACCTGTACCACAAAAAACAGTACCACAAGTGCGGCAACAATCCTTACCGATACTATCCCTTTCTTCATTTCGTTCTTATCGTAAACAGCTCAGAAGAGAAATAACTACTTTTACAGAAACGGAAATAAGCCCATGTCAGTTTCAAAAATAAGATATTTTTTCATCTTTGCCCTGGTTGTCATGATCACAATATCATGTGACAGGGATAAAAACGAGGTGATTCCTGACATCACGGTTGATTTCACAATCACGTTTTCCGACCCGGAATTTTTTGACCTCCTCTATTCTCCTGGAACCAGTTCCCTCATCTCCTCTTCTCACAGGCACCTGGGACTGGGTACCGCGGGTTTTGACGGAAACGGAATCATCGTGTACAATACCGGCCTTCAGGGTTTTGAATATTCTGCTTTCGACCGGACCTGTCCGCACTGCTATTCAACCGAAGGGGTTAGCGTGGCGGTTAATGTGGATGCCGTATACGCTGTCTGCCCGAGATGCTCCACAAATTATGCCATGGGGGCATCAGGATTACCGCAGAGCGGACCAGGGCAGTATTATCTCAAGAATTACCACACCTCCTTCACCGGCTACAGTCTGAGGGTCTGGAACAGGAAATAGAGGTTTCAGTACCTGTAGTGTTCCGGCTTGTACGGGCCCCCGGCAGGGACTCCGATATAGTCAGCCTGTGCCCTGGTCATCTTTGTGAGATGAACGCCCAGCTGTGCAAGATGAAGCCGTGCCACTTCCTCGTCGAGCTGCTTCGGCAGCCTGTAAACGCCAATCTCATAGTTGCCGGTCCACAGGTCTATCTGTGCGAGCGTCTGGTTACTGAATGAATTGCTCATCACAAACGAGGGGTGTCCGGTGGCGCAGCCCAGGTTTACGAGCCTGCCCTCTGCCAGAAGGAATATCGCATGTCCGTCAGGAAAAACATACTTGTCTACCTGGGGCTTGATATTGATCTTTCTGATACCCTTGTAGTCATTCAGGGCGTCAACCTGTATCTCGTTGTCAAAATGGCCGATATTGCAAACGATAGCCTGGTCTTTCATCTTTTCGAGGTGCTCAATGGTTATGACATCGCGGTTGCCGGTCGCGGTCACGAAAATATTGCCTTCAGGAAGCGCCTCTTCCACCGTCCTGACCTCGAATCCTTCCATTGCAGCCTGGAGTGCGCAGATGGGATCTATTTCAGTCACAATCACCCTTGCACCATATGATCTCATTGATCTTGCAGATCCCTTGCCCACGTCACCGTATCCGCAGACAACAACAACCTTTCCTGCTATCATGACATCCGTAGCCCTCTTGATACCGTCAGCGAGGGATTCACGGCAGCCATACAAGTTGTCAAACTTGCTTTTGGTTACTGAATCGTTGACATTTATTGCAGGAACAAGGAGCTCACCGGCTTCCAGCATCTGGTACAGGCGGTGCACGCCGGTAGTTGTCTCCTCTGAGATTCCCTTCATCTCCCTGACAGTCCTGTGCCATTTTTCAGGGTCTTCCCCGAGTATCGTTTTAAGAGTGTCAAGTACTATAGCCTCTTCCCGGCTTGCAGGTTTAGCATCCAGCACTGACCGGTCCTTCTCCGCCTTGTAGCCCATATGTACAAGCAGTGAAGCATCGCCGCCGTCATCCACAATAAGGTTCGGGCCCTTCCCTTCAGGGAATGAAAGAGCCTGTGCGGTGCACCACCAGTATTCCTCCAGTGTCTCACCCTTCCATGCAAAAACGGGTATTCCGGCGGCAGCGATGGCAGCTGCGGCATGATCCTGTGTTGAGAAGATGTTGCAGCTTGCCCACCTGACATCAGCACCGAGTTCCTTCAGGGTTTCAATCAGCACCGCCGTCTGAATGGTCATGTGAAGCGATCCGGTGATCCTCGCACCCTTAAGCGGCTTCGTGGCTGAATACTTGTGCCTGATTGAAAGGAGTCCCGGCATCTCCTTCTCTGCTATCTCTATTTCCTTACGGCCGAAATCAGCCTGTGATATATCCTTTACCTTGTACCTGAGATCGTGGTTAATGAATGACATGTTCCTGAATTTTTGGACTGCAAAGTTAACTAAAAAAATAAGTTTTTGTTCAGTGTTGAAGCAGGGCAATTGTCATTTCACGGTCTTTGACCAGCTGCGCTGCCAGGGCATCCATGTCGTTGAACTTCATCTCGTCCCTCAGCCGGTGACGGAAGGTGACTGTGATTTGCCGCTCATAAAGGTCTCCGCTGAAACTGATAAGGTGAACCTCAATGGTACGGTTGCCGTCACTGTCGCTTATTGTAGGTCTGTGACCTATGTTAAGCATTCCGGCATACCGGCCTTCCTCTCCATGAATTTCAGCTTCCACTGCATATACGCCCGTCCGTGGTATAAGTTTATGGGCAAAGAGCGGAGCAATGTTTGCCGTGGGGAAGCCCATGTTGCGTCCTATTTTTCTTCCGGAGACAACCTTTCCCCTGATGAAGTAATCATAGCCCAGCATTTCTGTTGCCCTTTCAATTCTTCCCTCTCCGAGTGTTTTTCTTATCAGCGATGAGCTGACCGGTTCCCCGTTGATCAGGTAAGCTTCCTCCCGGGTGACCCTGAAATCCATCCTGGCGGAGCACTCGAGTATTGTATTGGCGTCGCCCTCGTGCTTCCGGCCAAAATGGTGATTGTATCCGGTAATAAGATGACGTACCCCGAGATGGCGGCAGAGTATTGAATCGACAAATGCCGGTGCTGTCATCCTGCTCAGTTCAGCCGTAAACGGAATGACCACAAGGTGCCCGATGCCCGTCTCCTGCAGTATCGGTATCCGCTCCTCCAGATCGGTAAGGAAACTGAGATGGCCCGGATCACCAGTAAGGACAATCCTCGGATGCGGGTCAAAGGTGACCGCCACGGAATCACTGCCGGTAAGCGATGCCTCCTCCGTCACACGCCTCAGCAGCATCCTGTGACCAAGATGAACACCGTCAAAGACACCCATTGTGATTACGGGATCCCTGAACAAAAGACCTGTATAACCGTCGTGGACTTCCATATGAAACCAACATTCAAAAATAATAAAGATCGCATCCGGCAGGTACGCCGGTACATGTTTTTAAACAACCTGAACTCCCGATCAACCTAATTTGTTAATTTAGCACTCTTCCAATTCAAAACCCCGATGAGAGCCCTTTTCCTGTTCAGTATCATTCTTCTGACAACACAGCTGACCGGGCAGCATTATTCACCCGGCGCGGGTGAGCCGGATGCCGACTGGCTAGAACAGCACCTTTACAAAGGCATAGAATGGCAACCTCTCTACCCGTCGGCAACCGGCCACGAATTTTTCCTGACAGATAATTATATGACCGGTGATATTACAAGTGAGGGGATTGAATATTCCGGCATAAGGATGAAATATGATATCTGCAATGATAATCTTATCCTGCTCTGGCAGTCAACTTTCCCGATCATCATCGACAGGAAGAGGACTGACAGCTTTATCCTGAAATATGACGGAATGGAAAGGAGATTCATTAACTCTGACGGACTATGTGCTGATATTCAGGGATTTGCGGAAGTGCTTCATGCCGGACACAGCATGGTTCTTGCCAGGTACACCAAAGTACTCAGTGTTAATGCCTCTCTATCGTCATATGAACAATTCAGGGAAAATACGAAATACTATTACCTAGTTAACGGCACCTGCAGCCAGATCCGGAGTACCAAGGCCTTTTATGACATGATGGGTGATCACAAAAGGGAGGTCAGGCGATACATCAGGCAAAAAAAAGTGGTGGTTAGCAGGCTGTTTCCTGAAGGTTTCGCCCTGGCGGCGGCCAGATATGATGCATTGGTAACAGGAGAAAGTAAGGAATGAAGAGGCTTGTTCTTCTGACGGCGATTGCTCTCAGAGTGGTTTTGCTGACAGGTCAGGAAAAGGAACTGCTTTTCACAGGCAGTGTCCGTAACATGGTATTTGCTGAATTCTCAGACACCATTGAGGCCCGAACAGGTACAAAGATCTTTTATCGTCCGGAATGGACGGTTGATATCCGGGTTACCGGGTCATGGGATAATGCCACTCCTGTTAGCATCATCACGATGATCGTCGGTCCGCGTGGTCTGTACTGTCTTGATGACGGAACCGGTAACATTATTATTACCAAAGGTTTTGCTGTGAGGGACAGCTTTGAGCCTGTCTCCCGGATCGGTGATTTACTTTCCATGACAGATACGGTCACCACGGTAGCCGGGAATATCCTTGAAAGCGAGGTTATCACCTTCGGCAATCCTGCTGACAGGAATCTGGAGGGGAGGGTTCTGCTGTCCGGATTCATCACCAACAATGCCACCGGGGAACCGGTTGCCGGAGCATCAGTACAGATCAGGGAACTGGGTGCCGGTGTGGTTACAAACCAGGACGGGTATTACCTGCTGGCCGTTCCACGGGGTTCATATAAGGTGGAATACAGGTCTCTCGGTTCGGTTGACACATACAGGAATGTCAACCTGTATGCCGGAGGAAAGCTGAGCGTAGCGATGGATGAACGAGTAATAGCGATCAGGGATGCGGTTGTAACCGCCAGCCGTCGTGATAAGATGGACAGGCTTGAGAGCGGCATGGCGAGGATGAACATAATGACTATCAGACTGTCACCATCTTCATTGGGGGAGGCTGACCTGATAAAGAGCATGCTGCTTCTGCCAGGAGTACAGACAGTTGGAGAGGGTTCGGCAGGATTTAACGTAAGAGGAGGGTCTGCAGATCAGAACCTTATCCTTTTGTATGGTGCACCGGTATATAATTCATCTCATCTCTTTGGCTTTTTCAGTGCAGTGAATTCAGAGGTGATCAGTGATGTGGCACTTTACAAGGGAGGAATACCATCACAATACGGCGGGAGGGTATCATCAATACTTGAAATAACCGAAAAGGACGGTAACAGGAAAGAATATTCCGGCAATGCGGGAATAAGCATGATAGCTGCACACCTGACCGTTGAAGGGCCCATCAGGAAAGACCACTCCTCGTTCCTGCTGGCCGGCAGGAGAACATACTCAAACTGGATTCTTGACTTACTGCCGGATGCAGCCCTCAGAAACAGCAATGCAGGTTTCCATGACCTCAATGCCCATATAACAGCTGATGCAGGTAAAAACAGTCAGCTTGAGGTGTCAGCCTATTACAGCCATGACGACTTCAGGTTTAACAGTGACACCAGTTATGCCTATGATAACCATATTATATCATCACGTCTCAGGCATAATTTCTCCCAATCTCTCTTTGCTGTTTTCAGTCTTACCAACAGCCACTACCGCTACAGCATAAGCAATACCCGCATAGGAGAGTATGCGGCGAATATGCAGCATAGCATAAACACAACCTCTGCCAGGGCAAATCTTACCTGGTACCTCAGCAGTGGCCATGAATTTAAATTTGGTGGTGAGACCAATTACCATATTATCAATCCGGGCCGGCGAACACCAATCCCGCCCCTGTCAGTGGTCAGGTCAATAGAGATTGACCGTGAGACCGGGTTCGAATCTGCTGTTTACGCTGATTATAAGGCAGATATCAACTACCACCTCACGGCAAGGGCTGGAATCCGGCTCTCTAGCTTCCTTGCTATGGGGCCGGAAAAGGTGTACCTGTATAATCCATTGTTCTCAAAGGAGATAAACACAATAACCGATTCGTTGTCATTCCGTTCAGGCAATATCATTAAAGCCTATGCCGGTCCTGAAGTCAGGTTTTCACTGAATTACCGGATCTCCGGAGAAAGCGCCTTAAAGGTGAATTACAACAGGACTTACCAGTACCTGCATCTTTTATCAAATACCATGGCAATTTCCCCTACCGATACCTGGAAGATGTCCGATTATCACACCAGGCCGCAGTCAGGTGACCAGTTGGCGGCAGGTATTTACCTTGAGATTCTGGACAATGATTATGAACTATCCGTTGACGGTTACTACAAATGGCTTCATAACCTGATTGACTACAAGGGAGGGGCGGTACTCACACTAAACCGGATGATAGAACAGGATCTCATCCCTGCCCGCGGAAAAGCATACGGTATGGAACTGATGCTCAAAAAGAACAGGGGTAAGCTCAAAATGACCCTGAACTACACATGGTCACGCGTTATGCTCCGAAGCACAGGCGAATTCGGGCCTGAAATTATCAACAGGGGAGAATACTACCCTGCAAACTACGACCGGCCCCATGACCTGAATCTTCAAATTAACTGGCTATATTCCAGGAGAATGAGCTGGAGCATGAACCTCGTATATGCCACCGGAAGGCCGGTGACCTACCCGGTGACCTGGTATTCGCATTCAGGAGTGCCCGTGATTCATTATTCCGACCGTAACCAATACCGGCTCCCCGATTACTTCCGCTGGGATGTCTCACTTAACATTTACAGCAATCTGAAAGCCGAAAGACTATTCCGGCCTTCATGGAGCATCTCAATGTACAACCTGACCGGACGCGAAAATGTATATTCAGCATTTTTTCGTATCGAAGACGGAAAGATCCAGGGTTATACCCTCTCTGTCTTCGGCCGGATGATCCCGACCCTTTCATATAAAATTGACTTCTGAACCAGAGGATGAGAATCATTTATATCATACCGTTAATAATACTGGCAGCCCTGGCTTCATGCATCAGCCAGTTTACCCCTGAAATAGTGTCACAGAACAGGTTCCTCACGGTAAACGGGCTGATTACTGACGATAACAGATCGTATATCATCAGGCTTGGCCTCTCGAGGCCGCTTGATGTTTCATCGGAGGAAGAACCTGCAACCGGAGCCGTTGTTTATGTAAGCGACGATACCGGCAACACATTCCTCTTCGTGGAAAAAAGAGCCGGTTATTATTACAGTGACTCAACCGTATTCACGGGGCAGCCAGGGAAGAGTTACACACTTCATATCAATCACAGCGGAGTTGAATACAGGTCATCACCCTGTCTGCTCCGTAAGGCACCTCCTGTAGACAGTGTCGGTTATGAGGTCATTGAGCGGGAGATAAATGCCTCCGGTGAAACTGAACAGGCTGTAAGGATCATGCTGAATACATTTGATGCCACCTCAGATAATCATTATTTCAGATGGACCTACGATGAGACATGGGAAATAAACCTCCCCTTCAATAATGTACCCATAGAGAAAAAGATCTGCTGGAGGCACGAAGAATCACAAAACATTCTCGCGGCAAATACCGAGGCATTATCAGAAGACCGTATCTCTGACCTGACAATTACCACATTCAATAATTCAACCAACAGGGGACAGCACAAATACAGCATCAATGTCCACCAGTACTCAACAAGCAGGGAAGAGTATGAATTCTGGAACAGTGTAAAGACCATCTCTGAAAATACCGGCGGTCTGTATGATGTTACCCCGGTTACAGTCACAGGAAATGTGATCTGCCTGACCAATCCGGGTGATGCTGTACTGGGTTTTTTCAGCGTCTCGGGAGTATCACACAAAAGAATATTTATCACCAGGCCGCTGGTGGTTCCTGATATATACAATGCTCAGTGCATCGAGGAAACCATTGACGTCAACTATCATCTTCCCGGCCTCGGAACATACATTTTCATCCTGAACATAATAGATACTGACGGCACCCCTCCGCCGGAACGCTGGGATATAACCTCAAATATCTCCTGTACTGACTGCTCATACTTTGCTTCTAACGTCAAACCTGACTACTGGGATGAAGGCTTCAACGATTAGCGTGCTGGCAACAGCAGCCGTTCTCATGACGTTTATGGTCAGGCCGTTGAAAGCCCTTCCTACGGAAAGTCATTGTATCAGCAATGATACAATCTATGCTGTCAGGCATTATATGCCGCGGCGGGAAGGTGAGTCGGCGATCATCGTTACTGACCGTGAAACATACATTGCCGGGGAACATGTGTGGTATGCGCTCAATATCACAGGGAATGCGACTAACACTAACTGGCACAGCATAGCAGGTTACGTCGAAATCCTTAACCGCCGGAGCATGCCCGTAGCCCAGAGCCGCATCCTTCTTGATGACTCCGGGAGGGGATCCGGGATGCTACCTCTGCCTGACACCATCTCCTCGGGTGACTACCTGGTGAGAGGTTACACACAGGCAATGATTCCATACGGACTGGAGAAGTACTTTGTAAAAATGATCCGGGTTTTTAATCCATACAGCAACGGTGACACTTATACCAGGATTATTACAGGAGAGCCTGTTGCCGGACCGGCTCTCATGCTCCTCGCGGAGGGTGGCATCGCAATTCCCGGGTCTGTTTGCAGGGTACTTGCAAAAGTAACTGGCGCTGACGGAGCCGGCATGTCAGCCCGGATAGTAATCTCAGGACCTGATGGGATTCCCTGTGATACTATAACAACCGAATTTACAGGATTAGGCTCAGCCATGATGACTCTTCCTGTTACGGGGAAACTTACTGCGGAAGCGATTATCGATTCAGTAAGGGTGATAGCGGAAATATCACCGCAGGAGCTGTTTAGCCATGCTCTTTCAGTTGAAAGGAACCACGTCGGCGGAGTCAGTTTCAGGGTACATCCGCCCACAGGTACCGCCCGGACAGAAACCGGGTCGCTCCACCTGGCAGCCGCAGATCAGTCAGGAATAATCTTCTACAGGCAGCTGGTACCTTCAGCCAAAGAAATGGTCATTGACCTGCCTTCAGATGAACAGGGTGAAGGCATAGGGCAAGCCCTTCTGTATGACAGCAGGGGAAACCTTCTATCATCTGTGCTTTTTCTGGCCGGCGACAATAAAAGCCCCTTCCCTGTCACGGATCCGGTAATCTTTGTACCCGGTGAAGACAGCATCACGGTAACATTGCCCGGATGGGCATCCTATGCCGTCCTTTCCGCAGCCTGTGCAGAAGAAGATGCCCCTGACATACGTGCCAGGTCAATGCTTGAACCATGGCTGGCAGCTTCTGTAATCAATGATCCCTTTTTGAAACCTTTTCTCACAGGAAAGGCATTACTGAGTGAAGATCTCCTGATGATTATGGACCAAACTTCCCCTGTACCGGCCGGAAGCAGGGAAACAAGAGTGATGGCAGAGACAAGGGGCCTTGCAGTCGCAGGCACAGTGCTTGACCTTGATACTCAGCATCCGGCTCCGGGAATGATTCTGTTCATCAATATCCCCGGGAAGGAGTGTTTCCTGCAGTACGCCAGAAGCGACAACTCGGGAAAATTCACATTCATAATTCCCCCGGGGACGGGAACCGGGGAGATTGTTGTATACCCGCAGGATACCTCCTCTAATATCGTCCTTAAAATCGCATCCCCCTTCAGCCAGGAATATCACCTTCTGCATCAACAGGGCACAGATACCCGTCAGGCAGCTGATGAGGCGGCATTGAGAATGAGCATCAACAGCCAGGTAATGAGGATCTATGAACTGTCTGATGCTGATACCATACCCCGCTACCAGGTTGCCCCGGGAAGAGGCCATTTCTACGGAAGCACAGGACTTCACCTCGTTCTGTCAGATTATATCATGCTACCTGACATGGAGGAGCTTTTCTTTGAACTGATCCCTGGTGTGAACCTTGTCAAAAACCGGAATAAGTACGAGTTCCGTATCTCTGACCCCAAAACAGGAAAGGAAATCAGGGAATCACCGCTGATTTTTATTGATGGCACCTATAATACTGATCCTGATGTTGTTGCCGGACTTCCGCCGGAGCAGACCGAGTATATCGACGTAATCCTTAATCGTTACAGATCAGGAGCCCTGCTTCTGCCCCCGGTAATAAGCATAATAACAAAAAAGGGAGACTTCAGGCTTCAGAAGCTGCCACGGTCAGCTCTCCGGATCAAATATCCGTTCGCCGATGTTGCTCTCAGTTTCCGCCCCTTCGAAGGGGATTCATCCGGAAGGATTCCGGTATACGGCAATACCCTGCTGTGGTCCACTTATCCTTCGGACGGAGGCATTAAAAAATTCAAGGTCCCGGTTCCTGACTATAATTCAAAGGTTCGTTTCACCCTTACGGTTTTCGGCGACAGGAGACTCCCGGCATCCTGGTCCTATGTGAAGGATCCTGAAAGTAATTGATAGACTGCCTGGCAGGAAAAACCTTGAAGATACGGCTGAAAGGCAGTATTATTGACAATACCTTTTCGTATCTTGGTATAAGATTAATCGCGTGATAAAAAGATACTACAATATCGACCCGTGGCTTGATCCCTTCAGGGATACAATAGAGGCAAGGCTCACCTACCTGAAAGACCGCGAGTTGTTGTTTACCGGAGGGCGTACCCTCACTGACTATGCCAACGGCCATCACTGGTACGGTCTTCACCGGACGGCAAAGGGGTGGGTTTTCAGGGAGCATGCCCCGAATGCCACCTCAATAAATCTGATCGGAACATTCAGCGACTGGAAGGAGGATCAACGGTACGCACTCAACAGGACTGAAGAGGGTGGGCGGTTCAGGATGATGTTACCAAAATCTTCACGGCACAGGTCTGGGATCCGGACAACGGCTATAACATGATTCACCCTTCACCGCCACCGCCCGCTTCCCTGCTGGTCTACGAGGCCCATGTTGGTATGGCTACCGAGGAGGAGAGGACAGGCAGCTACCGTGAGTTTACCAAAAACGTCCTTCCCCGTGTGAAGAACCTGGGTTATAACACCATACAGCTAATGGCCATACAGGAGCACCCCTATTATGGGTCATTCGGCTATCATGTATCAAACCTTTTCGCCCCTTCATCACGCTTCGGCACACCTGATGACCTGAAGGAACTGATCGATACAGCTCATGGTATGGGGATCAGGGTCATAATGGACCTGGTACACTCTCATGCCGTATCCAATATATTTGAAGGGCTGGGCCTTCTTGACGGTGATCCGGGTCTCTATTTCCACACCGATACCCGGAGAAAGCATGTGGCATGGGATTCGCTCTGTTATGACTACGGCAAGCCCGAGGTTAACCATTTCCTCCTCTCCAACTGCAAGTACTGGCTTGAAGAGTTCCGCTTTGACGGATTCCGCTTTGACGGAATAACCAGCATGCTCTATTATGATCATGGACTGGGGTCAAACTTCGTCTCCTACAAACAGTACTTTGACGGCAACCAGGACACGGATGCCATTGTATACCTCACCCTTGCCAACAAGCTGATCCATGAGTTCAATCCCGAGGCTGTAACCGTAGCCGAGGAGATGAGCGGCATGCCCGGGCTTGCCGCTTCAGTTGCTTCCGGAGGCATAGGGTTTGACTACAGGCTGGCAATGGGTGTGCCAGACATCTGGATCAAGATGGTCAAGGAGATTCCTGATGAGGAATGGGACCTGGGATACCTGCTTCATGAACTAACCCAGCACCGTTCCGAGGAGCGTGTTGTCTCATACTGCGAATCTCACGACCAGGCCCTGGTGGGTGACAAGACCCTGATCTTCAGGCTGGCTGACAAGGAGATGTACACCTCCATGAGCATACTGACACCCAGCCTCATAATTGACCGTGCAGTGTCACTGCATAAGATGATCAGGCTCTTTACCTTCATGGCGGCAGGAGGCGGATACCTCACCTTCATGGGGAATGAGTTCGGTCATCCTGAATGGATAGATTTTCCCAGGGAAGGCAACGGATGGAGTTATAAATACGCACGGCGACAATGGAGCCTGGCAGAAAATGAGCTGCTCCGGTACCGTCACCTCGACGAGTTTGACAGGGCAATGATTGCTGCCGGAAGAAACCACGGCCTGCCCGGGCTGCAACTAACAGAAACACTGTCAGTCAACAATATTGACAAGATAATTGCCTTTAGGCGCGGTGACCTGGTAACCGTTATGAACTTCAACCCGACGGTTTCATTTACCGACTACGGCATTCCGATCAAGGGTAAGTTCAGGATTGTGCTTGACACGGATGACCCTCTCTTCGGAGGGCAGGGCCGGATAGACACCACACAGGCCTATTTTTCACTTCCCGACCAGGGGCATTACGGCGTCACTGCACCACATCACCTCAAGCTCTACCTCCCTGCCCGCACAGCAATTGTGCTCAGGCAGGAGAGGATAAGAACAATAATGGATCTGTAGGTCAGGTAATGCAGTCAGACCATGTTTCTGTGCCTGCCGCTCCCTGTTGCGGGTGCGGGTGGCCAGACGGTATCAGTCTACCCACCTGATCAGGCAGAAATCCTGCCTGTGCGGCAGTTCATCATGCCTGGCGAAAATACGTATCCCGTAGAAGAAGGTGCCCGCCATCTCAGGCTGGAAATCGACGCTGTAGATGACTCTCCCCTTCTTGTGGTTCACAGCCTTGAATTCCTTGCCTGTGAAGAAGACATACTCACCGTTTTTGGCCTGTCTTGTCACAACAAGCTCCACGCCCACGTTTTCAGCAGGAATATTCTTGATGTCAAGTATTATTTCGGAAGTATAGGTATGGCCTGAACGGTATACATTCTTTTCAGAACCCTTCACATCATACCTGATAATCTCAATATCATCCCAGGCCCTTGAAATGTCACTCTTCCATGCTGCCAGCTCCCTTGCGAGGGCATAGTTGTCAGCAGTTATCTTCCTGCTTCTCTCCCACAGTCTGGAATAGTACCTGTTCAGGTAGTCCTTCAGCATCCTCCGGGTGGTGAACTCGGGGGCAACCTTGACCATGGTATTCTTGATGTAGCTTGTCCATTCCCGGGGTATTCCGTTATCATCCCTGGAGTAGTAAGCAGGGATGATCTCATACTCAAGCATGTTGTATATTGTCTCGGCATCAATGTCATCCTGCAGGTCCTGGCTGGTAAAAGTCCGTTTCTTGGGCAGGGCCCATCCTGCGAAGGCATGGTAGCCCTCCACCCACCATCCGTCAAGGACACTGAAGTGAATGGTACCGTTCATTACGGCCTTCTCCCCGCTGGTTCCTGAAGCCTCCAGCGGCCGGGTGGGCGTGTTAAGCCATATATCCACTCCACGAACCATGTACCTTGCAAGCTCCATGTCATAGTTCTCAAGGAAGATAACCTTACCGGCGAACTGAGGCATCTGGGATATCTCATTTATCCTTCGGATCAGATCCTGGCCGCCCCCGTCATTGGGATGGGCTTTGCCGGCATAGATGAACTGCACAGGCCTTTCCGGGTTATTGACGATTCTCGAAAGCCTGTCGAGATCGCGGAAGAGCAGGCTGGCACGCTTGTAGGTGGCAAAACGCCTTGCGAAGCCGATGGTAAGAGCCTTCTCATTGAGGTGAGAGCTGATGTTCATCAGGGTACGCGGACTGACATGCCGTTCAAGCATGTCTGACTGGAGGCGCTTGCGGATATTGTCAAAGAGGCGCTTCTTGAGTTTCATCTTCGTCTCAAAGACCTTATCGTCTTCAAGCTGGTAGATTTTTGCCCACTGGTCACGGTCGCTCAGGTCAAAATGCTGCTCCCCGGTCAGTTTTTCATAGATCTGTTCCCATTCCGGTGCCACCCAGGTTGAATAATGGACTCCGTTGGTCACATGGCCGATATAGAGTTCATCACGCAGGTATCCGGGCCATAGCCTCGAGAACAACCCGCGCGAAACATGGCCGTGCAACTGGCTCACACCGTTCATCTCCTGAGAGAAGCGGGTGGCAAGGTAGCTCATGTTGAACTTGCGGTCATGGTCATCCTGGCAGCGGCCCAGCGCCATCAGCTGATCCCATGTGATGTTCAGCCTGGAATGGTAATGTGATATGTATTTCCTTAACAGGTCCTCTTCAAAGGAGTCATGGCCGGCCGGCACAGGGGTATGTGTTGTGAACAGGGTTGATGCCCTTACTATCTCCATCGACTCCTCAAAGGTCAGATGTTCCTCCTCAATAAGGTGCCGCAACCTTTCGAAGCCGATGAATGCCGAATGACCCTCATTGCTGTGGTATACATCGGGCTTTATCCCCAGGGTTATCAGGGCTCGCATCCCCCCGATTCCAAGGATCAGCTCCTGTTTAAGCCTGTTTTCCGAATCACCTCCGTACAAGTAATGGGTTATAGCCCTGTCTTCATGAGTGTTCTCCTCTGAATCGGTATCAAGAAGATAAAGCTTTACCTTTCCCACCCGGGCCAGCCAGAGTCGGGTCTTCACTGTACGCCCAGGCCATGTAAGCTTTATTGTGAGCTGGTTGCCTTCGTTGTCCTTCACGGGTTCAACAGGAATCTGAGAGAAATCCTCCGCCTCATAGATCGCCTGCTGTTCACCCCTTGGCCCCAGTTTCTGTCTGAAATAGCCGTACCTGTAAAGGAGCCCGATACCTGTTATGTTTACATTTGAATCACTGGCCTCCTTCAGATAGTCACCGGCAAGCACCCCCAGGCCGCCTGAATAGATTTTAAGGCTTGGATGAATTCCGAACTCCATGCTGAAGTAAGCAACCGAAGGGAGCTCCGGATTCTCAGGCCTGGCAAGGTATTCGGTAAACTCCCTGTATATCCGGTCAGAATCATCCAGGAAGACCTCATCATCTGAAAGAACAACCAGTCTCTTGTAATCAATTGATTCCAGCAGTCTCTTTGGGTTGTGACCCACCTCTTCCCAGAGTGTCGGATCCATCCTTCGGAAAAGGAACTCTGCATCGCTGTTCCATGACCACCAGAGGTTTGAGGAGAGTTCCTTCAGGTATGCAATACGCTCGGGGAGTTCAGACTGCACGTAAATATCCTTCCAGACAGGTGCCTGGAACGGCTTTCTTTTCTGTACCTCTGTAGCTTCGAGGATCCTTGCATACTCCCTGGGCTGGTCTCTCCTCTCCTCGCTTTTTTCGAGGGCAAAACGGTATGCTTCGCTGTAATAGCTGAACAGGGTGTTCCAGTTTGCAATCCGGGAGATCTCCCATGCTTTCTGGTTCGCCGAGGCAGCCTCCTCAGGGCTCATATTCATGAATTTCCTGATGAACTCCTCCATACCTGCTATGACCTCCTTTTCATTGTGGTCAGTACGGTTGAGCACCAGGCAGCCGTTGCCGGGGTTTTCGAAATATGAGTCCACCCACATCCCGAAACCGGCGAGGTTTGTTGTTACTGTGGGTACATGGAACATCAGGCTCTCGAGCGGGGTGTATCCCCAGGGCTCATAGTATGAAGGATAAAGCGTAAGGTCAAAGCCGATGAGCAGTTCATAGTATTCCATGTTGAATATGCCGTCATTGCCGTTCAGGTATGACGGAACAAAGATCACCCTTACCTTTTCCGTGGCCGAGTTGCGGATCCCTTCCCGGTTGAGCTGGTTCATGACAGGATCATCATGAACATAATGAAGGCCGTGGGTCAGGTACCTGTCGCCTTCAGTGACTGTGGTGCCTGAAGCAAGTGCAGCCGCAAGATCCTGACGGGGTCCCTTGTGATATGCCGGAACGAGAATAAAAGCCACGCACTGGCGGTCTGAATCAGTCTTTTTATTTATAGCTCCCAGCGAGGAGAGGAAGAGGTCAATGCCTTTGTTCCGGTACTCGTACCTTCCGCTGGTGGAGACAAGAAGAGTGTCTGCCGGCAACTCATAGCCCAGAAGTGCCCCTGCCACCGTAAGCAGTTTCTCCCTGGCTGCCTGCCTTGCAGCATCGAAGTTCTCCGGGGCAGGCACGAAGGTATCTTCAAACCCGTTAGGGGTGACAACGTCGGGTTTCTTGCCCAGAAAGGCCTCACATTCACGGCCGGTTATCTCACTGACGGTGGTGAAGACATCGGCTTCCAGGGCGCTTATCTTCTCAAGCGATTGTTTGGAAGTTACGTTGAACTCATGCGCCATCTGCACCGGGCTGAACTCCTTCAGCCGGCTGTAGAGCTGCCTGTTGTTGCCGGCGATACTCCGTCCGAGCACAGTTGCATGCGTGGTGAATGCAGTGGTGATCCACGGGGCATGCTTCTCGAGGTAGAGAACACCCATCCCGGTCATCCACTCGTGGAACTGCGCAATCACCCTCGGATACTCGCGGTAGTAGTTGGTAAAGCTCTCAATAACCTTGCCTGCCGCATAGCCAAAGAGGGCAGGTTCAATGTAATCCCACTGCCCTGATATGCTGTCAAGCTGGTATGTCTCCCAGAACCTTGCAAAGACCTCGTTCTGTTGTCCGAAATAGGGTGTGAAATCTACCAGCATTACTCGCGGGTTCCCCTTGATGTTCCAACGCCCTGTCTTCACTATCAGTCCTTCCTGGGCAGCAACAGCCTTCCAGGGGAGGAACATGGTATCATCAGGGGTGAATTCCGGGTTCGATTTGTCATCTCTCCATACATCAGGACCAATAAGTATATAGTTGTCACCAAATTCATAAGTCACATTAAGTGCCTTGGTGGAAATGACCGTATAAATACCGCCCACCTTATTACAAACTTCCCAACTTGTCTCAAACAAAAAATCAGCTTTCATTTCCATATATATAATTAATAATCAATTAATACGCACGAGGCGCATATAAGTTACACATAGCATGGAATCCAGGTAATTATTTGCCACCTGTTTTCTTCCTTACCGCTCTTTTTTTGGTGGCAGCGGGTTTCCTGGCTGCCGGTTTCTCCTTCTTCAGGGATTTGGCAACGGTTCCCTTTTCGGCTCCTTCCGCTTTCTTAAGGGATCTGGCTGCGGGTTTCTTTGGGGCCGCCTCCTTCTTAACGGATCTGGCTGCGGGTTTTTTTGCAGCTGCTTCCTTCTTAACGGATTTGGTTGCTGGTTTCCTGGGTGCAGGAACCTCCCTGGCTGAAGGTTCTTCAGCACTCTGGATCTGCACTGCGCCGGCCTTTGTTTTTGTTGCAGCGGTAGCTCCGGCTTTTCCGGACGGTGTTCTCACGGTTACAGAGGCTGTTTTCCTGGCCGCCGGCTTCCTTTCAAGTTTTGCCAGTTTCTCCTGCAGCTCTGTGATTAGGTGATCACGACTCTGAATATCTGCCGAGAGACGGTTGACCTCCTCATCATGGACATTTAGCGGGCAGACAGCATTGAGTCTTATTTCGAAATCGCTCAGGACGTTCATGTAATTCATGAAAGCCTGGTACGGATTCTCGTAAGGGTTGAAATAGGCATGCACTGCGCCGTCAGAGAAGAACTTGGTTGACATGTAGTAGAAATGGTCACTTGACTGCAGGTAAACCCAGTCACGCATAAGCTGCTCATTATTGCAGCGGCCCACCCTGTCAGACAGGCTGTAGAGTTTATTCACCGCTGCGGTCTGGAGTTCATTGCCCATCCAGGCGGTGAGGTCTCTTTCCTCGTCGGCCCAGGATATTGCTGATGGTACATGGAGCAGCGATACCGGCTGATAGTGGTCAGCCACCTCTGACACTGTCATGAAGCTGAAGGGAGTCTTCTTTATGATCATGTCAGGCATGTGCTTCAGGAAATCAAAAATACCGGTTTCCTTCTTCTGATGCTCACCGAATGTTTCATAGTCCATGAAGATGTTCACCAGCTCCGATGCCGGTGCCAGACCCTTCAGCCATGAGGCGTACTTTTCGGCAGTCAGCGGATAACTTGCCCAGCTTTTGTTGGAGAAACGGAAGGCAATATCATCGCTGAGGGTATAATTACGGAGCAGGACCTTCAGTCTGGGGTTGATGGCGTTGCAGTACAGGTAGTTCGGAGATTTCCACCCCAGGATATGCTTTGCTCCCTCGGTGACAACTGCCTTGTAACCCATTTCGGCCATCCAGCTTCCTATCTCATCGGAATATATCAGTTCTGTGTTCCTGATTGATGTCGGCTCATAACCTATGTATTCGATCATCTTGTCACGATGTACCCTTACCTGCAGCTCATATCTCTCCCTGCTCATCAGTGAGGCCAGCGAGTGTGAGTTGGTCTCCGCCAGGAACTCCACACAGCCAGTTTCAGCCAGCTCCCTGAAAGAGGCGAGCACTTCGGGTGCATAGAGCCTGAACTGGTCGATGACAATCCCTGTCAGGGAGAAGGTCACCCTGAACTTCCCCTTGTGTTTTCTTATCAGGTCAAGGAGTATCCTGTTGGCAGGGAGATAGCAGTTTGAAGCTATCTTACGCAGGATTGACTCATTCGTGAAATCATCATAGTAATAGTGTTCATGACCCATCTCAAAGAAACGGTACCGTCTGAGCCTGAAGGGCTGGTGAACCTGGAAATAGAGGCAGATAGCCTTTTTCTGTGATGTGCTCATATCTGTTATCTTGTCTGTTGCAAAACCCCTGAATAAATACTCTTTACATGGCCGGCGGCTTTTTCCCACTTCAGCTTGTCAACCTCTTCCTTTCCGTTCATTATGAACATTCTGGACAGGGCAGGGTAAGTTAGTATGCCATAGATGGCATCAGCCATGGCCTCTATGTCCCAGAAGTCAACCTTGACAGCGTGGGTAAGGAGCTCAGCCACCCCGCTCTGCTTGCTTATTATCACCGGAACGTTTGACTGCATTGCTTCCAGCGGAGAGATGCCGAACGGTTCAGAGACGGAAGGCATTACATAGACATCACTCATCCTCAGCATGGTGAAGACGTCATTACCCCTGAGGAAACCGGTGAAATGAAACCTGTCTGTAATTCTGAGCCCTGCAGCATGACGCATCATCCGTTCCATCATGTCACCTGACCCTGCCATCACGAACCTCACATTGGGCATCCTTGAGAGAACCATCCTGGCTGCCTCAATGAAGTATTCCGGCCCCTTTTGCATTGTTATCCGGCCGAGAAAAGTAACGATCTTGTCAGAATAAGCCCTTTCGGGAACATCAAGTTCGGAATGGTGCGGCGGTTCAACGGCATTGTATACAGTTATTACCTTCTCTGGATCCACGTTGTACCTGTTTATTACGATATCGCGTGTCAGGTTGCTGACTGTAATGATCCTGTCTGCTGCATCCATCCCCTCCTTTTCCATCTGGTATACCACCGGGTTTACATTGCCGCCGCTGCGGTCAAAGTCGGTTGCATGGACATGTATTACCAGCGGCTTGCCTGAGACCGCCTTGGCTGCTATGCCGGCCGGATATGCCAGCCAGTCATGTGCATGGATTACGTCAAACTCCTGTTCTGAAGCGATAACCTGTGCAACCACAGAATACTTGTATATCTCATCCATCAGAGTGGATCCGTAGCTGCCTGTGAAATCGACCTTGCCCTGCGTATTTGTCTCCACAAGCAGATCGCTGTCAGCTACCTCCCCGCGTGTCAGTTTCCAGAAATCCTCCGGATCTGTATAAGGTACAAGCTTGGAAAAGACCTCGATTTTTTCAATCGGTTTCTGGAAATACCTGTACTTCACCTTTTTGAAGGCGACTGGCACGGTATTGGCCCCGATGAGCCTCACAATGCTCTGATCCTCATCGCCGTAAGCCTTGGGCACCACGAAGATGACCTCAATATCCCGCTGGGCGGCAAGGCCGCGGGTGAGGCCATAGCTGGCCGTTCCCAATCCCCCGGCTATATGAGGGGGGAACTCCCATCCAAACATCAGGACACGCATATCATTTTATTTTTCTGAATACTTCGTTTCAAGCAGGGTGAAGATGCGGAGAATTTCTCCGACGCTCCACGCCTGTGATATTGCCCCCCTTGCTGAATGCGGCGGATCACCGTCATATATCTCCGAGATGGTTGATATGCCGGCTTCCGTCAGTGTCTCCTCGAATCCCATTATCAGCTTTCTGACGCGTGACACGCCACCTTCGCCATAGACCTTCAGCCATCCTTCGCAGAAGGGGCCAAGCAGCCATGGCCAAACTGTTCCCTGGTGATATGCCCTGTCACGTGTGGCCTGGTCACCGCAGTAAATACCCTTGTACCCCTCCTCTGACGGCGACAGTGTCCGCAGCCCTCTTGGAGTTACGAGCATCCTGTTGGCTATATCCAGAATGCTCTTCATCTGTTCGCGGGTCAGCATTGTATAAGGAAGAGAGGTGGCGATTACCATGTTTGGTCTCACCTGTATGTTCCTCATCTCTTTATCATTAACATAATCAGCCAGGTAACCGTGCTCCTCATCCCAGAAGATGTCAATGAATGACCTCGCGGCCAGATCAGGCAACTTCTCCCATTCCTTCACAAAAGCCCTGTCATGAGCTGCGCGGGCACAATCAAGAGAGTAGCATACCGCATTGTACCACAGCGCATTTATTTCCACCGCATAACCATCACGCGGTGTCACCGGCTCACCGTGCACCACTGCGTCCATCCATGTCAGGGCCTTGCCCGGCGCTCCTGCATAGATCAGGCCGTTCTCCCTCATGTGAATGCCGAATGAGGTTCCGGAGCGGTATGCGTTCAGCACATCCTTCATGGCAGCGCCGTAACGCTTCCAGGTCTCCTTCGGCGCCAGGCCATAACTCCATAGAGCCTGGAAAAACCAGAGGGGTGCATCAACACTGTTGAAGGCAGGATTGTCATTGTCTCCCATATTGGGGAACAGCCCCCCCTTCATGCGGCGTACCTGGGTATCAAGCACAGCGGCATACAGATCCTCAGAGGTGCGGGCAAGCGCAATGCCCGGAAGGGAGATGAATGTGTCACGTCCCCATGAACCAAACCAGTGGTAACCTGCAATGATATTTGTGTCTTCACCCCGTTTCTCAATGAACTGCTGTGCAGCGTTGCGAAGGCAATTGCCGAAGTTGCTGCGCGGTATCTTGGATGACACCGTGCGGGTAAACTTGGCCTTGAAACCTGCATGTTTCTCCTCCTTTGTTGAGGCTGAAAAGACTATCACATCACCCTTCCGGGCTGTCACCTCAAAAAAGCCCGGGACAAACAGGTCTTCGGAATAATCATATCCACGCTTCTGCTCTTCCCTGTATTCAACACCAAGATACCAGTCAGGCACGGGTACAAAATCGGCCTTGCATGAGAGTTGCATGTGGAGCCAAGGGAAACTGTCATACATGCGGATTTTTATTCCGTGAGGCACAGGCTCGGTGCGGGTGTTTGCCCACATGTTGGCGTGGGTCAGCTGGTGAATGCTCCTGAATGCAAGGAACGGTCTCAGCTGGAGCTGTACAGGTTCATCCGTATCGATGATCGTATACCTGATCAGCAACTGCTCCTCATAGTGAACAAGGATGCGTTCCTGCTTCATGATGACATTCCCGACCCTGTAAGTCATGCCCGGAATATCCTGTATGTCAAAGTCTTCTACATACTTGTGCCCTTTCGGACTGTAATAGTCGCCATGGTACTTCCGGATTCCCGTATTGAAGCTCTGTCCGTTGCTTACAACGGTTGTGTCAACCGAAGAGAGGAGTACATGCCTTTCCCCACCCAGCTCTTCCACGGGGCATACAAGCCATCCGTGATATTTCCGGGTATTGCATCCGACAATGGTCGTTGATGAGTAACTGCCGGCCCTGTTGCTGCGCAAAATCTCGCGGGTCAGGGAATATTCCAGGTTAACTACCTGGGCCTTATCAAATTTAATGTATCCCATATCTTCAGGAGTTCCGTTTTACTGCTAAAGAAAAGCAGGAGAATTAACTCTATTAATTTAACAACAATTCGCTTCAGGTGCAAAGAAAAGCAAAAAAATCAGATTATTATTCTTCTGCCTGATCAGTCATTGCCCCCTGAAGGCTCTGAAAAATAGATATCTTTGCACATCTGAAAGAGAACCGTTGTGCGGTTAAAAAGTTCGTCAGCCATTATAGATTTTAAGAAAAAAATGAAACAAAAATTTAACAAATTGCATCCCGGAGTGACCTGCGGAAGAGCTCTCCGTTTTTTAGCAGCCCTGCTTTTAGTGGCAACAGGGTGTGACAGTGAAAAGGTTACGGTCAGCGGAATCATAGAAGGGGCAGGCAGCGGTGAATACCTTCTTTTCAGGGAGGTAAAGCCGGGATTCCTTGAGCCGGTTGATTCAGTAATTCCGGGGACAGAGGGAAGATTCAGGTTCAGCACCGAAACAGAGTGGCCTGCCTTTTTCATGCTGAGCATGGGTGAAGATGACTTCATGACCCTGCTGGCATCACCGGGAGAAAAGATTGAGGTACACGCAAAGCGAAAATCAATGGCCACGCCAATGTCAGTGAAAGGATCTGAAGGCACTTCCCTGATAATAAAATTCCGTGAGGAGCAGGAGGAGGTCAAAGCCCGGCTGATGGAGCTGACTGAAACATATAATGACAGTATTGACAGTCCCCGCCGGCCGTTTCTGATGGACAGCCTTGACAGGAAGGCAGCGGAAATTGTTACCGCTTTCCGGGAGAAATCAACCCTGATGCTCAGGGAAAATAAGGCGTCAATGGTCTCGATATACCTTCTGAACCAGCATCTTGTACCTGGTCTTCAGCTCTTTGAGCCGGCACAGAACCCTGAGTTGTTCTATATGGTTGATTCAGCCCTCTATGCCCGTTATCCGGACTCAGACCTGGTGATCGATCTGCATACCTTTGTTGCAGGGCTCCGCAAGTCGGTGACGGTCGGAATGAGAGCAGGCGAAAAACCCCGCACCGGCGATCTTCTTCCCGATATTGCACTACCGGGTCCTGAGGGAGATACCCTTCGTCTTTCATCCCTCAGAGGACGTGTTGTACTGGTTGATTTCTGGGCAGCCTGGTGCCCTCCGTGCCGTGAGGAAAACCCGAACCTGGCAAAGCTCTACGATATGTACCACTGGAAGGGATTTGATATCTTCCAGGTCTCCCTTGATCTCAGGAAGGAAGAGTGGGTGGAAGCCATCAGGAAAGACCGGCTGGGAAGATGGAAGCATGTCAGCGACCTTAAATACCGTGACTCTGAGGTGGTGAAACAGTTCGGGCTGACCGAGATTCCCGCCAGTTTTCTCATCGGCCGTGACGGAAGGGTGATTGCAGTAAACCTCAGGGGAGATGACCTGATGAAAAAACTGGAGGAAGTCCTTTCCGCACAGTAGCCAATCCTGATTTTTAGTTTATTTGTACCTGAAATAAGAAAATATGATGAACAGGTTTGCTCCGCTGCTTTTTGCCGCAGCACTGCTGGGAGGTTGCAGCAACGAAAACAAAATCACCATAACAGGCAGCCTCACCAGCCCCATGGAAGGAATGGTCTATCTTGACCAGTCTGAAGTTGATCGCTCGGCAGCAGTTGACTCAGCTGAGATAAAGAGGGGGCGTTTCAGGTTCACAAGGGAAGTGACCGGTCCCGAGTTCTTCCAGGTCCGTTTCCCGGGAAATGAGTTCGTTGGCCTCCTTGTCATGCCCGGGGAAAAAATTAACCTTGAATTCGGGAAAAAACCGCTGGCAATGAACTACACCGTGGCCGGGTCGCCCGGTTCAGAAGATATCAGGTTCCTTGATCAGCAACTGCTGGTCACAAAAACCAGACTTGACTCGGTGAGGAGCATCTACAATTCACTCACCAGTGAGGAGATTGCTCTTCGCGGTACGGAGCTTGAGCAGGCCTTCGTTGACATAGTGGATACCCAGCGTAAATTCAACATCAAATTCATCATTGAGAATATCAGCTCGATGTCCGCAATACAGGCACTATATCAGCGGATAGATGAGAACACCTACGTTCTTTACCAGCCGAGAGACCTGCAGTATCTTAAGATCGTCTCTGACTCACTGTCAGTCAGATACCCTGTCTCGCGCCATGTGCGCGCTCTTAAGGAAAATGTCACCACAGAGCTGAACCGCATGTACATTGACCGTATGGCCACCCTGGCTTCACAGCTTCCCGGGACCAACACCAAACCGGAGCTCCCTGATATAAACGACCGGATGATCAGTGTGTCCTCACTTAAAGGCAAGTATGTACTTGTCTCCTTCTGGAGCACAGCATCGCCTGAATCAATGAACGAACTTCCGGTGCTCAGGTCAATCTATAACGCCTACCACAGCAGGGGGCTGGAGATATACCAGGTGAGCCTCGACACAGATATTGAGAGGTGGAAAAATGTGGTCAGGTTTGAGGAGATACCATGGATCAGTGTAAGGGAGGCAGACCCGGAGAGACCTGTCTATTCCAGGATGATGAACATAACCAGTCTGCCCTCCAACCTGCTTTATGACCAGGAAGGCAATATCATCAACACCAACCTTTCAGGACGCAACCTCATGATCAGGATGGACCAGATTTTCAACAAATAACCGGAGAATTGAAAGGGGGAAAAGCATACTTCGCATCCGACTTTCACCTGGGACTTGCCGCAGGGACTGACCCGCATGAGAGGGAGAAGAGGGTGATAGCATGGCTCGAACGGGTCTCATCCGATGCAGAAACAATATGGTTGCTTGGTGATGTGTTCGATTTCTGGTGGGAATACAGGAAGGTTGTTCCGAAAGGTTTCACCAGGTTCCTGGGCAGGCTTTCATCGCTCACTGACAACGGAATTGAGGTACATATCTTTACCGGCAATCATGACATGTGGATGAAGGGCTACCTGTCCGGGGAGTGCGGCGTCACGGTTCACCATGAACCTCTTGTTGCGGAAATCGGCGGGGCAATTTTTTATCTTGCACACGGAGAGGGACTGGGCAGCAGAAGGATAGGCGGAAGGCTCCTTTTTGGCATCTTCCGGAGCAGAATTGCCCGTATCCTTTTCTCCGCAGTTCATCCCCGCTGGGGAGTGGCAATAGGCCATGCCTGGTCAAAAAGCAGCAGACTGGCGAAACATGTCTCCCTTCCGTTCATGGGTGAGAACGAGGAAGACCTGATAAGGCACACCCGGAAGGTGGCCGCAGGCGGATGCCATGCCAGGTACTTCATCTATGGACACAGGCACCTGCCCATGACATTCGATGAAGAGGGAAGGAAAATGATAATTCTGGGAGACTGGTTCAGCTGCCGTGAGAGCTACGCCGTTTTTGACGGCAATGATCTGGAACTTGTAACGGTTCAGTGAGGCCGGAAAGAAAAGGCCCTGAGGTTGGAAAGAGAAGAATCCCGGACCGGAGATTCAAACCCATGCTGACGGAAAGAAAAAGCACGGTTATCCTGCAATGTTTTTAATCCTGTGACGGACCGCGGAATCCCTTTGCCCTCACCCTTACAGTCACCGTATAATAGGCAAAATCATCGCTGACCTCATCAAACCTGTAGGTAAGGCGGCCGCCCGATCTCCGTGCCATCTCCAGCAGACCCATGTATCCGGTTGAGACCTTTGACATATCCTGTCCCATGAGTGCCACCTTAAGCAGTTTTTTCAGCCCCTCCTCATCATAGCGGTTTACCATGTCAAGCTTCTGGGTGAGGTGATCGATATCGCTCCTTCTGATAAGGTTTCCGGAAGTAATTATGAATGATGCCTGCGTTTTGCGTATCATGGCCAGCGGAATGCCGTGCTCCTTCTCAGCCTCAAACCCGGGACTATGCTGTGCGACATTCTGCAGCAGCTCAATCAGTGTGGCAAAGACTCGCTTGTGGAGGTTCTGCTCCATCTCGGCCTCACGCATCGTTGTCTCACTGAAATTTAGCAATTCCTTGCTGATGGCATGAGTCAGGGGTCCTGCCCAGATGAAAAAGATACCGCTTGACTTCATCATGCGATCCAGATGCATAATCCTTTTTGAGTCAAAAGACCCCGGACCGGCAGCCGGTTCACTGATCCCCTTGCCCCCGGAGTCAATAGTCTTGCTCAGTATGAAGTATGAAAACCGGTCATCAATGGGATAGAAATCATAGTCGAGCCTGTTGCCGGTCTTGCGGGCCATCTCCATCAGACCCAGTCCTGCACCTCCCTTCTTCCCTATGTTGGAGTCCTGGAGCATTGTCCGGTATACCTCCCTGATTTTTTCAGGATCAAGGCTGTTTATATTCTGCAGGCTACGCCTCAGGCCGGGCACTTCGCTTTTTTTCAGGGCGTTTCCGGTACTTACGGTATAGCCCTCGGCTGTTTTGCTGTAAACCACGAGCGATGTTATCTCATTGCTCTTTGTAATACCATGCCGGGTGATATTCTGCAGGTTCTCAAGAACAAACATGAAGAGCCGCTTACGACCGAGCATGCTGAAGTCAGAGAATTCCATCTCCCGTTCAAGGAGAGTAAGCAGGTTGACCGAATTGTCTCCTGTTACCTCACCACGGTAGGCGAACATCAAATGCTCGTCTGAAAGCTTTTGTCTGAGTCTGTTAAGAAGTTCCATACATTCCGACGAAAGGAAGTGATATCTTTCCCCGGAAGCAAATTAAATAAAAAGAAATGTGTTAAGCTACTGTTGGCATAAATATCATCCTGCCCATCCTTCCCGGTCGAGGTTTCTGTAGTTTATGGCCTCTGACAGATGGTCTGGCCTGATAACATCAGAATTGTCAAGGTCTGCAATGGTTCGGGCTACCTTGAGGATTCTGTCATAGGCGCGGGCAGAGAGCCCTCGTTTATCCATTGCAGCCCTGAGGAGTCTCCCTCCCGCATCGTCAAGATGGCAGTGCCGGCGTATCATTGCCGGGGTCATCTGTGCATTGGAGTGAATGGTGTCACTGCCTTCGAAGCGCACCGACTGGATGTTGCGTGCCGCCACAACACGCTGACGGATAACAAGCGAACTCTCAGGGGAGGATGTCACTGCGAGTTTTTCATAGTCAGCCGGAACCACCTCGATGTGGATGTCTATCCTGTCAAGAAGGGGCCCGGAAATACGGCTGAGATATCTCTGTACCATCCCCGGGGCACAGGTACATTCCTTTGAGGGGTGATTATGATATCCGCACGGACATGGATTCATGGAGGCTATAAGCATCACAGAAGCAGGGAAATTGCAGCTCATGCGTGCACGTGCGATGGTTATGATCCTGTCTTCCAGGGGCTGCCGCAGCACTTCGAGGACGCTTCTTTTAAATTCCGGCAGCTCATCAAGGAAGAGAATTCCGTTGTGTGCAAGGCTTATCTCACCTGGCTGTGGAACGGGACCGCCGCCAATCAGGGCAATGTCAGAACTTGTGTGATGAGGACTGCGGAACGGCCGGCGTGTCATCAGAGGGATGTGATTCTCTGTCTTGCCGGCAACAGAATGTATCCTGGTTGTCTCCAGCGCCTCCTCCGGTGTGAGAGGGGGCAGTATCCCGGGAAGACGGCGGGCCAGCATGGTCTTTCCAGAACCAGGGGGTCCGATCATGATTGCATTATGTGAACCTGCAACGGCGACTTCAAGAGCCCGCTTGACATTCTCCTGGCCCTTGACATCAGCAAAGTCGGTGTCATAGATATTTCCCTCGCGGCTGAATAATTCCTTCAGGTCTACCCTGAGCGGTGCAGGCGACCACTCGCCCCTGAGGTATGCCATTACCTCGGTCAGGCTGTTCACGCCATAAATATCTATACCCTCGACCACCGCAGCCTCGGGAGCATTCAATGCAGGCACCATCATACCACGGAAGCCCTCCTCACGGGCACGCAGGGCCATGGGTAGGGCTCCGCGTACAGGCCTTACCGCTCCGTCAAGTGACAGCTCGCCGGTAAGCAACAGGCCGTCAAGCCTGTCTCCGCTTACCATCTCCGATGCTACAAGGATACCAACAGCCAGGGGCAGGTCATAGGATGAACCCTCCTTCCGGATGTCAGCAGGTGCCATGTTGATAATCACCTGCCTGCCGGGCCAGTGGAGCCCCGCAGCACGGAGGGCCGACTCGATCCGCTGCTGGCTTTCCTTTACGGCAGCATCAGGCAACCCGACAAGCATGTAACGAACACCACGGTTTACATCAACCTCAATGGTTACCGGAACAGCATCAATGCCCGATACGGCAGCGCTGAAGGTCTTGACCAGCATGACTCAGTAATTATGTTGCACACTAAAGGAGGAAATGCACCATAAATTTATGCATTATACAGGATAGATACAATAGAAAGAAGATTAAATGCCGGCCCTGTACTCCTCTATACGGCTATTCATGCTAAAAAATGTCTGATTTGTCAAAACCGCAGCGCCTGAATGTAACCTTTACATTAAAAAATAGTAAAAAGTAAAAGATACCGGAAAGGACAATGTTCTTTTTCCCGTACTGGTATAATACTCAATGAGTAGAACTTTAATGATGAGCTATGAAAAATGTTTGTTTTGTTACTGTAATACTATTTCTTGTTTTTACGCTGTTCAGTTGCCGGAAAGAAACTCCTCCAGCAGATAATCCTGAGGATCTCTACATTGAAATTGGGAATTTACTTATCAATAACAATCCTGCCCAACTGGCATCAAGGATAACGTATAAGAATGAAACAGTACCCATTTTGGATAAGGAAACTTCCTCACTCCTGAAGAGCGGTGCAGGTTTTCCGGAAATAGACCTTACAAAGAACTATGCTTTTAAATTAAAAGCCGAAGTTGATCCTCCGGTTTACGGGAATAAGACGCTGCAGGCAACCCATGTCACCATTAAGGATAACTACGCTTTTGTTACTTATAACACACGCGGGCCTGAATGGCTGGGAGGTATAGAAATATTCGATGTCTCTGATCTGAAGAACCCGGTGATTATTTCAAGCGCCATACTTCCGAATACAGACGTAAGTGCTGTGGACTATGCGGATGGAAAGATTTATGTGGTCGGGGCAACCGGAGATTTTGAAGACTTGGGGTTTGTATCGCCGGCATTTATGGAAGTAATATCACTCGATGCAGCAATGGCCTTTGAAAAAGTAGATACTATCATTGATATTCCTTCCTTTGCCGGAACTGATATTAAGGTAGCAGCCGGTCATATATTTGCTACCAGCGGTTCCACCGGGGGGCTTACCGTTTTTGATGCCGGCTTTGCAAAAGCAGGTATAACGGAAATCTCTGATGCCCGTTCAGTTGATGCAAACTCAGATCATCTTTACGTGTTGCAAGGTCAGGAAGGGCAGGTGAATGTATTCGGATTGTCTGATGCCTCTCCTGCCGGAACATATCATGTCGGTGGAGCGAACATCCCGGAATCCAAATCTGAAATTGCGGTTTCAGATGAGTATATTTTTGCTGCATTGAATGAAGGAGGACTCTCTGTTCTCAATCTCGACGGGAGCATTAAACAAAGTCTGCCAAAACCTGCAACACCTTCCGGCGCTCTCGATGAGAACCATGTAACCAATAGTGTATCTCTCAATGGTGACCTTGTGTTGATAGGAAATGGTGAGTCCGGCATATATGTTGGCGGACTTATTGCAGAAAAAAATGACAGCCTGTGGATGTTGGGGGCTATGACCTTCGGTGAATCCCAGTCTGCAAATTTTGTGGAATCAAAAGACAGTGTGATTTTTGTTGCTACGGGACTCGGAGGTCTGAAAATACTTGCCATAAATATTGATGAAGGGGTACCTGACAATGTTGAGCCTACCGAACCCTGTGTAACATTGATGGCAAATATTTCGGAATTGTTCCCTGAAAGGGTGGATGTGAGGAATGTCCATGCCGACCTGTTCAGTGATACTGCCCACCTGAATATATATGTCAGGGAGGAAACACCAGTCTTCGTTTCATTCATCGACGAAGGAGCCGGATGGAGAAATACATTCGGTTATTATTCCTATCCTGCCGGCAACCCGCCTCAAAGCATCGATGATCTGGAAAAGCATATAGTATTTCCCAACGTTTCGAAAGTCGGTGAAGGCGGTGGCCTGGACTTTGGTGACCGCGTACAACTGGGTGACGGCAGTTTCCCGGCAGGAACGGTAATAGGCTTTTACATCGTTGCCCAGGGATGGAAAAACGGCCTCACGACCGATGGTGTCTATACACAATATACAGACAGGATTTTCAACAGTGGCCAGGCCCAGCAATCAACCCTTTTCGTAAGCAGCGGTTGCGATGACATCGTACTTACGTTCGAAGATATCAGGGTCAGGGAGAGCAGCTGTGATCACGACTTCAATGATATTATCCTGACAATTAAGGATTCCAGGGATATGGGCACGCCGAATACCAAACTGGATGTTTCGCGGTTGCCGAGGAAATAGGATTTATACTTAATCAGAACCAAATTATCATAAATATCCTGTCAGTTTGTGCCGGCGGCCACAATGGTCACCGGCACAACGTAATCCTTACCTCAAAAGCTGACACTTAAGATCCTGAAGATATTCACTTGTTGCCATTGACTGAAAATCATGGCCTATAGCAATAATCCGTAAGCGGATCGCAGCCGGTCTGCAGACGATTTCAGTCAAAAATGAATATCTCTTCTATCGGCACACCGAAAACAACGGCGATGTCATGCGCCAGCTTGAGCGATGGATTGTACTTGTTTTTTTCAAGGAAGACAATGGTCTCCCTTCTCACATTTACCCTTTTTGCAAGATCATCCTGGGTGAGATCATGACGGGCCCTGTACTCCCTTATACGGTTATTCATGGCGTATTCCCCTTAGCTTGTGAAAGATAAAACACAGCATAAAGATCACTGCCATTGAGAGTATCCCGGCGCCAAGCACCTGCTCGGTATCCATTGTTACACGGTCTTTCAGCCAGATCATGAAGACCCACATGTAAAGCGAAATGTAATATGACCATGCTGCCGTCTTCTGCACGATCCTTTTCGAGAGCTCATCCTCCTGGGGCTCGCCTTTATAGGCCGATGAGAATCTTCTTATGGCAAACCAGATACCGAAACCCACCAGGATGATGATGACCGCGAAACTCATAATATCATGGGCATTTACGGATTTCTCCATGCCAAAGAACCAAAATGCCGTTGTAGCCAGTACTGTGGCTGATACCAGTAAAGCAATAACTCCTCTTTTCATGATTGATGTTGTTAATTATTTCTAACACAAAGTTAGATATAAATAACATTTACTTCCAAATTTTTTTGGATAATTTTTCAAAATATTTTTTGGTGAATGGTGATCGGGGCACCTGATATGAATTACAATCGACTGAATACATGCACATTGTGACGCTTGCTGTTTTCAGAATCTCTTTAAAGAATGGCGGCAGACGGCAGCAAATTTCATCAGGTTCATCGTCAACAGACCTGTATTTTCCCCTGATTCCACCCTGAAACTCCACCCGGGTTCAGTCTCAGATTAGTTTATCCCTCTTTGTTCCGCTCTTGTGAAGAATAACCTCAACGGGTGACACTGTTACGAGGCAGCCTTTGGGAAGTGCCTGCAGTTCAGGAGCTATCGTGTCATAGAATTCCCTGATTTTTTCTTCTGTATCTATCAGTTCGATCACCACCGGAAGTTTTAGAGGTAAGAGGGAGGGGC
This sequence comes from Bacteroidales bacterium, assembly GCA_025454815.1. GTDB lineage: Bacteria > Bacteroidota > Bacteroidia > Bacteroidales > VadinHA17 > SR-FBR-E99. Next base: position 64,072 of record JALONR010000013.1, on the reverse strand, counting down.
TTAATGATTGCCATTCAAATAAAAAAATGCCCGGGAGGTTTATGTGCAACTTCTGAAGCAGGGTTTCATTGTTGCAAAGCGTCCCAATTCTGAGGTTTTTAGACTGTATCCTGCCCTGACAATTGAAAAATCCACACTGGATTCATTCATCAACCTAATTAAGGATTTGTTAAAATAAACTGGCATCCTTTACACATCCAGCTATCAGAAACCGACTCTCATACTCTGAATTAACATCCTCATCCACTTTTACTTTTCTTGCCTGAACTGAGTAGTTAGATTTGTTGAATATTTTTAAATGACAGACAACTAACTATTTCGGAAGAAATTCCTTTTAACCGGGTTCCGAAAGTAAAAACAGATAAAATGAATAACGATTGCATAGTTGTATATGAGTCAATTTACAACAGGAACACAGAAAAATTAGCCTGCATAATGGCCCGGACACTGGGTTGCGAATTTATAAGAGCACAGGAGGCTCTAAAAACCGATTTAAGTCAATACAAAGCAGTTGGTTTCGGTTCAGGAATTTATTTTGGAAGCCATCACCCGGCTATTTTTGAAGTTGTGAAGAACCTTGATAAAACAGAGCAGCATATATTTATCTTCTCCAGCCGTGGTGCTCCGGTATTGGGAAACTACCATGATCCCATAAAAAAACTGTTATTAGAAAAAGGAAAAAAGATAGCTGGTGAATTTTCGGTGAGAGGGTATGATGAAACAGGCCCATGGGTAATTATCGGCGGTGGAAATGTTGGCAAACCTGACGAAAAAGACATAAAAAAGGCAGCCAAATTTTTAAGGAATTGCTTGCCTCAGTATTGTATGCCTGACTTTTATGAACAGATTAAAACCAAGAATAAGGTTAAAGACGGTTTTGTAAATACCTATTCATTGAGTATAAATGAAACTCAGGTAATTCTGAAAGGTGACATTGTTACGATAAATCAAAGTGTCTGCAAGGGCTGTGGAAAATGTGTAAATATTTGCCCTTTAAGTGTCATTGAGTCTGTAAAAAATAAAGCTGTACCATTCAAAGAGCTGGATTGCACCCTTTGCAGGCTGTGTGAAATTAATTGCAGGGAAAGGGCTATCAATTTGCATTATAACTGGCTCGACGCCATTAAGGTAGCAGTAAGGCATGGTAAAAGAAAATCCCTATAAAAGAATAGCAAAAATGAAGAAGTTAATCGTTGGAATAGCAATATTTCTTAGTTCCGGAATTGCTTTTGCACAAAACGGCCTGACTCTTGAGATTACCGGAATTAAAAAAGACGGAGGCAAACTCCATATTTCGTTTTTTAATAGCGAAAAGTCATATGACGGGAGAAAAATTTATTATTCAATTATTGCAAACTCAATTGCAGAAACTTTAAGTATGCCCATCACTTTACCTGCAGGCGGGTACGTAATTTCAATGTATCAGGATAAAAATGGCAATGGCGAACTTGATTCCAATTTTCTCGGAATCCCCAGAGAGCCATTTGGTTTCAGCAACTATGCCGGGAAAAGTGCACCAGGCAGCTTTGATAAGCTTAAAGTTATAGTTAACGACACAACAAAGACAATTACGGTTCATTTATACAAGATTTGAACCGGTTAGGCAAAATACTTATAACAAATCAATAAAGACATACAAACATGGAGAAACAAAACAAATCCATTCACGAATTTGATATTGACTTAATTTGTGAATATTTCCTTGAAATTGAAAGACAAGGACCTGGTAGTAAAGAGGTAACAATCAAAGCATTAAGTTTTATTGATAATCTTAAAGAGGACTCACAAATAGCAGATATTGGATGTGGAACAGGAGGTCAAACATTAACTCTTGCTCATAACTCCAAAGGTAAGGTTGTGGGCATAGATTTATACCCGCGCTTTATCCAAAAGTTGAATGAAAATGCTTTAAAGCATAAATTACAAAACAGAGTGAAGGGGATCGTAGGATCCATGGATAACCTTCTGTTCAATAATGAAGGGTTAGACCTTATTTGGTCAGAAGGTGCAATTTATAACATTGGTTTTAAAAGAGGGCTGCAAGAATGGCATAAATTCTTAAAAAAGGGTGGTTATATTGCTGTTACTGAAGTTTCGTGGTTTACAGCCGAACGACCCCGGGAAATTGAAGAATTTTGGACAGATGCTTATCCTGAGATTGATACAATCCCTAATAAAGTGAGGCTGCTTCAGGAAGCAGGATACATTCCGGTAGCGACATTTATTTTGCCGGAAAATTGTTGGACAGACAATTTTTATGCTCCACAAGTTGCTGCCCAGGAAACATTTTTACAAAAGTATGTGGGAAATATAACTGTTGAAGGATTAATTGCAAATCAGAGAAGAGAAGCAAAACTTTACCTAAAGTATAAAGAGTATTATGGATATGTTTTTTTTATAGGACGAAAAATATAAGAAAATACTTTGCCTGTCAACCGGGTTGCAAAAGCGGTGAGTTCGTCCTACCCTGACAGTGAAGTGCTAAACAAAGATTAACAACCAACCTAAAAGATAAAGAATCACATGGTCAATTTTATAAAAACAATTTCACGTATGATACTTGTTTTGATTTCATCAGTGGCGATATTCTTAATGATTATTGCATTTGTATTAATTATATACAGTCCCGGAAAACCTAAACCTTTCCTGGAAAAGAACGGAAATCTTCTGGCTCGGAGTATCTCTGAAAAAACATATGTCGAGATAAATGGAATGAAGCATGGGATGTTTATTCAGAGCAAAGACTCTGCTAATCCTGTACTACTGTACCTTCATGGTGGAATCCCCGATTATTTTCTCACAAAGAAATACCCTACTGGTCTTGAAGATAGCTTCACTGTGGTCTGGTGGGACCAACGGTGGGCTGGACTTTCATACAACGCCAACACCCCTGCAGAGTCAATAACACTGGAACAAATGATTTCAGATACGAAAGAGGTGACAAATTACCTGCGTAAGCGCTTTGTGCAGGACAAGATCTACCTGATGGGACGATCAGGAGGAACCTTTATTGGCATGTATGTAGCTGCTCAGGCGCCAGAATTATACCACGCTTACATTGGAGTGGCTCAGATGACCGACCAACTTGAATCCGAAAGGCTTGCATACCAGTATATGGTTACCCAATACAAGTCAAGGGGCGATAAAAAAATGCTTCGAAAACTTGAGGCGGCTCCGGTAATCCGTTCCAGTGGAACTCCCTATCAGTACCTGACGATAAGGGATGAGGCAATGCACACCCTTGGTATTGGGACAACCCGTGAAATGAGTTCTATTATTACCGGAATTTTTATACCCTCGCTTAAATGCAGAGACTATACAATTAATGAGAAGTTTAATCTGTGGCGTGCCAAAGCCAGGGCAGGGGTACACCCACTCTGGAATACGATCCTCGCAACTGATTTAGCTAAACAAGTACCTGAACTTAAAATTCCGGTCTATTTTTTTCACGGAATTTATGATTACACAGTTTCTTACGTTTTGGCAAAGGACTATTTTGAAAAGATAAAAGCACCTGTAAAAGGATTTTACACATTTGAAAAATCGGCTCACAGCCCAATATTCGAAGAACCTGAAAAGACAATAGACATTTTGCAAACTGATGTATTAAAAGGAAGTATTATTCGTGCAGACAAAAAAAATTAATATGAAAAACAAATCTTTAATACCCCTTGCTATTACCTTCTTTGTAAGTGGAATATGGGACACCGTTGCAGCTATTCTCTATTTTTTTCTAATAGGTACCGGGCGAATTATTGATAATCCAGCAATTGATCCCTTTTTCGCAGTTTTCCTGGGATCTTTTTTTCTATGTTTTGCCTGGCTGCAGTTTCTATCTGCATTCAATATCAGGCGGTATGCTTTTAATGTAGGTTGCCTCATTATCGGCAGATTGTTCTATGTTGTTCAACTATACATATATATGTTGTTTGTTGCTGATTTCCCTTCTACTTTCTGGTTCACAGGGATAATTGACGGTTTGTTTACCATTCTGTATGTCATTTTTGCTATTCGGGGTGGGTTAGGGATGCGGGAGTTGTTTCTTCCAAAAACGGAAACCATAGAACCAGATAATAAACTACTAAAACAGCACAGAAAAAACAGGTCTTTATAAAAATGTAATCATGGCAATACCCACCTCAAGAACAAATCAAAAGGCTGAAATAAGGCTCTATAACGAAAAATGTACCAACTGCGGTTTGTGTGTATCCGTTTGCAAAGATTTTAGTCTGGTTATGGAAAATAAAAAAACCAGAATCAGCGATAACCCCTTGTTTGGTTGCGTTGGTTGCGGACATTGCATGGCAATATGCCCGACCGGAGCAGTAGAAATTAACGGGCGAATGCTCTCTCCAAATCAGCTTTATGATCTTCCTGCAAAGGAATCAGCTGCTGACTTTAGCCAACTTCTGGCTCTTTTGCAAAGAAGGAGGAGCATTCGTGAGTTTATAGATAAAGAAGTTGAAAATGATCTGGTTGATAAAATAATTGATGCCGCTCAGACAGCTCCCATGGGAGTGCCTCCCTCTGATGTGAATATTCTGATAATCAGGGGCAGAATGAACATAAGGGCTTTTTCACAAGATTTTTGTGATTATCTGAACGGCATGAAGTGGTTTGTTTCTGATTGGTTTCTGGCAATAAACCGGCCTTTTCTGGGGAAAGCCAACAGCGAAATGTTCAGGGATTTTCTTAAACCAATATTTAATGTTTTTACCTCAAAAATGAAGGAAGGCATTGATATGGTAAATTATAATGCTCCTTTGGCTATGTATTTTTATGGTTCTCCATACACCGATCCCGCTGACCCGATAATAGCTGCAACCTATGCCATGATTGCAGCCGAATCTTTGGGATTGGGAACATGCATGTTGGGTACAGTTCATCCTTTGATTCAAAATGGCAACAAAGCCCGTAAGTTCAGGCAGGATCATCGAATAAAATATGCAAGCCGGGAAGGTTTATTTGTTATATTTGGCTACCCTGCAGTAAAATACCATAAAGGAATAAAAAGAACTTTTGCCTCCGTTCAAACTTTGGATTAAAGGTACGGGGTATTAAACTACCTGAACCAGACGATGCAATTTCAATTGAATATTTTCATAGCTGTTACTGGCTAAAAAGGGAACTAATATCATTTTGCAGGACCCATGGAATTAATGCTACGGGAAGTAAAATTGAAATAGCCGTCAGAATTAAACATTATCTGGCAACAGGAAAGGTAATAGCAACATTACAAAAACCAGTTAAATCATCAAATTTCACTTGTAAAAACGCTGCATTAAATCTGAGCACAAAACTTACCGATAGTTACAAAAACACTGAGAATGTAAGAGACTTTATGACTTTGCATATTGGTCCCAATTCTATGTTCAATACCGAATTAATGAATTGGACAAAAGCAAATGCAGGTAAAACTCTGGCTGATGCAATTGATGTATGGAATTGAATTTATGCTTTTAAAAGAAACAAGGGACATAAGAAAGAAATCGCTCCCCAGTTCGAATACAACAGGTATATCCTTGATTTTTTGGCTGATAATCCCGGACAAACGCTTGGTTCTGCAATTCATTTCTGGAAATTGAAACGTAAGCAACCAGGGGATAAGAATTATAATCCCAATGATCTGTTCTCACCTAAAGAGAGATACAACAGCCTCGTATAGTAATCCGGAGCCAAGCCTGTCTGTTGAGCTGGCATAGATCTTTAAAACGGAATGGGATGATTTTTCCATGTTCAGAGGAGGTTAGTGGTTACATATCCCAGGTAGACGGCCAGAAAGCCAGGAAAGATGCTCAGTCCTGTATATAGCATGACCGAAAGTGCCTGCCCGTTGTGAATCAACATGAGGTTCTCATTGGCGAATGCCGAGAAAGTTGTGAATCCTCCGCACAGTCCGACCATGAGGAACAGTCTCCACTCAGGGGTCAGGATCATGCTTTTCTCAGCTATGCCGGTCAGGAATCCTATAATGAAACTGCCGGCCACGTTAACTGTAAGTGTTCCTACAGGTATTGAATGAAAAGTGACAGTAAGGTTAAGTTGTGAGACGAGATAGCGTGCGATGCTGCCTATGAAACCACCTGTGCCGATCAGAAGAAGGTTTTTAAGCATGGCTTAAAGTGTGCTGCAAATGTACATCATTCTTTTTGTACAAATGACCTTCTCCCGGAATCTGTTCCCGGCGGTCAGGATGGATTAATCATCAAGGTGGCCGAACCGGCCGTTTTCAACATCCTCGAAAGCCTGGTATATTTCGGTCCGGGTGTTCATCACGAACGGACCGTGGGCCACGACAGGTTCTCTGATCGGCTCGCCGCTGAGAACAAGAACAATGGAATTCTCAGTCGCCTCAATGGTAAACTGTTCTCCGTCATTCCCGAACAGCACAAACTGATCAGTGTGAGCTGTTTCTGTCCCGTTAATTTTTATGCTCCCCTCAATCACAAGTGCCGCAGTATTATAGGACTGCGGAAAGGCAAACAGCGCTTTTCCCCCGGCTTTCAGCCTTGCATTCATCATTGCCATGGGTGTGAAGGTTGATGCGGGTCCTTTAACATCATTGTAGGAACCTGCAATCACTTCTATGATGCCACTGTCGTCCGGCAATATGTACCTTCCCATCTGGTCATTGGTTATAGGCTGGTATTTTGGTGGAGACATCTTATCCTTTGCCGGCAGGTTAACCCAGATCTGGACCATATGGAAGTCGCCCCCGGTACTGGCAAATTCCTTTTCATGGTATTCCTTGTGCAGAAGCCCTGAAGAAGCCGTCATCCACTGAACATCCCCTTCTCCTATTACACCGCTGTTGCCGAAGCTGTCATGATGTGCTATACGGCCCCTGTATGCAATGCTTACCGTTTCAAATCCCCGGTGCGGATGTACTCCCACTCCCCTGGGCTTGTTGGTCGGAGGAAAGAAATGCCTGGAATTATAATCCAGGAGGATGAAGGGATCCATCCTTGCCATGGTAAGCGGATATACTCCCGGGATGAAATTGTGCACCCTGAAACCGTCACCTACAAAGTGGACCGGCGGCGGTGAAATTATCTTTTCTGTATGTCGTGTTCTCATATGCAGATTCTATAAACTGGTAACAAAAGCCGGACTGAATTGTTGATTACAATAGCAGTGACATGTCACCGTTATGCTGGATACAAGGCACGCGCAAATCTTAGCCGCCATACAGTTTTAATCAGGCAACCGTCATGAAGAGATTGAAAAAAACAACCACCCGGACACTGCTGCTGACAGCAGCATTAATCGCGACATCTGTTCAATTATCATGCGAAAAGGACCCGGCCGGCGGAGAGGAAAGAATTATCAGGGATGTTTCTTACGGAGAGAATGCCCAGCAGAGGATGGATATCTATCTGCCTGAAGGCAGGAACCGCTCCACCACTGTCACAGTTGTCTTTATTCACGGAGGCGGATGGGTTGAAGGCGACAAATCAGAGATGAACACGTATGTGGATACTCTCAGGAAGCTGATGCCGGAATATGCAATTCTCAATATCAATTACAGGCTTGCCCGGAACAACAGTATTAACCTGTTCCCGACACAGGAAAATGATGTAAAAAGTGCCATTGAATACTATCTAAGCAATGCTGACGAGTATATTGTCTCCGATGATCTGGTGCTGCTGGGGGCCAGTGCCGGAGGGCATCTTGCAATGCTGCATGCCTTCAAGAATGACACCGGCGGACATGTCAGGGCTGTGGTTGACTTTTTTGGACCATTTGATCTTGTTGCGCTCTGGAATCACGGCATCGTACAACAGTTGATTTTATACGGTGCAACCGGTACGTTGCTTGGAGACAATCCTTCATTGTATGCGTCCTCGAGTCCTTCTGAATATATTACGGCCGGCGCACCTCCGACAATAGCGCTGCAGGGAGGAGCCGATCCCCTGGTGCCTCCGTCACAGTCCAGCCGGCTTATTGCCGCGCTTGAAGCAGCCGGAGTTGTCAGCCAGCTCGTGTATTACCCTGATGAGGGTCACGGATGGACAGGAGCCAGTATGACCGATTCATTCAGGAAAATCGTAAAGTTTATCTCTGATCATGCCAGGTGACCATGCCGGTTGCAACTGCTGTCATCTTCTTTTTTGCAGATAATTAAACAATGATGCATACAATTACCAGGAGTACCAGGATGAGCATTATTTAAGGCAGCCACCCTTACAGTTTCCTGAAGAAATTTTTTTATGATCCGGGTATTGTTCAGGCAAACACTTGATTACCATTAAATATTCAAAATGAAAAAAAATTGCAAATAAGAAAACAATGCTTTATTTTTGACTGTTTGGTTAATTCTTTTGGTTAAACTAAACAGTTAATCTATGAAAAAAACCAGGATTACTGACAGTCATACCCGGCAGAAGATATTCAGGGCTGCAACGGAAGTGTTCGAGTTGAAGGGATATGCAGGCGCCAGGATGCAGGAGATTGCAGACAGGGCAGGTATTAACAAGGCACTGCTTCACTACTACTTCCGGAGCAAGGATCAGCTGTTCATGGCAGTATTCCAGGTGCTCCTTAAAAAGATGTTTGAAAAGATAACAGCCATTTTCCAGGCAGATCTCTCGTTCAAGGAAAAAATAAGGCTTTTCCTTGATCAGCACATCGACTTTCTCATAAAGAATCCTAAACTGCCCATGTTCCTTCTGAATGAGATGTCAGTTAATCCGTCAATTACCGAAAGTATAAAGGAAACCCTGCATTACGGGGAGCTGCGTGACATGATCTATGAGAAACATTCAAAGGAGCTCAAGGGATATGGCATCAGGAAGAGTGACATGCCCCAGCTGATGATAACCGTGGTATCGATGTCAATCTTTCCATTTGCAGCAAGGGAGATGATTGCCGTCATGATACCCCAGATGCTTGATAACAGGAAATTCAACTCCTTCATGCTGGAGAGGAAGGAATTTGCCGCCGATTTTATCTTCAGTGCACTTAAACACCGCAAGAAATGAAGAGAATGATGCTTTTTACGGTACTGCTGCTGCCGGCAGTATCGCTCCTGTCACAACAATCAGTAACCCTGCGGCAGTGTTATGATTCTGCTGCCTCTGTATCACCTCTGGCAGGTGAAAGGGTCATCTATGCCGGCATGACGCGTTTACATGACCGTAACCTGGTCACATCGCGGATGCCTTCCCTTGACCTGGGCGGTTCGTTCAACTACCAGTCTGACGTGGTCGACATATCAGAAATGCTTGGTTCCCTGCCCGTTCCCCCGGGATCACTCCCGTCAGTCCCGCATGAACAGTACAGGGCGACGGTTGATCTGAACCAGGTGATATGGGACGGCGGGGTGACCCGGAGCGCCCGGGAGGTTGAGAAGGTGGTAAGCGAACTGAACATGCAGCAGAGCGAAGCAGATATCTACCGTCTCCGCGAACAGGTGAACAACTACTTCTTCTCCATCCTGCTGGTCAGAAGCCAGGCCGAGGTGATCTCCATACTCATCTCAGAAATTGACGCCAGGATGCAGGAGGTGGCCTCAGGGGTGGGAAACGGGGTGATACCGCCAGTCACCCTTGACGTACTCAGGGCAGAGAAGATTAAGGCGGAACAGTCGGCTGCAGAGCTTGGCCGGCGTCATGATGCGCTCGCCGGTGTACTGGAGCAGATCACAGGCATGAGCGGACTGAAATATGCCCGACTGGTTTTACCGGACTTTGCAATAACAGGCAGTGAGGCTATTAACAACCCGGATCTCCGCTTATTTGACATCCGCAGCCGGCAGTTGGAGGCGTCAAAGGATTTCCTGAAGAACCAGCGGATGCCCAAACTGTTCGGGTTTGCACAGGCAGGATATGGTAATCCGCCCGGTAACAATTTTCTCTCTGACCAGGCCGATTTCTACTATTCACTGGGTGCAGGAATCAAATGGAATATATGGGACTGGAGCAAAAACAGCAACGAGCGTAAATCACTGACTTTTCAGCAGCAGCTTCTTGAAATAAGAAAGAGTGCTGCCGGGGAGGCCCTGCAACGGCTGCTTGCCCTGAAACTGTCAGAGATTGAGGCATTGCGTGATGCAGCGGCGAGAGATGAGGAGATCATCAGGCTGCGTGGCACAATTGCGGCGGCATCAGCCTCGCAGCTCCGGAACGGGACCATCACCGCCTCGCAGTATCTGACGGAGCTGAACAGCGAAAAACAGGCGGTTATTGCCGCCGCGGCCAGGAAGATAAACATTGCAAGGGCGGAAACCGAATACATGTACATAACAGGATACAAAACAGAAGAGTAATATGAAAGAGTTTATCATGGCAGCAATTATGATCCTGGCTGCGGCCGGTTGTGGCCGGGGCGGGAGCGATGCTGATGCATTTGGCACTTTTGAGACCGATGAGGTCATCATCTCGGCCGAGACTTCGGGCAGGATTATCAGCATGGATGTGACGGAAGGCATGATGGTGGCGGGCGGCGCCGTCATCGCCGTCACCGACACCACGATGCAGGTTCTTCAGCGCGGGGAGCTTGATGCGGTGACGGCCCAGGCGCAGGCGCGCCTGGCAGGCATTGCGGCGCAGGATGCCGTCATACGCCAGCAGATTGAAAACCTTTCAGTGAACATTGAGCGTACGCGCCGCATGCTTGCTGACGGCGCCGCCACCCGGAAGCAGCTCGACGACCTCACTGGCCAGATGGAAGTGCTCCTCCGGCAGGCAGAAGCCAACAATACCCAACGCCGCACGGTGGCAGCCGAACAACAGGGGATTGCCGCCAGGCGTGCCATCCTCAATGAGCAGATTGCCCGCAGTACCGTCCGCGCACCCTTCGATGCCACTGTCATTGAAAAATATGCCTCGGCACATGAACTCACGTCCGCCGGGAAACCGCTGGTGAAACTGGCAGACATGAAGAGAATGAAACTGAAGGTGTGGGTCAGCGGGGCGCAGCTGGCTTCAGTGAAGGTGGGGGCAGAATGCACAATACGCATTGACAGCGGAGAAAAGGGTTACCAGGACTATAAAGGAACCATTGCTCATGTATCGGAAAAGGCCGAATTCACCCCGAAAATAATCCAGACAAAGGAAGAGAGGGTGACACTGGTCTATGCCGTTACAATAGAGGTGCCCAACGACGGATCAATAAAATCAGGAATGCCCGGTGAGGCAATCTTCAACTGAGATGAAGGCCATAGAGGCAAAGAACATAACACACCACTACGGTAAGATCACTGCCGTTGATGACCTCTCCTTTACCGTCGGTGAAGGCGAACTCTTCGGGTTCATCGGTCCGGACGGCGCAGGCAAAACAACACTCTTCCGTATTGCGGCAACACTCATCATCCCCTCAGGGGGGAGAATGACGCTGTTCGGACTCAATGTTGTGAGCGGTTTCAGGGAGCTGCGCAATCATATTGGTTACATGCCCGGCCGCTTCAGTCTCTACCAGGATCTCACCGTGGAGGAGAACCTCCGATTCTATGCTACCATCTTCGGTACAACCATTAAGGAGAATTATTATCTTATTGAGCCCATCTACCGGCAGATAGAGCCCTTTAAAAAGCGCCGCGCAGGTCAGCTCTCCGGTGGGATGAAACAGAAACTCGCCCTCTCGTGTGCCCTGATACATAAACCAAGGGTCCTGATCCTCGATGAACCAACAACCGGGGTTGACGCAGTATCAAGGACAGAGTTCTGGGAGATGCTTGAAGGCCTTAAGGAAGAAGGGATTACAATTATTGTGTCGACACCATACATGGATGAGGCTCTTCGCTGTGACCGCATCGCCCTGATGCAGCAGGGCAGGCTGATGGGCATTGATACACCGGCTGCAATCCGTTCTGCATATGGCAGGAAGCTCTGGTCTGTCAGCCATCCGGAGAGATACCGGCTGCTGCTGGCCCTGCGTAAAATGCCTCAGGTGGCAGCCAGTGAGCCTTTCGGCGATTCGGTGCATATGACCCTTCATGAAGGCGCCATACCGGAAGATGTGAGGAGAATGCTCGATGAGGCCGGTATACATGATGCAGCAATAAATGAGGCGACTCCCGGGATAGAGGATGTTTTCCTTGAACTGATGAAGAAGGAGGTCAGAAGGTCTGAAGTCTGAAGGTCTGAGGTCTGAAGGTCGGAAAGTATAAAACATGGATTTTGATGGAGAGAGAAAAAGTCATAGAGGTAAAGGATCTGGTAAAAAGGTTTGGCGCATTCACTGCCAATGACCGTCTGACCTTTGACGTTTACCGTGGTGAGATCTTTGGCTTCCTTGGCGCCAACGGAGCCGGCAAGACAACAGCCATGAGGATCCTGTGCGGTCTCTCGCGCCCCACCTCGGGCAGGGTTTTGGTAGCCGGCATCGACGCCTCGCGCCGGCCGGAGGAGATCAAGAAACGGATCGGTTACATGTCGCAGCGCTTCTCGCTCTATGAAGACCTCACCGTCAGGGAGAACATCGAGCTCTACGGCGGCATCTACGGAATGGCCATGAAGGAAATCCTCCCACGCCGCGAAGCATTGCTTGAAAGACTTGATTTCACCTCATACGGAGACACTCTCATAAGGGCCCTGCCGCTGGGACTGAAACAGAAGCTGGCCTTCGCTGTGGCTGTCTTCCATGATCCCGGGATTGTCTTCCTCGATGAACCCACCAGCGGCGTTGACCCCGTCACCCGCCGTCAGTTCTGGGAAATGATCTATGAAACTGCCTCCCGGGGAATCACCGTGTTTGTGACGACACACTACATGGACGAAGCCGAATACTGTGACCGTATCACCATCATGAGCGAGGGGAGAATCGTTGCCCTCGACACCCCGTCTGCACTCCTCCGCCAGTATGGCACCAAATCAGTGGAAGAGCTCTTCGTGAAAATAGCCAGGCCTCAAAGGAATACGGTATGAAAAGATTCATGGCATTCGTTCGAAAGGAGTTCCTCCATATCTTCCGCGACTTCCGGACGCTGATAATCCTGTTCGGCATTCCGGCAGCACAGATACTTATCTTCGGCTATGCAGTCCGCACTGACCTTAAAAACGCCGGGGTCGCCATACTGGACAATGCCCGGGATGAGGTATCACAGGAGCTGACAAAAAAGATCGATGCGTCAGAGTTTTTTTACATAAACAGGCAGCTTGACTCCTATGACGAGATTGATGCCACCTTCAAACAGGGGAGAATCAAGGCGGTTATCATTTTTCCTGACCGGATGGCCTCCGGCATCGCCCGTGAAGGCAAAGCAACGGTAAGCATCATCGCCGACGGATCAGAACCGAACACCGCAAGCCTCGTGACAGGATACGTCACCGGAATCCTGAATGATTACTCCGCAACACTCACCGGAGATGTCACTTCGTCTATGCCGGTTATTAATCCCGAGGTACGGATGTACTTCAATCCCAATCTTGAGAGCCATTTTATGTTTGTGCCCGGTGTTATTACGCTCATACTCATACTTATATGCGCTCTTATGACTTCGGTGACCATTGTCCGGGAGAAGGAATTCGGCACCATGGAGGTGCTTCTTGTTTCACCGCTGAAGCCCTGGCAGATCATCGTGGGAAAGGTGACTCCATATTTCTTCCTCTCGCTGGTGAACGTGATCGTGATACTGCTGATGGCGTGGTTTGTTTTCGGACTTCCTGTTCGTGGGAGCATTGCCCTGCTGATATCTGAGTGTATGCTCTATATCCTTCTCGGACTCTCCATCGGGATACTCGTTTCCGCCTCGGTAAGCAAGATGGAGAACGCCATCTTCATATCATTCCTCGCGCTGATGCTTCCTTCCCTGCTCCTTTCGGGATTCATCTTCCCTATAGAGAATATGCCGAAGATATATGATTACGTGAGCATGATACTACCACCACGCTGGTTCGTGGAAATCATCCGGGCAATAATGATCAAGGGGGCAGGGTTCGGCTACATATGGAAGGAGACGGCCATCCTGGCAGGGATGACCATGATACTGATGATCATCAGCTCCCGGAAATTCAAAACCAGACTTGAGGAGGGAGAAAGATGAGGAAGCTGATCTTTCTTTTACGGAAAGAGTTCCGGCAGATACGGCGGAATCCCTTCATGATCAGGGCAATTATTGGTGTGCCCATTCTGCAGATGCTGATTCTCGTTCCGGCTGTTACTTTCGAGGTCAAGCGCATAGACCTGGCCGTCATCGACAGTGACCGCTCCCAGGCATCGCGTGAGCTTGTCTCGAAGCTGACAGGCTCATCCTTTTTCGTTGTAACAGCCATCCCCGGAAGCATCAGGGAGGCAGAGTCAATGCTCTTCTCCGGCGATGCCGACATGGCCCTGGTAATCCCGTCTGATTTTTCTGAAGGTCTTTCCGGCGTAACCAGGCCGCGGCTGCAGGTTCTGGTTGATGCAGTGAATGCCACCAGCGCACAGCTCTCCTGGAGTTACCTGGTTTCGGTGGTACGCGATTTCAACCGGGAAGTTGTACTAAATAAAGGGATGGTGACCGCCGCGTCCCCCGGTGGCATAATCGCATCCCCGGGCGGTATGGCCATGTCCTCAGGCTCCCTCCCCGGATTGTCAGTCTCGCCCCGCTACTGGTATAACCCGACACTGAACTACAAATACTATATGCTGCCCGGGGTACTGGTCATCCTGATCACAGCCATTGGCCTGATGATGTCAGGTCTCAATCTTGTCAGGGAGAAGGAAAGCGGCACAATTGAACAGATCAACGTCACCCCGGTAATGAAATGGGAGCTGATTGCCTCGAAGGTGATTCCGTTCTTCATCATCGGGCTCATCGACCTTGCACTGGGATTAAGCATCGGATGGGTGGCATTCAACATACCTTTCGAAGGAAGTCTCCTTCTGTTCTTTGCCTGTGCGGCGATATTCCTGGTGGCGGTGCTGGGAGTGGCACTCTTCTTTTCAACGATGGCTTCCACGCAGCAGCAGTTCCTCTTTGTTGCCTTCTTCTTTGTAATGATATTCATCCTGATGAGCGGCATCTTCACCCCCACCGAGAGCATGCCGTTATGGGCGCAGCAGTTCAACTGGGTCAACCCGGTGGCTTACCTGATGCGTATCAACCGGATGGTAATGCTTAAAGGATCAGGATTCCAGGATATTGCTGCCGATATGGGGATGCTTGCCATGCTGGCAGTTGCCTTCCTCGCACTGGCAATATGGGCATACCGCAAGAGGGCATGAATTCCCTGCCTGGTCGTCCGTGTTTGACATGCCCCTTCCCGGACCATGCGGGTGTGACGGTCGAAGGAGATTAACCCACAGCTTCAGTTAATATCCGGATATCGAGCTTTTTCATCTTCAGCATCTCTTCCGTCACCCTGGCAGACCTGGCCATGAGCGCGGGAAGCAGCGTGGGGATTATTTGCCAGCTGACACCAAATCTGTCTTTCAGCCATCCGCACATACTCTCCTCACCTCCGCCTGAGGTAAGAACGGTCCAGAACCTGTCAATATCCGCCTGGGTGTCACATTCAACAACCAGTGATACACCTTCGGTAAAGTTGAAATCACCGGACATGGAACTGTCCATGATCATCAGGAGATAATCCCTGATTGTGAATTCGCCGTGCTGTATGTTCCCTGCCGCCTCTCCTTCGGCTCCGCTGTATCTCAGCATACCGCGTGGCCGGGAGTCGGGAAGGACTGAAGTATAGAAACCCACAGCTTCCTCAGCCTTGCCGTTGTTCTTACCAGTAAACATAAGTGTCGGGACCAGTTTCTGAAGGATATGTTCCTCCTGACCGGTATACAGCTGCCATGAGACCCCGAACCGGTCTTCAACCCATCCGTAATTTTTGCTGAACGGGTACTCCCCAAGAGGCATCAGAGCTTTACCACCCTCCTGCAGTTTTGAGTAGATGTCTTCCACTTCGCTCCCCGAGGTTGTAAGGTACATCAGCGAGATTGAGGGATTGGGCCTGAACATATCTCCTCCGTTGAGAAGCATGAGTTTCTGACCGCTTATTTCCACAATTACCACTACCGGGTTTTCGTCAGTTATTTTGGTTTCCGGGAAGACCGATACGTAAAAACCGGCTGCTTCCCTGGCGTTGTTGTTGCACCATACAGAGGGATAGATTGAATTGTTCATATTCTTTTCTTTGTTGATGATGCCATGACTTCTTCAAGCTTGTACTTAACCATCCTGCGGATCAGATCATACGGAACCGGCCGGTTAAACGGGAACTGAACAGCTCCCTTTGATGATTTGTACCCTTTAAGCTCCTTACTGAAGGCGATGTTCGCCGATGGAGTTGCATAAAATCCAAGGTGTTTTTTTTGTGCAGCAAAATAGACCAGGATTTTGCCCCTGTATCTGAACGATGGCATCGAGTAGCTGATGTATTCTTCTGCACCCGGAGCCGCTTCGTGAACGGTTTCCCTCACCTTCTGCAAAAGAGGCTGTATGGCAGGATCCTGAAGGGAGATGTATTCGTCGATATTTGTGAAGGATTTTGTGTCCATAGGCATATACTCACAAATATATAACACCCCCGGGGCAATTTTGATCAAACCTTAATTCACGGGGATAGAGTAACCTGCCGGATGCCAGCCGGAAGGCAGGAGCGCAGGAGGCTCCTCAGCTGATCTGAAGGTGTCAACTGAGAACACCCTCAGGTGAAGTCAGATTCTGGGCGTGCCCCGGTAAAATAATGCTTTCTGCCTGCTACTTTACAACAGCCGTTACCGGCCAGTGGTCAGAGATGAACACCCCCTCCTCAATCACCCGGTGTGTCTCATGTGACATGACTTTCATGCCGTTACGGACAAAGATGTAGTCAATCCTCCCCTCTCCCGGCTCATCCTTCCATCCGTTGAAAGTATAATTTACCCCTGCCGGCGGTGTCTCCGAGACCAGGTACGAATCAACCGCCAGGTCACCCTCCTTCATCCTCGCAATTGCCAGGCTCTCAGGCCGGGCGTTGAAATCGCCCGTGATTACAAACCGGTTGTCACCGGCTATCTCCTTTACCATGCCAAGGAGTACCCCGGAGCTCATCACCCTTGCAGAGTCACTTATATGGTCAAAGTGGGTATTGAAGAACAGAATGGTATCCTTCTCCACCTTATCATAGAGCCTTACCCAGGTGGTGATGCGCGTCAGGGCGGCCCCCCATCCTACTGATCCGGGCACATCGGGTGTTGCCGAGAGCCAGAAAGTTCCTTCAGCCAGCCGGTCAAACCTCCCGAGCCGCCAGAATACCGGACAGGCCTCTCCACCCTTCAGACCATCGTCACGTCCTGCAGCCACAGAGCCAAACCCGGGCACTTCAGAACGAAGATATTCATACTGGTGCCAGAGAACCTCCTGCATACCAAACAGGTCAGGTATCTGTTCATCAATGAAAACGGCAACCATTGCTGCCCGGTTTGGCCATGCATTTATGCTGTCACGGGGATTATCAAACCTGATATTGAAAGTCATGACTTTAATATCCTGAACCACCCCGTCAGAACAGGAAGTGAAAACAGCTGCTGCCACCATTAATAAAATCATTGTCTTTTTCATTACCGGTCAATTTTTTAAAGATGAAACATCAGGAGTGTGTGTGAAACACTAAAATAAGTATCTTTGTCATACTATCCATTCTTTTCGCAAGAAAAGCTTTGGTTTATAGAGAAGAGGGGAGAGAATAGGCTCTGCGAACCTCTAGCAACCACGGAACCACGGTTCCGGAAGGTGCTAAGACCTACCCGTAAAAGGGAATTATAAATTGAGATTTTTGCGACCAGCCACAAGCCAGAGCAAAGATTTTAAGCAGTGTGAGAAATCACTGTATGTATTTGTTTATGAATATTTTAATTTGATATGTCATGGGTAAAAAGAAAAGCGTAGAAGAGATCAATGAGAAGATCCGCAGCGGCAGGGCGGTGGTTCTGACTGCAGAACAGGTAGCGGCCATGGGCCGTGAATCTACTCCCGCCAGGATCGCAGAAAAGGTTGACGTGGTCACCACGGGTACCTTCGGGCCAATGTGCTCATCGGGCATGTTCATCAACTTCGGTCATACTGATCCGCCTATGCGCATGGAAAGACTCACGCTGAACAACGTTCCCGTCTTTGGAGGCATAGCAGCCGTTGATGCCTATATAGGTGCCACGGAAACAGCCCTGCCGCATGACCAGTACGGGGGAGCACATGTCATTGAAGAACTGATAGCCGGAAAGGATGTCCTCCTGCAGGCAACTGCCAAGGGAACAGACTGTTACCCTCGAACCGAAATAAGGACCCTGATCAACAGGGAGAGGGTCAACGAGATGATAATGTTCAATCCGCGAAACGCATACCAGAACTACAATGTAGCGGTTAACAGTACATCAAAAATGAAATACACCTACATGGGAACCCTGCTGCCATCGTTCGGCAATGCAACATTCTCAACCTCCGGTGAGCTGAGTCCCCTTTTGAATGATCCGGAGATGCGGACCATCGGCATCGGAACCCGCATCTTCTTCGGCGGCGCCACAGGTTACGTGGCATGGCACGGTACACAGTTCAACACGGGCAAGCCTGTCAATGAACATGGAGTGCCCGTGGGTAATTCAGCCACCCTTGCCCTCATAGGCAATGCAAAAGAGATGGACACCAGGTTTATAAAAGCAGCCTATTTTGAGAAATACGGGGTCTCAATATTTGTAGGCGTCGGAATACCAATACCCGTACTTGATGAGGATATGGCCCGCAGGGTTATGATACGGAACAGCCAGATAGAGACCAATGTCATTGATTACGGCAATCCTGCAAACGGTGTACTGGGAAGGACTGATTATCAATCGCTTTTCTCAGGTGAGATAACTCTCAGTGGAAAGAAAATCAGGACCGCACCCCTGTCAAGTGTAAAGGTTGCGCGAGAGATTGCTTCAATCCTCAGGGAGGAAATCGTGGCCGGCCGGTTCATTCTGACGGAGCCGGTTGAGCTGTTCAGGAAAACGGCAGGACTCAACAGCCTGCAAATAAGGTTATAATGATAAAGGAAACCATTTGCCCGAAACGTGCACGACCATGGACAAACAGAGTGATTTAATTACCATGTTTCCGGCAGGTTCCGCAAGACGAAAAAATGCAAAACTTACAAAAAAATGAAAAGCAGGAGATTTGTGCTGACATTCCCGCCCGAAGCGACGGGTGAGCCTATAACATATAACCTCATCAGGAAGTTTGACATAATGGTAAATATTGTCAAGGCTGACGTAACGCCAGGGCAGGTGGGTCACCTGGTGATGGAGATGACCGCCCCTTCAAAGGTCCTTAAGGAGGGGATGGACTACATGAAACGGCAGAACGTGGAGTGTGTTCCCATTGACAGGAAGATCACCTACAGTGAGGATCTGTGCATCCACTGCGGAGCATGTTCGGCGGTTTGCTTTGCGGGCGCGCTGACAATGAACCGCAGTACGGCCGAACTGGTGTTTGAGCCTGAAAAATGTGTGATGTGTGAACTCTGTCTCACAGCCTGTCCTTTGAAACTATTCTCAATAGATCTTGGCTAAAAGTACTGCATATCAGCCCCGGCTCTACCGTGAAGCCATGGGCAACAGCCGGTGGATAAGCTTCCGCTCTGCCTGGCGCGAAACCGATCTGTGGGTTGCGGTTGACAGCGAACACTACCGTAAGGAGGCTGAAAAGTTCACAATGGACCGGATTCTCTTTTACCGGCTGGTACTGGAGGAGCACATTACCCTGTACCCTGAGTTCAGGGATTCGCTGACACCTGTTGTGGCTCCCGGGGGTGTTCATCCGTTGATAAAAGCCATGAGTGATGCAGCCATGGCGGCAGGGACCGGGCCGATGAGCGCCGTGGCCGGTGCGATGGCTGAATACGTCTGCAGGGATCTCCTTGAAGAATTCCGCGCTGATGAGGTGGTGGTGGAAAATGGAGGTGACATCTACATGAAGCTGACAGCTCCGGCCACGGTGGCAGTTTTTGCCGGCGACTCTCCCCTCTCGGAAAAGATTGCTCTGCGGCCAGGACCGGCTGATACGCCTGTTGCCCTCTGCTGTTCCTCGGGAACGGTTGGCCATTCGCTCAGCTTCGGGGTGGCTGATGCATGCATGATTGCCTGCCGAGACGGCGCACTGGCAGACGCATATGCAACTGCATTCTGCAACGAAGTGAAGGACAAAACAATGGCAGGACCCTTAACTGAAATGGCAGCAGGAACTGCCGGAATTTTGTCTGTCGTCATTGTCACCGGTGACCAGGTGTCAATGGGAGGATCCATTGAAATAGAGTTTTTATAACAATAGTAAAGGGAAGCGCCAGAGGAGCAGACCATCTCCGGATCTGCCGCAGAACAAATCCCTGCCGGATTTGTCGAAAGATCAGATCCCTGCCGGCTCTGCGGCAGAACAAATCCCTGCCGGATCTGCCGAAAGATCAGATCCCTGCCGGCTCTGCGGCATTAAATAATTAATTCCAGTCCTGCCGGTTGAACTTCTTTACCCTGATAAGTCTCCTTGCTGTACCGTCCTGGTAAATTATTTTCAGATTCCTCCCTTTGATGAGCAATCCCTGTTCCGATATGTTCATTTTTCTCTTTGGAATATTGACGTCAATAACCCTTCCATCGAAGAAGTATTTAATTGAATCAACTTCCGTATGGCCAATGACCAGCGCATCACAGTCGTAAAATTCAAGACACTCTGCCAGTGACTCACTGTCAATAACATCCCATGACGGGTCCTCATCAACCAGTCCCCTGTACCATAGCACACCGGACCCTCCAAGGATAAATTGACGCAGTTCAGTGTCAGCAGGATTCTCTTTTCCGTTCATATATCTCCATACAAGACGGTTAACAGAATCGAGACCGACCTCCCTCCTTATAAACTCAGGCGAAAAACCTGCATGAACAAACAAATAGTTATTAATTCTGATTCCAACCGGCTTTTGTCTCAGCCAGAAACCAAGTAGACTTTTATAGTCAAACAGATCACTGTAGTTCAGATGGAGGTTGTCACATAATGAGTAATAGTCGCCTGTAACATACCGCAGATCATTATTGAAGATCATAGGTTCATGATTACCCAGTACCATGTGTACCATCCCACCGCTCAACACGGCCTGTTTCTCAAGCCTGTAAATCATCCACAGGGCTTCCATCACCTCACTGCCCCTGTCGAAAATATCACCCACGAAGACGAGATGACCCTTGCCCCAGGCCCAGTCTCCGTTCTCATCAATTATTCCATTGGTCCTGAGCATGTCAGCAGTCCTCGAATATTCTCCGTGCATATCACCTACAACGAATATCTGACCTCCGGTCTTGAAGTCGGTAATAGGTTCAGCGCAGGCTCCGTTTATCCCGAAGTCAGCCGGAGATACTGATACACCGTTTACCAATACCGGCATATCAGAAAACAGAACCGTATCACGCAGTATCAGCGACCGGCCGGATGTGGTGTCATGTACCAGGTAATATATTTCTGCACCGGATGTATCGATCACTCTGACATGAGGACCGTCCTTCATGGCAGGTATTGGTTTAGGGAAAGTAAGAGCGCCGGCGGCCTGCAGAATGTCCCTGATCTCCTTTCTGTTATTCTTGCGGGCATAGTCAAGCGGCGACCAGCCTCTGTCATCCCTTATGTTGATGTCCGCTCCCCTGCGGATGAGGTCTCTCATCAATCGTGCATCACCTGACCTGACAGCCAGAAACACGCTGTCATTGTAAAATATGTCGGCCTGCCGGATCCCCTCATCTGCACCTTCCGAATACCTGGTTTCCGTTGAAATGGATCCGGATGAACGGATCCGGGAAGAATCAAACAGAGATGTCAGGGCAACTGATGAAGCCAGGAAAAAGCTGAAAATTATATATATAAGATTCATGTCTGACAATTGTTAGGGTAAATAGTCGGTGCGGAGACCGTTAAAAAAAGAGAAAGACTGTTTGCAGTGATAACTAATCACTTACGCTTTCAGGTGTCCCGTATTTATGATCAGGCCTCCAAATCCCTGTAAAACCTGATCCGCACTTTTGCAGGCTGACTGATCAGCTTTTCTGCAAACAGTCTTTCAATCTGTCAGTTAAAACCGGCAGAAGCCTTAACGAGAATAGCCCGGATTCTGGTCCATATTCTCATTTGCGTCCATTTCGTAGCGCGGAATGGGCAGTATGGCATGGAAATAATCCCTGTTGTAACTTTTCACATCATCAATGAGGCCTGACACATGCCATCCTCCTGTCCTGTGAATCGTTTCGTTATTTCTCAGGGCGTCAAACTGCCTGTGACCTTCTCCCACAAACTCCTTGCGTCTTTGCTTTATTACCTGTTCAAGAGTCACTGTTCCCTCAACGGTGTTTGCAGGATTGGCTCTTTTTACAATAGGGTCAAGGTATTGTATCGCCTTATCATTGTTTCCAAGCTTGACAGCGCTTTCAGCTGCATTAAGATACGCTTCGGAGATCCTGATTATGGGGATATTTGCATTGCGCACATCGGTTTCCGGTCCTGTATATTTAAGCAGATAAACAGGCCGGGTTCTGTTGTAGGCGCTGCTCGATGTTTCGAGTTTTGTGATACCATGCCTGACATCCAGGGGATCTTCATTCAGCAGTGTCAGGAAGGCCTCGGTCATGACAATGTCATTATATCCGCTTCTGAGCATCAGGTATGCAATTCCGTCATTGCCTGCCCTGTCGCTGACATTATTGACCACCTCGAACAGTACCTCAGGGGTAAACTTGCTTCTCCAGGCTGCTGTTGCAGATGCGTACTCGGCATTTGTCCATAGCCTGTAACCCTTTCCTGAAGCACCGGTGATAGCCTCTTCCGCCTGTGTAAGGGCATTGGCATTGTCTCCCTTGTAAAGGTAAACCCTGCTGAGCAGTGTTTTTGCTGCCCACCGGTTGATCTTTCCGTCATTCTTTGATTCACCCAGCAACGGGATGGCCGCATTAAGATCACTGATCACCTGGGCATAGCACTCGCTTACAGTGCTCCTCTCAGGCATATAGCCAGGCCCTACAGGCTCAGTAATGATGCACCCTCCCAGTGATGCCCCGTTGTCTTTCAGGTATGTGCTTCCGTAAACCCTTGTCAGGTCAAAAAGGGCAAGTGCCCTCAGGGCCAGTGCCTGTCCTTTCAGGTCATTCCTTTTTGCCTCCTCTGAAGGGGTTACTTCAAGGCCGTCAATCTGTGAGAGTATGTTGTTGGCATAACGCATTACCCTCATTGGCATGGCCCACAGCGATGTGTAGACATTATCGGTATTGCTTATCATCATATAGAACTGGGAGCTTCTCTTGTTTGTCCCTGTTGCCTGCATATCATCACCGGTAACATCAGCATAATACTGCATCCTGGCTCCGTAGTATTCATAACTCTGAAATGTAGAGTAAATGCCATTTATAGCATAATCGGCATCTACAAGGTTCTTTATCGCTTCAAGCGAGACGACCTGGGTGGTTGGCTTGAGATCAACCCAGTCTTCACTGCATGAGTACAGGAAGAACGGAAGAAGGATCAAAACGTATAGTATCTTTTTCATCTTTTTCATGTTTAAAATGTAAGATCCAGTCCAAATGTTACAGTCTTCATCGGGGGAGTCTGCCATGCCATAACGCCATCGCTACCCACCTCCGGGTCATACATATCCCAGCTCGCAAGTGTCCAGATGTTGCTGGCTGAAGCAAAGACCCTGGCACGCTCTATTCTTGCATAGTCAGTGTACTTTGAGGGAACGGTAATCCCGAGACTTATATTCTTGAGCCTGAGATGATCTGTGCTGTGTATCCGTCTTGAATTTGAATAACCGTCTGCCAGGTCCCATCTGTTATTGGCAATATAGATTCCATAAATGGATTCGTCGCCGGGCTTCCTCCATCTGTCACGGTAGTAAATGGGTATGTTTGCATCGAGGCCGTTCGTGGTTCCCTCCTTATCGAGCTTTCCTGCGGCAGAATCATATGAGTACCCTCCGAGTGAATATGTGAAGGTAAAACCGAGATCCACAAAGAAGATCCTGAAATTATTCACCAATCCTCCAAGCACTTTGGGATACGGACTCTGAAGAGGAATTGCATTTGCGGTGTTAAGGTCCTTGGTTTTCTCCTTGACATAATTGCCATTCGCATCCAGGGTGTTGGTATAGAACCATGTCATTCCATCAGCAGGATCGATTCCGGCGAACTCACGGAGATAGAAGGTATGGTAAGGCTTGCCCACCATCCTGATCTGTGTCCCGCTTATTATAGAGGTCTGCACGCCATCAAGCACAAGTATCTCGTTATTGTTGTGGGAGATATTAAAACTTGAAGTCCAGTTGAAATTCCTGTTTGAAATGTTATTGGTCATGACTTCAAATTCAAAACCCCGGTTCCTCATTTCTCCAATATTGCTCAGGATGGAACTGAACCCCGTGGTAAGGGAGGTGGGTTCATTCATGAGAAGGTCCTTGGTAAGCCTGCTGTACAGCTCCAGCGAGAACCTTACAATATTCTTTACATTTACATCAAATCCGAGGTTGGAGTTGTAGTTGGTTTCCCACTTAAGATTGTTGTTGAAGAACTGGGTCTCAACAATGCCCGGCTGGCCGTTATAATCGGCGCCATAGCTTGACAGACCCATATATTCATAATACCCTGAAGGCAGAGTCCCGTTGACACCGTATGAAGCTCTCAGTTTTACTTCCGGGAAAAGATCATTAAGCCCTGCGAAGAAAGGCTCCTCTGAGACTTTCCAGGCAGCTGACAGAGACCAGAAGTTACCCCACCGGCTCTCGGGCGCCAGCCTGGAACTTCCGTCTCGCCTGAAGCTGAATCCGGCATAATACTTTTTATTATAATCATAATTGAACCTTGAAACGTATGAGATCATCCTGTATCCCCTTTCATAACCTTCCACATACCTTGAAACCGAGAAGTTGTCAAGCTCCACCAGGTTCCAGTTTGCAAGGTTTTCTTTTGAAGCATAGATATTGTCCTTGTTGTAGTCAGTTGTTTCATATGCAATAAGGCCGTCAAAATTGTGCACCCTGGCAAAGGTTTTCACATACTGAAGACTGTTTGACCAGACGGTACTCCTGACATCATCAAAGGATTTGTAAATCGTTCCCAGGTTCGGGGGGTATGAGGTAAGGGGATGTGTAAACTGATCACCCTTTACCATATTGAAATCATAACTCAGCGTTGATCTGAATTCAAGATTGTCAATGATCCTGTATCCTGCAAAGATGGTGTTGAACGCCCTGGTGATGTTCTCTATCTGATAGTTGAGGTCTGCATAGGCCTTGGGGTTTCTTCCTGTGCCATTCCTGGGAAATTCGAAGGCATAGCTTCCGTCAGGAAGGAAAGGAACATCCCTGGGAGTTACAGTATTGAAAACTGAATAGAACGGGCTGAGATAAGCCGTACCCTCAGTGTTGGTACTCTGCTTTACATTGGAGAAAAGCAGGTTGGCACCGACGGACAGTCTTTTTGTGGCATCATAGCTCAGGTTGAAACGACCTGACAGCCTTTTCAGGAAGCCCATCACGGAGATTCCCTTCTGATCGGTGTAACCCAGTGAAGAGAAATACTTTATTTTATCCGTTCCGCCGGCTACGGAGACTTCATGACTAGTGTAACTGCCTTTCCTGAAGAGGATTGATTTCCAGTCAGTCCATTCCCCGGTCCATGGCAGGGCAGCATATTCATCGATGTTTGCATCAGCATGTGCTATGCTCTGAGCCTCGTCAAGACCGAGATAATACTTGCCTTCATTGATCAACCCTTCATAAATTGTCTCACGCCTCTCATCACCATCCATAAAGGGCCTGTACTCAACTGCAAAATCGGAAAATCCGAATTCGGTTTTGAGATTGATCTTTGCCTCGCCAGAACTTCCCTTCTTCGTGGTAATGATTATCACACCGTTTGCAGCTCTTGATCCATAAAGCGATGCAGCTGCAGCATCCTTGATAATTGAAATACTCTCGATGTCCGAGGGGTTCATCGTTGCAAGAATATCGAGACCGGAGCTGGTACCAAGGGTGGATACGTTTCCTGAAATGATTGGAACGCCGTCAACAACATACAGCGGATCATTGGAAGCATTAAATGAACCTGTACCCCTGATCCTTATCTGGGTGGCTGCCCCGGGCTGGCCTGAGGTGCTTGTGAACTGAACACCTGCAGTTGATCCCTGCAGCAACTGACCAAGGTTGGTTACAGGAACGTCAGCAAGGTTGTCCATCTTGATGATGCTGGCTGATCCTGCATATGCCTCCTTCTTAAGAGATCCGTAACCGGTTACAATCACCTCCTCCAGGTTGAAATTGTCCTCCTGAAGGGAAACAACCAGCGGTGATTCTATCTCTGAAACCGTGATTTCAAATGGCTTCATACCCATGAATGATACGACAACCACAGAGTTCTCTCCGGCCACCGAAATGCTGAACCGGCCAGCCTGATCCGTATTGGTTGCATTGAGAGTACCCTTTTCAATAACAGCCGCACCCGGCAGTGGCAACCCATCTGACTGTGATAAAACAGTACCGGTGACTGTTACTTTCTGCTGACTGAGCATTACCCCGGTTGTTTCTTCGTCTGTAATTGAGCCGGCCCCCACGGCAAAAATCACACCAGGTGCCAGCCACAAAAACAGCGCTAATGAAGCAAGCAGGGCCCTTTGACCCTGTACATACAGGATATTTCGCATGCAAATATCCCGAAATCCGATAGTTTTCTTCATTTCGAGTTGTTTTAGGTTAAGTTTTGGTCGCTGTCCATTCAAATGCGCCGGTACAGCGTACCAATATTATTCATAAACCCATCGTAAACGAAAAAACAGGTGAATACAAAAACGATAGCAGGATCCTGATAAATAGATACAATTTAGATACAACACCATGCATATTCCTGTATACCAGGCCTATATCAAATTGCCATAAAACAGCTGATCACTGGAGCTGGCTCAGGAATGAACTGAGGTTCTCTCCTGTATTGGCAATCCCCAGCTTCTTTCTCAGCCTGGTTCTTGCAACAGTAAGTGTATGCGATGACTGGTGGGTTATATTTGAGATGTCCTTGGTGGAGAGATTTAACTTCAGGAATGCACACAGACGTCTCTCATTCGGAGACAGATCGGGAAAACGCTTTACAAGTGTATTGAAGAAGTCAGGATGGACTTTAAGAAAGATATATTCAAATTCTTCCCAGGTCTGGATATTTGAACTGAATCTGAGATCCTTGAGAATGTCCTTAATGGTGTTTTTAATGCCTCCCGGATCTGCCATAGCCTTGTTCAGGCGACGGGTAATATCATTTATAAGCTGATTTTTTTCGGCCAGGTACAATGCCTTACTGAACAGTTCCTTATCCTTGAAGGTTACTTCACTTTTCAACTGCTGCCTTTCGAGATTCAGAGCTTTCTCCTGCAATCCCTTCTGTTTAAGTTTGATATTTTGCAACCAGAAAAACAGAAATAACGTCAATACACTGAATATTAGCGTAATGTATATAATAGTCCTGATTATTTTCTGTTTCTGCTCACGAAGCTGATGTTCCTGTGTCTCCTTATCATAGACATATTCCATCTCAATCTGTTCTATCCTCCTGACCGTCTCCTGGTTAAGTATGCTGTCCCTAAGATTCACAAAGGCCTTGTAGTATGCCAGTGATGTCATATAATCTCCCTTCGCCTCATAGAGGTCGCTCATGCTTTTAAGGGTGCTTTTGGTGGTCTCGAGAATACCCAGAATCCTGGATTGTGCCAGAGCCTGCCTGTAATAATCCAATGCCCTGTCATTATCACCGCTTTTGAGATAATAATCGCCGAGAGATTCCAGCGAGGTAGCCATACCCTTCCTGTCATTCATCTGGATAACCAGCGAATGGCGTTTGCTGATATAGTGCATGGCAGAATCCATCATCCCCAGCTCAAGATACGCCACTCCGATGTTGCCGTAGTTGATCGATGCCTCTGCTTCAAAACCGTCAGCCAGGTTTATCTCCAGGCTCTTGCGATAGTAATCAAGGGCCTGCTCAATGTCACGCATAAGAAGGTAGACAATCCCGATATTATTATAGGCATTGGCCATCCCGCTCCTGTTACCCAGCTCTTCATTCAGGCCGAGACCATTGAAATAATAGTGGAGCGACTTGTCGTAATCTCCCTTGTACTTGTAGATGCTGCCCAGGATCCTGTAAATATAAGCGATACCTGTCTTATTGTTCAGCTTTTCATAAACTCTCAAACCGGCATGACAGTGTTCAATTGCCTTGTCATAATTCCCAAGGGTTTTTGAAACTGAACCGGCCATTGAATGGAGCCTTGCAATATCCTCTTCACTGTCCAGTTCCAGATAAATATCGAGAGCTTTATGATAATAATTCAGGGCATCAGAGAAATCATCCGCATCTTCACTTAACTGTCCCTTTATTGTGAGAGCAGCAGCCAGCCCGATTTTGTCATCGGCGCCAATGGCCATCGTCACAGCTTTTTCAGCCATTTCCGCAGCCTTGTACCTGTCTGACAGACGCAGTTCAGATGCCAGGGAGTTGTATGCGCTGATCCTCTCCCTTGTTTCCTGTGGCTGGCGTGTGATGCGAATAAGTGAATCAATCCCGGATGCCTGGCCATTCATGGGACCGACAAGGAGTGCACCAACCAGTGCAAAAACCAGAATAGTCGCTATGGCATGCTTTCCCCCCACAGGAGATGAAATTAGTGATTTATGAATTCAAACAAAAATTGTCCTGCATTATTTATCTCAGATCTTCGGCGGATAGCCCGTCACATCCCTGATCTGCTCATACAACGGCTGCAGATGACGGTACATCCTGGAATATACTTTCTCATAAAGCTCACGGTATATCTCCACATTGCGTGGATCAGGATCATACCTGTCTCCCTTGCGGGTCATGGCAGCCACCGCCTCCGGAAAACCGCTGTAATATTTCATTCCCACCGCAGCATTGATGGCAGCTCCGAGAGCCGATGTCTCATAGGTATGCGGCCGGTAAGTCTCCATATTGAAAATGTCTGAGGTGATCTGCATCGCCTGCCTGCTCTGAGAACCACCACCCGATACAACCACATTTTTAACAGGTATTCCGGTTCGTTTAACCGTACGGTTAAGACCCTCTTTAAGTGAATAACTGAGCCCTTCAAGTATAGCACGGTATACATGTGCACGGGTATGAACGTCGCCAAAACCTATTATTGCACCTTTGGCCTCTGTTCCGGGAACCTTCACGCCGGGCGACCAGTAGGGCTGCAGAATAAGCCCCATGGAACCTGCCGGCACCTCATCAACCATGGCATCAAAGAATGTCTCCGGGTGACGGCCGGTCTGCTCAGCCATCTGTATCTCCTTCAGCCCGAATTCCTTCTTGAACCAGCTGATCATCCAGTAACCCCTGTAGATCTGCACCTCGGTGTTGTAACAGTCGGGCACGGCGCTGGGGTATGACGGAAAGAACGGAATCACCTCATGGTATTTGTTGTGGGTTGTCTGCACCGTAGCGGTGGTTCCATAGCTCAGGCATGCCACATCGGGAGTGATGACGCCGGAGCCGAGGACTTCGCTGGCCTTGTCGGCAGCAGCAGCCAACAGCGGCAGGCCGGCGGGTATGCCCGACTTCTCCGATGCTTCCCGGCTGATCGTCCCCAGAGGTTCGGAAGGTTTGACCAGGTCAGGTAACTTCTCCCTCTCAATTGGAAACATCCTGTAGTTCATGTGACTGCGGTCAGTCCACTGCTGCTTCTTATAGTCGAACGGAAGGTAGGCTACGGTGCACCCTACAGAATCACGGTACTCACCCGTCAGCACCCATGTCAGATATCCTGAAAGCAGAAGGTACTTACTGGTTTTTTCCCACACCTCCGGGGTGTTCTGCATAAGCCAGTTGCATTCGCCGTTCTTGACTGCAAAGTGCACTGCCTCCCTCATGTTGACCAGCCTCAGTGCGAGGTCCATCATCTTTCCTGGGTACTTTCCCACGGCACTAAGCCTCTGGTCGAGCCAGGAGATGGCCGGACGGAGTGAATTTCCCTCCGCATCAAGGTTTATCAGCGTTGAGCGCTGAGAAGTAATGGTGACAGCCTTGATACGCTCCTTCTCATAAGTGGTCTCGCTGAACAGCTTCCTGAGCGACTCAAACATCTTGTCCCTGAAGTATTCAGGGTATTGCTCGGCCCAGCCGGGTGCCACTGAAAAATATGGTTCAATCTCTGTTTTTGCCAGTTGCAGGACGTTCCCCTGCAGATCCACCAGTACGGAGCGGACCGACTGTGTGCCAAAGTCTATGGCCAGTATAAGTTCATCGGATGGTTTCATGGTCAGTTTGCAGATGTCCGTGAGGTGCTGGGGAGGTTAATTTCCGGTAATCACAGCCCCAGAGTACCCCCGGGATTCATTATGTTATTCGGGTCAAGATGCTTTTTCACTGCCCTGAGGAGCTCCATTGAGCTTTTTCCCAGGTGCGTTTCCATCCACGGCGCCAGCACCCTGCCTACACCGTGATGATGCGAAATGGAGCCGCCATGGGCAAGGATCGTCTCAACAAGTCCCCTGTGGAAAAAGGAGAAGTCCTGTTTCTCATTTCCCTTTTCCATGGGACTGAGGAAGGTGAAGTAAAGGTTTGCGCCGTTCTCATAAACATGTGATATATGTATCATCATGAACGCCTTCGGCCGCCCCGATACATATTCATGCGCACCCCTCCATACGCTTAGCAGGTTCTCCCATGTGACGGCCGTCTCCAGGGTATCGGTCATGATCCCCAGGTCCATCAGCGGGTCACGCATGTATGCGCTTGAATATCTCTGCTCCAGCCATTTCCTGACCGGGGATGTTCCTATATACATCCCCTTTCCGGCCCTGGCTTTCTGCCTGATCTTTTTAATCACGAACCTGGCATAATCCCTATCCCCCTCCACGGTCACAAACATCAGGCACCTGCTGGCCGGCCTGAAGCCCAGCACTGACAGCAGCCTTTCGGCGAAGGTTCCGTCAAACCCGCTGGTCCGGAATGCAATGTCTGTCTCGTCAGGATCAGAGATACGGAAAAGATGCGGTTTACCGCATTCGGCCTGCATTATACCCCGCATTGCTTCCACCGCAGCCTCAAAAGATCTGAATATGAACGCCGCCGATACAGTGTTCTGCGGTTTATGATTGAAGATGTGCAGTGTCGCTTCGGTGATCACCCCCAGGGTTCCTTCTGCACCGGCAAAAATCCTGAAGAGATCCCAGCCCTGGGCGGTGCGGGGAAACTCTTTTGTCTCTATGACTCCTGAAGGAGTGACAGCCTTCAGGGCTACGAGCATATCCTCTATCTTGCCATACCCTGTTGATGCCTGTCCTGCCCCCCTGGCGGAGATCCATCCGCCAACGGTTGAGTATTCAAATGACTGGGGAAAATGACCGCAGCTGTACCCCTGCCTGTTAAGCTCCTCCTCAAGTGCCGGACCGTACATGCCTGCCTGCACTGTCACCGTCTTGTTAAACCTGTTTATCTCAATCACCCTGTTCAGGTGCCTGGTTAGATCCAGTGCAATGCCTCCTTCCGGAGCACGCACGGCACCGGTAACAGAGGAGAGTCCTCCGGCAGGCACCACGGCTATTCTCTCTTCATTGCAAAACTCAATTATCCGGACCACCTCTTCATGGGTGCGGGGGGCCACCACTGCATCGGGCGGTTCAGGCACAAGGCCCAGCCGCAGGTCAAGCAACTCACCGTAAAACTTACCACATGAGAAGCGTGCACGTGAAATATCATCGGTCAGCACATTCTCCTCCCCGCAAATTCTCTTGATATACTCAATCTGGCCCGGTTTGAGCAGAGATGGCTTGCCGAGCTTCACCGGGTCCGTCCCGGGAAGGTGTTTCCGGGCAAAATCCTCATCCGTCAGACCGAATTTTTCCTTGATTATCTCCGCCATGTGACGACTTACTGTCTCCTCCCGCTTGTCGCCCCACTTGAGTATATGGCGGTAACTGTTCTCCTGCCCCATAAATCCTAGCATATATCGTAAACCTTTGTCATTGAGGCAATCTCTATCTCCTTCCGGTTATCATCCCAATTAAGAAGCTGTGCCGCCACTGCGGCGACTTTCTCTGTAATTGTCCTGCCCGGATTACCCAGCGTGCCGGTGCCGGTCCTGCGAAGCATGATATCTGGAAGCGTCATAGCGCTTTCATACTGAATGGCATAGACCACCTCCGCAAGTATCTCCCCGTCGTGGCTGACCTCCTCGGCATAACGCCTGTTATCACGCGCTATCCGGAACACAACCTTACTTTCAGTTCCGTAGTTCCTGCTTACATACTCAACGGTATTGCGGCTGAAATCCCTGTAGTTCAGATGCTGCCTTATCATAAACTGCTTCATGTCGCGTATTTCACAGCCGGAGAGGTACAGGTTGTCAGAGACCGGGTCTGACAGGGTGCGGTTGAGCTTTTCAGAGATAAGTTTCAGCACCTCGCGGGCCAGGCTTCTGCTTGTGGTATATTTGCCTCCCTCAACGGTGATCATCCCCTCTATCCCGCCAACAGCATTGTCATATACCTCGTACTTCCTGGAAGTCTCGTACGATCCTTTGGTCTGGTCATCGACCAGGGGGCGCAGACCTCCGTAAGCATGGACGATATCCTCTCGTGAGATCTTTCTTCCGAAATTGGAGTTTACGTTATTGATTATCTCGTCAATGCTCTCCATAGATACTCTGTAGTCATCGGGGTCACCGAGAAACTCCTTGTCGGTGGTACCGATGAGGGAGTGGTCACGCCAGGGCATGATCATCATGTGGCCGCCGTCAGCCTTCTGAAGCGAGACCACATGATGCCCTGCAATCTTCCTGGTGATGATATGTATCCCTTCTGACCTCTTGACGCGATGTGTCAGCTGGTCTGACCCCACAGCCATACCCAGGATCTTGTCAGCCCATGTGCCTCCGCAGTTTACAATAAGTTCAGCATGCACCTCCCTGGTTTTGCCTGAAAACAGGTCACGGACCCTCACCCCGGTTATCCTCTTATCTTCACCGTAAAGAAACCCTTCAACAGGGGTATAGTTGGAAACGCAGGCACCATACTCGGCAGCCGACTTGATAAACGCCAGTGTCAGTCTCTCGGGGAAAATACTCTGGTAATCAAAGAAATAAAAGGCATTTCTCAGATCATTCATCTGAAGGTTTGGTTCAACCCTGATGGTCTTCCTGTGGTTGATGAGCCTGTGGTTCTGCAGCTTTTTGCTCTTATCCCATGTATCCTTCTTGTCATATGAGAGAAGGTCATACAGGTACATCCCGATCAGCATCTTCCATATGTTGCCCTTCCACCGCCTGTACATCGGCATAAGGAACGGCAGCGGGTAGACGAAGTTCGGGGCTATATTGCCCAGGATCCTCCGTTCGCGAAGCGACTCCCTTACAAGCTTCAGTTCTCCGTTGGCGAGATAACGCAGCCCGCCGTGGATTAGTTTCGAGGTGGCTGCCGAGGTGGCACCGCCGTAGTCCTTTTTCTCAAAGAGGGCAACAGAGAGACCCCGTGCTGCTGCAATGTATGCCACGGCTGCACCGGTGATGCCACCGCCGACAATAACCAGGTCAAACTTGTCAGGACCCCCTTCTTCAATATACCTTTTAAGCATCATTGATCAGTCCGTTTTAAACCGACCCTGTAAGTTAGTCGAAAAAGCTGACAATAATGACCATGCCGGACAAATCCCTGGCTGAATTATAGGATTTCCGTTTCCGGTATCCCATAACCGGTTCACAATGATTCTATGATGATCAACTCAGCCATGTCAAAAAAAATCCCCGCTGCGAGTCGTCGCACAGCGGGGATTGTTCCGGTATAGCTTCGCTTTGCGAAACCTACACCCTGAACAGCCTGTACCTGGCAGAGACTATCATTAGGGCTGCAAGCAGCACGAACAGACCAATATTACCCACGAGGAATGCATAATCCTTCATTGCCAGCAGGAAGAAGATGAAGACATACAGTCCCGTAAGGAGGCCGCTGATGAGAAGGGTCATCCATCCCTTCCCGAGCAATGATCTGAAGAAGAATGTCAGAAGACCGATGGTTGCCGCGGCAGAGATGAGGTAAGCGGGATTGAAGCCGATATGTTCGCTCAACGCGGTAAGAAGCGAGAAGAACATGATTAACGCAAGGGCCACAAGCAGATAATAGAATATATGGATTCGCTGGTTCGAACGCAGTTCTATGATCAGCAGCACCAGGAAGGTGAGTGCGATGAACAGGAGGCCGTATTTGGCGCTGCGCTCAGCCTTGGTGTAGTGGTCGGCTTCCATGATCAGGTCAACGCCGAAAGCATCATCCGCCGGGGCATAACGCTTTCCTTCCCATACCTGCGGGAAGCTCCTGTTGAGATGGGTCACAACCCAGTTCGCGGTGAAACCTGCGTCAGTCACATCACGCTGTGCCGGGAGGAAGTTACCGGTGAATGAGGGAGCATCCCACTCTGAAGAAAGGGTCACATCCGTACTCCTGCCAACAGGAGAAAAGGCGACACTGCCACTGCCCCTGAGGCTGAGATGAAGGGTGAACCCGCCACCGGATGCTACCGGTTTCAACGGATCAATGGGATAAGGAAAAGAAATACCCTTGTCAAAAAGATCTGTCTGACCGGCCCCCGGGATGGCGCTGATGACCGTACCGCCGATGGTAAGCTCAGCCTTGTCACTGATCCCCTTGTTGTCAGACACGCCCAGAGAGATATAAGCCTTGTCCCACTGCCAGGTGTATTCACTGAGCTGCTCATAACCCGCTACCGTGAAGCTGCCCGATATCTCCATATCAGAGTCATAGACCACGGTTTCATAGATCCCCCTGTACCTCATCTCGGGCTCCAGTACGCCGTTTACCTTCAATTCATCCGGAAGAATGTGCATCGTTGTGGTAACGTAGGACCCGTCATTTGCCACTATCCTCGTTCCCGGCACATTCAGGACGGGACCGGTGACTGTCTGCGCAGAAGCCCAGAGGGCTCCTATCTCGGTGCGGGCCGATTCAGCATTGCCTGAACGTTCCCTGATAACCTCCATGATGAGCGCCAGGGGAATGAGCAGCATCAGGCCCATAATTCCTATGAGTACCATCTTGACTGTGATCGACTCATACCATTTTTCCTGTTTTACGATTTCTGTTTCCATGTTTTTGTATTGGTTAAAGTACTTTGTATCTCAAAGTGAAGAAATAAAAAAATATACTATTGGTTTTTAATGAGTTCCTCAAGTGCCTTGAGGTGGCTGCTGAAGCTCGCCATCCCTTCATCGGTGATTGAGTAGCTTGTATTGGGTTTGCGGTTGATAAAACTCTTTTCTATTCTGATGTAACCAGCATCCTCCAATGCCCTGAGGTGGCTGGCGAGGTTGCCGTCAGTAACTGCGAGGGTATCCCGCAGGCTGGTGAAATCCATGCGGGGATTAACCGCCAGCACTGACATTATGCCCAGCCTGACCCTGCTCTCAAAGGCCTTGTAGCAGATGTGTATCACACCGAAGCCGGCGGCCCAGATAATAATTGTCCACTGCGGCAGGAGGATGCACACAAGGCCTGTGGCTATCTCCAGCGCTCCCAGCCAGTGGATCTCCCCGAAGGTAAACTTGCCTGCGCTCATCATAGCCACCCCGTAAAATATCAGTGTTGATGCCGCCGTGACATTTGCCGGAACTGTCTTTATTGTGAAGAGCACAAAAAGACCACCTGCGGCCAGCGGAACCAGAAGACTCACCAGCATACGGCGTGTACTGAGAAAGCCACTATCAGCACAATTGCCATTGCACCGAACAGCTCGAGTACCGTTCCGTGGCCTGCCTCACCACCTGCCAGGGGCCTGAGGTACCAGTCGGCATAAGGATTGTTTGCCTTTATCACCAGGTGTGCGACCCAGGCACCCGCCAGGCCGACAACCCCTGCAACAATGCCCGATAAACCGCTGAGTGACAGGAATCTTGACGACTCCTCCATGAGCTTGCGGATGACCCTGATATCTTCCAGGGGCTGTTCTGACTGATTCATCACTGTATTTTGTAGTACTTTGCGCTACAAAGTAAAATAATAATTGAATACAAGCCAAGAAATTTCCGGGATTTTTTCAGGTATAATGAGAAAAGCGGGGGAGTGACAATCTGCATAGTCTGGATAATTGACTGATATAATGCACTTTAATCGTCACAAAAAATAACTGACAGAGCGGGATAGAAATAGGTGTTACGCTGCCACATATGTCAGCCGGGAGCTTCCCGATCCTCGCCTGCCGGGGGCTTCAGGCAAAATGACGGAGTTGTCAGTAATGCCACCGTTCGTATAAAACGCCGTCAACCGGGTATTCCCCGATATTGATGAAGTCACCTGTTGTTGACATCGCTCCTACTACCCCGAGGCCGTTTGTCACATTGGTGTATACCGGCACCGGTTCAGCCAGGAAATTGTCACGTGTCTGCAGATGGGCAGAATATGACTGCAGATAGAGATAGAGGTCCCTGGTTATTGTACTTAGCCGGAACCAGGCAAACATGAACTCATAATAGTCAGTGTCAGGATAAAAACCGTTATAAGTAAGCCTCATTGTGTACTCTTTTCCGGGGATCAGATCATCTAGAAAAATAAAGTACTTGTTTGGCATGCTCATGTCAAAGAAATCATCTTCCTGCCTGGGGGCTATCAACGGATCAGACAGGGCGCCGTAACTGATGTCTGCTTCCTGGACGCCCACAGCAATCTCGGGGTTATAAGGCTCAAACCTGTCACCGGAGTAGATTCCCACCAGGGAGCTGGCTGTGATCCTGTAAAAGTTCTCCTCACCGGCCGGATCCCTGAATCTCAGTTTCACGGTCAGCTCGCGGTAACCGTACCCGATATCCATTGAACTGGTGTCCGACACCTCAACCGTCACCGGGGCCGGCAGCTTCGCTTCACCATGCGCCCTGGGCAGACCCGGAACTTCAACCTCCACGCGGTATGTTTTCCCATACTCCGGCCTGTACGTTGATGAGACATATTTTGAATAAGGATTTGGAGGAAAATAATCAGGAGCCGGTTCAGGAGCCTGGTAAGTCAGCGTCTCAATCAGCGTTTCTTCGCTGTATAGCCTGACCACTGCATTGGTTATCTGACGGGGCTGGTAGGGAACTTTGAATACCGAGTGACTCTCGGAGACCGAGACCGATACAAGGCTGTCAGGATTAAGGAGGGCATAGATCACCACCTTTGGTTCAGTCTCAGGACCCTTGTAGTCAATTGTTGTCTCGCAGGAGAGAGTGGCGAAGAGGATCAGAACCGCAGCCGGGAAGTGGTATATCAGTTTTTTCATCTTCATGGCTGTCAGAACTTGAAGGCATATGAAACCGACGGGATGATTGGAAAGACGCTCACCTTCTTCAGCACGGGCTTGCTGTAGTATAAAAGCTCGCCGGGATTATCCGGATCGGGTTCCTCTACCCACTCGGTCCCCCAGAAGAGGAAGAACGGGTTAAGCCGGTTGTAGGCATTGTATATGGAAAAGCTCCATGTGCGCACTCCGTTCTTTTTCTGTTTATGGAGATTCACCCCCAGATCAAGCCGGTGATATGACGGCATCCGGTAGTTATTCCGACCGGGAAAGTCCGTCACAGATGAATAGTAGTACTCCTGCGTGAAGAAGTCTTCAGGAGGGTATTCCGAGGCGCCCAGTGTTGCTGCATTTCCGGTGCCGTAGACCCAGACAAGGCCGGCGTCAACCTTCTCACTGAACTTATGGGTCAGGGCCACGCTTATGTCATGCCTGCGGTCATATTTCGCCGGAAAGGTATTTCCGAAATTGAGATTATCAAATCTGCGTTGTGTCCACGAGAGGGTATAGCCTATCCAACCGGTCAGCTTGCCATAGCTCTTCTCAATCATCAGTTCGGCTCCGTAGGCCCATCCTCTGCCCTTCTCCACCTTCGATTCCCACCCGGCACCGGTACCACCGAAGAATGCTCCCTCCTTATACTCAATGAGATTGTCCATGGTCTTGTAGAACGCCTCCACTGTTACCTCGAGGTCCCAGGGAATAAGGAATCCTGAGCCTATTGCCACCTGGTGCGACACCGGCGGCTCATACCTGCGTGTTACCGGAAGCCACAGATCGGTGGGCAGGCTGATTGCCGAAGTGGTAAGGAGATGTACAAACTGCGCCATCTTGCTGTATGAGACCTTGAACGAGAGATCATCGTTTGCCAGGTAACGCAGGGAGAGCCGAGGCTGGAATACGAAATACGATGTATCCTGTACATTGAAGAGCGACAGACGCACACCGGCATTCATCTTTAGCTTTGAAGTGAGGTCTATGTTGTCCTCGGCATAGGCTATGAACTCACTGGCCCTGACCTTCATGTCTCCCACGATAGTATCCAGCCCGTCATTACCCTGCATCGGGTCATACCTGAAGGTGGTGACACCCGGCTTGAAATTATGGAAGGTATAACCGGCCCCGAATTTCACAGAATGCCTGGGTGAGAGATAATAGTCAAAATCGATCTTAGCCCCTACATCCTCAATGCCGGAAAAATACCTGAAATAGTCAACCTCCTTCTGTTTTGTTGTGAGGTTTTCGGCTGAGGATTCAATGGTAACGTCGAAATCGTACTTGCTGTAGGTAAGAGTGGTATTGCTAAACAGCTTGTTGGTTATCAGGTAGTTCCATCTCAGGGCAGTGATCATGTTTCCCCATCCGAGGCCATAGCTGTCCTTGTATTCATACCTGTTCTGACTCTCATCTGTGTATTCAGGCCTGCTCCTGCTGCGCGTGTATGCCCTGTCACGGCCGAAGTATGAGCTGAGGTAGAGCCTGCTTTTCTCCGAGAACTTATGGTTGATCTTTGCATTGAGGTCATAGAAGTAATAGCCTCCGGTGGTCCAGCTGTCGCGGTCATCATTCAGGGCCAGTATGAAAGGCTGTGCAAGGATGTCATAGTATGTTCGCCGTCCGGAGACGACATATGAGGTCTTGTCTTTTATTATCGGCCCTTCGAGAGAGATTTTTGAGGAGATCAGTCCTACGGCCAGGTTACCGTGAAACTCCTTCTCGTTCCCTTCCTTCATCCGGATGTCAACCACTGAAGAGAGCCGTTCCCCGTACCGTGCCGGGAAGCCGCCCTTGTAGAGCTGGACCGATTTGACTGCATCAGGGTTGAAGACCGACATGAATCCGAAGAGGTGATTGGCG
The DNA here is from genome assembly GCA_025454815.1 of Bacteroidales bacterium. Lineage (GTDB taxonomy): Bacteria > Bacteroidota > Bacteroidia > Bacteroidales > VadinHA17 > SR-FBR-E99. The sequence goes on along the minus strand of JALONR010000013.1, from coordinate 24,958 downwards.
TTGTATACCGGCACTCCGTCGAGCAGGAAGAGGTTCTGGTCGGGCCCTCCGCCCCGGACATAGATACCTGTGGAGCCTTCTGTACCCGACTGTACTCCGGGGAGGAGCTGTATCACCTTGAGGACATCGGCCTCACCGAATATGACAGGCAGCTTGAGGAATTTCTCCACCGGGATATCAATCATGCTCATCTGGGTGCTCTCGATCTTTGCCCTGCGGCCTGTGGCGGTGACGGTAACGGCTGCAATCTCGCTTGATGACATGTTAAGGCTGAAGTTAATCACCGTATCTCGTGTAAGCCATACCTCTGCCGTGTCTGCGTCATAGCCGAGATATGAGGCTATTATTTCCGCCTTACCGGGCTGCAGCGGGAGGCTGTAGAATCCATAGCTGTTGGTGGTGGTCCCGGTGAAAGAGGTTTTTTCGTATACGGTGGCGTCGATCATCCGTTCGCCGCTGCCGGCGTCGGTGACGAATCCGCTGACGGTGATGCGGGTGGCTGCTGTCGGGGCAGTTGAGGGATTCCTCTGTGTTGGAGCCGGCATGCTGGCTGTTGATCGCTGGGAGGTTACCGGCTGGGATGAAGAGCTCCTCTGGCCTGCGATATGCATGCTGACTGAAGCCGTGAGGATAATGAGGGAAATGAATCTGCGCATATGTATCAGAAGCCGGTTGTCTCCTTCAGGAATTTGCGGACAGCCCGTTTTTCCTCAAACTCCAGCATGGCTGTCGGGAGGCGGATTATGCGTCCGGATTTAAGTATGATGCGAACAGAATTTTCGTCGGCCAGTATATCATCTATCTCATGGATTTCTACTGTTATCTGTCCCGGTTTGGTATACCATCTTATTGTCAGGCGTCCTTTCTCGGCCGTCAGCCTGTTGACCAGGGTTCCGAAATTAAGGCTCAGGAAAGCGAGTCCCAGGAGAAGCAATGCTATTACCTGTATCCAGAATGCCCACTCGTTTCTGTCACCTGTAATAATGAGGACAATCACCATGACAAGGCAGACGACTCCCAGAGAGCGATAGATTTTCTCATAGAGTGTATTTCGAAGTACCAGTTGTTTCATGGTTATAGTTTTTGCCCTGCTAAAGATAGGCAATTAAGATTAAAGTGGTTTGAGGCGGAGTGCGGAAAGTATCAGAATCCGGTGTTGGTTTTCAGGAACTTCCTGACTTCCCGGCGTTTATCCGGTTCCATCAGTCGCACCGGCAGTCGTACGGTATGGCCGTCTTTCATGGAGATGCGGATGTAACGTTTATCTTCGGTGATATCTGTGATCTCATCTATCCGGAGGTGTTTTTTAAAGATTTTCGTGTTCCAGCGGATGGTAAGGATTCCCTGGTCGGCAGTGATTCTGTTGATAAGGGCGCCGAAGTTAAGGGTAAAGAAGATTATTGCGGTCAGGATAAACACCACTACGAGTATCCAGAACATTGCTCTTTTGGCAGGCCGCCAACGAAGCGGAACACCAGTTCCTGGGCTTTATTTCGTATCACAAGCTGGTTCATCGGTGTCTGATAGGTTGCACCGATAAAGGTATAAATTTCGGGTCATGATTACAAGGTCAGGTGGTAAGTTGGAGGGTCAGGGCTTTTCACTAACAGCCTGCAGAATGGCATCTTTCTGCTTGTCATTCCTCTTTTTGTCTCAGCTGCAGAAAGAAGCTCAGGCTTACCAGGAATCCGACAACAGACATAAGTATCATTGCTAATCTACCGGTTGACCGTGGAGGATTTTGGGGTATCATGACCACTCCTGCCGTCATGCAGATCAGGCTTATGATCAGTCCTGCTTTCTGGAGCTTTCTTCTTGTTGGGTTGTTCATTTCATTGAGGTTTCAATTCTTCCCCCCGCTCATCCGGTTGCGGAATTCATCCCTGTTATTCCTGTAAAAAATGTAAGCTATGACCAGGTTAAGAACTGATACCACCAGGAGGCCCTCCTCCCAGTAATGTTCCAGCACGGGCCTGCTTTGGAACAAGGCAATTCCGAGGCAACTCAGGAAGAAGACTGCCGATACAGATGTAAAAAAAATCCAGGCTTTGTACATGATCTGTTCTGTTACGAGTCTGGCAGGTTATTGTTGTTGGTGTTATCCTTATTATTTTTCCTTTTCCATATTCTCTCCAGCACTGGAGGAAAAATCAGTCCGCCGGCAAGTAAAACTATCATAAGGATATCATTTGTCCTGGTCCATCTCTCAGTTATTAATGCATACGCCAGGTATGCTGCCAGAGGGCCAAGCAGTAACAGCACTATGAGATTGGTTTTCTTCATGGATCAGGCTGGTTGGCCGTGTTGTGCATATATCAGCAGGAAAGTAACCCCAAGAATGATGAACACCGCGCATCTGAGAGCGATATTCATGTAGAACCGGTGTTTCTCCCTGGAGTTTCGGATAAGGGCAAGAAGCAGCATCAATGCTGTTATGACCAAACCATAATTAAGCAACGACCAGGTCATAGGAAAATCATTAACAGCAAACATAAACCCGGTAGTTAATTGGGACAGTCCCAGTCCTGTTCCTATGGCAATGGCAATTCTCCATGTGCCAATTCCCAGGTACGATTCTGATTTAAAGATCTTATTGAACGGAATATCATTAAACAGTGCAAAGCCCAGGTAAAGATAAATAACGCCCAAAGGCAGCAGGAATACCGATGCTATCACAGAGTGATACGGAACTTTAAACACTGCCAACAAGAAGCCGATTATGGCTCCGGCAATGAGGACCTTCTCAAGTTTTTTCATGATTGCAGGTTTAGAGAATATTGACTTTCTACGTATTTCAGAAACAGCAGCCTGGGGTCATTTACCCGTTGCAATCAAATTTACTAAATCCGGTAGATCAGCAGATGCCAGGAGGTAATAAAATTTCACTCCTTCACCTCCGCTTTTCTCCTGCCCGCCAGAATCCTTTCCGGGTGCAGGTTACCGGTACATTCACATCGACTTTTACCCTGCTATCGTTTAACTACTTCCTGAAGACGGGGCCAAAATGGTGCATATTATCTTGCATCCTCCTGGTTGGTATTGTTATAACCTTCATTGAAGCCTTCTTTAAAACTCTGGACATTGCTTTTAAAGTCAGCAAATAACTGGATCAGAATCATAACAACCACGCCCAAAAGGAATGCGTACAAGTCTCTTTTTGTGATTTTTGTTTTCATATATATACAATAATTGGATCATGAGTAAAGTATACTAAACTGGATAGTGAGATACCCCATTGGGGGAGTTGATGTAAAAATGGGTACCAAAATGCAATGATTGTTATTAAAACATATCTCCTTTATTATCATCACATTTCATCAATGTAAATGCACTTGTGTGTCTGTCTCATTTTCAGCATTTTTCTACCATAATATTTAACCTATGGCACGGTAAACCTAACCTTTCAAGTAGACCAAAGTCCCTGAAGATGCATATAAGCCTCTTTCAGGAGTAATACTGAATTTTAACTTTATTCCTATTTACCCTTAACAATGGCATTTATTTTATTTAAACCTAATGCAAGAAATCAGACGTTCTTAGAGGAACAATATATGGCGGGGTTCATAATAAGCATCATGTCTTTGATTACTAGTCTTATAATATACTTTGCTGCAAAGAGTTCATTCCAAATAATTACTATCTAGAGCTGCAACAGGAGGGTCAAATTTATTGTAGCATGGAATAAAATTGCATAAATAAAGCCAAACTTAACTCTTAAATATCCAAGGATAGTACCTGCCACAAATTGAGGTATAATGATAATAAAGGCAGCGAATAATTTGTATAGGTCCATCCCCAAGAAATTATCCAAATGTATCAATGCAAAAGAACCAGCGATAATAAAAAAGAATTGTTTGAAATATTTATAGAAGAAATTCTTACAATGGTCGAATAGGACTAAAAAGACTATAGTAGAGATAAATATTAATAAAAAGACAATCATCTTTAACATATTCTCATTCAAGATAAAATAAACTGCCATTGAGATGGATGCGACTAATAGAATAATAATATTCCGGCGATTAAAAACATAAATCAATCTAAAGAATGTCTCTTCGACTAGAGGTGCAAATAGAATTCCATAGATTATCTGGCGAGGCATAAAAGTCTGTTGAACTTTTGAGGTTATACCAAGTAGATCAGAGATAACGCTTGCCAACACTCCCAAAGGAACTGCAGCCAAAAAGTAAAAAAACAAAAGGATAAAAAAATCTTTTAATGGCAATTTAATAAAACTACCAGTGTAGGTAGGATTCCGTATAAAGTTTATAAAATCTGTCATTCTTTTTAATGGCACTCCCTATTATAATAGAGAGTGCCAAGTAACAGTCATTTCAGGAAAAAGAACGCAAGTAATATTGCGTCCTGTACCACTACTCTAAGGTAGTCACCAACTTTGTGCCCTAGTTCATAGGCAGTTGGCTTGTCCTCACCTCCAGTGATTTCAACCATCTCTTTTAATGATAAATCTTTCATAACAGCATCGGTTAGTCAAAAAATCCAACAACAACTCCAGCAATGAATGAGAAATAATTCTTTACATTCTGCCAATTGGCTTTTATGGTATCTGAATCCATGTAGTAGGAAGTAGGAACATTACCCCCATCTATCAAAATTAGCTCATTTTGGGTCAAGTCTTTCATAGTTCTACAATTTAGTTAATTCTACTCTTTTGGTTTTTCGAAATCCACCGTTAATACTAGTATATAACATCTCCAAAATAATTCACCAGCGTCCGGAAAAAAAGAATTCTACCTTAAAAGTGCCTCCAGTAATAATTTTTTCCTCGTGGCTAGTTAGTGGTCGTAATGAGCAACTTACATTTATCTCAAAAGGATTCTCGTAAAAGAAAGTTCGTTGAGATTTTGAATAATGAATAGGAGCTCCCCTTGACCTCAGTTCATCAATCATCTCATAAAGAGTCGTCCTGCTGACGCCAAGAAAACCAGCGAATTCAGCAGGAGTTCCAGTTTGCTGATAAGTAACCATCTTGTGCATCTTGTTGATCCGATCCAAATATTCAAAGACTTTCATGATATCAATACGTTTTCTTGTTCATTATGATAGTCCAGCAAGAATCCCTGATGTTTTAACATATCCAGAAAACAGCCTCTTTCCCTTACAAGCGCTGAAAAGGTCCCGCTTTGGACAACTTTGCCCTGATGAAGAACATAAATTAAATCAGCTCTTCTTATTGTCGAGAGTCTGTGTGCAATTACTATTAACGTTCTGCCTGAACCAACGAATTCCGACAATGCTTTTTGTATAGAACTCTCCGAAATAGGATCCAATGAAGAGGTCGCCTCGTCAAGTATCAGAATCTCTGGATCAAGATATAATGCTCTTGCGATGGCTATCAACTGACGTTGCCCTCCGGAGATTTTTGCCCCATGCTCCCCAAGCATTGTATTAAATCCACCAGGTAATTTCTCAATAAACTCAGACATCCCCAGACAAGAACATACTTCCAGAATCTTATTCATATCCGGATTAAGTTCGGCAGGTGCTATATTCTCCGCAATAGTGCTCGTAAACAACTCTATTTCTTGAGGTACGCAGGCCAACTTTTTCCTGAGTGAACTAATGGTGAAATTGGAAATATCATTGCCACCCACCCTTATACAACCTCCGTTTAATGGATAAAGTCTGTGCAACAAAGAAATGATTGTTGTCTTGCCTGAACCGCTTTCTCCCACAATAGCTGTAAACCTGCCCTTCTTGATTGTCAGGGTGAGTGATTCGAATATGGTCATTCTTGTACCATACCTGAAAGAAACACTGTCAAAATGTATGTCGCCAATCAGATTAGGCATCAATTCTATCTTGCCATTGTTTTCTTCAGGGTCGAGGTCAAAAATCTCGAATAGCCTGTCAGCTGCAATGCGGGCATCCTGTAATGTCCTATTATAATTTATTACACCAGTTACAGGTCCTGTAAAATATCCAATAATTGCATAGAACGAAAGCAATTCTCCTGCAGTTATCTGGGTATTTAGCACATAGCCAGTGCCAACCCACATCACAAGGACCGTGATAAGTTGTGTAACAAGTCCAGAGGAAGTGGATGAAAAAATTGAGTTCATCCCTGACTTATATATACCATCTAATAAGCTAACAAACCTCGATTCTGTCTTTAGATTAGCTATATCCTCAAGTGAAAATCTCTTGATGGTGGCGGCACTGCTTAATGATTCAACCAGTTGTGCTTCCAGATCAGCAGATCGCTCCATTACAACCCGCTGAGTCTTTTTATTAAGCTTATTCGAAATAAAATATATGAGATAATAGAAAGGAATTACGCATAATACGATCAACGCCAATTTCCAATAGAACGCAAACATAATTACAAATGAGACTGCGAGGATAAAAAGGTTCAGGACAAGACTAATAGACACATCATTTACGAAAACACGAATTTTGACCGCATCCCCTATTCTTGATATTATCTCTCCTGTCCTCATATTATCGAAAAACGACTTCGGGAGCTTCATTAACTGTTGGTAGTATCCAAGAATGAGGGATGCATCAATCCTTTGACCTGTTTTGAGAACATATACCGATTGAAAGATTATAAGGGAAAACCTATAAATAATGATAATGATCATTCCTATCCCCAACAGGTTCAATAAATTATAATTTCCTCCCGGAATAACATTATCAACCAGCCGGCCTATATAAATAGAAAGAGACAGGCCCAAGATAGAATAAGCAAAAGCTCCTACCAGTGCCTGAATCAAAATATTCTTACTGGGCTTGACCAGGTGAAGTAACCTTGTCCAAAGTTTTTCCTTTTCATCCCTGATCCTGAATCTTTCACCCGGTGCAATTAAAACCAGTACTCCAGTCCATTGCTCCTTAAATTCATTATGTTCGATCTTGTGTGTTTCACCATCACCAGGATCCATTATTTTAATATGCTTATTAGTGGTCTTAAGAATTACAACATAGTGTGTCAGAATCCCTTTAACTACCACATGGGCAATTGACGGAACGGGTATTTTGAAGAGGTTGTCCCAATCTGCCTTGACCCCACGGGCAGTAAAACCAATCTTCTCCGCCGCTTCAATCAATCCGAGAATGTTGGTGCCCTTCTTATCTGTCCCGGCATACTGTCGGATACGGGCGAGAGGCAGATTAACCTTGTAATATGATGCTATAGACATAAGACAGGCCGCACCGCAGTCAGTAATATCCCTTTGTTTAACTCTTATACCCATAACGAACTAATTCTTATAAGGATTTAGCCAATCATCCATTTTATCAAACAATAAATCAAAAAGACTTCTTTCGGTAATAACAATTCTGGCATTGAAGGTCATTCCCTTCTTGAGCTCCGCAATAACATTGTTCTTAAGCGACAAATAATTCCTTTCAGGTTTGCACTCAACCCTGAAATAAGCCGACTGTCCTTCATCTACAATCAGATCATCCGAAATCTCAATGATCCTGGCATTGAGAAGACCCCATTCAGTATACTTCAGCGCGTCAACCTGGATTACAACAATTAATCCAGTCTTAATGATTCCGATGTCCTCAGGCGATACATAACATATACCTACAAGCTCACCATCCGGAGATATCTCCGCAAGATGTTGGTTTGAATAAACGAATGAACCTGTCTGAATATCCCTGCTTTGTATAATTTCACCACTAAGTGGCGCAATCAGTACACGATTTTTGAGCTCCTCAATGCAGCGCTGGAAATCAGCATGAAGGATTATCGAATCATTTCTTTTTTGTGCCAAATCGAGTTCCCATTTTGCTATGGTCTGAGCTAACACCTGGGCGAGGTTTTGTTGTTCGAGCTTGAAAGCATAATATGATGCTTCGTACTCAGCATCAGAAATCACATTCTGTTCAAATAGTTTATTGGCTCTTAAGTATTCTGATTTATGCCTATGGTAAGATTGGGCTTGTAGATCAATTATTCTTGCCAGGCTTCTATACTCAGCCAGGTATAGTTGAGTGCCAAGTCTGACAGTACTTATTTTAGTATCCCTTAGTTTGATTGTCAGCAAGTTGTTTAAATCATCAATTGAAGAGGTGTTCTCCGCTATCTGCTGCTCAATGGAAGAAAACTCGGCAGTTATAGCTTCTGAACCAATAATCATCAACGTGTCTCCCTTAGTTACTTTTTTTCCAGTATTAAGCGCTGAATAAATTACTTTGCCATTACATGGAGCCAAGATCGGTTGTCTTTCAATATCAGACTGAAAAAAACCGCGTGAACGTACAGCCACATCGACGTAAATTAGTGGTAGACACAGCAGTGCAGAGATGATAACAATTATAATAATCCAATAGATTATCTTACTTCGCGTGGAAACCTGACACAAGTAACTGGCGAGGATTCTATCTGACCACTCTTTTGGAAGCAGCTCCATTCAGTTCTTTATTTAAGATTGACATCACATGAAGAGCATGGCGAGTTGTTTAGTATGAAAATATCATCTGGCAGGGATGAAGAAATACCCAATACAAGGAATACAGACTCCCGATTAGTCATTTATTTGATTTTAGAAATGCAGCATCTCAAATTTAAGACACATTTTTAATAATGTCAACCCCCTGGAGAATTTTCTTTAATGATTTCTTTTAAAAACGACCCGGAAATCCTCTGAAACCAGACAGGAAAACCCCGCAATTCACAGCATTAATAGAAACCATTCGTATGGCAAATGGTAATTAAACTTGACTCGAATAGTCAAAAGGCGTAAATTTATATAGTGTTACTGGGGTAAACCTAAACTTGACTGCCTATGAAAAAAGTTGCCGTTCTCAGCTCACTGCTCCTGGTTTTGCTTGCCGCATGCAACCAGAAGCCCTTAAACCCTGTCGTTGGCGCATGGGATATGATATACGCCAAACAGGTACAGAATGACTCGGTCGTAGCCACCTTCCCGGGCACCTACAAGGGTAGCCAGGTAAAAATGTGGTGCAATAACTACTGGATGTTCGTGGGCGAACTGGCCCAGGATACTGTAAAAACCGACAGCTTCGGCGGAGGCTCCTATACACTCGAGGGTATAGTGTACAAGGAAACAATAAAATACCACGTCACTGAAAGCTACATCGGAAAAACCCTGCGAATGAGAATAGTGGTTGCAAATGACACCCTGATACAGGTATGGCCTGCCGACGAAATGGGCGAGGTGGATAAAAGCAATTACACCAGCGAGAAATACGTCAGGGTAAAATAACCGCTGACAGATTCGGCCATATTTCTTCCGATTGCTTCTGACCCCGATTGACTTCAGGAGGGTATTGTGTATGGTCTCAGCTTATCTGGCAAGAACCCTGACCAGCTTGTCATGCAACTGCGCAGACCAGGTCTCAATCTCCGACTGGCTGCGGGCCTCTCCCTCCCGGAGCAAACCCAGCAACAGCCGCAGCTTGAACCTAGACCGCTCGCCGGGCTGCGGATCCTCCTTCCTTTCAGTCTCGCCGCTGAAAAAACCCTCGCTGACAGTGTGCACCACACCACGCACATGAGCAGTATACTGCATGATCACCATACGCGACTCCGCACCCTTCTCGGTACCCAGTGAGGTAATAACCGTAAAGATTGCAAAGGGCTTCTTATTCAATGCGACATGGTTGCGCCTGACAAACTCCATCGCCTCGGGAACCCAGCCACCTCCCTGCTCCTGGCAGCCTGCAACAACCGCGGAGAAACCCTTTACCGTCGCCGTAGCACTCATGGGCCGCAACGTCACATCCGCACCCAGCCCGGCCAACACCCTGGCAACACGCTCGGCGACACCGGCCGACGGCCCGGACATCCCTGCATGGGTGACGAGAATCTTCATTGGTCAGGTACGAGGTTTAGTCTTTCAAAAGTAATAAAAAGCAGGCAATTCAACCCTCATGAAAGCAAGACCAGACTTCCCTCCTAAGGGTTTTCTTACTATTTTTGCAAAAAGAGAATTATGGCGATTCCGAGTTTCTTCAAACAAACCAAACCACGCGGCTTCAACTATACCCCCCGCTACTATGACCCGGCAAAGGAGGAGATGGAACAGCGCCGCAGGGAATGGCAGAGGGAACGTGAGGCACGTAACAGCGGGTCTGAAGAACAGCGGGAGGAACTCTCATCAGCGGGGGAGACTGCCGGTGGCAATTCTGCCTCTGCCGCCAGGGAGAACAGCCGGTCAACTGCCACCACCGCTGCAGGGAGCGTCACAAACCAGCCCTACCGCTCAAGGATCATGAGGGGTGACATGCGGACACACTTCCACAGAAGACAGGAAAAAGTAAGGAAACAGACAACGATAAGACTCCTGGTCATCATTCTTATTATCGTCCTCTTCGTCTATTTTTATCTCCGCTTTTAATCAGGCCCGATGAGTGATATTATCAAGCTTCTGCCCGACTCCGTCGCCAACCAGATAGCGGCAGGTGAAGTCATTCAGAGACCGGCCTCCGTGGTCAAGGAACTTGCGGAGAATGCCGTCGATGCGGGAGCCACGGAGATAAGCGTCGTGATCCGCGATGCAGGTCGTACCCTGGTGCAGGTGATTGACAACGGATGCGGCATGAGTGAGACTGACGCCCGCCTCTCGTTCGAGAGACATGCCACCTCAAAAATATCCGCAGCTGACGATCTCTTCACCATCACCACAAAGGGCTTCCGCGGCGAGGCGCTGGCATCCATCGCCGCCGTCTCAATGACCGAGCTGCGCACAAGGCGCGAAGAAGATGAGGCAGGAACACTGGTGGAGATAAACAATTCGAGGGTGACAAGGCAGGAACCCTGCTCCTGCCCTGCAGGGTCAGTCTTCAGCGTCAGGAACCTCTTTTATAATGTCCCTGCCCGCCGCAAGTTCCTGAAATCGGATACAACCGAGTTCAGGCATATAATCACCGAATTCCAGAGGGTGACTCTGGCCCATCCCGAAATACGGTTCAACCTCATCCACAACGACCAGGAGATATACCGCCTTCCTGCAGGGAATCACCGCCAGCGGATAGTGGCCCTTTTCGGCAAGCAATATAACCAGAACCTGGTTGACGTTGAGACAGAGACCACCATCATCACCCTCAACGGTTATGCGGGCAAGCCCGAGAACGCACGGCGCTCCGCCGGTGAACAGTTCTTCTTCGTCAACAACAGGTTCATCAGGCACCCCTACCTGCACCGTGCAGTGCTGGAGGCTTACCAGGGCATCCTGCCTCCTGACACCCTGCCGGCATACTTCATCTACATGACCGCTGACCCCTCAACCATCGACGTAAACATACACCCCACAAAGACAGAGGTCAAGTTCGAGGACGAAAGGTCGGTCTGGCAGATCATGCTGGCCTCGGTCCGCGAAGCACTGGGCCGCTTCAACGTGGTACCGTCGCTCGACTTCGGACCTGAGGGTGCTGTGGAAATACCTGTCATCATGGGCAATACACCGGTACCCCCGGTACCGTCAATTGATGTTGATCATACTTTCAATCCCTTTGAAGGGACAGAATACCAGAGGGGAGAGACGAAATGGAAGTGGGATGCGGACCGCAATCCTCCCCGCGACTGGGAGTCGCTCTTCACCATCACAACACGCAGCGGTGAAGATGGCGGAAGGGATCCGCGCAGCGGCGAAGATGGAGGAAGGGACCCGCGCAGCGGCGAAGATGGCAGCAGGGACCAGCACAGCAAAGATGGAGACAGAGGGCAGACCGTCAGTGGAGAGGAGGGGATTAGCAGGGAAGGCGATGCCTCTGACCGAAGTGGAGAAGGAAGGAGCACAGCAGACTCAGCCAGCGCCAGCCAGCGCCGCTTTTTCCAGGTAAAAAACAGGTATATAATGTGCCCCGTAATCTCGGGAATCATGATGATAGACCAGCGGAGGGCCCACGAGAGGGTGCTCTACGAGAAGTACCTCGCATCACTGGGCGACGGCCCCAGGCCGGCCCAGGTGTCTCTCTTCCCGGTGGAAGCAGAACTTAACCCCGGCGACATGGCCATCCTCGGAGAGATAGGCGATCAGCTCAGGACGCTCGGCTTTGAGATCAGATGCGACATCAACGGCAGGGTTACCATATCAGGCCACCCGGCCGACAGCAGGAATGCGAGCCCCCTCTCAATGCTGGAGACCATCATTGCCGAATATAAAAAAACGATGGCCAATCCGTCTGTCGGTGCACGGGAACGCATAGCCCTGTCAATGGCGAGGGCATCGGCGATACAGTACGGCACCCCTCTCACCCATACGGAGATGGAAGAGCTCTTTGACATGCTCTTCGCCTGTGCCCTGCCAAACTACTCTCCCACAGGGAAAACGGTGATGAATATCATCACCCTTGAAGAGCTTGACCGGAGATTCAGTTGATTTTCGGTCAGAATGGCTAAATTTGCGGTCTGAAACACGAGATAATAACAAGATGAACAGAATACTTTCAGGCACACCTCCGGTGGTGAAGAACCTCATCATCATAAACGTGGTGATGCTGCTGGCGAACGAGCTCCTCAGGATCACATCCGGTATCAACCTGAACGGCATCCTTGGGCTTTATTTCCCAGAGTCGGAGTTCTTCCGCTCATGGCAGATAGTTACACATATGTTCATGCACGGCGGGTTCGTACATCTGCTGTTCAATATGTTCGCCCTGTGGATGTTCGGAAGGATCCTTGAGCAGGTTTGGGGACCGAAAAGGTTCTTCCTGTATTATATGGTCACAGGCCTCGGCGCAGCCTTCTTCTTCGAGCTGGTGCAGTGGATACAGTACAACAAGGTGATGGGCATGCTCTCACCGGAGCAGCTTCAGTACGTCTATGATATGGGCGGCGATGCGGTCAGCCAGGGCAAGAACTTCACCGACAGCCAGATGGGGAGGCTTAACTCGATACTGAATGTACCCGTTGTGGGAGCTTCGGGTGCTGTCTTCGGCGTGCTTCTTGCCTTCGGGGTGCTCTTCCCCAACACCCAGCTGATGTTCATATTTCCCCCCATACCTGTGAAGGCCAAGTATGTGGTCATGGGGTATGCCGCCATTGAGCTTTATCTCGCCATCACAAGCCCCGGAAGCGGCATTGCGCATACGGCTCACCTTGGCGGGATGATCTTCGGGTATATTCTCATCAGGTACTGGCGGAAGACAACCAAAACACTTTACTGATGGGCATCTGGGATGAGATAAAGGGGTCATTCAGGCATGGCACGGCCCTCACGCGGCTGATGTACATCAACGGCGCCGTCTTCCTGGTGATTAAGATCATCGAGGTCATAGGTGTGCTCACCGCCAGCCCCGGACTGGCGCCGGCGGTGATTTCAAACCTCGCCGTACCCGCCTCGCTCAGCGTACTGGCGTTTAAGCCCTGGACCATCTTCACCTACATGTTCACACACCAGGGATTCATCCACCTCCTTTTCAACCTGCTGTGGCTATGGTGGTTCGGGAAAATATTCCTCTCTTATCTCGACCAGCGCAAGCTTGTTTCGATTTATATCATGGGCGGTCTTGCGGGTGCGCTTTTATATATTGCCGTATTCAATATTTTCCCTGCTTTCGCCGGGGCAGTGAATGTGTCTGTCGCCATAGGCGCCTCAGCCTCGGTGATGGCGCTGGTTATCTCCACGGCTGTCTACCTGCCTGACCTCGAGCTTCACCTCCTCTTCTTCGGGAGGGTGAAACTGAAATACCTGGCTCTGGTAACTTTTCTGATCACTTCCGTATTTGACTTTTCGGTTAACACCGGAGGCAAGATTGCTCACATCGGCGGTGCCCTTATGGGACTTGCCTACGGGCAGGGACTGAAGAATGGCAGGGATTTTGGAGCATGGTTAAACATGATCATTGACTTCTTTGTTACTCTCTTCAAACCAGGCCGCAGGCTGAAGGTAAAATACAAGAAAGCCGGGGCTACCTTTGATGCAAGGAAGATGAAGACCGATCATGAATACAATGCAGCAAAGGCAGAGAGACAGAAGGAGATAGACTATATACTCGACAAGATCTCAAAGGGAGGTTATGACAGTCTCACAAAGGAAGAAAAAGCAATCCTCTTCAGTGAAAGCCAGAAGAAAAGATAGTGGTTTAAGACGCTTCACGCGAAACATACTGCTGGCTGTCAATATTCTCCTGGTTGTTCTCCTGGTGCTGGCATACCTTTCGATATATATCAATCCCGCTACCGTTGCTTTTCCTGCCCTCTTCGGGCTTGCATACCCGTACATTGCAGCCGCCAACCTGGTGATGGTGATTGTCTGGATACTTTTCAGGAGATGGTATGCACTTATATCTGCACTGGCGCTGGCGGCAGGGTTCGGATACATTCATAATTTCATAAGGTTCACCAACCAGGGGAGGGAAGAGCACCACGACCTGAAGCTGATGAGCTACAACATCCGGCTGTTCAATTTCTATGAGTCAGGCGAGACGAACACCCATAGCAAGATGCTGCAGCTGCTGAGGAAGGAAGACCCCGGGATACTATGCATACAGGAATACTTTGTCAAGGGCGACCCGGCCGTTGGCGAGAGGAAGCTCAAGGAGGGTCTCGGGGGAAGAAGATACACTCATTTCAAGCTCATCAGGAGCGGAACCGCGAGTCGTTACGGCATTGCCACGGTCAGCCGGTACCCGATCATCCACAGGGGTGATGTGGTGCACCCGGGTTCATCCTCCCTGACCATTTACAGTGATATAGTTGTTGACACTGATACTTTCAGGGTTTACAACAATCACCTTCAATCATTCCGTCTGCGCCGGGTGGAGGGTACCCTCCTCAGCGAGCTTGCCGGTGAGGAAAACCGGAACTCGATGGATAACATTTATGGCATATACCGGAGCCTGATGCAGGGTTTTGCGAGTCGTGCCCTGCAGGTTGACCGTGTGAGGAGGCACATGGAGTCATCACCCTACCCGGTGATTGTGGCTGGTGATTTCAATGACACACCGGTGTCATACACATACCGTGTAATGCGGCGCGGGCTCAGTGATGCCTTCGTTGAGGCAGGGTATGGTGCGGGGTTCACATACCGGGGCAAGTACCCGCCGAACAGGATTGACTATGTCCTTTACAGTGAGGGGATTGAATGCACTGATTTTGATATTGTCAAGGTCAAGTATTCCGACCATTATCCTGTCATTGCCTATTTCAGGCGTGCTGAACAAAAGGAAGTTTTGACAGGTCAGCATTCCCGCCGGAAACAATAATAGCCACCCTTTTGCCGCTGAATTTTTCCCTGTTTGCCAGCACGGCTGCCAGGGGGACTGCTGCTGACGGTTCGACCACAATTTTCATCCGGGTCCACATCAGTGTCATTGCTTCCATGATCTGATCCTCGGTGACAGTGAGTATGTCGTCAACGTTTTCCTTTATCACGGTGAATGTTCTCTCGCAGAGCGAAGTAAGGAGTCCGTCTGCGATGGTGCGGGGTGGCAGTGCGGGTTGTAAGGCGCCTGTATGGAGCGATCTGGCCGCATCGTCGGCCAGCAGCGGCTCGGCCCCGTAGATTTTTGTGGCGGGAGCCATATTGCGGGTTGTGATGGCCGAGCCGCTGAGGAGGCCGCCGCCGCCCACGGGGGCGAGGACCGCGTCAGGGTCAGGCACCTCTTCGAGCAGCTCCATCGCCGCGGTCCCCTGCCCGGCGATGATGAAAAAGTTATCATAGGGATGGATCATCGTCGCGCCGGTACGCTCAATCACCCCTGCGGCGGCGGCCTCACGCGCCGCCAGCGTGGGTTCGCAGAAGGTGATCTCCGCACCATAGCCCGCCACCGCGCTCTTCTTCACCTCCGGCGCCGAGGAGGGCATCACAATGTATGCCTTCACCCCGCGAATCACAGCAGCATGAGCCAGCGCGGCAGCATGATTGCCCGATGAGTGCGTCACCACGCCGGCGGCGCGCTGCGCCTCCGTGAGATTCAACACGGCATTCGTGGCACCCCTGAACTTGAAAGCCCCCACCTTCTGGAAGTTCTCACACTTGAAGAAGAGCCTCGCACCACTTATGACATCAAGCTGCTTCGATGTTAGAACCGGAGTCCTGTGCACATGCGGACCGATCAGCCGCATTGCGGCCTTAACATCTTCAAACTTCGGTATAAATGACATAATTTTTCTGATAATCATGGTTCAAAAGATCCGGACAGCTCTTTCATCTATCATGTCATGATATGAGACTTTCATCTCCGATGGAAGAAAGCTGATATTTTTCTTTTTCCCGTTCAAGGTAAGTTCCAGTTCTTCTTTGTCTCCTTCCACGACAAGTGCAGAGGCAACCATATCATAGGCTGGGCTCAGGACATAACCGAAATCAGGTCTGTCTATAAGAGAGAAGTTCTTCAGGTGCATATCAGCAGTCCCGGTAAGAAAAGAGAAAAGGATCTGTTCATGAAAACCATTGTATTTTTGTTCAGTCATCCTTTCGGTAAGCTGACACATATCTTCCATGTGTATCTTCCTGGTGCCAATCCTGTCAATCCCCCTTGTAATATATGCAAACTGCCCGGAACTCAGCCTTCTCATCTTCCAGGGTCTGGTAACAATATAAACACCTTCTCATTGCCTGACCCTGTTATTTTTCCTCTTCAATACTGACAGCTCCTATACAATCGTGGCAACTTGCAAGCAGTAATCCCACCCTGTCGCGGGCATTCAATTTCCAGTTCCTTTTTGCAATATGCAACAGCCAGCCTTCCGTGATAAGTCCATCAAAGAAAGGGAACAGGATACTGCTTGTAAATGGTTTATTCTGCAAGGGAAGAGTGAGGCTGACCGGCTGTGCGGATGATCGTGCCAAATAGTCAACGTCGTAAATAAATGAATAGCCCTCGGTGGTCTCAGTTATAACCCCTGCCAATTCCCTGTGCATATATACATTTGCTTTTCTCATTCACTTATGAATTTTTCACGGATTAATGGCTGTGGCCCCAGTTCCTGTCCAAACAGCTTTAAAACCTGGTTTACTTTATCCATCCTGAGGGTAGTTTTCCCCTGCTCGATATCCCGGATAAAGCGAAGTCCCACCCCGGCCTTTAAAGCCAGTTGGTTCTGCGTCAAACGAAATTTCCTCCTTTTCTCTTTAAGGAATTCTGATAATGTATCAGGAGTCTGTGTCATCATTATACCTTTTCGGGTATAAATATAATCAGATTTCTAAAGAATATACCCCTTCGGGTATAAAAACTATTTATTTCCTGGAGGCTATGCCCCCAGGGTTTAAGACTAGCATCATTTTATTTTGCCTCTTGCCTGAAAACAACAGCGACGCCCTTCCTGGGGCGTCGCTGGTATTCTATGATTCTCCTCATGCGCTGAGGCTGCGGAGAACTTCAGAAACCACTGGCAGCAGCTTATCCCATTATGCTCCATGTCACGGTCAGGCCGGCCATAACAACCGAGACCATTGACATGAGCTTGATGAGGATGTTGAGTGAGGGTCCGGAGGTGTCCTTGAAGGGGTCACCAACGGTATCGCCAACCACTCCGGCCTTGTGAGGCTCGCTCCTCTTGCCGCCGTAATTGCCTTTCTCAATGAATTTCTTGGCATTGTCCCATGCACCACCCGCGTTGTTGAGCATGCTGGCCAGTGTGAATCCTGCGGTCATACCTCCTATCAGCAGTCCCACCACTCCGGCCACACCCAGGGTAAGGCCTATGATCAGCGGAACGGCAATGGCAAGCAGTGACGGAAGCATCATCTCGCGCTGTGCACCTTTGGTGGAAATGGCGACGCACCTTGCATAGTCAGGCTTGCCTGTTCCTTCCATGATACCGGGTATCTCGCGGAACTGACGTCTCACCTCGTCAACCATGCTTCCTGCAGCACGGCCAACGGCTTTCATCGAGAGCGCGCTGAACAGGAATGCCATCATGGCTCCAATGAAGATTCCTCCGAGAAGCATCGGATTGAATACCGAGAGGTCATATGCAGCAACGAAGTCCTTGATATGAGCTGCATTGACATTTATGGCTGTCATTCCTTCAGGCACCACAGCAGGTACAGTGCTCTTGTAGAAAAGTACATCGCCGATCTGCTTGTATCCCTCTGCTGTACCATCTGCAAGTCGTCCGAGCCACAGTTTGACCTCCTCCATGTAAGCAGCCACAAGGGCCATGGCGGTAAGAGCAGCCGAGCCTATCGCAAAACCTTTGCCTGTTGCTGCCGTGGTGTTGCCCAGCATGTCAAGGGCGTCAGTGCGTTCACGAACCTCCTTGGGCAGGTGTGACATCTCGGCGTTACCGCCGGCGTTATCAGCTATGGGGCCAAAGGCGTCAGTGGCAAGGGTGATACCCAGTGTTGAAAGCATACCCACTGCGGCAAAGCCGATACCATATACGCCTGCGGCGAAGTCCTGGAAACCTCCAGCAAAGCCATAGGCAGCAATGATAGCGATCGCAATAACGAGAACCGGTATCCAGGTTGACTGCATACCTACTGCGATACCCTCAATGATTGTGGTTGCAGGACCCTGCTGGGTCTGCTTTGCAATGCCCCTGGTAGGCTTGTATTCATCAGAGGTGAAGTATTCGGTTGACTGGCCGATAATAACTCCGGCAACAAGTCCTGCAATCACGGCGCCGAAGACACCCCAGGTGATCCAGCCGGTAAAGGCCATGACAGCCAGCGCCACCAGTATAAGGGCCGAGCTGCCGCCCGTGCCCAGCAACAGTGCATTGAGCAGGTTCTTCTGTGTTGCCTGTTCTTTGGTGCGTACCATGAAAACGCCCGCGATGGAGAGAAGAATTCCTATTGCAGCCACTATCATTGGAGCTATCACAGCCTTCATCTGGTCAGCAGCTGTCAGCAGAGGCAGGGCTGCCCCGAGGGCGGCCGTTGCCAGTATTGATCCTGCATATGATTCGTAGAGGTCTGCGCCCATACCGGCCACATCACCCACGTTGTCACCAACGTTGTCAGCAATGGTTGCCGGGTTGCGGGGGTCATCCTCAGGGATGCCTGCTTCTACCTTTCCTACGAGGTCAGCGCCAACGTCGGCAGCTTTTGTGAATATACCGCCGCCCACGCGTGCAAAGAGAGCCTGAGTTGAGGCACCCATGCCGAATGTAAGCATTGTGGCAGTGATCTCGATCATCTTCTGATGGTCAGTTGTTCCCGGGTGGACAAAGGTCAGTCCAAGCCACTTCATTCCCTCGGCCATATGCTCCGGAGTGAAGACCCAATGATTGAGGACAAGGAACCAGATCACTATGTCAAGCAGGCCGAATCCAACAACGATAAGACCCATCACAGCTCCGCTGCGGAAGGCTATCCTGAGACCGTTGTTCAGTGATACCGAAGCGCCCTGGGCAGTCCTTGAAGATGCATATGTTGCGGTCTTCATCCCAAGGAAACCGCAGAGTCCCGAAAAGAAACCTCCCGTCAGGAAGGCTACCGGAACAAACGGGTTCTGAACGCCTATATAAGCCAGGAAAGCCAGAAGAAGGACAAGAACGATGAAAACTATCGTAACCACCTTATACTGACGCTTGAGGTAGGCCATGGCGCCTTCCCTCACGTACTGTGCTATCTCCTGCATCCTGTCGTTACCGGCAGGCGCTTTCTTCATACTCCTGTAGAAAATCCATGCAAATAGCAATGCGAGCACCGCCGCGATGGGTGCTATCCAGAACAGACTACTGATCATAAGCTTAGATTTTTTTTAAGGTTTGAGGTACAAAACTAATCAGTTTTTTAATAAAACCTACGGTTGCTTACAGTTATCACTTTTTGTTTTTCACGTACTTATCAAGCCACCTGAGGTACTCCCAGTGCATATGAAGGATCGACTCGCGGGCCGTGTATCCATGTGCCTCATTCGGTAGAAGCACCAGCCTTGTAACTGCCCCGGCGCCCTTAAGGGCTGCATAATATCTCTCACTCTGGATGGGGAAGGTTCCCTGGTTGTCATCGGCCATGCCATGGATCAGCAGCAGCGGATCCTTCACCTTCAGCGCGTGAGTGAAGGGAGACAGCTCAAGATAGAGTTCGGGTGCTTCCCAGAAGCTGCGGCGTTCATTCTGGAACCCGAAAGGCGTCAGTGAACGGTTATAGGCGCCGCTGCGGGCTATCCCGGCTGCAAAAAGCCTGGAATGTGAGAGCAGGTGAGCCGTCATGAATGCACCGTACGAGTGGCCGCTTGCAGCCACCCTCTCCGGGTCAGTGACACCCATTTCCACAGCCTTGTTTATTGCAGCCCCGGCGTTGGCCACAAGCTGTTCAACGAAGGTGTCATTGGGTTCCTTCCCCTCTGCTCCCACTATCGGGAAGCTGGCATCATTGAGCACGGCATATCCCTGGGTGACATAGACAAGCACCGACGACGGGCTTATCCTTGTGAATGTGTAGGGTGAACCGCTGACCTGTCCAGCCATTGACGGGTCATTGAACTCGCGCGGGTAAGCCCACAGTATCGTTGGCAGTGGTCCGTCCTTGGCTTTGTCATATCCTGCCGGAAGATAAAGGGTGAATGAGAGATCAATTCCGTCATTCCTCTTGTAGGTTACCAGTTCCTTGTGCACCCCGGCAAGCTGCGGGTAGGGATTCTCAAATGTTGTAACCTGCTTCAGCGTTCCCCTGTGCAAATCACGTATGAAGTAGTTGGGCACCTCGGTTACCGACTGCCTGACAGTAAGAAGCAGGCCACGGGCAGGATCGATGAATTCACTTACCGTTTCATAGTAAGGAGCCTCGGAGCGCCAGAGCCTGGTGGTTTTTCCCGTCCTCAGATCATACTTGTCCATAAAAGGCCTGTCTCCTTCAGGTGATGCACCCGGGCCTGTCAGATAAATGCTCCTTCCCTTGTCGGCTAACAGCAGCACATTTCTGCCCCATGCATTTGGGACAGTTACCGGGAACCCCGGGTTATTGTACCTGTCGTCAGAGTTGAGCTCCCATATCTTTTTAAGGGTGGCCTGGGGATTGGCAGGATTGAATGAGCCGGTTACCCTGACCCGGCTCTTTGAAAGGCCCTCCATGAGCATTGCCATGTTATCATTGCCCCAGATAATGCCCTGGTAACGTTTCTCTGTTGCTATATAGGGAACGGGGTCACCTGCAAAGGGAGCCTCAAGGATGTAGACCTGGTCATGGTACTGCATCTCCTTTGCATGATAGTCGCCGCCGTCGAGCGCTTCGACCCACATCAGTGTGGCAGGTCTGTCACTGCGCCAGTTGTAGCTGCGGGGCCCGGGGTTTACCACATCATAACCCCTGGGCAGGTTCTCCTGGAGCGGTTTCTCAAGCAGACGCCTGACCATATTCCCCTGCATGTCCCATATCTCCGTCCGTGACGGGAAGTAGTAATAGGGGACCACATATGAAAATGGCTTTCCGGTAATGGTCACCAGCGCCCATTTACCATCAGGCGAGGGGGATACGTCAGTGATGATACCCCTGGTACCAACGGTGGCAGTGGTGGTGCCGTCCCATCTGACCAGTTCAGAGGTAGCATAATATTCAAATATCTTCTCATCGTCAACAGAACCAAGGAGATCCTGGAAGGTGCGCGATTCACCGCGTACCCCGGCACTTTCCTGTATAGCCGGTCCGGCCGGCACAGTGGATGCCACGGGAGCCTTACCCCTTCCGGCCGGGATGCGAAGGTAAACCAGTGAACCGTCGGCCAGCCATTCCATTGACCTGCGGAAAAGGCCGTTGAGCCCTTCATCAATCTTGCGTGCAGTCATAGTCGCAGCATCGGCAACCCAGAGCTCTACAGAATTGTCAGTAGTGTTGGTGAATGCAAATCTTTTGCTGTCATGTGACCAGGTGACTTCTCCCAGTCTGGGATCAGCTGGCAGCCCTTTGAGGTCACCGATAACCGTGCCGTCTGTCTTCATGGCCGAGATCCTGTTAACAGACTGCCCGCGGCTTGGGCCGTTGGTGGCTGGGTCAAAACGAATTCCTGCCAGCCTCAGTTCGGGCTGTGACAGGTCAGCTATTGAAGGGAGGCCGGGACGATGAAGCAAGAGCATCGTCTGGTTGTCAGGACTGAGCAGTACCGACGGGGTCTGCGGGGCGTCAATCAGTGAAACAATTGCTTCCGGGGGAAGCTGATAACCGGTTTTATCCTGTGCGCTCATCAGCAGGGCTGACAATGCAAGGATGGCAGTGAAAAGGAATTTGCGCATGATAATGGTTCTTTTTGATGAAACTCAAATTTAAACTTATGAATTCAAGATCAGAAACCAAATAAGCGGTATTATTGTTTTTTAACTTTATGAAATCTGCCGGAAAGTAACGGCGGCGGACAGGTTCCGGGAGCAAAAATGATTATGCTGCGAAACAGCGGCCCCGGGCATGTTCCGGGAGCAAAAATGATTATGCTGCGAAACAGCGGCCCCAGGCAGGCCCGGGATGAGAGAAATATGACAATACCCACAATGAAAAAAACATAACAGAGCCATGAAGAGTGAATTCGGAGAAGACCTGTCAAATGCCCTCAGGGTACTCAGAAGCGGAGGGGTAATACTTTACCCTACGGATACTATCTGGGGGCTGGGCTGTGATGCAACAAACTCCCAGGCGGTGCGCCGCATATATGAGATCAAGAAAAGGGCGGAGAACAAGAGCCTGATAATCCTTGTGAATTCACCGGGTATGCTGGAGAGGTATGTTGACAACCCGCCCGAAGTGGCCCTTCAGATGGCAGAGCTTTCAGAGAGACCGATGACAATAGTCTATGACCGGGGCAGAAGTCTGGCGGAGGGTGTTGCCTCGGCAGATGGTTCGGTGGGTGTAAGGGTTTGTGCTGATCCTTTCTGTGATGCCCTGATCACGGGATTGCGTAAGCCGCTTGTATCAACCTCGGCGAATATAAGCGGGAGCAGCGCCCCGGCCATCTTCGATGAAATAGCCGGGGAGGTGATGGCTGCCGTGGATTATGTATGCCTCTGGAGACAGGATGACCGAAGCAGGGCCAAGCCCTCTTCGGTCATCAAAGTATCCGGAAACGGAATTGTGAAGATTCTACGCGGATGATCACTTCATCCGCACCTTGCCTGATCCCGAGACAGAGGCATCAATCTTCGGATTGCCCGAATAATAGATACTCCCGCTGCCAGAGATGGAGGCCCTGAGCATATCAGTTACATGACAGTCGCAGTTACCGCTGCCGGAAATTCTTGCAACAAGAGTGCCTACTCTGGTTGCCTCCCCAAGATAGTCACCGGAACCTGAGACTGACATCTCAAAGCTCTTTATGGTGCCGCTCCCGGCCACGATAAGACTGCCTGAGCCTGATATGGAACACTCAACGTCGCCAAGGGCAACGTCACGAAGATAAATCTTGCCACTCCCGCTGATAGCCACATCCAGGTTCTCCCCCTTGAGAGGGTCATTGACTGTGACCTTCCCTGAACCTGAAATACTAAGGCCATCAAGAGCCGGCATGGTTATCCTCACAATAACCTTTTTGTTCCCGGTATTAAACCATTTTTCCGTTTTAATCTTCAGATTATCGCCATCAACCTCTGTAATTATCTCTTTGAGATAGTCCCTGTCGCCTTCAAGCTCCACGCTGTAACCTGAACCAAGGCTAATGTAAACCTCTCCTGAAAGGGCAAAGGAGACCTCGTCAAAGCCTGATACCTGTCTTTTTTCCGTGTAGGCTGTCTGGGCCTGTGAGGCCTGGGCGGCGAATATCATTAATATTGCCAAAACTGTGATTTTTTTCATGGCTGCTTCGTTTTTTGTTAATCTGTTGACATCAGAAAGACGTTGTAAATTATTCTCTGCTGCACAGGGGTGAAAAAAACTGTTTCTGCCAGTCAGTCATTAAGGCTGACAAGTCCTTCGGGAAGCCTCATGGCAATTGTTCTACCCCTTCTGTCGACAGAGACAACCAGGTCGGGGTGGAGGGGGATGAGCACCTCTTCTCCGCCAATAATGGCAACAGCCATGAGCTGTCCGGGATTCTGAACCACCTCTTTTATGGAGCCGGTGATCCCGCTCGCGGAATCAGTCAGGATAAAGCCGGCAAGGGCTTTCAGTTCATCTTCAGGTTCCTCCGCTCCCATGGCACGCACCTCGCAACCCCGGAGGTGGGCTACCGATTCAGCGGTCAGGTAATCGTCAAATGATATGATCAGTGTGTCAGGGGCGGTGCAGTATGCCTCGCGTGTAAAAAAGGGAACCGGTATCCCGTCTGTTACGACGAATACCGGTTCACCCTGTTCCGGTTCCCCCCTGAAGCCGCCTGAGCCTCTCACAACCACGGCTCCTTCGAAGCCGTATGTTTTTGTTATTCTGCCTATCGTTTTCATAATCCGGCGGCAGGGGGATCAAAGACTTTATTCAGTCTTTTCGGTCTCTTCTGCTGTCTCTTCCTTTGCGCTGGCATCGTCAGAGGCTTCTTCAGCCTGAGCGGTGGTTTCCTCAGCGGCTGTTTCGGCAACTGTTTCTTCAGCTGCTTCTGCGGCAGTTTCTTCTCCGGCCTCAGCTGCTGCTGCGGCTTTTGCTGCTGCTTCTGCCTCGGCTGCGAGGGCTGCTGCCTTCCTGGCAAGCTCGGCTGCCCTGGCTTCCTTGACGGCCTTTTCAGCTTCAAGTTTCTTCTTGCGGAGCTCTTCACCCTTCTTCTCAAGACCTGACTTCTTCAGTTCGATCTTTTCCTCCTTGCCCTTCAGCCATTCATTAAACCGGCGGTCTGCCTCGGCTTCGTCAAAAGCGCCTTTCTTAACTCCTTCAAGGAGATGCTTCTTCATCATGACACCCTTGTACTTAAGGATTGCCCTGCATGTGTCTGTAGGTTGCGCGCCTTTCTGCAGCCAACCCAATGCCTTCTCGAAGCTGATGTCGATTGTTGCCGGGTCAGTGAGCGGATTGTATGTTCCGA
The DNA here is from genome assembly GCA_025454815.1 of Bacteroidales bacterium. GTDB lineage: Bacteria > Bacteroidota > Bacteroidia > Bacteroidales > VadinHA17 > SR-FBR-E99. Next base: position 190 of record JALONR010000013.1, on the reverse strand, counting down.
TCTTCTCAATGAATCTGCCATCACGTGGCGACCTGCTATCTGCTACCACCACGTGGTAGTAGGCCTGCTTCTTGCGGCCCTTCCTAGCTAATCTGATTTTTACTGACATTTAAAAAATGGTTAATGTGTTAACTCTGTTTTTTATGAGGGTGCAAATATAAGAGTTAATTTCTTTCCATCCACCTGTTCT
>JALONR010000012.1 GCA_025454815.1 Bacteroidales bacterium | reverse complement strand
CTCACCCTTACCAGTCCCTGACTGGGTCTTAGCCTGTTTTGCAGTCTCACTGACGGCAGCACCATGATTCTGGGTGCGGGTCTGGGTCTGGGTCATGATCGGGTCACCGCTCTGGGTCTTTGTCATGATGGGATCACCGCTCTGAGTCTTTGTCATGATGGGATCACCGCTCTGAGTCTTTGTCATGATGGGATCACCGCTCTGAGTCCTTGTCATGATGGGGTCACCGCTCTGAGTCTTTGTCATAATGGGATCACCGCTCTGATTCTGTTCCTGTACCTTAATCTTCTGACGGGCTTCGATGCGGAGTTGTTTTTTTGTCTTTACCTGTTCCCGGACAGTTTCTGTAGGCGCCTAAAAGAAATTCCTTTTTCATTTTTGTTCTGTATTGAGTTTAACTTCAGATAACAGATCAAAATTAAACCCGTGAAAATGAAGCTATAATGAATTTACGGGGAAAAAGAAAAAAAATTGTGTCCCTGCTCCGGGTACTGAGATGACCCTTACTGCAATATTGTGAAAATCAGCTATTGATTTTGTAATGGCCAGGCCAATACCGGTTGAGTTACCTGCCGGGTCAGGCCGGTTGCTGAACCTGGTGAACAGCCTGTCAAGCTGTTCGGGTGACATCCCTTTCCCGGTGTCGGAGACTGACAACTCGAACCGGCCGTCTCTTTCCCTGCCTGCAATCTCAATCCTTCCTCCTGAAGGTGTATGTTTAACCGCATTGTTTACAACATTGTAAATCATTGAAAAGAGCAGCGATCTGTTGACGTTGGCCGCCATGAAAATCTGTTCACATTCCAGGATGAGAGTCACTCCTCCGTCTTCGGCAAGCGGTGCAAGCTCGGACGTCACTTCCTTCACCAGCTCACAGATATCAGCGATTTCCTCCTTCATGTACTGGCTGCTTTCAATGCGTGCGATCATCAGCATGGAATTCACAAGGGTCTTAAGCCTGTGAAGGGTGCGGAGCGACTCCTCCAGCCCTGATTCCACAGCAGGATCCAGGTTCTCCCGCATCAGCATGTTCTCAAGCTTGCTGCGCAGGACTGAGACAGGGGTCATCAGCTCATGCGATATATTCACGGTGATCTCCCTCTCCTTCCTGAACAGCTCTCCGATCTTTCTCATCATCTCCCGAAGAGTCCGGTCGAGCTTTACAAAGTCTTCGGTGGATGTAACCAGTGGCTCAGCATGATCAAAGGTTGGCAGGGAGGTGTTGCCTAGCCTTCCTGTTATCACCCGCAGCGGACGAAGTATACGTGCAGTATAGGTGAGGTCCGAGATCAGAGTGACGAGTATGAATACCCCGAGGAAGACCAGGATGATATTCCGGATATTTCTTGCGGCATAGGTAATGCTTGCGAGGCTCATCCCTATTTCAAGCAGGTACGATTCGCCATCAATCTTCAGTGAATAGTGAAGGACCCGGTAATCAATGGTTTCGTTATCAATGATTCTCTTGGTTACATCAATAAAATTCCACTCCACATCTTCAGGAGCCCGTTCGAGGCTTATATATTCCTCTTTCAGGATATTGTAGCTTCCGAATCCTCCCGTGGTGTCAGAAACTATAAATGGCTCAATTCCCACTGCAGATATCAGGCTGATAACCTCTTCCCGTTTCTTGATCAGCTCATTGTCTGTCTGCCTGGTATTGATCCTTTCTATTATCAGCGGGAGGAAACCAATGAAAAGAGCAGAGAAAACCAGTTTGGAAAGGAGGTTGAAGAGTGCAAGTTTTGTCTGGAGTTTCATCATGCCGGGTGGAAAGATTAGCTGTCAGAGGTTATCCTGTATCCAACTCCCCTGACTGTTTCGAGCCAGGGAGCGGGAGCATGATTATTTAGCTTCTTGCGGATATTTTTGATATGAACGTCTATGAAGTTACTGTCATACTGATCATCCAGGGCGTTCCCCCAGATATGTTCATAAAGCTGATGGCGGGCCAGGACCCTGTTCCTGTTGATCACCAGGTAATAAAGCAGGTCGAATTCCTTTTTGGTTATCTCCACTTCACTTTCACCGTGCATCAGCTTTCTGGAAGAGGCATTCATCACAAATTCACCGAGGGTTATGTCAGGTGACTGGATCCGGAATTTGCGCCGGGCCACGGCCATAATACGGGCATGCAGTTCTGCCAGGGCAAAGGGTTTTGGCAGGTAGTCGTCTGCCCCCAGGTCAAGTCCCTTTACCCTGTCCTCTACCGCGCCGCGGGCGGTGATTATGATAAAGGAGACATCTGCATTTATCTCCTTTGCCTCCCTTATAAGGTCAAGGCCGTTGTAGTCAGGCAGTCCCAGGTCAAGCAGCACGAAGTCATAGAGGTTGACGGCAATTTTTTCAGAAGCTTCTGTGCCGCTATGTGCCATGTCACACAGGAAATTCTCCCTCTTCAGGAAGAGGGCAATCTCACCGGCAAGGCTCTTTTCGTCTTCGACGATAAGGACGTTCATATTCCAAAGTTAAAAAATCCTGAAGAAAAGGGTTGCGAGCAACAGGAACCCTTTCGTGCCTGATGTACCTTCCGAGGAATAAAGCGGGATCACGTATCCTGGTTCCACCTCAAGGGTAAAGAAATCATAGCTGAAGGCTACAGGTACACCAAAGTCAATCTCCATCAGTCCGAATGATTCGCTGTACCTCGTGACGGTGGAAGGGCCCTGCCATCTGCCGTTGTTTTTCCATGGCCTGTAACCGGGAGAGACTGTTGTTTCCGTGACCCCGGAAGTAGTTTCAATGCTGACCACGGTACCGAAGAGGATGTTTATATACGGGTCAAACGAAAAGAAAGCTTTATCACGTGCAAATGACGGCGTCTCAAAATACCTTGAGTGCCTTGTCTGAAGGTAAAACTGTCCTTCTCCGGCAAAGAGGCCTCCGGCTGCAACCTTTGAATATAGTATCCTCCAGTCGAATCCCAGGGTTGCATCGGCATAGCTGAAGTTACTGAAGAGGGTGTCCCTGAGTGTAGCAGCCACATTATATCGCGAGATGCTCGTGCTGATGTCAAACCAGGAATTGAAAGTATGACTGAAACTGAGTCCCAGGCTGTAAAATGCCGTGAAGGGGGAGAAGTTGCTGATTGTGTAACCGGTTGCTGAAAGATATAGTTTGTCAGCCAGACCATAGGAAGCCGATGCAAACCCGAACCCATGGTCCTGTGACATGGTTGTTCCCAGGTACAGTAGATTGCTGCCGTAACCGGTGCCGGCATAGAATGAATGTATACTGCTCTTTTCACGGTCTCCGGATGTAACAGGGGCGGCGGCCAGTGGTATGCTGTCCTGCGCTTTCAGGCTTGTACCAATGAACTGACCTGTTACAACAAGGGCAATCAGTAACGTGGGAATTCGATGTTGGATAATAACACTCATCAACTGCAAGTTTTATCTTTTCCCCGGACCTTTTGCACCACCCGGTCTGCCGGCACCTTTGGGTATCCTTGACCCTGAAGGCCTTTCCACGGATGCCGGACGGGCACCGCGGGCCCTGCTCCAGTCAGGCCGGGCTCCCTGAATCTTTTTTACGCCGCCGGCATTGGCTCCCTGTGCTTTTGATGCCTGATTGCCGGCCTGCTCCTGAGAACGTTCCTGCTCCTGATTTCGCGTCTGCGCCTGTGCCTCCTGAGCCGTCTGCTGCCTGACCGTTGCCGTGTCTTTCCTTACATTTACCTCCTGTGCAGTTATAACACCTGAGGTCAGCGATATCACCGTCAGCAGCGTAAGAATATTTTTTAAAACTTTCATGTATATCCCCTTTGATATGCCGTAAAACACTATTTTTTGGTGCAATTAATTTGAGACTCAGCTTATTGAATTGATACACAGCAAAATTATACAATCAATCATGAAGAACAGATGAAATAAAATTTTTTTACAAAAAAAATAGAAGTGTATATATTACATTTAAAATATTGTTTAACTTGCATCCTGGAAGGTGGATAGTTTTCTGAAGCGAGGGGTAACTTTTATTACTTTCGCCGACAGTGGTTTGCCGGCAGGGGTTTATCACCCGGAGGAAGGGTTAATAAGCAGGAATTGAATACCATTAAATTATAATTAACCTAACACGGAAGAATCATGTTTTTACTTGACTGGATCGTACTCGGGGCATTTGTCCTCGCGTTGGTGGCTTTCATCGTGATTTCATTGCGGTCGAAGGAAAACACATCAACAGATTACTTTCTTGCCGGGCGTGACGCCACCTGGATTGCCATTGGTGCATCAATCTTTGCATCCAATATTGGATCCGAGCACCTGGTAGGTCTGGCAGGGGCCGGGGCATCCTCAGGGATGGCCATGGCACACTGGGAGATGCACGGCTGGCTCATACTGCTGCTTGGATGGCTTTTCGTTCCGTTTTATTCGCGAAGCGGTGTTTTCACCATGCCTGAGTTCCTTGAGAAGAGGTACAACAAGGAGTCAAGATCAGTTCTCTCAATCATTTCACTGGTGAGTTATGTATTGACCAAGGTCGCGGTGACTGTTTATGCCGGTGGCGTTGTTTTCAAGGATGTTTTTGGTATAGAGTCGATCTGGGGCATAGATTTCTTCTGGATAAGTGCTATAGGCCTTGTCCTTATAACAGGTATCTACACAACCCTGGGCGGCATGAAGGCTGTTCTCTGGACCTCGGTGCTCCAGACTCCGGTTCTGCTTGCAGGTTCAATTGCAGTGCTTATTACCGGTCTCATCAAGGTAGGGGGCTGGGATGAACTGATGCATATATGCCGTGCGGTTCCTGTAAACGAGTACGGTGACACCATGACCCAGCTGATCCGTTCACCGAAGGATGCTCAGTTCCCCTGGACCGGTGTGCTGCTTGGCTCGGCAATAATCGGTTTCTGGTACTGGTGTACTGACCAGTACATTGTACAGCGTGTTCTTTCAGGCCGTGATCAGACGCAGGCACGCCGGGGTGCCATCTTCGGGGGTGCCCTCAAGTTGACTCCCGTATTTATTTTCCTGATTCCGGGGATGATTGCCTATGCTTTAAACCAGCAGGGAGTCATTCATCTGACCAGTTCAGATTCAGCATTCTCCACTCTTGTAAAGGAACTTCTTCCAATGGGATTCACCGGGCTTGTGGTTGGAGGTATTCTCGCTGCCCTGATGAGTTCATTGGCATCTCTGTTCAACTCTTCGGCAACACTCTTTACCATTGACTTTTACCAGAAATACAGGCCGGATGCTCCGGAGGCACAGCTTGTAAAGGTGGGAAGAATTGCCACTGTTGTTGTTGTTATACTTGGCATACTATGGATACCGGTCATGAAGGGTATCGGAAAGGTACTTTATGCATATCTCCAGGATGTACAGTCCCTGCTGGCTCCCGGTATAGCTGCGGCCTTCCTCCTGGGCATACTCTCAAAGAAGATCACTCCCGCTGCCGGCCTCACCGGTCTGCTTACGGGATTCTCGATAGGAATGCTTCGTCTCATATTCACTGTATTCAAGGGCGGGCTCAATCCTGACGGCACCATTTACCAGGTCTTCGTCGGGACCAACTGGCTGCATTATGAGATCATCAACTTTGCCATTGTGATTATTACCATGATAGTGGTAAGCTATTTCACGCCGAGGATTGACGAGCGCCGGATTGTAGGGCTTACGCTGGGTTCTGCAACGGCGGAACAAAAGGCTCTTACCCGTGCCAGCTGGAACAAGTGGGATGTGATAGCCTCAGGGTTTGTCATTGCAGTTGTCCTGGCATTCTATGCATATTTCTGGAATTAACTTAAACTATTTATCCGATATTTATCTGTGAGATGAAAAAAGAAAGTATTGAACTCTGGTTCATCACGGGCAGCCAGCATTTATATGGTGAAGAAACATTAAGAAAGGTAGCAGACAATTCAAAAGCTATCGCTGCGGCTCTGGACAAGTCAGACCTGATCGCGGCAAAGGTTGTTTTCAAACCGGTTCTTACGACTGCCAGTGCAATAACCACAATCTGCATGGAGGCAAACAACAATCCCGCATGTGCTGGACTGATTGCCTGGATGCATACCTTTTCACCGGCGAAGATGTGGATAGCAGGATTGAAACGGCTAACCAGGCCGTTGCTGCATCTTCACACCCAGTATAACCGTGATATTCCATGGAATGAAATAGATATGGATTTCATGAACCTGAACCAGTCGGCCCATGGTGACCGCGAATTCGGGTATATCTGTTCGCGGCTCAGGATGGAACGCAAGGTTGTTGTGGGTCACTGGCAGGACAGGGAGGTTGTTCGTTCCATAGGGGTATGGTCAAGGGCAGCACTGGGAGCGCTTGAAAGCCGTTCACTGAGGGTTGCACGCTTTGGTGACAACATGAGGGATGTTGCCGTCACCGAGGGCAACAAGGTTTCAGCCCAGATCAGGCTTGACTATGAGGTTCAGGGATACGGTATCGGAGACCTTGCCGATGCAGTCAAAAAAGTGACTGAAAAGCAGATCACTGCCCTTGTTAAACAATATGGTGATGAATACAAGGCCTCAGCAAAGATCCTTGCCGCACCTGCAATTAAAGAGGCCGCAAGGATTGAGTCGGGTATGCGGGTCTTCCTTGAGAAGGGAGGCTTCAAGGCATTCACCACAAACTTTGAAGACCTTCACGGTATGGTTCAGCTACCCGGTCTGGCCGTCCAGCGGCTGATGGCCGATGGTTACGGATTCGGTGCAGAAGGCGACTGGAAGACGGCAGCATTGGTTCGCATCATGAAAGTGATGGCGCAGGGTCTGAAAGGAGGGACCTCATTCATGGAAGACTATACATACCATCTTGATCCTAAGAATACAGCCATACTCGGGGCACATATGCTCGAGGTCTGTCCGTCTATTGCCGCGGGCAAGCCCACCCTTGAGGTACATCCGCTGGGAATTGGAGGAAAGGATGATCCTGCAAGACTCGTTTTCAGGACCGGTCTTGGTGATGCCCTTGCCGCTTCAATGGTACAGATGGGAGACCGCTTCAGGCTCATTGTCAACACCATGAAGGTGGTTGAATGCCCGCCAATGCCGAAACTTCCGGTGGCAAGCGTGCTCTGGAAGCCCTCTCCTGATCTAAAAACAGCTGCAATGGCATGGATTTATGCCGGCGGAGCACACCATACAAGTTTCAGCCAGGCCCTTTCCGCAGAACATTTGGCTGATTTCGCTGATATGACGGGAACGGAATTTGTGTTGATTGATGATAACTGCGAAATTGGACAATTCAGGAAGGAGCTGAGGTGGAATGACCTGTACTACACTCTGAATAAAGGCCTATGACACACATTTATTCAAAGCATCCGAAGCACTATCTTGCAGTTGACTGCATAATCTTCGGATATGACATTGCTGAAAAGGAACTCAAACTTCTCCTGATCAAGAGAAGCTTTGAGCCCGCTCTCGGGCAATGGTCTCTTGCGGGAGGCTTCGTTCAGCATGACGAAAGCCTTGATGATGCAGCCTGCCGGGTGCTCTGTTCACTGACAGGTCTTTCAGACCTCTACATGGAGCAGTTGTATACTTACGGTGAAATAAGCCGTGACCCGGGTGCCCGGGTAATCTCAACAGCCTATTTTGCGCTTATCGGGATACATGAACTTGATCCGGAGATACAGAAGAAGAATGGCGCTCACTGGCGTTCGATCTCAAACCTGCCGGATCTGATCTTTGACCACAAGAAGATGGTTGACAAGGCACTTAAGGAGCTGATAGATAAGGTAAAGGTCTACCCTGTGGGGTTTGAGCTCCTTCCCGAGAAGTTCACCCTCGTGCAATTGCAGAACCTGTATGAGGCAATATACCTCAGACCTGTTGACAAGCGCAATTTCAGAAAGAAGATCCTTTCCATGGAACTCCTTGACAAGCAGGAAGAGAAGGAGAGGGAGACCTCAAAAAAGGGAGCCTGGTATTACCGCTTCAATCTTGAAAAATACAAGGAGCTTGCAAGGAACGGGTTCTTCTTCAACCTGGCGGTCAACTGATTTCCCGGCCGGAAAAGCCCTGTGGTTTCATAAAAATTAATAAAATCATGCTTGAAAAGCTTAAAGAAGATGTTTTCAGGGCCAATCTTGAACTGGTAAGGCACGGCCTTGTCGTTATGACCTGGGGTAATGTCAGCGGAATTGACAGGGCATCCGGGCTTATGGTAATCAAGCCTTCAGGTGTTTCATATGATGAGATGACTGCCGGTGATATGGTTGTAACCGACCTTGACGGGAATGTCATTGAAGGAACACTTAAACCTTCAACCGATGCACCTACTCACAGTGCTCTTTACAAATCATTCCCGGCTATTGGTGGGGTGGTACATACCCACTCCACGCATGCCACAGCCTGGGCCCAGGCCTGCAGGTCCATTCCCTGCCTGGGTACAACTCATGCCGACCATTTCTACGGAGCAGTACCGGTAACCCGGAGGCTGACGGCGGAAGAGACGGAGGATAACTATGAGTACAATACGGGACTTGTGATTGCACTGGCACTTCAGGGGAAAGATCCTTTGACTATGCCTGCAGCACTGGTGGCCTCGCACGGACCGTTTACATGGGGCAGTACACCTGCCGACGCCGTCCGCAATGCCGTGGTTCTTGAAGAGGTGGCGCGGATGGCAGCCCTGACGGTCAGCCTGGCCGACGTTCAGGGTATTGATAACCACCTGCTTGACAGGCATTACCTGCGTAAACACGGGAAGAATGCATATTACGGCCAGAAGAAATAATTCATTCATATACATATTAAAATGCACAAGTATACAATCGGGGTCGATTTCGGAACCCTTTCGGGAAGAGCCGTCCTGGTAGATACCACAACCGGCGAGGAGGTGGCCGTTGCTGTTCATGAATATTCACACGGTGTCATGGACGAGAAGCTTCCTGACGGCACTCCGCTGGGAGTCGACTGGGCTCTGCAGCACCCGAAGGATTATCTCGATGTATTCAGGAAAACCATTCCCGGGGTCATGAAGATGGCCATGGTTACACCTGATCAGGTTGTTGGAGTGGGGATAGATTTTACCGCATGCACCGTGTTACCGGTAAAGGCAGACGGTACGCCGCTCTGTTTCCTTGATGAGTTTAAGGGCCGTCCCAATGCATGGATCAAGCTATGGAAGCACCATGCAGCTCAGGATGAAGCCAACAGGCTCAATGCCATTGCAGAGGAGAGGGGAGAGAAGTTCCTGAAGCGATATGGCGGCAAGATCTCTTCAGAGTGGATGATACCCAAGGTATGGCAGACGTTGAATGAAGACCCTGATGTTTATGAAGCTGCTGACAGGTACATCGAGGCGGCTGACTGGGTGGTGTGGCAGTTAACGGGAACCGAAAAGCGCAACACCTGCACGGCAGGTTACAAGGCAATCTGGCACAAGCATGAGAGTTACCCCTCAGATGATTTCTTCAGGGCTTTGCACCCCGGGATGGAGAAACTGGTTGATGAGAAGCTTTCCCGTATCCTTATTCCGGTTGGAACAAAGGCCGGTGAGATAACTGCTGCCGCTGCCAGGCTTACCGGACTTAAGGAAGGCACCGCAGTGGCCGTAGCCAATGTTGATGCCCATGTATCAATCCCGGCGGTTGGCATCACCTCCCCCGGCAAGATGCTGGCAATAATAGGCACATCCACATGTCATATGCTGCTATGTGAAACCGAACACGAGGTGCCGGGAATGTGCGGTGTGGTTGAGGACGGTATCATTGAGGGTTTCTTTGGCTACGAGGCAGGTCAGAGCTGCGTGGGAGACCACTTCCAGTGGTTCGTGGAGAACTGCACCCCCGCTGAATATAAGGCAGAAGCTGATGCAACGGGGGTGGATCTCCATACACTTCTGACAGAGAAGGCAGCACGATTGAAACCCGGAGAGAGCGGACTGGTAGCCCTCGACTGGTGGAATGGCAACAGGTCAGTACTGGTTGATGTTGACCTCACCGGAATGATTGCAGGCATGACCCTCGGAACAAAACCGGAGGAGATATACAGGGCATTGATAGAGGCAACTGCCTTCGGTACACGTATGATAATAGAGACCTTTGAGGAGAACGGCGTTCCGGTGAAGGAGTTTTATGCTGCAGGGGGTATTGCTGAAAAGAATCCCTTTGTGATGCAGATCTATGCTGATGTAATCAACAGGGAGATAAAGATATCCGGTTCGCCCCAGGCGCCGGCACTTGGCTCGGCAATGTTCGGCGCCGTGGCTGCAGGTAAGGCTGCCGGTGGTTTTGACACCATCATGGAAGCTGCTTCCGTCATGGCAAGGGTAAAAGACCAAACGTACAGGCCCGTGAAGGAGAATGTCTCAGTATATGACAGGCTTTTTGCTGAGTACAGGCTTCTGCATGATTACTTTGGCCGGGGAGCCAATGATGTTATGAAGAGGCTGAAGGCAATAAAAAAGGAGGCAAAAGGCTGATGAAAAAAATCACCGAAATATTATCCGTATCAATCATGCTGGCATCATGTGGAAGCAACTCCCCCCTGCCAGAGGTGGAGCAGAGAGGCTGGCTGGTGACACCCTCACTTCAGGCCGTTACGGTAAATGACGGTTTCTGGACTCCTCTCATCGGACGGAACAGGACCGCAACCATACCTTATGTATTCGGTAAATGTGAGGAGACCGGTCGCATTGACAACTTCGCGATAGCCGGAGGACTGATGAAGGGAAAACACACCGGCGAGAGGTACAATGATTCAGATGTATTCAAGATCATGGAGGGCGCCTGTTATTCGCTGCTGGAGACACCTGACCCGGAACTGCGCAGTTATGTCGACAGCCTGGTTACACTTATTGCGGCCGCCCAGGAGGATGACGGCTACCTCTACACCACCCGTACAATAGATCCTGTCAATATGGCTCCCGGTGCCGGCAGCGAGAGATGGATTGACGAAAGGGTCAGCCATGAATTATATAATGTGGGACACATGTATGAGGCTGCCGTGGCACACTACCTCGCTACCGGCTCGAGCAGTTTCCTGAATGTGGCCCTTAAGAATGCTGAACTTGTCGCTTCCGAGTTTGGGTGGGGCCTTCGTGAAATTGCCCCCGGTCACCAGGAGATAGAGATAGGGCTCATTAAGCTTTATGAGCTTACCGGAAATAACCAGTGGCTTGAGCTGGCTCGTTTTTTCATCGATGTCAGGGGCAGGCAGGAAGATTATATCAGGCATCCGGCCGGTTCGCGCTTTGAGGTTTACAATGATTCGGTATACCTGCAGATGCACCTCCCGGTGCTTGAGCAGACAGAGGCAGTGGGCCATGCCGTAAGAGGGGCTTATATGTACACTGCCATGGCTGACCTGTCGCGGGCCACGGGAGACAACAGGTACCTTGAAGCATCGGAAAAGATATGGGATGATGTTACCGGCGGAAAGATATATATAACAGGAGGAATAGGTTCCAAAGAGTATGGCGAAGCTTTCGGTGAAGCTTTCGAACTGCCGAACATGACTGCCTATACTGAAACATGCGCCTCTGTGGCAAATGTCTTCTGGAACCACAGGCTCTATTCCGCCACGGGTGAGGCTAAATACCTTGACGTGCTGGAAAGAACCCTATACAATGGTCTCATCTCCGGTATAGGACAGGGCGGATGCAGTTTCTATTACCCAAACCCTCTTGAGTCTGACGGAAGTTTCGAGAGGGCAGGATGGTTCGAGTGCTCATGCTGTCCGGTGAATGTCGCGCGCTTCATGCCTGCAATGAAACAGTATATATGGTCTGAGACAGCCACGGGAATTAACCTGAACCTGTTTATCGGCTCGACGGCTCACCTGGCAACGCCTTCCGGAGAGACGGAGATATCAATGGAGACCGGTTATCCATGGACCGGAGAGGTAAAGGTAACCGTTAACCCCTCTGCTGATGACAGCAGGTTCACTCTTGGCGTCAGGATACCTGAATGGACAGGCGGAGAACCGATTGACGGAGATCTGTACAGGTATGCAACACCTGCAAAGGGGAGGGTTGGCATCAGGATCAACGGGCGAAAGACAAAGGCTCCCATAAAGGACGGATTTGCACACATTGACAGGGAATGGAAGAAGGGAGACATAGTAGAAATATCACTGCCGCTTGAGCCCAGGTTCATCCAGGCAAGGGCTGAGGTGAAGGCTGACAGCGGAAGGGTGGCACTCGGAGTGGGGCCTATAGTCTATTGCCTTGAAGAGGCAGACAACGGACCGGTGAGGGAGATGACCGTTGATACATCGGTGAAACCGGTTTTTGAGTTCGAAAAGCAACTGCTTGGCGGTGTAGGCACACTCAGGTTTTCGGTTACTGACCCGGCCGGGGAGGTGAGGGAGGCAAAGGCAGTCCCCTATTACTCCTGGGCCAACAGGGGCAAAGGAGAGATGACAGTATGGATTAAAACAAACAACAAATAATCATGAGACTATCAGGAAGAATAACAATCCTCGCCGCTGCAACGGCAATCACCGTGGCTTCATGCACAGGCAGCAAGAAGGACGGGAATTACCCGATCAGGCCCGTACCCTTCACATCGGTGAAAATGACCGACAACTTCTGGGCACCACGAATCAAAAAGAACCACGAAGTGACCATACCAATTGCCTTCGGTTACTGCGAATCAACAGGGCGGATAAAGAACTTCGAGATTGCAGGAGGCCTTGATACCGGGGCGTTTCAGACTATATATCCATTTGATGACTCTGACGTTACAAAGATTATCGAGGGGGCAAGCTACTCACTCCAGACTTTTCCTGACCCCGAACTGGAAGCATACCTTGACACCTTAATATATAAGATAGGCCTTGCACAGGAGGATGACGGATACCTCTATACCAACCGGACTATCGCTGAGATGGGATACGGGAAAATCCATGACTGGGCTGAGGGGGAAAGATGGGGTAAGACCAATATCCTCAGCCATGAGCTTTATAACCTCGGGCATATGTATGAGGCAGCCGTGGCACATTACCAGGCCACGGGTAAGCGTGACCTGCTTGACATTTCAATTAAATCTGCCGACCTTGTTGACAAGGATTTCGGATGGGATGCTTTTGTGAGCTATCCGGGCCACCAGGTCATTGAAATGGGCCTTGTCAAGCTTTACGGGGAAACCGGGGATAAGAAGTACCTGGACCTTGCAAAGTTCTTTCTTGATGCCCGTGGCACCCGCGATGACGGCGAAGAGTATTCACAGAGCCATAAGAAGGTGGTTGACCAGACAGAAGCGGTGGGCCACTCCGTAAGAGCGACCTATATGTATTCAGGCATGGCTGATGTGGCTGCCATACTTGGAGACGAGGCATACATCAATGCTATTACAAAGATCTGGGAAGACCTGGTCTACAGGAAGATGTATGTTACAGGCGGTATAGGAGCCTCAGGCGGAAATGAGGGTTTTGCTGAACCTTATCATCTTCCGAATATGTCAGCATACTGTGAGACCTGTGCCTCGATCGGTGACATCTTCTTTAACCACAGGCTCTTTTCGCTGCATGGTGAGGGCAAATATTTTGACATCCTTGAAAAGACACTCTATAACGGGGCCCTCTCAGGGGTGAACCTTGAAGGAGACAGGTTCTTCTATCCCAATCCGCTGGAGTCAAACGGTCAGCATGAGCGCTCGGCCTGGTTTGGCTGCGCATGCTGCCCGTCAAACATATGCAGGTTCATACCAGCCATTCCCGGATATATTTATTCCGTGACAGATAAAGACCTGTATGTGAACCTTTTTGCTTCAAACAGTGCTGCCATTGAGTTCGGCAACCATAAGTTGAAGATTACCCAGGAGACAAATTACCCCTGGGAGGGCAGGGTGAACATGACATTAGATCCGGAACAGGAGGGGAAATTCACACTCCGTATCCGTATACCCGGCTGGGCAAGGAATGAAGCCATCCCGGGCGGACTTTACAGATTCGGCAGCCAGTCGGACGAAAAGCATACCATGCTGATCAACGGTGAGACCGCAAACGTAAACATTGAAAACGGTTACGCCATTATAACCCGCAGATGGCAGGCAGGTGACAGGGTTGAGCTTGACATACCGATGCCGGTCAGAACCGTTCTTGCAGACGAGAGGGTGAAGGAAGACGAAGGCAAGTACGCAGTCCAGAGGGGTCCTCTGATGTTCTGTGCCGAATGGCCTGACAATGCAGACGGCCATGTGCTGGGCCTGGTGGTTGACGAGAATCCTGAGTTCTCAACCGCTTTCAGGGCAGACATGCTCAACGGCACCCAGGTCATCACCACAAAGGCAAGACAGGCTTCCCGGAACCTTGACGGTTCGGTTTCGCTCGGTGAGTACCATGAGCTGACGCTGATACCTTATCATCTGTGGAATAACCGCGGGCCAGGGGAGATGAAGGTCTGGCTTCCATACCGCGAAACCAGCGCCAGGCCAACTCCGGCTCCGACAATTGCTTATACGAGCAAGGTGACCGGCAGCATACAGAACAGGGCGCTTTCATCGATCACTGACCAGCTTGAACCGGCAAACTCCAATGACCATACATGGCCATACTACCACTGGTGGCCCCATAACAACAGGTGGGACTGGGTAAAATTCGATTTTACAAAACCCGAGACTATATCAAGGGTAAAGGTCTACTGGTTTGATGACGGCCCGTTCGGCGGCTGCAGGATTCCGGACGAATGGGAGATAGAATACCTCTCGGGAGGCACATGGAAAAAGGCAACCCCGGTCACCCCGATGGCAGTCACCAAAGACGCCTGGAACGTGGCTGAGATAGTACCTATGAAAGCCACCGCCCTCAGGATAAATATAAAACTCAGCAAGGATTTTTCTTCTGGAATACATGAGGTAATCATTGAATGACTGTCCTTAAGGTCATTATTTAAATCGTTTCCGGCATATGTTATATAACATAATATCTTTCATAGGAATATTATATCTTGCACTCTCCTGAAAAAAGTGTAAAAATTACATTTAACAAGGAAAGAAAGCCATGAAATCCATTTTTCAATATAACTCAGGCATTGAATTGCGAGTATTAAAGTGTAAAAAATACACTATTATATCCATTTAAACCTATTATGAACCAGTTTTTAACGGAATGAATCAACCTTTATGAAAAAAGAATGCACTTCAGAACAGGTGATGTATGCCCGCAGGGGAGCAGGCATTCATCTGATGCGATCGCTGATGTCACTTCTGGTGTTGCTCCTGGTTATCAATCTGCATGCTCAGACCAGGCAGCTCACAGGTGTGGTAAAGGATCCGGCCGGTGAAACAGTACCGGGCGCGGCAGTAAGGGTTTTGAACACCAGCAGGGGTGTTTCGACCGATGTTGACGGACGCTTTGTCCTGTCTCTCACCGCAGGCGAGAATACGATCCAGGTCTCCTATGTGGGAATGAAGACCCAGGATATTAATGTACAGGGGTTGTCAAACGTGGAGGTAGTTCTCCAGTATGACATGCTCGGTATGGAGGAGATTGTTGTTGTTGGTTATGGTGTCCAGAAGAAGGGAGATGTAACCAGTTCGATCTCCAGCGTGAAGGCTGACGCCTTCGTCAAGGGTGCCGTCAAGGATGCGGCACAGCTTATCCAGGGCAAGGTGGCAGGTCTTACCATCTCAAACCCTTCAGGTGATCCCACTTCAAATGCACAGATCATGCTTCGTGGTATCACTACTCTTTCAGCAAGTACTTCTCCGCTCATTCTCATTGACGGCGTACCGGGCAGTCTTTCCACGGTGGCTCCTGAGGATATAGAGTCAATTGACGTACTCAAGGATGGTTCTGCAGCTGCTATTTACGGTACCAGGGGTACCAACGGTGTGATCATCATTACCACCAAGGGTGTAGGGCAGGATATTAAACCTACGGTTGAATACAATGCGTATGCAACAGTTCAGACGATAGCCAGGCAGATGCCCTTCCTGAATGCCGAGCAGTACAGGGAGCGTATGGCTGATGTTCCCGGTTTTGTTGACCTGGGAAGCAGCACTGACTGGCTCGGTGAGATTACCCGGACACCGGTCAGCATGAACCATAACCTCACGCTAAAGGGTGGTAATACCAATTCCAATTACACAGCCTCTGTAAACTACCGTTACTGGGAAGGTCTTTTCATCAGGTCAGATAATAAGCAGGCTTCGGGCCGTATCGGGATCAACCACACTGCTCTTGACGGGATGCTGAAAGTTAGCTTCAATTCAATCATCCGTGACCGTACCTATTGGACAGGAGGCGACGGCTACTCATTCAACAACTATGTTTACAGGCAGGCAATCATCCGCAATCCGACAGATGCCATATATGATGCAAACGGTGTCTGGCAGGAGCGTAACACTTATTTCTATGACAACCCTGTTGCTTACATCATGGAGTCTGATGGCAAGAACAATGAGCGTGAGATCCAGATGAACGGTAGAGTTACCCTCACTCCTTTAAAGAGATGGAATATCAATCTTCTGATTTCAAATAACACCTACAACCAGACACGCGGTTTCTCACAGACGAAGAAGCATGTCTCCACAACCAAAAGCGGGCGCAACGGGTATGCATCGAGGGGTACAACTGCCAACCAGAGCAAGCTTCTGGAACTGACAACTGATTATGCATATACCTTTGGCAAGAGCAATCTCAGCCTTATGGGTGGTTACAGCTATCAGAATGATGTTTTTGAAGGTTTCTGGATGACTAACTGGGACTTTCCGACCGACTTTTACAGCTACAACAGGATGCAGAGCGGGGACGCACTCACCAGGGGTGAAGCCACAATGAGCAGCAGCAAGACCGAGAATACCCTTATTGCGTTCTTTGCAAGGGGAAGCTACAATTTTGATGACAAGTATCTGCTCATGGCAAGTCTGAGGCAGGAAGGCTCATCCAAGTTCGGTGCGAACCACAAGTGGGGTACATTCCCCGCAGTGTCGGCAGGATGGCGTATCAGCCGCGAATCATTCATGGAAAACATTGATTTTATCAGTGATCTGAAACTGAGAGCAGGATACGGTATTACTGGTACAGCTCCCGGTAACTCATACATGTCGCTTATCAGCCTCAATTACGGTGCCCGCTTCCTTTCGAACGGAGTATGGATTCAGGGTGTTGAGCCAAACCGGAACCCGAACCCTGACCTCCGCTGGGAGAAGAAGGAGGAGATCAACATCGGTCTTGACTTCGGTTTTCTTGACGGAAGGCTTAATGGTACCCTGGATTTCTACCGCCGCCGTACCAAGGACATGCTTTGGGATTACCAGGTGCCAACGCCTCCGTACCTCTATTCTTCAATCACTTCGAACGTTGGTGTGATGGATAACCATGGTCTTGAGGCGCTGATCCAGGGTACCCCTGTTGCCATGGCTGACTTCAACTGGATGACAGGCATAACCTATTCCACAAACAGGAACAAGCTCGTTTCTCTCTCGAACGAACAGTTCCAGACGACCAATGATTTCTTCTACACGGGGCATACTGGCGAGCCTATCCAGCAGACAACACACATTGTGAAGATAGGTGACCAGATAGGTAACTTCTACGGCTGGAAATCAGTTGATATAACTGATGCTGGAATATGGATCATTGAAAACAAGGATGGTGAAAATATTCCCATAACCCAGTCCACACAGGATGACAGGAAAGTCCTCGGAAACGGTCTACCCAAGCATTATCTGGGCTGGAACAACTCATTTAGGTACAAGAACTTTGATCTCGAGATCAATATGAGGGGTGCATTTGGCTTCCAGATCCTCAACTTCCAGAGGATGTACTATGAAAATCCCCGCATCTACCAGTACAATATGCTGGAGAGTGCATTTGACAATGTATACGGCAAGGCCAGGCTTACCTATGACCTGGCTTACGTGAGCTATTACATTGAGGATGGCGACTACTGGAAGATTGATAACATGACCCTTGGTTACACCTTCAATCTCAGGAGCAGGCAGTATGTCAGGAATGCACGGATATATGCATCAGGACTCAACCTCTATACCCTTACAGGATACAAGGGCATTGACCCCGAGGTGAACCGCATTGGTCTTAACCCGGGCAATGATGAAAGGGATAAGTATCCCACGACCAGGACATTTACACTGGGTGTCAATCTTACATTCTAACGACAAAATATGACAGCAATGAAAAAGCAATTCAATAAATACATTGGTGGTCTGGTTATCCTTGTCGCGCTTGTGGCGGGTTCCTGTACTGATCTTTCCGAGACGGTATATTCGGAGCTTCTTGCAGAGCAGTTCGTACCCACAGAGAAGGATTTACCGGCGATTATTGCCCCCGTATACACCGGTATGCGTGGCATGATGGCAGGCTGGCAGGGGATGTTTGACCTCCAGGAGGAGCCTGCGGACCAGATAGTTACCCCCGCCCGTCCCAACGGATGGTATGACGGCGGAACCTACCAGAGGATGCACAAGCATACCTGGACTCCTACGCAGTGGCAGCCGCAGAACCTGTGGAACAACTGTTACAGGGGCATCAATACGGCCAACAGGGTTATCTACCAGATTGAATCAGGTGAGATACCGATGACAACAGACAAGGAAAACCTCCTGGCTGAACTCAGGGCTGTAAGGGCATATTACTATTCGGTGCTTCTTGACACTCACGGCAATGTTCCGATTGTTGACGACTACAAGGATGTTGAGCTCCCGGAGCAGGCAACCCGTCAGCAGGTATATAACTTCGTTGTCAGTGAGCTAACAACAGTTATTCCGCTTCTTACCGAGACCGTTGACAAGACAACCTACGGTCGTTTTACCAAGTGGGCAGCCAAGGCCACCCTTGCAAGGGTATATCTCAATGCACAGGTTTATACAGGCACCCCGCAGTGGGCTCTCTGTATAAGCGAATGCAATGACATCATCGCGAGCACGAAATACCAGCTTGAGACCTACTACCGTGACATCTTCAAGACAACAAATGAAAGCTCGAAGGAGATCATCTTTGCTGTACCCTACGATGAGACTAAGGCCACAGGATGGCAGATTCATATGAAGACCCTTGATCCGCTAAGCAGGCTCGTGTTCAAGATGGAGGCACAGCCCTGGGGAGGCAATTGCGCCGTTCCTCAGTGGATTGACACCTATGATGCAGATGACCAGAGGCTGAAGGATACCTGGATCCAGGGACCACAGTATAATCCTGACAATGGTAACCTGGTGATTGATTACGTAAAGACAGTTAAGGATATTGATCTAGCTGCTTCCAACCAGGGCTACCGTATCGGCAAGTATGAGATCAGGATAGGGGCAAAGGCTGCTCTCAGCAATGACTACGTTGTATTCCGTTATGCCGATGTGCTTATGATGAAGGCAGAATGTCTTCTCAGGACGGGGCTTGAGGGTGATGCCGCCCTGATAGTATCTGATGTCAGGGCACGTTCTTTCAGGACAAATCCGGCGAAGGCTACAGTCACCGGTGTACAGCTCCTTGGGGGAAGCTCATACAACTATGGCTTTGTAGTCAATGGTGTGGTGACAGAGGCTGAAGGCGGTGATGATATCCAGTATGGAAGGTTCCTCGATGAGCTGGGCTGGGAATTTGCAGCAGAGGGAAGGAGAAGGACTGATCTTATCAGGTTCGGGGTATACCATACCAAGACCTGGTTCAACCACAGGCCTACAAGCATAGAGAAGGCTCTGTTCCCGATACCGCAGACAGAAATAAACAAGAACCCGAACCTGACACAGAATCCGAGCTACTGACAGTAGGGATTCCGGTTAGCGGAAAGTAAAATTCGGGTAACCGCAATGCGGCATTGAGGGTGCGGGGAAACTCCCGCACCCTCTTTACAATGAATTAATATATCGATGAAGAATCTGATTGCCCTTATACTCTTTTTCATGACAGTCGCCTCCGGAATGGGACAGGAGATAACGCTCTCAGGAACTGTAAGATGCTTTAACCGGTTCCCTCTCAGGAGCGTTGAAGTCAGCGCCGGGAAATCAGGGACGGTAATTACGGATTCGACAGGGTGGTTCACCATAACCATGAGGAGAGGAGAAAAGGTTACCTTTGAGGCGGAAGGCTTCGAGTCATTCAATCTCCAGCCTCAGAAGTCCGATACAGTACCAGTAAATCTTGTCTTCAGGGGAAGGGAGAAGGATGCGATAGTAGCAATAGGCAACGGGTATATCAGGAAGGAGGATCTCACCTTCGCAGTCTCGAACCTGGAGCAGGAGAACAACGGGTTTTCCAATTTCTCAAATATATATGACATGTTACGAGGGCGTTTCCCGGGAGTTGAGGTGATTAACACTCCGGCAGGGCCTGTGATCCAGGTGAGAGGAACAAATTCCCTCTCGCTCTCAGGCGAACCACTCTATTTAGTTGATGGAATCCCGGTTGATGACATTTCCACAATAGAACCGGTCAATATCAGGTCAGTAAATGTCCTGAAAGATGCCGCAGCCGCATATTACGGGACTCGCGGCACCAATGGTGTCATAATCATCGAGACTAAATTTAAGTAGTGGCTTATAAATAACAATATCAGTTTTATAGAGTTAGCGCTTCATCTGTGCCGGACTCTGAAAAGCTCAGTTTAACTCGTTATAATTCTTTAAAAACATGTACTTAAATAAAAAAAAAGTTATAAATTGCGTCAAAAGGTATAAGTGTATCATTTACATTTAAAAATTTCAGTCGTGACCGGATATATGGTTTTCCTGACAATTTGAAAGTGTAAAACATTAACAAAACATAATGGATGAATCACAGCATAATTTTAAAGTGATTGATAGTCAGAAAAAACAGATGGTATTTTGCGCCCTGGTTAATTCTCAACAACCTGGTAAAATGAAACAAGGTTTTATCATGGAGATAAACAGCATTATACGAATGCGAGTTCAACGCTTGTATAGTGTAACCAAATAAGAGACGGAGTCAATGATTGGAGAAGGTAGTAGTATTGGTTTTGGGTTTTAGTTTGGAAGTAAAAGGCCGCTTTTTTACCGGCCTTTTACGTTTGTAAAATGTTGATAATAAAATATCTTAACACTTCTATGAGAAACCTGTTATTGCTTTTTGCCGCAGTGCTGTTCATCACTTCCTGTGCCGGAAGTGCTGACGAGGACACTGTTATACCCAATCCCTCCGCAGAGGAGGGTACAGGTTCAGCCGTTAGCGGATGGAACGGTGAGACCCGGGGCGGAGGTATGATCGCATTCTATGACTATGAGGCTCATCACGGAAAGAGGAGCCTGATGCTGCAGAGCAACCGAACTGCCGGCGGCAGGTGGATGACCAAGGTTGAACTTAAACCATGGTCTGAATACAAATTCACCGGCTGGGTGAAGACCGAGGGTGTACAATCACGCGGAGGCCAGGGCGCCGGTTTCCGTTTTGATGCTTTTGACGCTGAATATGCAGGTCTGACAGGAACCAATGACTGGACGAAGATTGAATTCGTATTCAAGACCGGCAATGATGACTCATCGGTTCTCTCATGTCTCCTGGGCCTTGACGGTCCCGCCCCGGGAAGGGCCTGGTTTGATGACATGACCCTTGAACTGGTCTCTTCCGAGAAGATCAGCACGGCAGTAACTATAGACCTGGCTGACAGAAAGGAACCGATGTCAGAATACATTTACGGACAGTTCATTGAGCACCTTGGCCGTTGCATCTATGGAGGAATCTGGGCTGAGATGCTTGAAGACCGCAAATTCTGGTACGTGCCCGGTGAAAGAGAGTCGCCCTGGCAGGTAAGGGGTAAAAGGGAGCTCTTCTCGGTTGACCGGGTGAGTCCATTTACAGGAGACAAGACTCCAGTCCTTGCCGTTGACGTAACCGGCGCTGCCAGCATGCAGCAGTCAGGTCTCGGCCTGAAACCCGACCTTGATTATGAGGGACGCATTATCTTAAAGGCCACTCCGGGGATAACTGCCGTGAAAGTGACCCTTCAGTGGGAAGAGCAGTCGCAGACGGTAAACGTTGAAAAGCCGGGTAGCAGCTTCAGTTCATATCCGCTTAAATTCCGTTCCGGTGAAATGACGCACAATGCCTCACTTACAATTGAGCCTGAGGGAACCGGGAAAGTCTGGGTTGGCGCCGCCAGCCTGATGCCTTCAGACAACATTCATGGATTCCGGTCTGATGTGATGGCACTCCTTAAGGAGCTGAACTCTCCTGTCTACCGCTGGCCCGGAGGAAACTTCGTCAGTGGTTATGACTGGAAGGACGGGATAGGCGACCGTGACAGGAGGCCTCCTCGCAAGAACCCCGCATGGCAGGGAGTGGAGCACAATGACGTGGGCCTTCACGAATTCATAATCTTCTGTGAAATACTGGACACGGAGCCTTATATTGCAGTCAACGCCGGACTGGGCGATTCAAAACAGGCACGTGAGGAGGTTGAATACTGCAACGGCTCCACTGAGACACCCATGGGCAGGATCAGGGCTGCCAACGGCCATCCCGAGCCCTGGAATGTGAAATGGTGGTCAATCGGGAATGAAATGTACGGCAACTGGCAGCTTGGGCACATGTCAACTGAGGATTTTGTCAAGAAGCACAATGCTTTTGCCGATGCAATGAGAAGCGTTGACCCTGACATCAAACTCATAGCCGTGGGTGAGCTCGGTGAATGGGACAGGATGGTTCTCGCAAACTGCTCTGAAAGCATGGATCTCATCAGTGAGCACTTCTATCGCCAGGACTGGCACGGAGGAGGTCTCCTGACACATGTGAAGCAGATCCCTGATGCAATCAGGGAGAAGGCTGAAGCCCACCGCCAGTACCGGAAGGAGATACCCCAGCTTGAAGGGAAGGATATCCGTATCTGCATGGATGAGTGGAACTACTGGTACGGCCCCCATATCTATGGAGAGCTGGGTACGCGCTACTTCATGCGTGACGCTATGGGCATCGCCGCCGGTCTTAACGAGTATTCAAGGCAGAGTGACATGGTTTTCATGGCCAACTATGCCCAGACGGTAAATGTCATCGGTTGTATCAAAACCAACACAACCAGTTCAGTCTTTGATGCCACCGGGCAGGTGCTCAAACTTTACAGGCAGCAGTTTGGAACAATCCCGGTGGCCATCACTGGTGAGACCCGGCCCCTTGATATAGCTGCAACAATTAACAGTAAAGGCAATAAACTGACGGTGTCAGTTGTAAACGCTACATGTGATGAGGTGAAGCTGCCCATATTGGTGCTCAACGGAACAATCACAGGGAAAGGTGAACTGTGGCAGGTTACGGCTCCTGATAATATGGCAACCAATGAACCGGGCAGGCCTGAGAATGTAAAAATAGAAGGACCGGTAAATGTCTCGTCAGGAAGTGCTCTGACAATCGGACCGGCAAGCATCAACCTGTTTGTTTTCAGCTTGATTAACTGATCTGTTTATTTCATACTAATTATTAATAAAAACCAGGAAATGAGAACAAAACAATTCATTCCTATTCTGGCATCTGCCCTCATGGCAGTCATGCTTATCCCTTCATGCATCACCGGCGGCTCCGGTTTGACCGGGAAGGACAACCTGGCAGTGCTGGCCAAACCTTTACAGGCCACCCGGGGAGGGCAGAGAGAGATAAAGGAACTCAATGACGGGCTTATCCCTGACAGTGTCAACAGTGATATGAGACGCTGGATGAATAACCCGAACAGCCAGCAGCAGAGGCAGCAGGGACTCAATGTGACGCAGTATGAGTATGTATGGGAACAGCCTGTTTCAATAGATGAGGCAGCTGTATTTCTTTATGATTATGAGAGCCTTGTAAAGCTTCCACAGGCATACCGGTTCAAATACTGGAACGGGGAGGATTATGTTGATGTTGAGAATGCTTCCGGCCTTGGGCTTGAGAATGACAAATTCAATCACACCACTTTCATTGAAGTGTCAACTACCAGGCTTATGCTTGAGGTTGATTCCATTGAGAGGTTTTTTTCACCCGTTCTGGAGTGGCAGGTCTTCAAACCTGAAGGCGCTCCTGCAGTGGCCCCGGTAATTTCGGCCGGCACAGACCGGATGGTTGTCACCGGTGGTAAAACATATCTCTCCGGCCTGATAAAGAGTCTTGATCCTCTGAAGAAGATGCAGTGGACTGCAGAAGGGCCTGGAGAAGTAAAGTTTGAAAATGCGAAGAGTGATACAACCACAGCCACCTTTACAGTACCAGGTGATTACGTATTAATACTGTCAGCGCGGGCAGGGAAGATGAAATCATCATCATCCCTGAAGGTCTCTGTCGTCAGTCCGCCCGAAGAAAAAAGGCTTGACGTGGTTTATACCCGCCGGTACAAGATTGACAGTCCGCTGTGGAATGATCGCGCCAAAGCGCTTATAGTAAACTGGATACCTCATTGTATTGAGATGATTGAGCGGACTGACCTGGAGCGGGGACAGGGAGGTCTTGACAATTTTGTCGAGGCAGCAAAGGCTCTTCGCGGTGAGTCGCACGGCAGGCACCTCGGGTATGTCTTCTCGAATGCCTGGGTGCACCAGACGGTCGAGTCGATGTGCATTGCGCTTATGGTTGATCCAAAGGGAGACAGGGAGATCATTGCTGCCCAGGAGAAGATGAAGAAGACACTTGAGAAGTGGATCCCGATAATCCTTGCCGCACAGGAGCCTGACGGCTATCTGCAGACAGCATTTACTCTCCGTGACACCACACGCTGGAAGGAAAGATGGGCGCCGCAGACAAGGGGTAACCATGAAGGATATGTAGCCGGCTATTTTATCGAATCAGCCATTAACCATTATACCCTTACCGAAGGTACTGACACAAGGCTCTATGACGCAGCCAAGAAGCTTTCTGACTGCTGGGTTGCCAACATCGGTCCCGGAAAGAAGGAGTGGTATGACGGTCACCAGGAGATGGAACAGGCGCTGGTACGTTTCGGCCGTTTTGTCAATGACATGGAGGGCAACGGACGCGGTGACAGATATATAGACCTGGCCAAATTCCTGCTTGACAGCCGCAATCATGGTTCCGAATATGACCAGAGTCATGTGCCTGTACAGCAGCAATATGAGGCAGTAGGTCATGCAGTGAGGGCAGTATACAACTATTCAGCCATGGCTGACGTGGCAGCAGAAACGGCTGACATTGATTACCAGAGCGCCGTCATGTCTCTATGGGACAACATGACAAACAGGAAGTATTATGTGACCGGCGGTATTGGCAGCGGCGAGACATCTGAGGGTTTCGGACCCGACTACTCGCTGAGGAACAATGCCTATTGCGAGTCATGCTCAAGCTGCGGGCTCATCTTCTTCCAGTACAAGATGAACCTGGCATACCATGATGCAAAATATGCTGACCTGTATGAGGAGACAATGTACAATGCCCTGCTCGGGTCACTTGACTTTGAAGGTAAGAACTTCTTCTATACCAACCCTCTGTCATCAAACCGCATGCGGTCTGACTGGCATGTCTGTCCTTGTTGTGTAGGCAACATACCCAGGACACTGCTTATGATACCGACCTGGACCTATGTAAAAAGTGATGACGGAATCTATGTCAACCTTTTCATCGGAAGCACCATTAATGTTGAGAAGGTGGCAGGCACCTCAGTAGAGATGGTCCAGAAGACTGATTATCCATGGAATGGAGATGTATCAATAACTGTCAATCCTGCTGAGACAAAGAAATTCACTGTATGGGTCAGGGTTCCCAACAGGAAGACCAGCGAACTGTATACCTCCGTCCCTGAGCTTAACACAATCAGCAGCCTGAATGTCAACGGTGAGGCAGTAGCGATGGAACTAAACCGTGGTTATATTCCTATCACGAGGGAGTGGAACAGGGGTGATATCATCTCCTTTGCTATTCCCATGGAGGTACAGCAAGTAATCGCGGATGAAAGGATTGAAGCTACCCGTGGCAGGGTAGCCCTGAGGTACGGGCCTATGATCTATAATGTGGAGAAGGCTGATCAGGCTGACATAGAGCAGCGCATTGGTGATAGCCCTCTGACAACCCAATGGCGTGATGATTTGTTCGGCGGTATAGTGACCATCAACGGAAAGTGGAGTGAAGGAAGCAATCTCCTTGCAATTCCAAATTACCTGAGACTTAACAGACCAATAGCTCCTGACGCCCCAAGGGAGGGTGAGCAGGCAAGAGACTGGACTCCCACTTCAATTGTCTGGATAAACAAAACGATAAACTGATATGTCCGGAATCGGAACTTCGCTAAAAGGTTTTTATTATCCTTTGATTGCTGATCATAACCTGCTTTTCTCTGACCCTCCGCGGCCAGGGAGAAGCAGGTCAGCAGGTGCCGGCGAGTTTTCCAGTGCAGCAGACTCCGGCGGGTTTCCACGCTCACCTGTTTTTACAGTATAATGATTTTTCCTGGTCAGGGAACCTGACACGAGTTTTTTTTGGGGAGGCATAGAATAAGTACACCGCCACCTTTGAGTTCAACATCAGAATAACACCCTGACATGGTTGTCTGTTGCTGCATTTCATACAGGGTCCATGACAGATACCCCAGCGAAGGAATTAAGTTGATTTTTGTTTTATCTTTATGATAGACAAACAAGTTTAGCATGCAGTACAGAAAAGCAATTACCGCCTCAATCATTGTCCTGGGAATGACAACTGCTGCAACAGGCCAGAAGGCATCCGAAGCTGCCATGGCAAGCCTTATTATCGATACTGACCTTGGTACGGAGACCATCAGTCGTCATATCTATGGTCACTTTTCGGAGCATCTTGGAAGGTGCATCTATGGAGGTTTCTGGGTGGGCGAAAACAGCGCCATACCCAATACCCGCGGCATCAGGGATGATATCGTGGAGGCGCTTAAGAGGACGCAGATACCGAACCTCCGCTGGCCGGGCGGCTGCTTTGCAGATGAATACCACTGGATGGATGGCATTGGCCCTCGTGAAAAGAGGCCGAAGATGATCAATACCCACTGGGGCGGCGTAACGGAAGATAACAGCTTTGGAACGCATGAATTCCTTGATCTGTGTGAACAGCTCGGTGCTGAACCGTATATCTGCGGCAATGTTGGAAGCGGATCAGTTGAAGAGATGTCGAAGTGGGTTGAGTATGTCAATGTTGAGGGTGTGAGCCCCATGGCAGACCTGCGCCGCAGCAACGGCAGGGAGAAAGCGTGGAACGTTAAATACTGGGGTGTGGGCAATGAGAACTGGGGCTGTGGCGGCAACATGACAGCCGACTTCTATGCTGACCAGTACCGCAGGTATGCCACCTATACACGTGATTACGGCGATAACCGACTGCTGAAGGTGGCCGGAGGAGCAAACTCCACAGACTATAACTGGACCGAGACCCTGATGAAGAAGATACCTCACTGGATGATGTGGGGAATATCGCTTCACTACTACACCACCAACTGGAACAAAAAGGGTTCTGCAACGCAGTTCGGAGAGAAGGAGTATTTTGAAACAGTGGAGCGTTGTCTGAATGTGGAAAAGGCCCTTGACAGGCATATCAACGTGATGGACAGGTATGATCCTGACCGCAGGGTGGCCCTGGTGGTTGACGAGTGGGGTACTTGGTGGGATGTGGAGCCGGGCACCAATCCCGGGTTTCTCTACCAGCAGAACTCAATGCGTGATGCAATTGTTGCCGGGCTTTCACTTAACTACTTCAATGAACGGTGCGGGAGGATCAGAATGGCCAACATAGCGCAGACGGTGAACGTATTGCAGTCGCTCATCCTCACTGACGGTGAGAAGATGATACTGACACCCACCTATCATGTTTTTGAAATGTATAAAGCCCATCATGATGCCACACTGCTTCCACTCCACATGCATTGCGGCAACTATTCACTTGACGGCCATGATGTGCCCGCTCTGAGCGCCTCAGCATCAAGGGATAAGAACGGGAAAGTAAACATCACCATAGTGAATGTGGATCCGGTCAGGGAGACTGAAATCCTGGTTGATCTGCGTGGCGGAGAATATGATTCAGTGACCGGAAGGGTTTTAAGGGGCGATGCCGTCAATGCGCACAACACCTTTGAGAAGAGTGATACGGTAAAACCCGAGCCTTTCAGGGGTGCCCGGATCAGGAATAACATCCTGAGCCTGTCTGTCGCGCCCGCATCGGTGACTGTGCTGACCGTTGAGTGACACGCACAATTGTGATGTTGATGTTTGGGGAGTCAACCCAGCATAGGTGGCATTGAGTAATACAAATATAAGTAACGGTCGTGACCTTGATGTGACTCCTGGCGGGCTGTGCTGAACAGTATGGAGCAAAGATGTATATTTGCGGATACCTGTGTAATCCCTGGCAAATAAAACCTGATCATACAGGTAACCATGGAGGGATTTGATCAGGATATTGCATGGAGGTTCTTTTCGGTCAATAAGTTAAACAACTCATAAACGAATGAAAACAGGACGACTAATTTTATTAACGGCAACGGCACTTGTCATGATTGGCTTGGACTCATGCGGAACTAACAAGGCAAAAGAAATGGTAACAACTGAAGATTTCGGTTCATTTGAAGGAAAGGAAGTATTCCTTTACACACTCACAAACAAGCAGGGTGATATTATAAAGCTCACAAACTACGGGGCAACAATCGTTGAGATCAGTGTTCCTGACAGGGACGGGAACAAAGCCAATGTGACCTTTGGTTATGACAGTTTTGATGGTTATCTCAACGGTGATCTCTATTTCGGCAAGGTTGTGGGCCAGTATGCCAACCGTATTGCAAAAGGGAAATTCACCCTTGACGATGTTGAGTATACTCTTGCACTCAATAATGGACCAAATACCCTTCACGGAGGTCCCACCGGCTGGCACAGCAGGGTCTGGACGGCCGAGGTTCTGAAGAATACTGACTATCCTGCAGTGAAGTTCACCTACAACAAGCCTGATATGGAGGAGGGTTACCCGGGCAACGTCGTTGCCGAGGTGGTTTATACCTGGACCGATGATAACGAGATCATTATGGATTACAAGGTCACCACTGACCGGAGAACCGTATTGAATATTACAAATCATGCCTACTTTAACCTGCATGGCGCAGGTGTTGGAGATATCCTAGACCATGAGGTCTTGATAAGGGCGTCGGCATTTACCCCTGTTGACTCAACCCTTATACCCACAGGTGAACTGAGGCCGGTTGAAGGGACTCCGTTTGATTTCCGCACCCCGCACCTGGTAGGTGAGAGGATCGGTGAGGAATATGACCAGCTGGTCCTTGGCGGAGGTTATGATCACAATTTTGTGCTTGACAATGTTGAGCAGGTTGATGCAGAGGTATATGATCCTTCCACAGGCAGGGTTCTGCAGGTTATCACTGATCAGCCCGGCGTGCAGCTCTATACCGGCAACTTCCTCAACGGAACACAGACAGGCCGCGGAGGAAAGGTGTACCAGTATCGCTCAGGCCTGTGCCTTGAAACGCAGCATTATCCTGACAGCCCCAACCAGGCTTCATTCCCGTCAGTAATTCTGACCCCGGAGGAGCCGTTCCTGACGAGTACTACCTATAAGTTTGGGGTACGGTAGAAGGTTACAATAAAGGCAAAAGGCTGCAGGCAACAGGCAGTAGTGTTGACAATAATATCTCGTTTTTTGTCACTATTGCCTGTTGCCTTTTGACTACTGCCTGATCTTGATACTCCGGAACCAGACCTCGTCTCCGTGGTCCTGGAGGAGGATATGTCCCTTTTCCGCCTCGCCGAATCCGGCGAAATCCTTGTACTTGCTTTCGCTTACCAGGCGGCGGTATTCATCGCTGCCTCTCTCGTATTCAAGGACCTTGAAGCCATTAAGCCAGTGTTCAACATGTCCGTTCAGTGAGACGATATGAGCGGCATTCCATTGCCCCACGCCATTGAATCTCTTGTTGGCGGCAGGGATCAGATCATAAAGTGATGCAACGGTCCGGTTACCGTCACGCCCCATTTTGGCATCAGGGTGTCGCTGATCGTCCAGCACCTGGTATTCAAGGCCTATTGCAGACCCGGCAGTGGGGTATGCCTCGGTAACAAAATACTTTACCCCGCTGTTGGCTCCTTCAGTGATCAGGAACTCAAAAAAGAGATCGAAGTTACCATACTGGTCAACGGTGACAATATCACCACCTGCCTTTGATTCTGCGCCTCCGGAAGCAAGGACTTTCAGGCAGCCGTCTTCGATGACCCAGCCTGATTCAGGGAAAGCATCCTTATGGGCTCCGCGCCAGCCGGCAGTGGTTTTGCCGTCAAACAGCAGCTTCCAGCCATCGGACATTTCTCTTCCGGTAAGGGTGTTCGGGATGAAGTTTGCCTGGTATATCCCTGCTGTGTCAGGCCAGGCATATTTATCGAGGTTTTCAGTTACGATCCTGATATTTTTCCACTCCACGCGTGTGCCGGCCAGCTCATCAGCCACTGCATGAACCTGGAAGCCTATGAAGCCTGATGAGTCGGTATCATCAACCAGGTCAGCAACCGGAATGCCATTGACCCATGTCCTGATCCTGTTTCCGACAGCCTCCACGCGGTAGCTGTTCCATCCGTGCCTGTCGAATGACCTGACTGCGGCCTGGTTGTTTGGGGTGACAGGGTAGAGCCAACCTCTCCTTGCCTCATCGTATATACCGCCGCTCCATCCCCTGGCAGTAGGATCGATCTCAACCTGGTATCCGTAAACGAGCTCCCTGCCGGCATTGTCACGGCTGTGGCTGCGGATCTGTATCCCCGAATTGAGGAGCGTGTCAACCTTTACTTCGAATTCCAGGATAAAGTCAGAGTATTCTTCAGTTGTACACATGAAGCTGTTTGGAGTGTCAGGGGTGGAAATGCCCACCATTACGCCGTTTTCAGCAATAAATTCTGCCTGGCCGCCTCTCTGAACAAATCCCGAAAAATCGGTGCCGTTGAACAGGTCATGCCAGTCTGACTGTTTGCAGCCGGAAAACATAATGATCAGGGCCAGTGCGGAGAGAAGAAGTTTTTGTTTCATCAGTTTATTTGATTTTTATTTCATTTTTTGGATAAACATTAAAAGAACAGTCACATCCCATTGAGGGTCAATGCCCGGGTAAGCTCTATTCCGGAAATTGGTACTTGTTAATACTGTGGGAACTTCCAGGGTTCGTTGTAATAGGGCCTGATCAGGTTGTTGGCATCATCCTCACCGAACCTGTTTGCTGCATTGTTCCAGTTCAGGGGTTTGCCGAGCCTGCATGAGACGTTTGCCAGGTGTGTCATCTTTGCCACGCGCGCTCCTATTTCAACATCAGCGTTTGGCAGTTTACGGGTGGTCATGCAGTCAAGGAAGTTAGCAACGTGTGATGCCAGACCTCCGCCTGCAACAGCCTGTCCCTCGATCTGCTCAGATTTTTTCCTGAGTGGTACGGCTTCCATGCGTGGGGCAGAATCGACCTCAGGGATAACCTCCCAGCCATTACGGTCAAGCACCAGGGTGCCGTTCTCTCCGATAAATGCCAGTCCGTGCTCACGTCCGTATGGTCCGTCCTTGATTCCGCAGGCATGGTCCCAGCTGATGGTGAAATCATCATATACATACGATGCGAGCAGGGTGTCTGGTGTCTCCATGGCGTCACCAGGGTAGGCGAATTTTCCTCCTGCGGTATAGACCGCCTTCGGCAGGTCTGCCTTCATCCCCAGGAGGGCATAGTCAAGCAGGTGGACGCCCCAGTCAGACATAAGTCCGCCTGCATAATCCCAGAAATAACGGAAGTTATAGTGGAACCGGTTGGGGTTGAATGGTCTGTGCCGGGCCGGACCGAGCCACATTTCATAGTCCACTCCGGCGGGTACGGGGCCATTAGGCTGTACCGGCAGAGTCTTCTTCCAGATCATGTATGCCCAGACTTTTACCGTTCTTATCCTTCCCAGCTTACCGGTATGGATGAATGCAACGGCATCCTGCCAGTGTGGGTCACTTCGCTGCCACTGGCCGGTCTGAACCACCCTGTCATGCTTTCTGGCAGCCTTTACCATAGCGTCGCATTCGGCGATGGAGTTGGCAAGCGGTTTCTCGCAGTAGACATCCTTTCCCGCCTCCATTGCTGCTATGGCCTGCAGGCAGTGCCAGTGGTCCGGGGTTGCGATGATCACCGCATCCACATCCGGGTTCTCCGTAACTCTCCGCCAGTCCTTAACCAGCTGCCGCGGCTTTTTGCCGGAAGCTTTTTCGGTATCGGCGGCCCTTTTATGGAGCCATTCATCATCGATGTCACATATCGAGACACACTCCACCTGCGGAAACTTCAGGAAGGTCTCAAGGTTTGACCATCCCATGTTGCGACCGCCGATAAGGGCCACTCTTATCTTATCGGACGGACTCACATTTCTTCCGGGAACACCGTAGAGTGGTGTCACCTGTCCCAGTCCTGCTATGCCTGCTGTTGCCAGGAGGCTGTTTCTTACGAAGTCTCTTCTGTTGCTCATGGTCTGACTGTCTTTTGGATTACCTGAAAGTTCATTTATGGCTCTTTCCAAAGGTAATAAATACTAACTTTAACATTCTTATCATGAATATTCCGAAGATGAAAAAGAAATTGTTTTTTTCGATTCTCCTGTTTTCGATAATGAATACCCAGTATGCTCAGGGTCCTGCCTGGCTCAATACTGACCTTTCGTTTGAGATGCGTGTCAATGACCTTGTCGGCCGCATGACCCTTGAGGAGAAGGCGGCGCAGCTGCTCTATACCGCCCCAGCCATCCCGCGTCTCGGCATCCCGGAGTACAACTGGTGGAATGAGGCTCTGCATGGTGTTGCCAGGGCCGGCTATGCGACGGTTTTTCCCCAGTCGATCACCATTGCCAACAGCTGGAATGAGGAGCTGATGCTTGATGTTGCCAATGCAATCTCGGATGAGGCCAGGGCCAAGTATCATGAATTTATCAGGAGGAATGAGCCTGGCATCTACCACGGCCTGACCTTCTGGTCGCCGAATATCAATATTTTCAGGGATCCCAGGTGGGGGAGGGGTCATGAGACCTACGGAGAGGATCCGTATCTGACCGGCAGGATGGGTCTCCGCTTTGTTCAGGGTATGCAGGGTTCAGACCCTGAATATTTCAAGACCATTGCCACGGCGAAGCACTATGCCGTACATTCAGGACCTGAGCCCCTCAGGCATGAGTTCAATGCCGAAGTAAGTGAGCGTGACCTTCGCGAGACCTATCTTCCTGCGTTCCGGACACTTGTTAAGGAGGGAAAGGTATACTCGGTGATGGGTGCCTACAACCAGTTCCGCGGGCACCCTGCCTGCGCCAATGAGGAGCTTTACGGGATCCTCAGGAATGACTGGGGTTTTGAGGGCTACATCGTGTCAGACTGCTGGGCTATATCTGATTTCTACAATTTCCAGGGATATGCCGCAGGTCCTGCAGAAGCAGCTGCGCTGGCACTGAAAGCCGGCACTGACCTTGAATGCGGGGTTGACTACAGACACCTTATGGAGGCATTCGGCAAAGGGCTGATAACCGAAGCTGATCTTGACAGGGCGGTTAAGAGGGTTATGCTGGCCCGGTTCAGGCTAGGGATGTTTGATCCTGACAGCATGGTTGAATATGCACAGATCCCTTACCAGGCAAATTGCTCTGACTACAACAGGACACTGGCAAGGAGAGCAGCGCGTGAATCGATTGTTTTGCTCAAGAATAACGGGGTCCTCCCCCTGGGCGACAATATGCGGACAATAGCCGTTGTAGGGCCAAATGCAGATAACTGGGAGGCGCTGGTTGGAAACTACAACGGGATACCCAAAGATCCTGCAACAGCCCTTGACGGCATTCTTTCAAAAGTATCTGATTGCGCGAAGGTGGTCTATGCCGAGGGGGCTGACCTGGCTCCCGGGATACATAACCTGGTTCCGGTGCCTTCCTGCCATCTTATGACACCTGAAGGCAAACAGGGTGTCAGGGGAGAGTATTTCAGCAACAGGGATATGAGAGGCGAGCCCCTCTTTACAAGAACAGATGACATGATTGATTTCTACTGGGAGAACAACTCGCCACATCACCTGATGCCGGTAAATGATTTTGGCATACGGTGGACCACCTGGCTGGTTCCCCCTGTCACGGGCCGGTACTCCCTTGGGGCCTGGGGGTCATCTGAGTATAAGATCATTGTTGACGGTGACACAATCATGCGTTACCGTGGTGAGCACCATGCCTTCCACAAGGAGGTGCAGGTAGACCTGGTTGCAGGAGAAAGGAAGAAGATAGAAATATTGTACAGGAACCACAGTGGCGATGCTGACATGAAGTTGCTCTGGGCGCTTCCGCGGGCAGGTATGAAAGAGGAGGCTGTCAGGGTTGCATCGGGGGCTGATGTGATAATAGCTGTTCTGGGTCTTTCGCAGAGACTTGAGGGTGAGGAGATGGGGATACACATAGAGGGTTTCTCAGGCGGCGATCGCACAAGCCTTAACCTCCCGGCAAACCAGGAGGAGTTGCTTGCCGCGCTGACTGCAACCGGGAAACCGGTCATTGTGATATTGATGAACGGAGGCCCTGTCTCCTCTCAACTGGCTCAGGAGAAGGCAGACGCCGTTCTGCTGGCCGGTTATCCCGGGGTTGAGGGGGGCAACGCCATTGCCGACGTCCTCTTCGGAGATTACAATCCTGCCGGCCGCCTGCCGGTAACATACTACAGTTCAGTAGAACAGCTGCCGCCATTTGAAGAGTATGATATGACCAACCGTACATACAGATACTTCACCGGTACCCCGCTTTACCCGTTCGGATATGGTCTCAGCTATACAACTTTTGCCTATTCTGACCTTGAAGTACCGCCCGCAGTTGCGGCAGGCGGAGAAGTCAGCGTGAAAGTCAACGTTACAAACACCGGTAAGATGGCCGGTGATGAAGTTGTACAGCTTTACCTTACTGACGAGAAAGCATCAACTCCAAGGCCTTTGCGCCAGCTCGAGGGATTTACCCGCATCACGCTTGAACCCGGTGAGAGCAGGAGGGTTGAGTTTATCCTGAAACCAGAGCAGTTCTCAATTATAAACAACAGGGAGACAAGAGTGATTGAACCAGGCTGGTTTACAATCTGCGTGGGAGGGAGACAGCCGGGCACCGTAGCAGGGGCCGGTGATCAGGGTACTCCGCCGGTGACGGCCAGATTGCGTCTGACGGGAAAAACAGTGGCAGTAAAGGATTAGGGTTCAATCGCCCCTGATAACCGTCAATTGTCAGCAGGCGAAATGAATTTTCCCGTCTTCCCTGGCGTTTCCCGGTTCCGGTCATCAGCACATAAAAGAGTCAAGAGGCGCTTAAAAATCCAGGATAAAAATATTTGAACGGTTAAACAATCGGAAAGAGCTTACCGTTTATTGTATGTGACTGCAATCGAAAAAAACAAGAGACGGACCGGCTGGGTGGTAATGCTGACTGCGGTGACGATGGTAGTGGAGATTATCGCGGGGTGGCTTACAGGCTCCATGGCGCTGCTGGCCGACGGTATTCACATGGGTTCGCATGTGCTGGCAATAGGACTCAGCTGGGCTGCCTACGTGCTGGTCCAGAAACTCACGGCCAACCCTTCATTTACCGGCAGCAAGGAGAAGGTGCTTACCCTCTCGGGCTATACCAGCGGACTTATACTACTCATCTTTGCAGGGATGATCGTTGCCGGAGCCATCGGCAGATTCATCAACCCACGCATCATTGAATACAGGGAAGCCATAATGATTGCTTTTATAGGACTGGGGGTGAATATCCTCAGTGCATTCCTTCTGCATCATGACCATGAAGAAAAGGATAATAACATCAGGGCGGCATACCTCCATGTCCTTGCAGATGCGGTGACGAGCCTGGCGGCTATTGCAGGGCTTGTGACAGCGATGATATGGGGATTGCCATACGTTGATGCCGTGGCAGCACTTATAAGTTCAGCCGTGATAGTCAAATGGTCACTTGGGCTGCTGAAAGACTCGGGAAGAGAGCTTATTTCCTGACCGTCCTAAAAAATGTTAAATCATCATATAGATGAGATATGTCATCATAAGCTTTTTTATTGGGGTATAGTTTTGGCAGCACCTAAATAGTGTATTTCTTACACTTCGGTCTTGATGAGATTTGTCACCGACAAATTTCACATAAATAGACAGTTTAGGTTTTAGGGGTTATTTTTAAATACCGCTCCGGGCCACCGGAGCGGTATTCTTTTGAACATATACGGGTGATAAATGTCTGCCCGGTCAGCCGCATCGGTTTCAATGGTTATCTTTGTCCTGATAGAAATTACAAATGCTGCCGGCAGAGTTTCTTGAACGCATAAAAGCTCAGTCATACATTGATGTTGTGAGTCTTACGGAGGCATTGGCCGGGCCGGGGGTGACTTCTATCCGGGTCAATACTGATAAGTGGCACCATCCTGTAAGCCTCCCCGGGAAGGTGGAGTGGGAACCTGACGGGTATTACCTTACGGGCAGGCCTCTGTTCACTGCTGACCCGCTTTTTCATGCAGGGGCATACTATCCGCAGGAGTCGTCGGGCATGTTTGCAGGAGAGATGTTCAGGCAGCTTACAGTTGGTAGGGAAGGGTTGCGGGTGCTTGACCTCTGTGGTGCACCAGGCGGCAAGAGCACACATCTTGCAAGCCTGACCGGGGAAACAGGATTACTGGTGGCAAACGAGGTAATCAGGTCAAGGGCTGCCGTGCTGGCTGAAAACATTACAAAGTGGGGTACAGGAAATGTTATTGTGACGAATGCTGATCCCTCACGTTTTGCATTGTTGCCGGGTTTCTTCGATGTTATTGTTGCCGATACTCCATGTTCGGGGGAAGGAATGTTCAGGTCTCCTGTTGCTGTGAGGGAGTGGTCCGTTCATAATACCAGGCTCTGCAGTGACCGGCAGCGGAGGATAGTTATGGAGGCATGGCCTTCGCTTAAGCCCGGAGGCATACTGATTTACTCCACGTGTACCTTCAATCCGGCGGAGAACGAAGAGAACGCAGCGTGGCTCAGCCGTGCCACGGGGGCCATGTCCCTTTCCGTTTCTCTCCCGGACAGAAGCAACATCGTTCGCATACGATTCAACGGGGTTGAAGGATATGGGTTTCATCCCGGCAGGGTCAGCGGGGAGGGCTTTTTTATTGCCGCGCTTCGCAAGCCCGGGGAGCCGGGGAGGGAGCAGGGGCCGGGTAAAGCAAAGAGGGCTGGTATGAAGCCATCGCCGGAGGCATTCGCGCGTACAGCGCCTCTTGTTGCATTTGACGCCAACAGGGTGGTTATGCATGCGGGAAAGATAACGGCCCTGGCGGCGGAGGCATCCCTTTACAGTTTTATTGAAGAAAGGCTTCCTGTCATCAAGTCTGGTACCATGATCGGGGAGATGAAAAAGAATGACCTGGTGCCGGCTCATGACCTTGCCATGTCTGTCAGGCTCAGGGAAGAGACCTGGCCTGTTCACCCGTTATCACGTCATGAGGCGCAGGCCTTCCTGAGGCTGGAGCCGCTAAATGGTTCAGCAATGCCTCCGGGCAGAGTCCTGCTGACCTACCGCGGGGTTCCTCTCGGCTTTGTGAATAACATTGGAACCAGGGTAAACAACGGTTATCCGCAGGGATGGAGGATCAGGATGGAATTGACCAGGGATTTTGATGAAATTTTATAAATGATTATTTGTTGAACTAAACTTTCACAACATTTATTTGTTCTTCTGAAAAAAAATTAAAACCTATATTTATCAAAAACAATTGTTTCCCCTATGAAGACAGATATTGAGATTGCCCAGAGTGCCAGGATCAGGCCGATTACCGAAGTAGCTCAGAAGCTGGGTCTGAAAGAGGATGACCTGGAGCTCTACGGAAAATACAAGGCCAAGCTTCCTCTCTCGCTGATAGATGAAAAGAAAGCTGCCAGGGCAAAACTGATCCTGGTTACTGCGATAACGCCCACTCCTGCCGGTGAGGGTAAAACAACAACATCGATAGGTCTTACACAGGGTTTGAACCAGCTTGGCAAGAAAGCCACGGTGGTATTGAGGGAGCCTTCTCTCGGGCCTGTATTCGGGATAAAGGGGGGTGCTGCTGGAGGAGGTTACTCACAGGTGATTCCCATGGAAGACATAAACCTGCATTTCACGGGTGATCTGTCAGCGGTGGAGAAGGCGCATAACCTGCTTTCTGCAATGATTGACAATAACATTCAGGCAACTGATGGCAATCTGGGTCTTGATCCGCGTACCATATCCTGGAAGAGGGTGATGGACATGAATGACCGTTCTCTCCGTGACATTGTCATTGGTCTGGGCGGCACGGCACAGGGTGTGCCAAGGGAGACAGGTTTTGATATCACTGCCGCTTCGGAAGTTATGGCCATTCTGTGCCTTGCCACCGGCATCAGTGACCTGAAGGAGCGTCTGGGCAACATTTTCATTGGTTACACCTATTCCGGCAAGCCTGTATATGCCCGTGACCTGCGTGCACAGGGAGCCATGGCGGCATTGCTCAAGGATGCACTTAAACCCAATCTCGTTCAGACCCTTGAGGGCACACCGGCAATCATTCACGGCGGACCGTTTGCAAACATTGCACAGGGTACGAACTCCATTCTCGCAACGAAGATTGGACTTTCGCTGAGCGATTTTGTAGTGACCGAAGCCGGTTTTGCAAGTGACCTCGGTGCTGAAAAGTTCTTCAATATCAAGTCGCAGGTAGGTAAGCTCAAGACCAACGCGGTTGTTATTGTGGCCACTATCAGGGCGCTAAAGTATCACGGCGGTGTAAAGCTCTCCGAGTTGCCCAATGAAAACCTGGAGGCGCTCAGCAAGGGATTTGAGAACCTTGACAAGCATATTGAGAACATGCATTACTACGGTTTCAGGCCGGTGGTAGCGGTAAACCGCTTCAGTTCAGATACGGACGCTGAGATTGAGCTGTTGAAGAAATACTGCGATGAACATAATGTGAAGGTAGCCGTCAACACGGCATGGGCTGAAGGCGGCAAGGGGGCAGTTGAGCTTGCGGAGGCCGTAATTGAGGCTACGGAGGCTTGCACTGACTGCTTCACACCTCTCTATGACCTTTCATGGCCGCTGGAAAAGAAGATAGAGACAATCACCTCGCTCATGTACGGTGCCAGGAATGTGGAGTATACACTTGAGGCAAAGGATCAGTTGAAGAAGATCACCGAGCTTGGACTGGGGAATCTGGCAGTCTGTATAGCAAAAACACAGAAGTCGCTCTCGGATGACCAGGCCAAACGGAACAGGCCGAGGGACTTTACAGTTCGTATCCGAAAGGTTGAGCTTTCGTCCGGTGCAGGATTCATTGTTCCTATTGCAGGATCAATTATGCGTATGCCGGGATTGCCTTCAGTCCCGTCTGCGGAAAAAATTGACATTGATGACAGGGGACAGATTAGCGGGCTATTCTGATCAAAGCTTATCCTGACATATCGGCGGCCATCCTGGCAGGCGGGAAGGCATCCAGGCTTGGAGGAATCAACAAGGCCCTGATAGAGATTGACGGTGTCACGGTAATAGGGCGTACCCTGGCCATACTTGAACCACTTTTTTCTGAAATCATTGTTGCAGGATGGCCTCCCGGCGATCCCCTGCACGGGGGTGTTATCACTGTAAATGACAACTTCAGCGGCATTGGTCCGCTGGCAGGAATTGAGGCAGCACTAAGGGCATCCCGCTCACAGGCATTGTTCGTATTCGGGGGTGATATGCCCTGGCTCTCCTCTGAGCTTATCAGGTTACAGGCCGATGACTACCTAAAAAAGCCGGCGGAAATCCTCGCCGCCAGGGCCGGGGAACTGTCAGAACCTCTTCATTCAATTTATCGCAAATCGATCCATACGAAACTGGTCAGATACCTGGAAGAGGGAAACAGTCCTGCAGTAATTGATTTTTACCATCTTGCCGATACAAGGTTTTTCGAACTCCCGTTGACAGCGGAGACTCGCAGGGCTCTGACAAACATAAACAGACCCCGTGATTTAAGGTCCCTATTCTGATTTTTTCTTATTTTTGATAAGGACCTAAAGAAATCAGTCATGCGCAAGTCATTCATTTTCCTGACCGTGGCAGCTGCCATCCTAAGCTCTTGTCACCGCTATCATGATTACAGCGATGTTGAATGGAATGAGAAGGAGCTCCCGGAGTGGGAAGACCTGGGAGCAAACCACATCAATACCGTCAAGCCGCATGCCTCGATGGTAAGCCACCCTGACAATGCATCGGCGCTTATGCCTGGTTGGCGCGAGTCGGTCAATGTATTGTCCCTCGACGGGAAGTGGAAGTTCAATTACTCTCCTGCCCCGGCTGACCGCCCATACTGGTTTTTCAAAGACGACTTTGACACCCGTTCCTGGAGTGAGATTGAGGTGCCTTCAACATGGGAGAGGGAGGGTTACGGTATTGGATACTATGTCAATACAGGATACACTTTCCCGGTTAATCCTCCATTCATTGACCATGCTGATAATCCGGTAGGTTCGTACAAACGCTCATTCACTCTGCCCGGCGGGTGGAAGGATAAGGAGGTTTTTCTTGTCTTTGACGGTGTCAGTTCAGCCTTTTATGTATGGGTCAATGGTGAGCAGGCGGGGTATAGTGAGGACAGCAAGACTACTGCAGAATTCAATATTACCCCTTTCCTCAGGAAGGGAAAGAACAATATTGCCGTGGAGGTATACCGGTATTCTGACGGCAGTTACCTTGAATGCCAGGACTTCTGGAGGCTTAGTGGCATACAGCGTTCTGTGTGGCTGCATGCCAGGCCGAAGACCTTTATCCGGGATTATTTTGCCGGAGCAACCCTGGTAAACGACTACACTGACGGTCAGCTGAATCTTTCCGTTGAGCTGTCAGGGCAGGAGAGGCGGCCGGCCGGTGTCAGGCTGGAGGCAGGCCTCTATGATGATGATGATAATAAGATCTTTGGTGAGACGCATGAAGTGGAGGCATTTGACAGCATAGCCTTTGTGGATCTCACTGCCGGGGTGCCGGATGTAAGGCAATGGTCAGCTGAGTCACCTTCACTCTATACACTGGTGCTTACCCTCGCAGATGCCAGGGGGAGGGTACTTGAGAGCATTTCCTCCAGGATCGGTTTCCGTACCTCTGAAATAAGGGATGGAAGGTTCCTGGTGAACGGGAAAGTTGTATATCTCAAGGGTACCAATATTCATGAGCACGACCCGGTGCATGGGCATACTATAGACGAGGCGCTGATGCTCAAGGATATAAGGCTGATGAAGATGCATAACATAAATGCTGTGCGAACCTCCCATTACCCTCAGCCGGAGCGGTTCTACGAATTGTGCGATGAGTACGGCATCTACCTCATTGACGAGGCCAATATTGAATCACACGGGATAGGCTATCACCCCGACGTCACGCTGGCGCACAAGCCCGAGTGGCTCGGGCAGCACATGTTCCGTACCGTCAGGATGGTGGAGCGCGACAAGAATCACCCATCTGTTATAATCTGGTCACTTGGAAACGAGGCCGGTGACGGACAGAATTTTGTTGAGACCTATAAGTGGATCAAGGGAAGGGACAGCAGCAGGCCGGTACAGTACGAAAGAGCTGAGAAGTGGACACGTACCACAGAGAGACACACTGACATCTGGTGTCCTATGTATCCTTCACCTGAGGAGGTGGAGGCTTATGCTCTCAATGAGGGTAAGCCCGGGTTTGACCGTCCTTATATCATGTGTGAGTATGCCCATTCAATGGGCAACAGCACAGGCAACCTCCAGGATTACTGGGATGTGATTGAGAAATACGGCATCCTGCAGGGAGGATTCATCTGGGACTGGGTTGACCAGGGGATGCTTGAAACCGATGAGGAGGGGGAGGATTACTATGCCTACGGTGGCGATTATGGCCCTGTGGGTTCACCCAGCGACGGCAACTTCTGCTGCAACGGGCTTGTCGGGCCTGACCGCACACCTCACCCGGCTCTGAGTGAGGTAAAAAAGGTTTACCAGTATATCGGATTCAGGCCGGCAAACCTCACAAGGGGACTCGTGACAATAACCAACAAGTATGATTTCACAAACCTCTCGTTCTTTACAATCAACTGGGAAGTGCTTGCCGACGGCGTACTCTTCAGCTCCGGCCATCTTAACCAGCTTAACCTTGAGCCTGGTGACTCCGCTACGGTTGAAATACCATACGGGGAGATAGTTCCCGCATCCGGAACGGAATATCATCTTAATCTGTTTGTTTCAAGGGCGGATGAATGGGGAATAGTTCCGCAGGATCATATGTATGCCTCGGAACAGATGCTGTTACCCGTCAAGGCTGAGGCGGCATCACCCGCAGAGGAAAACCTGGCCCTGCTTGACACCCGGACTGAAGGTTCAGACCTTATCATTGCAGGTGAAAATTCCGAGATTGTGTTTGACATGGCGGCAGGGGTAATGAAATCATACAGGGTGGGAGGCCAGGAGATGATCCTTTCAGGTATGCGGCCCGATTTCTGGAGGGCCCCCACCGACAATGACTACGGCAACGGCATGGAGAAGAGAAATGCACCATGGAGGGAAGCAGGTGCGAAGGCAGTAATGAAATCTGCCCATATAAGTCAGCCGGGACTGGGAAGTGCCGGGGTAAAATTCACATTCGAAATACCAGGGACCACCGGCACGAAAATAGCAGACCTCGTGACTGAGTATACCGTGCATTCCGGCGGTGTGGTGGATGTTTCTTTCCACTTTACAAAAACAGACCTGAACCTGGAAGAGATCCCGCGGGTGGGGATGCAGATGTTACTTCCCGGAAGATATACCGATCTTGTCTGGTTCGGCAGGGGACCTCATGAGAACTACACCGACCGTAAAACATCTGCATTTGCCGGAGTATACGAGAGCTCAGTGGCAGACCAGTACGTGCCATATGTCAGGCCCCAGGAGAACGGTTACAGGACTGACACAAGGTGGCTGAATATCACCGACGGAAATG
The DNA here is from genome assembly GCA_025454815.1 of Bacteroidales bacterium. GTDB lineage: Bacteria > Bacteroidota > Bacteroidia > Bacteroidales > VadinHA17 > SR-FBR-E99. Next base: position 13,829 of record JALONR010000012.1, on the reverse strand, counting down.
GAAGGGGAGTGCGGTTTGAAGGTAAGCCTATCTTCTCATTTGCCGCGATGAACTATCTTCATGAGGACTTTGAGTCACCCGGCAGCCTTTCCGGTTACAGGCCTGATGCCAGACTGGTCAACAGGCATATAAGCGATGTGATACCGCGTGACCTCGTGAGGGTTAACATAGACTACGGCCAGATGGGCGTTGGAGGCGATGATTCATGGGGTGCACGGACACATCCGGAGTATTGTCTCCTGGAAAAGGAATACAGGTATTCCTTCAGGATGGTGCCGCTGAAGCAGGATTGATGACGTTAATGGGCCGGCTTTATAAAGGAACGGCACCGGATCAGACAGACCGGTGCCGTTTTATTCGGTGGATCACCTGATCCTCTACTTTCTGGCCGGAGCTATCTCCGTTCTGAGAACACTGTTGCTTCCTGTGATGATGTTGTCAACATTGTATGTTAAAGGCTGCGAGAGGTATTTCCTGTCAGCCCTTACCACAATCATCCCCTGTGCCGGAACAGTTAGAGTTGCCGGTGCGCCTTCCGGTCCTCCTGAGAGTGTCATGGTGATGTCTGATATGTTGGAAAGCTCGAACCATATGTTCTTACCGTCATCCTTAAACGGTACCCCGGCAGATATTACAGATTTGAAGAGCGGGGCTGCGATCTCCTCCATTGCTGCAATATTGTCTCCGTACCACACTGCCGTGCGACGTGCAAACATGGCTTCCTTCAACGAGTCATGTGTACGGTCTTTGGCAAAGACCAGGGTCATCGGGCGGTGAGAATATTGAGTTGCAGGAAACTCCTCGCTGATAACGGCGTGTATGTCACTGTTGCCCATTGGAGCCAGCTTGTTATCACGGCACATATCCATCACCAGCGGGTAATATTCAACATCATTGTAGTACTCAATGCCATGAAGCCATCCTTTCGCAATAAGCTCCTCATGTACAGGGTACATCCTCGGTATCCCGTCAGGTTGCTGGCTTTTCCACCCCGGGTGATTCCACTGTATGAATGCCCCCTGTGCCACTGCTGCCTCAATAACCTTCATAAAGTCATCCCTGACCAGGGAATCTGGTTCTGTAATAAACAGTGCATTGAGGTGGCCCGGAGGCATACTGCGGGTTATCTCAGTACCTTTTACGAGAATGATGTTGTAATTGGACGCGGTTGGTCCGGCTATCTTCCATGCAGCACTGTGATCAGTTGGGATATACTGTTTATGCGGCTGGTATTCAATGTGGTCAGTGATGGAAATGGCGTCAAGACCGTCGCGCCATGCTTCCCCGATCCTCATTGTTGGCCATACATTGCCGTCTGAGAAAACCGTGTGCGCATGGAAATCGCATTTCAGTGTTACATATCCCGGTAGTTCGGGTACGTTAAGGATGCGTCTCTGGGCAGAAACTGTTATCGTGCCCAGGAGAAGGATTGTGATAATTAAGATCTTGGATTTCATATATTTGCGATTTAAAATTTACGATTCTTATGCTGCCGATTGCCGACTGTCGGCTGCCGGCTGCAGCCTGCTGACTGCCGGCCACCGGTTGCCGGCGGCTGACTTACGCCTGTTACCTTCCATTGTTGCCTGCCGCGTCCCGGCCTTTAAGTATAAGCCTGTCATACAGGAACAGCAGAACACTGGCTGCTATGGCTATGGCAGTGAAGAGCACCCATACACGGGACGGGTTATATGTATCCCAAAGGTAGCGGGTCAGTTGCCCGGAGTCCATCCCGAAGAGTTCCTGTGCCCTGTTGAAGTAATCGGTCTGCGTGAAGGTGTCTGAGATTTCAGGTATTTCAAATCCTTTTGCCGCCACGGCTTTCTTCAGCAGGAATAGTTTGTCAGCCATCACCTCGAAGGGTTTGCCCGAGACCCATCCTGCTCCGAGGTGGCCCAGGGCTATGGGGAGGAATGCCGTACCCATGTAGAGAGCCTTTCTGTCCGGGGGAGCAATGCCGCCGAGATACTCCTGTACCTTGGGTGATGAGGCCATCTCGCCGATGCCGAAGATAAGCACACCCAGTACTATGATCCATGGGTTGAGATTGGCGAACATCATTCCGAGGCCGAAGGCAAGGATAAATATCCCTGTCATGATGCTGTTAAGCGGCCTTACCCTTGCTGTTACCGAAGATATGATCAGCTGGAACAGTATTATAAAGAATGAAGCGAGGCTTGAGATGGTGACCGTTGTGATTGTGCCTGGCTTAAGCCCCAGGGTAGCTGACATGCCGTCAAGACTGACCCACGACTCAAGAAATACCGGGAAGGAATAATAAAGCTGGTTATAGGCGGTCCAGAAGACTCCGATGATGAGGAGGAATATAAGGAATCGCCAGTCTGTAAGGGTGACCCCTATGTTTTTGAATGCTATACCTATATTGTTAAGGAAGCCCTTGCCGCCATCAGTGACAGCCGGTTCGCGGTAGAAGAAGAGTGTGAGGACCATGTTCATGGCCATGGCTGCGATTGACATGTAGAACACTGTATCCCAGCTGTTTCTGTAGAGGAGGCTGGCGACGAATGGGCCAATAAAACCACCGATATTCACAACCATGTAGAAAATGCCGAACCCGAGAGAAGCAGTTTCCCTGTCAGTCACCCGGGCGACGGTTCCTGAAATCAGAGGCTTGAAGAGAGCGCCGGCTACGGCAAGTAGGATGAATGCTGCGAAGATAGCACCGAAGGTCTCAAACCTGCCCAGCATGAAAAAGGCCAGGATATAGGTTACAAATGATACCAGGAGCACCTTTTTATAGCCAACCCTGTCGGCTACTGCACCCGTTATGACCGGGAGGAAATAAAGTATCATGGATGCGGTTCCCATGATGGTTCCCTTTTCAACGTTTGAAAACCCGAGGGCTCCGGCTTCCCTGGGGGAAGTAAGGTACAGGGCAATGAAACCGTTGTAGAAGGCATACCATCCCCAACGTTCAAAAAGCTCAATGACATTGGAGATCCAGAATAACCGCGGAAATTTTTTCAGGGTTTGAACGAAAGTGCTCATCAGTTGATTTTTTGCGGCCTTAAAATAGTGAATAATGTGATATGCCCTTCGCCGGCAGTGAGATCAACTGACATATTATTTCAGGGAAGTTGAGGGTTGCCGCCGTACTTTTGTTTTGCGGATGATCATTCGTCAGCTTTTTCTGCTGAAGCAAAGAAATAAGCCTCTTTCAGGTCAACGTCGTCCCATGTGCAGACCTCTCTCTTCCCGAATCTGCTGATGAATCCAAGAAGTGCGGCGTCACCGGCGCACATTGTGGTGTGAACAAGAAGTGTCATTGACAGAATCCATTTCCACCAGGGCGGGGAGAGGGCTATTAATAATAATAATGAGAGGGTGATGAAGATGAATGGTGTAAGGGCAACTATCCGGAACAGTGTTTTCCCGGCCACAAAACGGTGTGCTGTGACCCACACAATTCCCTGCTTCAGGTCTGTCCCGAATCTGATGTCCCTTGCGCCCGCAATCCTGAAGGGAATGAGGTGGGATCCTTCATGTACCGGTATGAGCAGCAGCGGAATCAGAATCATTCCGGCAGCCAGTCCGGTGATAATCCTTGGATCAGCAGAGGGATACTTCACCCCAGGCCAGAACCACACTGAAAGGAAAAGTGAAGCAGCTGCCGTGAACCATATAAGAAGCATGGGCAGGGCAGGCCGGGTGAGGTTCGATATCACAAACGGGGCTATCCCTCCATACGGGAGCGTAAGTACCTTCTCCCATGCCGCAGGGTTTTCCAGTTCATCTATTGTAGGTGCCGGTTTCATGAAGCATCAAATATAACTGATCGCATCTTAACAGGGAAGACTATGGTCACTTTTGCTGATCTGTGAACCCTTTGGCACAACAATTGGTTAAATTTGCTGGTAATTATGAAGAGAGGGGTTTTCATACTGCTCCTGGGTTTTCTTTGTGCAACTTCATCAGGACAGGGGAGGGATACGGTTCCGGCTGACACTGTGCTGATGCCGCTTCATATTCTTAAGACCGCCACGTTTGACGGACAGACCTATCCGCTGGTTGAGCTCCCCGAGATCATCGTGTATGGCAAGATGCCCCGGGGGGTCAGGTTTGATTACCGCCGTCATGCCCGGCTGGTTTACAATGTAAGGAGGGTCTATCCCTATGCACTTATTGTAAGGGACGAGTTCGGACGTATCAACAGGTTGCTTGAGACTCTTCCGGATGAGAAGGCGCAGCGCAATTTCCTGCAGGATTATGAGAAGGACCTTCTTGCCCGTTATGAGGGTGATATTAGGAAGCTGACCTTCACCCAGGGAAAGATACTTATCAAGCTTATTGACCGGGAGACCCAGAACACATCATATGACCTGATAAGGGAATACCGAGGTAAATTCTCCGCTGCCTTCTGGCAGGGTATCGCGCGGATTTTTGGCAGCAACCTTAAGGTCAACTATGATGCCGAGGGTGACGATTACCTGATAGAGCAGATAATAAAGGAGATTGAGGCCGGCAGGCTATGACTGCTTTTGGCCGGTCAGATCCATTATTGCCTTAACCACCGCTTCAGCATCACGGGCAATCTCAGTAATAGTCGAATTGAGCATGTAGCATGGTGCTGTCACTATGAGGTTTTTCCTGTCTATGGTTACCTCGCCGTGATGCCGGTTTTCGTGTTTTCCGCCCAGGGTGCCAATATCCGAAGCCGTCTTGCGGTCATTCCCTATGGTTACGGTCACATCACCGAGTATCCTGGTGACAAGCACCGGGGAGATGCAGAGAGCACCTATGGGTTTCCCTGCCCTGTGGGTGGAGCGGATGGCCTCTTCAACCACCCTGTCTACATGGCAATCAGGACCGTCGAACGCATATGTGCACAGGTTCTTGGCCACTCCGAATCCACCGGGGAGGATCAGTGCGTCATAGTTTTCAGCCCTGTATTCGGTCAGTGCCCTTATTTTTCCCCTGGCTATCCGGGCTGCTTCTGTCAGCACGTTGCGTGACTCCTTCATCTCCTCACCGGTGAGGTGGTTTATGACGTGGTGCTGTGCGACGTTCGGGGCGAATATCTCACAGGTGCCGCCGTTTTTGTCGATGGCGTACAGTGTCATAACTGCCTCATGTATTTCGGCACCGTCAAATACGCCGCATCCGGATAGTAAAACTGCAGCTTTCATATTTGGTTCAATTAGGGTTATGGAATAAAGGTAATAAAAACCCGGCAGATTCATTGCCAGAGACACACCTGCGGAGAGGTCAAAGTCGATATTTATAAGTAGTTTAATATCAATGTATTGCGACCGTGTTGCTATTTATTTCGGCATCTTCGGCAAAAAAAACAACGTAAAAATTATTTCCGGGAGAAAATAATATATATCTTTAAAATCCGGATTTAGCCATGGATTGTCGTTCTGAATATATTCATGGCATGATACGGATAAGTAACCTAAACCTATTGTTAAACTTAAACTCTGATCTATGAACAGATTAAAACTGTTGCTATCACTGTTTGTGTTTGTGGGCACTACAGCCCTTATGGCGCAGACGGTGATGATTAATGGTACTGTTACGTCGGCGGAGGATGGTCTTCCCATCCCCAGTGTTGCCGTGACAGTCAAGGGGACCACCCTCGGCACTCTGACTGATGCCAACGGTCGTTATTCAATCAGCGCTCCTGCCAGTGCATCGCAGCTGACCTTCACCTTTGTGGGGATGAAGACAGTTACCGAGAACATCAGCGGAAGGACAACCATCGATGTAGCCATGCAGACAGACATGCTCGGCCTTGATGAGGTAGTTGTGACTGCACTGGGTATCACCAGGGAGAAGAAAGCTCTCGGTTATGCTGTGCAGGAAGTCTCGGGGTCTGAACTTGCCAACACTGAGGAGACAAACATCGTCAATGCTCTCCAGGGAAAAGCTGCAGGTGTGCAGATTACCAGGGCATCGGGTGCTGTTGGTTCTTCAGCACAGATACTTATCAGGGGTATCAAGTCATTCGGTGACAACCAGCCTCTGTGGGTCGTTGACGGTACTCCCATTTCGAACGCATCAAGCGGTGCTTCACAGTGGTCAGGTGTTGACTTCGGTAACAACGCATCTGATATAGACCCTGAGATCATTGAGTCGATTTCGATTCTTAAGGGTGCAAACGCTGCCGCACTTTACGGCAGCCGCGCCCGTAACGGCGTTGTCCTTGTCACAACCAAGAGGGGCAAGGCTGGTAAGATCAAGGTAAGCCTTTCAAACAGCACATCATTTGACAACATTGCATGGCTGCCCACATACCAGAACGAATATGGCCAGGGGATGAACGGAAGCGAATATCGCTGGAAAATCCGCTCTGAAACTGTAGGATCGGTATATTATGGTCTCTCTTACCAGGATTATGCTCACAGGTACTCATTCCGTTATGTTGACGGTATGGGCGGCGGTCGTTCCGACGGTGTTGACGAATCATGGGGTCCGAGGCTTGATGCAGGTCTGAAACTGAACCAGTTCTTTGCGCCGGCTGACCCTGCACTGTCATTTGACCAGAACCTGGCGAATGCTGCTCCATGGGTTTCACACCCTGACAACGTGAAGGACTTCTTCGAGACAGGTATAACATCAACATCCAGTGTTTCAATGGAAGGCGGTACTGAAAACATGACCGCCCGTATGACCTACACCAACGTACTTGAAAAAGGTACAATTCCAAACACTGACCAGAAGAGAAACCAGATCAATCTCAGCACTGTCATGAACCTCAGCCCGAAGCTTAAGGTTGATCTTGCTCTCAACTATGCAAATACGAACAATGACAACCTTCCCGGACAGGGTTATGATGTTCAGAACATCATGCAGTCAATCGGAGGTTGGTTCGGTCGCCAGGTTGACATGAACCTTCTGAAGGAGAACTGGGACACCTTCTTTGACAACGGAATGCCATACAACTGGAACAGCAACTACCACAACAACCCCTACTGGACGGTCTACAACAACACAACAAGCCGTAACAGGGAGAGAATCTTCGGTAATGCAGTTGCCACCTATCAGCTTACCAACTGGCTTAATGTAGTGGCTCGCTACGGTATGGACTACTACAACGAATTCCGTAAATCAGTGACATTTGAGGGTTCAAACAACGCACCGTTCGGAACCGGAGGAGCATTCGGACAGAGCGAACGCGACAACCGCGAGACCAACGCTGACATCTTCCTGAACTTCCAGAAAGACTTTGGCGCTGTATTCCAGGTATCCGGTAACGTTGGTGCATCTTACAGGAATGTCCTTTATAATTATATGTATCTCGATGCTGCCGAGCTTACTGTTCCGAACTTCTTTGATATTTCTAACGTCAACGGAAGCCCCGGTACTGATATGTACAGGTCAGAATATGAGCAGAACAGCATATTCGGAGCATTGAACCTCGGTTATGCCAACCAGTTGTACCTTGACTTCACTATAAGGAACGACTGGAGCTCGTCACTACCGAAGGAGGAGTGGAGCTATCCCTATCCGTCAGTATCACTCGGCTGGATCTTTACCGAGACATTTGGTCTGACAGACTCACCATTCTCATTTGGTAAACTGCGTGGCAGCTGGGCAAAAGTGGGTAGCGATACCGACCCCTACGGTCTTACAGCAGCCTACAGTGCAGTAACACCTTCATATGACGGTAACACACAGTTCGCATATCCAAACCAGCTTCCTCCCATAGGACTCAGGCCTGAATTCACAACCTCACTGGAGTTCGGCCTTGAGGTCAAGTTCTTTGACAACAGGCTGGGACTTGACGTGGCTTACTTCAACAACCTGACAAACAACCAGATCATCACGGCTGACATCTCAGGTTCTTCAGGATTCACATCAATGAAGATCAATGCCGGTGAGATTGAATCAAAAGGTGTTGAAATACAGGCCTATGGTGAGATCATCCGTACGAAAGATTTCTCATGGATGGCAACAATCAACTGGTCAAAACAGAATACCGTAGTCAATGCACTAGCTGAAGGTGTGACAAGTCTTGTGCTTAACAGCTCATGGTCACCCACCACTGTTGAAGCCAGACCGGGCGAACCGTTCGGTCAGATCTACGGTATTGCCTACCAGAGGGATGAAGACGGTAACAAACTCCTTGACGGAGGTTATGAGATACCGACAGATGCTCCTGTGGTTTGCGGTAATACGCTTCCTGACTGGATTGGCAGCATCAACAACAGCTTCCGCTACAAGCAGTTCACAGGTAACTTCTCGATTGATGCAAAATGGGGTGGTGACATCTACTCAGTTACCAAGTGGTTTGGGGACTATGCAGGTATTACCGAGACAACCGTTGCAAACGGTATCAGGGAGAATGGTATGGTTGTGGAAGGTATTGATGTCAATACCGGTCAGCCCAATACCGTTGTTGTTGACCCGCAGGCCTATTTTGGCAACTACTGGGGTTATACGGAGCCTGCCGTTATCGATGGTACGTATGTCAAGCTTCGTGAGATCAACCTTGGCTATGATGTCAGGTTCAAGAACATGATGATCAGCAATCTCAACGTAGGGCTTTACGCCAGAAACGTTGCAGTCCTTTACCTGCATCCGAGCAATGACATCAGGATTGATCCTGAGACAGGTTACGGAACAGGTACAAACGCTCTCGGCCTCGAGCAGTATCAGCTGCCCCCGGTTCGCAGTATGGGTTTCAAGTTGAGAGTTGACTTTTAATTAAACCCCAAAAAGATTTGAACATGAAAAAGATAAAATTAATTGGAGTAATCTTCATCTCTCTCCTTATACTTGGAAGTTGTACCAAGGGCTGGGAAGAAATGAATGTTGACCCGAACAGTCCGACTGATGTGCCGGCTGCCAATATTCTTACGTACGTTGAAAGGGCAATGACCAACACCCTGTTTGACGTATGGTGGACCGGAAACAACACCTCGTCATATGCCAACCACATCGCCAAGATTCAGTACATTGACGAGAACAGGTATGCCGAGCGTGACGGTACAATCGGAAGATGGAATACCCTTCTGACCTACGTTGTTGAGCTTGACAAGATCATTGCCAAGGCTCAGGAGAGCGAAAATCCCGCCATGGAAGGTGTTGCAATGGTTCTCAAGGCCCAGATCTTCCACATCATGACTGACACCTGGAAGGCTATTCCCTATTCAGAAGCAGCCAAGGGTGAGGAAGGGGTCCTTCAGCCGAACTATGATACCCAGGATGAGGTATACACAGGTATACTTGCCGATCTTAAGGCAGCCAATGCCAAACTGATGGAAGGCGGCTCAATAAGCGGTGATGTACTCAACAGCGGCAGCGTCATGCTGTGGAGGAAGTATGCAAACTCACTCCGCCTCAGGATTGCCATCCGTATGTCAAATGTTGATGCTGCTGCAGCCCGCACTGTATTCAACGAGATCCTCGGCGATGCCACCACATACCCGGTCCTTGCATCAAATGCTGATCTTATCGGCTTTGACTGGGTTGGTGTCAACCCTTACTATGAGCCCTATTATTCAGACAAGATCTCTCCGAGGGATGACCATGGTGTTTGCAAAACTTTCATTGATGCACTGCTTGCCACAAGTGATCCGAGGCTCAGCGAATTTGCACATCCGGCTGCAAACGATGGTGTCTACAGGGGCCTCAACGCAGGTATCACCGAGGGTGAAGAAGGCTTTGAGCTCGGTTCAATCAGCAGGATTGGCGAAAGGTATCGTGACATGCCAAACGGCATTACCTACTACATGCGTTACGCCGAAGTTGAGTTCATCAAGGCTGAAGCTTATGCTCGCGCTGACCTTCTGAATAACGCGACACAGGCACAGGCAGCCTATGAAGCAGGTATCACAGCTTCATGCACTGAACACGGTGTTTCTGCTGGCAATATCACCACCTACCTTGCTGACGGCAACGTAGCATGGGGCGGAACAGGCTCATGGGGTTACAACAATGTCCAGAAGATAGCATACCAGAAATGGGTGTCACTCTTCAAGCAGGGTCATGAGGCATGGGCCGAAACCCGCAGGACTGACATCCCCAGGCTCAATGCAGCTCCGGGTTCAGTCTTTTCCGGACACAACCGCCCGCCCTTCCGCTGGCCCTATCCGACATCAGAATACACCCTCAATGAGGCTGTTGTCAAGTCGTTTGACACCAACATATCAGACAGGTTCTGGGGTGAAAAGATGTGGTGGGATACACGCACAGGAATTAATTAAAAGTTAAATTGACCGATAGAAAAAGGGAGTCTGCTGAAGGCTCCCTTTTTTAATTCATTTGATTAACTTTGATAGTTGATTCAGAATATTTACCAACCAATAATCAAAGGATCATGAAAAAAATAGTCCGGTCTGCCATGGCAGCAGTATTCGTGTTTACGGTTATTCCCCTTTGCGGGCAGACAGAATGCAGGGTCCTGATGCCGGGAATTGCAGGAAGCTACATCGGCGAATGTCGTAAAGGACTTGCTGAAGGCAAGGGTGAAGCTGTTGGTACTGACAGTTACAAAGGCAGCTTCAGAAAAGGATTACCGGACGGGGAGGGTACATACGTATGGGCATCCGGGGCTGTTTATACAGGCCAGTGGAAAAAGGGGATGAGAGACGGCCAGGGAACATTCAGGTTAAGGTACAATGAGAGGGATTCAGTGCAGACTGGATTATGGAAGGAAGATCAGTTTATCGGAACCGAACAGGTTGCCCCGTATTTAGTTTCCTACAGGCTTGGAGTTACAAGGACCTCCTTCTTTAAACAGGGTTCTGATGATAAATACGTTTCATTTAAGTTCTCAAGGTCAGGAGGAACATCCTACAATATTGAAGGGCTGGTAATGCAGGGCAGCTCAGGCAGCGAAAGCATTACAACTGCCTTTACCGGTTTCCTTAATACCTCCTTCCCTTTTGAAGGTAAAGTGCAGTTTCGTGCTCCAAATCTCCTGAATACCGTAATAAATAATTATGAGTTGAGGTTTGTCATTAATCAGCCCGGGGACTGGGTGGTGACAATATATTATTGATTTATAGTCCCTTGCCTTTTATTATTGTCCCCAGGGTATAGAAGATTATCTTCAGGTCAAGAAACAGGGAAACATTCTCGAGGTACAGGATGTCATATGACAGCCTTTCGAGCATCGTGTCAAGATCTGAGGCATAGCCGAGCTTGACCTGTCCCCAGCAAGTTATGCCGGGTTTCACTGCCAGCACCCTGTTGAACCATGGGGCCTTCTCCCTTATCTGTTCTATGTAATGCCGGCGTTCCGGTCTTGGCCCCACCAGTGACATTTCACCCCGGAGCACGTTGACAAAGTTGGGGATCTCGTCGAAACGATGCTTCCTCATGAACCTTCCAAGCGTGGTTATCCGCGCATCTCCCTTCACCGCCAACCTGGGGCCATCAGATTCAGCGTCATGCTCCATGGATCTGAACTTGTAAATCATGAATGGCCTTCCGTACCGCCCAATGCGTTCCTGCCTGTATACCACTGGTCCTTTCCCTTCGAGCCTGATAAGAATGGCCAGTACCGCCATCAGGGGAGACATAATGATCAGCGTGGCAGTAGCCAGGAAGTAGTCAAGCAACATTTTAATCATATACTGCCAGTGCGGCATCACAGGGTATGATACCCTGAGAAGGGGGGTGGCATAAATAGGACCCGCCTCAACATGACCGGATATCACTCCCCGCATTGACGGCACTGCCTTAAGCAGCACATCACGGAAGCAGATGGTGTCAATGATGCCCTCTGTCAGCCCGTATTCATCTTCCTCCAGGGCAAGTATCACCTCGTCAATCTCATTTTTCTCAATGATACTCACCAGGTCGTTGACTGTGCCAAGCCGGTTTACATCATCATTCAGAAAACCTTCTTCCTTAATGCCGGTACTTATGTAGCCGAAAATGAGATTGCCTGCAGGTATCTTTTCATTCATGATCTCGTTCACCAGTCTCGCTGCCTTTTCACGGTTTCCGATGATAAGCGTCCGGAATCCTGCTTCACGCCTGTGAATCTTTCCGGAGACACGGGAGGTGATTATGAGCCTGGGGATATATGTCAGCAGGAAAGTCAGCAGGAACAGAACGGTGAATGACCTGTAGTAGGTAGAGTAGTCTCCCACGGCATCGTCGAGAACCAGTACGAAAAAGAGAACTGTAACGGCTCCCAGTGTTATCGCCAGTGATTTTCCGAATTCAAGAAGTCTTGAACGGCGGAGAGGATCAGAATAAAATCCTCCCATCGTAAAGACAAAAAGAAAAAAGAGAGGTATCAGGATTATACCGAGGTAGAACTTGTTTCCAAGTTCCATTTGAAAATACTCTCCGTATAACTGTGTTTCAATGAAGTATTTGCGGAAAAGGTAAAACAGGCCCCATGCAACCGACGAGCCGGCGAAGTCGGCTAAAATGTAGGAGAGTGTAATTTTCCGGGCAAATTTTTTCATCACTCATCGCGGGAGATATGCAAAGATATCTGTTATTTTTAGACCAAATTCATGCAGCAATGATTGAAGAATCCTTCGAGGCGAAGGGGTTGAGAAAGAGGCTTATCGGGGAGCTCCGCAGCAAGGGGATCACTGATGAGAAGGTACTGGAGGCGATGGGCAGGGTACCGCGTCACCTCTTCATGGATGATGCCTTCCTCAGACATGCCTACCAGGACAAGGCATTCCCGATAGCTGCAGGGCAGACCATTTCTCAACCCTATACCGTGGCGGTACAGACAATGCTGCTCAAGGCAGGGAAGAGGGACAAGGTGCTTGAAATAGGTACCGGCTCTGGTTACCAGGCAGCCGTGCTGGCCGAGATGGGGGTAAAGGTCTATACCATTGAGCGTCAGAGGGAGCTTTACCGGAAGTCGCAGATCATGCTGAGCAACATGGGCTACAGGATACATTTTTTCCTGGGTGACGGATACGAAGGACAACCACAGTACGGCCCGTATGACGGCATTATTATCACTGCCGCCACTGATGTAGTGCCGGACAAACTGCTGAAGCAGCTCCGTATCGGCGGCAGGCTGGTTGTTCCGAAGGGAGAATGTGATTCACAGGTCATGACACTATATTTGCGCAAGGGGGAAGACGACTACGAGATCACAACCCACGGTTATTTTGTCTTTGTGCCTATGCTCCCGGGGATTGCCAACGGAAACGAGACACTATGAGAGATACTTTACCCTGCCTTGCTCCCGGCAATGGCCGATGGAAACGAAAAAGACTTAAATCATGAAGATAATCAGGGCTGTTTTTTCCCCCATCGAGGTAAACACGTATATAGTAACGGGCAATGATGAAGAGTGTATCATTATTGATTGTGGCTGCTATGGCGCCGGAGAGGAAAAGAGGCTTGAGGAGATGCTTGAAGCCCGGCGGCTGAGGCCGGTGATGCTGGTTGATACACACTGTCACCTCGATCATGTCTTCGGCAACAGGTTCATGCTTGAGAGGTACGGATTAAGGCCGTGGTTTCATGAGGGCGACAGGCATAATTACCTTAATGCGCCAAAGCATGCACTCATGTTCGGGCTGACAATGGAGGCGCCGCCGGAGCAGGAGGGATATCTTTCTGAAGGGGAGACGGTAACTGCAGCAGGTTTGTCCTTGAAGGTAATAAGCGTTCCCGGACATTCCCCCGGGGGTATAGCCCTTTATTCTGAAAGTGACGGCGTGGTTTTTACCGGCGATGCCCTCTTTGCAGGCAGCATAGGGAGATCTGACCTTCCGGGCGGCGATCATGAACTTCTGATGGAGAGGATCAGGGAACAGTTGTTTACGCTTCCCCCGGATACGGTTGTGTACCCGGGTCATGGTCCTGCCACAACCATCAGGGAAGAGATGAAGAGCAACCCCTTTTTCTCATGAAACATGATGAATATGGTT
>JALONR010000046.1 GCA_025454815.1 Bacteroidales bacterium | reverse complement strand
GGAAAATTTCAACCGATATGCCAAGGGAGGTGTAAGAAAGAGCCCCGGAGCGGTCCCTTACCCAGTAACCGAAGTCCTCAAAGGAGCCGGTGAATATCACCCCGTCACTGTTGACGTACACTGACCGAACACCCTGACTGTAAGGTACCGGATAACTCCTTGCCGTAATACCATTAAACTCTATGAGTCCGGCTGAATTGGCAAAATACAGATAACCGGTGACCGGATCACGGCTTATCTCCCAGTTCTGGCTCTTTACAGGTATTGTGCCTGGAATAAACCGGTTGATTTCATTCCTGTTAAATGCCGTCTGCGCGATGGCCGGCAGGGAAAGCAAGGTTAAACAGATGACGTGAATCAGCAGCCTGAGAGCTCCCCAAACTGGAATATCTGGCATAATCCCGGTTATTACGTAACTTCCTGTTACCAGTTGTAAATATATGAAAAAGTTGGAACCTCAGATGTATACCTCCACCATGTTTTCACTGTCTGACGGCATATCCAGGAAGACAGTTTCATCCACAACAACACCCCCTGACCGGTATGGATTGCCGGCAGACACTAAAGTCATTTCAATGCCATTTACCGTAATCCTTTTCGGACCGTAACATCCTTCAATAATATGGTATCTAAAGGTTACTTTCCTATCCATGATACTGAGTGATGCCTTAAGTCCGTTGAGGGACTGCGGCATCACGGGGTCAATAATAAACCTTCCCCATTCCTTTCTTATACCCAGGAGGTGTGTCATAACGATACCTGCAAATATGCCAGGTCCGCTGGAATAGACACGCCATCCTCCTCTCAAGGTGATTTTGCCCTCAATTATTTCATGGTATTTTTCATCTGCCATGTAACGGTTCTGAAAGATCGCATCAGAGCTGCTGTAGTAGCAGTTTGCCTGCCTTATGTCACCACACGGCACGACATCCCGGTAAGCCACAGGAACTATCTGCCGCAGTGCCTTCAGGAACTGCGCGGCCCTGCCGGTGCGCGCCAGGGACTCAGCATACCGTATATGTTCATGCACATACATAAGGCCTATCTCCCTGCCGAAGAATGTACTGCTCTCGGCCCGCCGGAAAAGCTTTTCTATACCCCCGCTGTATCGAAGGGGCCGGTCCATCAGCCGCGCACCATCAGGACCCGTGAGATGCCTGCCGATCAGATCAAGATGGTGTGATGCCTGTTCCGGGGTGAAGATGCCGCTGACTATCCCACGCTCCATGGGCAGAAGACTGTACCTTATTCCCGTAACACTATCGGAGGGATGAAGCAACAGACTTATGCTGCTGTCATCACCGGCCAGCCCGTAACCAGCCACAACACCGTCGCTGACAAGATACCTGTTGAAATCATCCCTGATCATATCAGAGTATCGGCTCATTTCTTCCGCACGACGATGATCGCCGGCCATGGTGCATACTTCAGCATACTGCCTGAAGGCCTGGTAATTCATCTCAACAGTCCATGATGAGATCAACCTGTCAGCCAGATCCTTGCTCACCGGTTGCAGCGAGTCATTCCAGTCGCCTCCCCCGTAACTTACAAGTGCCTTGCCTGGAATAAACGATCCGATAACCTTTTTAACCAGTTGGTCAATATGTTCTCTGAGTGGTTTAATGAGCTCTTTGGACTTCTTATCCTTTTGATAATATGGCAGCCTGTAATCAAGGAACGCGAAATCTCCGGTCGCCCTGATATAAGCTGCGAGGGCAATGAGGCACCAGTAAATGATGTCGCCATGGGCGCTGTCTGCACGGATATCGTTGTAGCTGTCAAACATCCACCACTGAGGCCATCCTCCGTCAGGTTCCTGATTGGAGAATAAGATTTCCAGTACCCTTTTTGCCTCCGGATATTTTCCCATCGCAACGAGCAGTTCGACAGGTCCCTGTGAGACATCACGGGTACCCCATGCCGCTCCGCTGAACTGTTCAAGACCATAGGGGGTGAGAAAATGGGTGAGGGCATTCATGCCAAACCATGGGAGTATCTCTGATATGGCCTTTATAGACTCATCATCACTCACTACTGACAGGTTACGGCTTATCTCCTTCCAACCCTCAAGGGCATCCAGGGTGTCTGACGCAAACTGCCTGCCGGCATCGTCAAAGATGACAGGACTACAGTCTCCCGGCACAGACCCTGTAAAGCTGATACAAAATCCTGACAGATGCTCTGTTTCAATAACAAAGAGAGGGCTGTCATGCGGTTTATGATTATTCAGCCGAAGCCCAGCGCCTGAAGATCGGTAACTGTTGCCGGAACATTGGACTGCTATTATGAACCTCGCATCCGGAAACTTGCGGCTGATCATGCTTCCTTCGGCAGGCAGGGCAATGTATTCTCCGGCAACTTCCCCTTGTTTTATGCACCATCCGTTCAGGTCATCAAAATCATGTGTCACCACCAAAGACACAGGATCTCCCTCCAGTACCAGGAAATCCATGTTTACCTGGGGCACCCTTCCCGATGTCCATGTGCGAACCTGGTAAAGATTCCTTCCATACCGGTACAGCCACCTGCAGTGATTGAGCCCCATCTCGAAGGCCGACGGAACTCCGAGTAGCATCCGCTGTTCTCCTGTTACCACCCAAATCCGTTGCCCGGAGACTGGATTGATATTGAACTGACTGTTGCACACCGAAAGAAGAGTGGTGAAGTTGGTGTTGCCCTGGGTTATGTGGGAGTTGAATACCCCGAATGCAAATGCCGTTGTTGACATTATGGCCTCATCCGGCACCAGGCGAGACCTTGTATGGAAGATGTGTCCGTGCGGACGGTCAGCCAGCATTTCCTTCTCCCTGAGCATCACATGGCGGTTATCGTTATAAAAGAATGAAAGCAACCGGTCTCCAATATACTCCGGATACCTGCGAGGCCCCGGGAAATATAACTTAATCTCACTCTCAGACAGTTCCTCAGCCTGCAATATCACCGGTACACTGAACAGGTTAAGCTCCGGATTCCTGAATCCTTCCGGGCCGCTTACCCACGCTGGGAGACGCAGTAACTTCAGAGCTGCTTCATGCTGCTCGTCCACGTCACCATGCCGTTGATCATGGCTGAACTCCATAGACAGGCCCTGCAGCCTGTCCAGATCTGCCTCTGAGGTGGCCGGCGGATGATCATGCAGAAATGTCGCAGCAAACCTTACAGTTCGCGATTCTCCGGCCTTAAGAACAAAGGGCTCTTCCTGCAGGGCAATAACAGATGACTCCCCGGCATACTCGCCTCCCAGGGTCTCTGACATTAATCCTTCCGGAATACCGGTTGCCCTGTAGCTCCTTCCGTAAAACTTCATCCCGTCAGTACAGCCAGAGACAGCCCGCCCGAGGGAGGCCATCATCAGCCACGGATGACCACCTGACTCATTCATGTTCTGACGGCAAAAAACCACTTTGCCGGTTGCCGGGTCTTCCAGTATCCTCCGTTCCGTATACTGGCTGACATAGTACTCATTGACAAGTCCCTGCGAAATTGACTTAAGGCCGGCATCCTGGAGACAGACAAGGTCAAGCACAGCATCACTTCCGCTGTTGTTCTGCAGGTCTATCCTCCACTCCCAGCTCAGGCTCCTTTCGGCCAGCCTGAGACTGCATATGTATCCGATATCCTCCCATATGCCGACAGAGGTGAATATACCGTTATCCACCCGGAACAAACTGTTACTGCCGGAACCCGTCAGGGGATGGTATTCAGTTGCCGGACCCGGCTTCCTCAGCCATACACCTGCATATGCACCGGAATAAACCGTGGCACGCCTGAGGCTGATCATTATGGTGTCAGTCTGTATGCATGCCACAACTCCGTTCTCAAGGAACTCCACCGTAAGTCCTGCCCTGTTGCTGATTTTCATTTCCTGGTCGTTTTTCTCATTCCCCGGAGTTGGTTATCCAAAATAGTTGTAAATGGCACATCCCTCATTCAACAGTTTCCGGACACCGCCTGATCAAGGGTGAATTTCAGCATCATCTCCTTTCCATGTACATGGGTGTAATTGATCACCTTGCGCCCCCGGATGAGCTTAATCTCAGCCGGCATGCCGGTTATCTCCGCACTGCTGATACTGCCTTTCTGCGGTCCTTCAAGCACAATTTCACCAGGAAGGTCACGGTCGCCGCAAAGTGTCAGGATTATTTCATTACCCTTCTTCCTGCACCCGAGCAGATCGGAGGTGGAGTGCAGCATGGTCACGCCCTCTGCCAGTTGCAGGCAAACCGGGGTCAGTATTGCCCTCAGAGGCGGGAATAAAATCTCTCCTCCGCCCAGAGGCATATTGACTGATTCACCTGTGACCGGATGTTTATAGGTGATCATACCACTCATCTCCTCATTGTAGTAGTTGGCTACAAAAAGCAATGCCCTGCCGTCGTCAGTGAATCTCTCACGTACGATTATATATCCATTGTCCGATGTGGCATTCCTCAGCCTCGTTCCAGGGCTTTCAAGAAGCTTTTCATAAAACGCCCTGTGTGCTTCAGTGTCAAACCCTGCCCATGTGCCGATGAAGGTAACAATACCTTTCCCGACGTTTTTCCTGAATCCGCATGGGGTACCTCTTATTGTCCGGGCTACAACCTCCGCGCCTGCAAGTGTTTGCGGTGCGAATACAATCTGCGGATTGCTGCACTTTATGTCATGAAGGTCAAACATGTCGATAAGGGGAGAATCAATCACCTCGGAACCTGAAGGGACCACCCCTATTGTGTCACGAAGAATGGTGCATGGTTGCTGCGATGTCTCGCGGTCAGGGAGAAAAGGATAAATAACTGCATGGCCTCCGACGGTTATATAATCTGCAACGGTCTTCTGGGCCTGTGCGTCCATCTCGTCGGTTGCAAAGACAAACAACTGCCTGTACCCTGACAATGACTCAGGCGAGGCGCTGCTCAGGTCAGCCATGTCATAATCAACATTTAATACCTGCAGAGCCTTCAGCAGGCCATCAAAGTATGCCGGGCGCCTTACAGCTGACGGCACATAGGTAAGTCCCGCAGCCTCCCCGGCCGGCCTCTCTAGCTCGGTCGCATACCAGTGGGGATAAAACAGAACACAGACTTCAGCCCTTCGGCTGGCATTTACAATAATGTCTCCTGACACCTCTGTCATCCGGCCCATTTTCTCCACTACCGGCCAGGTGGTGCCGCGCCTCCCTTCAGCGTCAAGCGGAGTGAACCAGTAGAAGGTATCTCCGGAGTAACCCCGGCGACTTACATTCCGGCCCTGCGAAAACATGTAGAAGTTCCATCCCTTCAGCCCGTTTGCTATGCTTGCCTTGTAGAACAATTCCATCTCACGAGGGTTTGTAACCACATGATATTCACGCGAGCCGCTCTGGAACTCTGCCGCAAAGAGCGGTCCGTGACCCTGCATAGCCAGTGTAATGTCATTTATGATCCTGTCGTCATGAAGGTTCCTGTATGAGACAAACTCAGGTATATGGTCAACTCCGAAGATAATCTCGCTCCTGCCCCTGAAAAGGTCTTCATACATCGTAATATTCACCGGGAATTCATAGCCGCTGCCATAGATCCATCCCGGAAGATTATGGTAAATGGGCACCGTAACGCCCCGCTCCCTTATCATTGAGCTCAGCATCCGGAGGTAATCGCCGTAATAATGACGCCAGAAGCTGTGCCACGCATTGTCAAGGCCTCGGTCAGCCGGTGAGGAATACGGTTCACCGCCGTCAGGAGGAAGTTCAATATTGTCAAGGCTGCTGTATGCGGTGCCCCACAGCCTGTTTACCTCACTGACATTGCCGTACTTTGCCGTGACCCATGAGATGAACATTTTCCTGACCTCATTGCCATAATCAGCCTGCCTGGCCAGCCAGGAGAAGACCCCTATTTCATTGCATACCTGCATCATTATTACCGGCCCGCCGGCCTGAAGCTCGTGGTTCCTGATGACCGGCATAACCTGGTCATACCACAACCTGACCTTATCAAGATAATGACTGTTGAACAGGCTGACACCATCACTCATCACTTTCTTACCCCTGCGTGTGCGCATCCGTACTGCCTCACCATACTTCTCAAGAAACCAGTCAGGCAGTCCTGCACCCCGGAACTCCGCAAGAATGAAAGGGCCGGGCTTGACAATGGCATGCAGGCCGTGCTCCCTGCACCTGCGGAGCCAGCCGTTGAGATCCTTTTCGGAACAGGAATTGCCGTCGAAATCAAACACTCCCTCCTCCTCTTCATGCCAGGCCCATGGCACATAGGTACTTACCGCCTTCAACCCTGCACTTACAGCCTCCTCAAGATGCCTGTCCCACAGCTCCCGCCTGATCCTGAAATAGTGTATCTCCCCGGAACTGAGAAAAACCTTCCTGTCGTCAATATAAAAGTTGTTATCCCTGACGCTGAATTTCATCGCTGATGGTTTTAAATCTTAATGGTCCCATTTCTTCATTATCTTTCTGTCCCCCTCCCTTTTCCGTTTTCTGCCGTTGAAGCCCCCGGGTCTTGAATATACGCCCATCAGTCTGTTGCTCCTCTTTTATTCCTTAAAAGCTCCTTTATCTCCATGGTCCTCTTTTCAGTCAGTGCATAACGGAAGGCAAAGATAAGTGCCAGCAGGCACAGGAGCACCGGCAATCCGATTTCCACAACACGCATCATCAGAAGGGTGTAAGGCGACTGTTTCTTGAGTGGTTCTATGTCTCCTCCGATTACTGCCAGCCGGGTTTCAAGATCACCCAGCGGAGACCCGGGCTCCAGGGCATAGATCTTATTGTTCATCTCTGTCACCCTGTCTATCAGCTGCCCCGTGTGGGCACGGCTTCTCTGTTGTTCATTTGACCTGGAGCGGAGATGAACAAGAAGGTCGAAGGAGCTGATCCTTGCCCTTGTGAGTTTTGACTGCATGATCAACGGAATCGTAGCCCCGATAAGGCTGTCACTGGCTCCAGCCGGCATACCGGCAGTCACAGAGGCGAGGGCAGCACTGTGCCTTTCAAGAGCCTCAATGTTGCTCCTCGTGACAGCCGTTGCATTCATGAGCACATTCTTCCTCTGGGCTTCAATGTCAGAAGGAATGATTACTTTCCTTCCTGGTTTCTTAACAGCCTCACTCTCAAGGTATGTCAGGTAACCCTTCGATTCCCTGAGGGCATCTGCGGCCTGCGACTGTGCATTTTTCAGCCAGGTGCCGGCGGCAGCGGTATCCCCCGTGTAACCCTTCCAGTATGTTACCTTAGCCTGCATGTCACGAACACTTCCCTGCAGGCCGTCAACCTTTGTAACCTGGGTCTCATCAAATAGGGTGAGGGTGATAAGTATTCCCGCTACAAAACTGGCGAATGCGGTACCGAGCTTAATAAACCACCAGTAAATGGAGTAATAGCTTCCTTCGGTGCGGTGACCGGTACGAAGCTCATCCTCATCGCAGATGTCTCCTACCATTGAAGAGCCGAGTGTGAAGAAGAATAGCATTCCGGCAGAAAGCAGTATCGTTGGAATTATGACGAGGTAGGGATGCTCCGGGTTATAGCAGACAATCTTGGAGAGCTGGGCCACGGTCATGAGAACCATTGAGATGATCAGTGTGTTCCGCTTGCCCAGCCTCGGGCTGATCCAGTTGAGGGGGAATACGGCAAGGACACCGGTGACTGCCCAGATGGTGCCGTTTATCCCCAGAAGCTGTGCACCGGCAACTTTATCGCCGCCAAAGACATAAAAGATCGGAATGTATGAACCGAGGAGGTTGACGAAGTTGAAACCCATTGCCAGAGTGAAGATGGTAAGCACCAGGTAAATGAAATTTTTATTGGTGCCGACAATCCTCATATCGTTCCAGAAATGGGTCTTCTCCTGCTTCGCTACCCTTACAAATCCCGGCTCACGAAGCTTTGCCGTCCACCAGAAGGAGAGCGGTATCAGGATAGCCGCAACCATCAGGGAGACGTACC
Source organism: Bacteroidales bacterium (assembly GCA_025454815.1). Classification (GTDB taxonomy): domain Bacteria; phylum Bacteroidota; class Bacteroidia; order Bacteroidales; family VadinHA17; genus SR-FBR-E99. The sequence continues at coordinate 13,365 of JALONR010000046.1, read as the reverse complement.
TCATCCCGTCAGCCTCATTTCCTCCCGGACCCCGGAATACTTCCATATTTGCAAGAGCGAAGAGCCAGGGGGTGCTCATCGCGAAAAGGTTCCCGATAAAACTCTTACCGCTGAACAGGCGGGTACGTTCATGCGGATCTGAGGTCATCTCCATCCCCAGGGCACCATGAGGTATCTCGAAGATGGTAGTGGCAGTGAAGAAGAGCAGCAGCGAGAAGAGGATATAGACCAGCTGGAAACTCCTGAACCCCGTCTCACTGGGAAAGAGGGCATGCACCGTCTCACCCTTGGGTATCCACCACATGACCACAAAAAATACTGCCACGGCTATGCCCCCGATCAGAAGGAACGGCCTTCGCCGGCCAAACCTGCTTCGGGTGTTGTCGGAGAGATGCCCCACGATGGGATCCGAGAAAGCATCCCATAGCCTTGGGATGATCATTATGAGACCCAGCCAGAATGCGCTTAGACCCAGGCTTATATTACCCATCAGCCCCACCAGCTGCCCGGCGATGTTAAACAATGCCACCGGGATGATCCCCCCTGCAGAATAGGCCGCCAGTTGACCGAATGTTATCCGTTCATAGCCCTGTACCACCTTTCTGTGAATCGTCTTCGTATCTTCCATCAGATTACCTGTTATGAGCTCCTAATAACTTATTATCACTTCTGCCGGAACCTCCGTAATGCTTATATCCTTTCCGGTGAAACCCGTTATTTCCCTGCCGTTTACAACCACCCCTGACGGCACCGCCCCGCCGTTGAAATTCCGGATCCTTATGCCACCTGCAGGCAGATCCGGGTCACCAGTAATGATAAACCGGTAATGATTCCCCTCCTTCCTTATACTATAGGAAATGTCTCCGTAATAGGTGGGCATATTGCTGACCGACATCCCCCCAGGTGCGTCAATCCAGTCCTGGTACAGCGCCGGGGCCAGAACCAGGGTGTGGTCATACTCGTTCTCATAAACGAACATTGACCTGATTGAATTGATGAAGTCACTTCCGCACCATGTATGTGGCATGTCCCCTATGAATCCGGGATGACGCGGGTCACTCCAGACCACCTCGGCCCAGTGATACCAGCCGCGCGGTCGCTGATCATCAAGGAGAAAATCAATAAGTTCATGTGCCCTCTCAGGCTGGTCAAGCATGATGAATGAACCAATGAGCCTGTTCTCATATGGTGTGTAGTTGATCCACTCCAGGAGTCCGTCCCTCCTCTTTTTGAAGAACTCGTAATACTTTTCAAAAGTGTTGTAAACCTGGGGCACCGGAAGGTTACCCAGCTCATTGCACGGGGTCAGTGCAATGGTTGTGGAAGTAGGGTCAAAGTCCCCGAGCTCCACACAGCCGGGGATGTAGTCTATCCCTCTGACCTTCATCGCGAGGTCAATCGAGCTGTAAAGGTTCTCCCTGAATACATCGCGCATCTGCGCAATCTTTTCCCGGTTCTCATCTTCACCAAGTATGGCCTGTATCTCAACCGCATCCTTCAGACCCTTCATGATGAAGAAATTGTCCCAGTAAGAGTGCATCGGTTTTGCCGAATAACCCTCATGGCTGATCGATTCGGGCACGAGACCGTAATAGGCCCGGATACTGTCATTCCCGTTCCTGAAATGGTCCGTAGATCTCTCTGCCACAATTGACCCGATGTAATCAACGGCTTTGATCACATGCGGATTCATGGCCCGCAGGAAAGCAGTATCACCGGTGAAATTGAAATACTCGCGGATAAGGTAAATGAGCTGTCCGTGGCTGTCATGCTCAGGAACCGGGTCGGGTCCCCGGGAGTCAACCACACATGGCACCTTGCCGTTTTCATACTGGTGCGAGGCATACCATTCAATGAACTCCCTGACTTCGGTAACTATGCCTGATTTGAGCAGGGCAGAAGAGGTGAGTGATCCGTCACGTATCCAGCTCCTGTCATATGAACGCGAGCCCGGCTGAATACCTGCCTTGTCCCTGTTGATCAGGATGTAGGCCAGGTTGGCCCTCCATGTGTCAATCAGCCTGTCAGCCGAAGGAGGGAGATCAAACCTGATGTGGCCGGTCCTTTTGTCCCAGTAATCCGCAGACGCAAAAAATTTCTCCCTGACTGCTGCTTCAGTGGCCACAGCCTCAGACAGTATCCCGTGATAAGGGAGAGCGGCAAAGAACTCCTTTGATTCACCCTCATCGAGCTTTATACTGTACTTTATAACCCCACCTGCCAGGCCTGACGGGTCCGTCACACTCACAGGGAAAGGTATCTCCCCCCTTCTTATCATCTCAACGGGATTGCCCTCATCGAACCTGGCGGCTCCGAAGGATTCATACTCCTCAGTCAGGCGGACCGGCTTGCCATCAACTGATATCAGCCCTTTGCTGATTTCTTCTATCTTCATTATTTTCCCGGTGCCTCCGACAGTATTCAGGAACTGGTAATAAGGATTCACCTGGTACGGGCGGAACAGGAGGTAAAACTCAAATTCCAGCGGCCCGGCAGTCATGTTTTCAAACCAGTAACCAATGTAAAGCTCCGAGTCGTCATTGGGTTTGCCGCCCGATGAAACCCCGGTCACAAACCTTATTCCGCTGTGCCGCCACTCCACGGAGGGCAAAAAGACGAAATCACTGCTATGCCGCGGGAAACCCATCCCCTGTTCAGGCTGAACGTTACTGTGATTGATAAGGGTGTCCCCTATTTTTAGCATGGGTTCAATGGAAAAGCGTGCCTTCTCCGCCTCCACCATGCCGTCCTCGCTGATCAGCGCTTCCTTTGTGTCACTGCTTACCCCGGTGACAGTCCAGTACGAAGCACGTCCGCTGAAATAATCCGGATAACTGCCAGCGGGTGAATTCTTTGCAGCATACATTATGAAATCATTCGGAGTCAGGGTGCTTTTCACATCAGGTACCGTTATCTCCCGGATTCCGTATGACCTTCCGTTGGCTGGCTTCAGCAGATCAATCCTCAGATATCCGGCTTCGGCCTCGGGCAGCCTTATGAAACTGGTGTTTCCACGGCTGGAATTCACAGAATATGCTTTCTCCCATGTGCTTCCATCAGACGAAAGCTTAACCTCCCAAGCTTCGGCATGACTTCCTTCAAGCCATTCTATATGCAACCCTCCGAACTCCCTCCTGCCCCTGAAGTCAAAGATAATACTCTGTTTCCCTCCGTTCCTGCTCAGCCAATAGGTCTCTCCGGATCCGTCAGCTGCAAGCCCCGGCCAGTGACGCCTCGCTGAGGAAGACGCGCTGAGAGCCGGTTCAGGCCATATGTCTGTCTCCGGAGGCAGCGGTTCGAACCGCAGGTCGTCAAGCCAGAGAGTTCCCTTGCCACCCACAAAGGAAGCCACGGTGAACTCAATCCTGTCAATCCTGCTCATTTCCCGGTCCTTCGCAGGCCCCCAGGCAAAACTTATATGCCTCCTCCTGATGCGTATCTTCGTCCATTCCCGGGGGAAATCATAGTTGCGGTTATTGACCCACCATACATTGTTACCGGTGCTGTCAATGAATTTTATCTCGAAATTATTTGAAGGTGATTCGGCTCTGAGCCAGAAGGTGAACTCGTAATTTTCCGGCAAGTCAATGGGGAAAAGCTTCTGTATGCCTCCGTATCCGGTTCCCTCAGTGAAGTCATAGTCAATCCTCACCGCATTTCCCGTGACCCCCTTATCAGTGGAGATATTCAGGGTAACACCGTCTGAAATATTATACGCCCAGCCCGATGATTGTTCAAAGGTCTCCAGCGTCCTTTGCTGAGCTGTTGCAGCGAATGATGTCACTGCAAGGAGCATCAGCCAGGCTTCCGTTTTTCTGAATCGGTTTTTCATAACCCGGTGTATCGGTTAACTATTAAAAGGAAAAGACCCGCAAGGATTCTACAGGTATGAGAATCCAAGTGTCTCAAGGCCCTCCTGTATAACCGGATCTTTCATCACATAATTCCATACCAGCCCTGTCCTGAAGTTCTCTATCATTATGAGCATAGGGCCCTGGTCAATACCGATGAAATCATCATTGACCCACTGTGCGGTCAGGTTGAATGAATCATAATAACCATATTTGCCCCATAACCTGTCTCCCATCTTTTCATTCATTGACCTGATGGTGGGTATGACAATCTCCGGTGCAAAGGGAAGGGAGGAGAGTGGCCCGTAAGGAGCAATTGTACCGTCATCGAAATAGTTATAATCAGGTCCGCTGGTGCCTCTTCCTGCATAGCCCAGGAACTTCCTGTCACCGAAATTGTATGATTCACCGGGTCCGTCGCTTGCCGTAATGCCCCAGCAGAGAGAGTCGTAGCCAACCCATCCGTGGGGATTGCCGACTGCATACTGACGCTGCACATATGTTGCACGGCGGGAGTTTTCGAAATAGTCTATTCCCTTTTCACGCATATACTCGTCGGCCAGCCCCCGGAAGTCAATGAAGCAGTGTGAGAACTGGTGTCCGAAGAGAGGAGGGAAAGCCACATGGGAGAGCCCTTCATAAGGCGTCTGCCATTTATAAGTGCTGAGCCATGATTTGTAACTCTCCCCTGCGTTCTCCAGCCCGGTGCCGGCAGCAAGAATATATAGAAACAGTGCTTCATTGTAGCCGCTCCATCCCATATGATGAAGGCCCGATTCCGGGTGCCAGCCCATGGATATCTGCCGGGCATAGACACCTGTATCAGGCATCATCATGAAGTCCCATTCGATGTTTCCGAGCAGTCGTGACGCCTGTGCACGGATCTGCGTCTCCGTTTCATTTTCCCGGTCATAGTAGTTCCTGGCAAACAGAATCCCCATCATCAGCAGCCCTGTATCCACCGAGGAAAGCTCACATCGCCATTCCCTGAGGCCGGTGTCCATCCGGAGAAAATGATAATAAAATCCCTTGTAACCAGTTGCGAGGGTATCCGGGCCCTGAAGTGAGTTAACGAAGAAATTCAGCATGTTAAGGGTAATCTGTGCTGCCTCCTCACGGGTGATCCATCCCCTTTCTGCACCTATAGCAAATGATGGTATCCCGAAGCCGGTGGAAGCAATACTGGCCGGAGCCCACTCCTTTGTGCGGTCCTTTACTATTCCCCATTCAGGGTGATGCTCACCCAGGAAAAAGAGAAAAGTCTTTCTCTGAATGGAGTCGAGCATTGTCTCATCATCGGCTGTCAGGGCATAGCCAACCCCCCCGTGCGAACGGAAGGCAGGCTGATGAGTCTGACTGCATGCGGCCAGTAACAGTGCCGCAATTAATATGGAGTTTTTGATTTTCATAGGCTTTCAGTATGTAAATCCCAGTTTATCCAGTCCGGCCCGAACCTCCGGAGCTGACATGAACAGATCCCAGAGCAAGCCGGTACGATGATTCTCAATCATGCATATTATCGGCCCCTGGTCAATGGCAAGATAAGATGTAGCCCACCATCCTGCAGTTACATTGAATGCATCATAAAACCCGTATTCACCCCATAACCTGTCACCAAGGATATAGTAAAAATGCCTGATGGCATCCATTGACTGCTCAGGTGTATATGGCAGAGAAGAAACGGCTGCCGTCGGAGTTATTACACCCAGGTCATTCGTAGGAGAGTGTGCATTGTAACCCTGATGATTGTCACTGGCAGTAAGCCCCCAGCACTCAGTGCTGTAGCCCACATAACCGAAAGGATTCAGTTCACAATGCTTCCAGTTTATGAGCGAGTGGGCAATATTCTGTTCAAGATAGTTGACATAGGTATCCTCAAGGTTCCTCGGGTCAAGTCCCAGAAACGAATAATGAGTGAAAAACAACGGTCCGCCATAGGCCCATCCCATCGGCAGCCTGATCCCATAGTAACTGCTGCCGTTCATTATGGCTCCATTGTTCATGTAACCGTACCTGTACGTGTCCCTGCTGATGGTATGAGTAGGTGAACCTGCTCCAAGTACATAGCAAATAAGTGTCTCATTGTAGCCACGCAGTATCATGTTCATCTGGAAACTATAATTGGGCGACCAGTGCCAGTAGAGTGCGTTCTGACCCTGTGTGAAGAAATCAAACTCCACCGCACGCCAGAGTGTATTGATCCGGTCAATTAACAGTTGTTCGCCCGGGACCCCGGTATCAAGATATTGCCTGAATGTGATCAGTCCCTGCAGCAGAAACGATGTTTCCACAAGATCGCCACCATTATCCTTTTCACTGAATGGTATAATGCGGCCTGTAGAGCCGTTGAGCCAGTGAGGCCATACACCGTGATAACGGTCACAGGTCTCAAGGAAATCCAGTATTTTGTCCATGTGTGCAAGCCCTTCAGCCCTTGTGATGAATCCCCGCTCCATGGCCACAATCATAGCCATAATTCCAAATCCGGAACCTCCGGTGGTAACCACATCCCCTGAAGTGTTGCGCTCACGCGCGAGCCCGCTGGCCGGATGCGCAAAGTCATAGAAATACCTGAAAGTCTGACGCTGAACCAGGTCAAGCAACTCATCATCAGTAATCAATGGAAACTTTAGCGACGGATCAAGGTCAGTGTAAAAACTGTTTGAAAAGCCATCGAAGGTGAATCCGTTCAGTCCCCTTAAGGCGGTGGTAACGGTAATTGTATATTTTCTGTAGTAATCCAGTGTTCCCGTTGTGGTGACGGTCACCCTCCTGTTGTTGTCAGAAAGGGCATACTGAACAGGCGTCTGGATTGAAAAATAGCCCTGATAGTCTGAAGGATTGAGGGCTTCAGAGAAATTGAATTCAATGGATACCGCACTCCTGGTGACATTCCGGGGGCTGGCCGGGGGCATAAAGGTCTGGCCGTTAATAGTCACTGAGGTTATTGACATCCTGCCGTTTATGGTCTTGAAACTATAGGTCACTCCCGGAAATGTCTCCCGGTTTGCACCCCTGAGTGACGAGGTTATCTCAAGTGTATAATCGGCAATATGCTCCAGGTTGGCGAGCGGCTGAAGGACCACTGTCCTGTTGTCATCCATGAATGATACCGAAACAGACACTGCTGCTACGCCTCCTTTCTTCAGGAGAACGCTCTTCCTGGCAGAAGCAGTGTCAAGAGCGTTGCTGAACTCAACAACAACATTCCTGTCAACAGGTATATCCTCAACAGCAGTCTGCAGATCAAGATAAACCGTACCTACCCTTGCCCTTATGAGCTGGACGTTCCCAGGTTCAGGCCCCGGATCATCCCTGTCACAAGAGAAAACAAACAATGAAAGAATGAGCAACCACGCTCCTGTGAGCCTGTTAAGCATGTTGAAAATGTTTTTAGAAAAGGGAGGGTCCGGGCACTTGCCTGGACCCTCCTCATTAATTCTCAATTGGCAGGATGTTACGGTTTCTCCGAGTTGTACATCAGGAGAATCTCGTTTTCTTTGATTGCCTTATGCCATACACGTATGTCATCAAGCTGACCCTTGAAGTGCTGGTTAGCGGGGTTGGAATAATCCGCCCAGTCATCAGTTATGGTCTTGGTCCTGCTCTGGATGAATCCAAGGGCAAGCTGGTTGCCTGCAGGCAGACCGGCATACTTAAGCCCGGTAATCTTACTCTTATTATCTGTAGCATCCCACAGATTGAAGTCAAAGCTCTTCATCTTAACACCGTCAAAATATAGTGTTCCGACTTTTGTGGGGGCATTGTAGGTATAAACGACATGATACCAGTTATCCTTCAGTTTGGCAATCATCTCTGCTGGGGTCAGTGGCTTTGCATATGTCCATCCCTTCCAACCCAGGTCAGCATTAGCGGGGAACCACATGTCTTCTGATGCTGTGCCCCCAGGATATTCGTACTGAATTGCGAATTTAGAACCCTCGTAATTCCCGAAAATCTCATACTGGATACCATTCCATCCGGCAAGGCCCATTACGAAATGGTTGCCTGTTTTACCGGTTGAATTGGTTTTTACCCAGAATGCGATGGTAAAGCTGTTGGTGTTCATCAGCAGGTCACCGTTTGGAACCTCAATGAGGCTGGTGGTGCCGTTAAATGTTGCAGCCTTGCCAGCCGCGCTCTTCCTTGAAGCCGTATAGGTAATGTCAATTATACCAGATGCCGCCGGATCCCAGGGCCCGATTATGTCATTGGCATTGTCCTCAAAAGTGAAGTGTGCAACAGCACCCGCCGGAGCAAAGAAGCCCTCGGTGGTGAATGTCCTCTGCAGAGGAGTTATTGCCAGGTTGTCAGCCGATTTGAGGCCTGCGCCAAAGCTGAGCTGGTAGAGTGTACCGGTACCAAGATTGGCCTGTGGTACGATTGTAATGCTTTTTCCTGCTACAGTAATGGTAAGGGCAATAGCAGCATCATCATAATCCTGTACCATCGTGATGTTGGTTGCGTTTGCCGTGGCAGGGTCAACCTCAACATTAAAGGTGGCAACTATGGTCGGGTTCACAGGCACATTGCTGGGCGATGTAGCGCCGTTAAGGTCAATTGTGCCGGCTGTGAGTGAAGCCAGGGCTAGAGGCTCCGGATCCTTTTTACAGCTGGTCAGCATCAGCGAAAATGCTGCTGCAAACAGAAGCGTACTTGTTAATAGATGTTTTCTTTTCATAAACTTAACGATTTAAGATTCAACATTCAAATTCATTTTCAGAGTTATTTACCAGTTTGGATTCTGCTGAAGCGAACCCTGTGATATATCAATCTCATTCTGCGGTATCGGCAGGAGTTCATGCCTGCCGGCCACAAAACCAAACGGGCCAAGAATGGTTGCCGCCCTCCCGGTACGGACCAGGTCCCAGAACCGGTGCCCTTCAAGTGCAAGCTCATGACGCCTCTCCTCCAGGATGATGTTCCTGAGTGCACTTTTGCCGGTCTCAGTTATGTCAGGCAGGATTGCGTCATTACCCTGCCGGGCACGCCGTCTCACCTCATTCAGATAGAGCAGCGCATCATCCGGATTGTTATTCTCATTCAGGGCTTCTGCAGCCATGAGAAGGACATCGGCATACCTGATCAGCCTGCGGTTGTGGCCCCACTGGGTTATGGTATTGGTGCCCGGATACCATACCTTCTGGTTGTAGCATTCTACTTCCTTTACAATACCGTCAACCACAACCTCATCAGGTGTGGTGCCGTCACCAAGGATCAGGATGCCATCAAGCGTTTCACCAAGATCAATGATAGTTGCCTGTAGACGGGGATCTCCCGTTTCAAAGGAATTCCGGAGATTCAGCGAAGGCCTGTTGAAACCCCATCCCCTGTTTGGCGAGCCTCTCACCCCCTGGGTATTGGCATACTGGTTGCCGCCGGAGCCTTCAACCTCCATGGCACCTATCTCAAATACAGACTCCACCCCATGCTCACCATTCTTGCCATTAGCATCTGCAAAGACCGGCTCCAGGTCATATTCATCAGAAATTATGACCTCAAGCGCATATTTCTCTGCATTCTCAAAATCATTGATGAAAAGGTAAACTCTTGCCAGCAGCGCCTTGGCTGCTCCCCTGGTTGCCCTTCCGGCGTCATCGGTCGAGTACGCGCTCTTCTCCGGCAGATTTGTTGCTGCCAGTTCAAGATCAGAGATAACAAGGTCGATAATTTCTCCGGCTGTTGAACGCGGTATCCTGGTATCCGGCGTGGTAGTGGTGACCTTTGGCACTCCTCCGAATGCCCTGACCAGGTCAAAGTAGTAAAGAGCCCTCAGGAAACTGGCCTCGGCCACATACCTGCTTCGGAGGCTGTTGTCCATGTTTATACCGGGGACCTTCTCAATTACCACATTGGCTCTTTTAATCCCCTCGTAAAGTGCACTCCACCACCGGTCAAGACCGTCCTGTGTGGTAGTATGGGAGAATGTCTCGTACGGACCCACAGTAGGCAACTGGTCATTGGGGTTACTCCCCTTGTGGGCATCATCAGACATGATATCAAGTATCGGATATCCTCCGGAATGATATGCCCAGTTGCGGACAGATACATATACGGCATTGGTGGCAAGCATTGCATCCGATGCCGTCACCGGAAAGGCCTCCTGCGTAAGCTCACCCTGAGGATCCTTCTGCAGGAAATCTTCGCATCCCGTAGTAAATGCCAGGGATGCTGCAAGAAGAAGGTATGCTGTAATCTTGGTTTTCATCTTGATTAGAATTGCAGGTTAACACCAATTGAATATGTCGACGTTATCGGATATGCGCCATAATCTATCCCGTTCGAAAGAACATCGTAGCTTCCTATCTCAGGAGTGTATCCGGTAAATTTCGTAAGGGTGTAAAGATTCGTACCCTTGATGTACACCCTTAACTGCTGGATGTATGCCTTCTGTGAAAGAGACGAAGGAAGAGTGTATCCAAAGGTGACACTTCGCAGTCTCAGGAAGGATCCATCATGAATAAACCTGTCTGACGGGGTGAAGTTGTAACCTCCGAATGATGGCTTTGGTTCAGTGTTGCTCGTCCCCGGCCCGGTCCATCGTTCAAAAACATGCTGTTCAAAATTATACGGGTCAGGACGTACAACCTCCTTCCCGTTGAATATCTTATTTCCTGTCTGTCCCTGGAAATCGATCCCGAGATCCATCCCCTTGTATTCAATCATTCCGCTAAGTCCAAATATGAATTTGGGTATGGGCGAGCCGATAAAAGTGCGGTCACGGCCATCAAGTACCTTATCCCCGTTCACGTCAATAAACCGCAGGTCTCCAACCTCGGCCTGTGATGAGTGGGGATAGGCCGCCAGGTCATCCTCGCTCTGGAAGATGCCGTCAGTCTTGTACCCGTAAAAGGCTCCGATTGGCAGACCTACCCTGCTGAGCGTTACCGGCCTGCCATCACCAAGATAGCCCCCTATGAGAGTTGAGTCAACCCCGCTGTTGCCTCCGATTTCAAGAACTTCATTGTGAATGGTTGAACCAAGAATGCCAGCAGAGTAAGTAAATTCTCCCACCTTTTCCCTCCAGTTGAGACTGAACTCAAAACCCCTGTTGAGAACCGATGCAGCATTGTATCTTACCCTCTGTCCCTGGCCGTTGCCAAGATGACCAGGTGTTGAAAGCTCCACAAGAATGTCATTGGTCACCCTGTTGTAAAAGTCAAACTCACCGGTCAGCCTGTTTGCGAGAAGACCTATCTCTGCCCCAATATCGGTCTGAGTGGTGCTCTCCCACTTCAGGTCAGGATTGCCGCTCTTGCCGTATGTGGCTGCCGGTACAGGAGAATCCGGATTGCCCAAAACTGCAATTATAGAAGACTGTACCCTGGCATAGCGATCGAAATAGTTAATCTTTTCGTTTCCGATTATCCCCCAGCTGGCCCTCAACTTCAGCTTCGAGATCCAGTCTACTGACTGAATGAATGACTCATTGCCTATATTCCATCCAAATGCCACAGACGGGAAGTTTGAAAAACGATTCTCCCTGGTGAACTTGGAGGAGCCGTCACGCCTGAATGTGACAGTGGCAATATACTTGTTGTTGAAAGAGTAGTTGGCACGGAACAGGTATGACATCATCGAGTAGTACAGCCCGGCATCGACTCCGTTTGAGATTGATTGAATGGTATTCACGTTGTTCGCCGGGTCATAAATATATGATGGACTTATATACCAGAAATCCTGCCCGTCGCGCAGCACATTCTCCCCTGACAGGCTGGTAAACTCTGAGGATGATTCCTGCATGGTGAACCCGGCTACAATATCCAGTGAGTGAATGTCTGCAAACTCCTTCCTGAAACTGACAGTATTCTCCCATAACCAGTTAAGATTGTCTGAACTGCCCCTGAATAGGTCACTCAGGACGTTCTGCTGCTGTGAGGCAGTACCGTCAGGGTTAAAAACGGTATACGCCGGTGTAAAGCTTGTTGATTTATTGTACGATGCGTCAATACCCAAACTGGATCTGACCGTAAAAGCCTCCAGGAATGAGGCCTCCGCAAAGATGTTCCCCACACCTCTTATACCCTTCCTGTAATCATTGGAATACTCAAGGGATGCCAATGGGTTGCCCACATTGTAGACAACAGCAAAGGAACCGTCATCATAGAAAGGTTCCAGAACAGGCTGTGCACGATACACCGCGTAGGTTACGTTGGGTGCATTCTGCTGTGTAAAGGGCGCAATGGTCAGATTGTTCCCCAATTTCAGGAACGGGGTCAGATTATATGTGTTGTTCAGCTTCAGCGTGAGGCGGTTATAGTTTGACTTGTCAATTATACCATCCTGGATGAAAGCCCCAATGCCAACATAATACTGGGTAAGCTTTGTGGCTCCTGTTACGGAAAGCTGATGGTTCTGTATGGGCGCAGCCGAAAATACAAGGTCCTGCCAGTCTGTATTGGGCACAAGATCAACATTGTTATAGGATCCGGCAATGATCTCATTTGATATGATTGCGAACTCCCTCCCGTTAAGAAGATCTATCTTCTTTGCCAGGTGCTGTATCCCGAATTCAGAGCTTATGTTGAAACTCGCCTTCTCCTGCCCGAGGGTCCCGGTCTTCGTTGTTATGATTATTACTCCGTTGGCTCCCCTGGAACCATAGATAGCTGTTGCCGAAGCATCCTTAAGTACCTCCATCGAGGCAATATCCGCGGAGTTCAGAAAGGAAATGTCGTCAATGATTACCCCGTCTACCACGAAAATCGGCGAAGAGTTGTTAAATGTGCCTACACCGCGAACCCTCACAGCAGCTCCTGCACCCGGGGCACCACTGGTGCTTATTACCTGAACCCCTGTGACTTTCCCCTGCAGCCCCTGCTCCGCATTCAGCGAAGTTACCTTGAGAAGATCATCCGTCTTTACCGAACTGACTGCACCGGTCAGGTCACTCTTCCGGACAGTGCCATAACCGATCACCACAACCTCATCCATAACAGTTGTCTCCGTGGCTAGCACCACATTTATCACTGTCTGATTCCCGACAAAAATCTCCTGGGTAACCATCCCGACCATCGAGAAAACGAGGGTATCAGATGGCTGGGCCGAAATTGTGTAGGCTCCGTCAGAACCAGACATCGTCCCTCTGAAGGTGTTCTTGACAAGAACCGATACCCCCGGCAAGGGAATATTCTGGTCATCAACCACAGTCCCCTTGATTGCTACCTGGGCCGAAAGTGACGCCAGCGAAAAGAGGAACAAAAACAGAACAGATTGTATTTCTTTCATTGCGGTCAGATTTTTAACCAAGTTATGAACTGTAAACCACCTGTTAAACAAACAACCAGGTACTTTGATTTTCTCAGTGAATAAAAGATTAATTGGCAATACCTATACAATACCTCAACAATGAAACACAAGGCATTGTTCATGAATTAGTTATAAAAATGAAACCGGTAATAACCAGGAATTAATGAAAGAGGGTGTCTCAAAAGGGCACCCTTTTTCTATTGGGATTACTGTCTCGTCCTGAAATAGCGTTACATAAAAATGTAATGTTATGGAAGACAGAACA
>JALONR010000045.1 GCA_025454815.1 Bacteroidales bacterium | reverse complement strand
GACGGGTACCTGATGCCCCGGCCCCGGGCCATAAACCTGATCCTGTGATCCCGGTGCCGGAGCCCCGGCCGGCTGTACCTCACAAACCTGCCTGAAGAACCCCATGCCGTTCTGTCGGTCACCGTGGGGTTTCTGTCGGTGATTCATGCTTCCCGGTCTAATAGATTTTTATTCCCCTCCCGCCTCATAATAGATTTGTCTCATTGTTTTTCACAAAATGAAAAGAATGAGAACAAAACTAATTATTGCGGTGACAGTGGTCTTTTTTACTGCTGTCGTCGGTGTCAATTGCCAGCAGGACCAGGGCCTGACAGCTGATACCTCAGTTAAGCCGGACTCCGGAGAAGCGGTCACGGCCTTCGCGGCAAGTCAGTGGACGCTGTCTGACTGCATCGGGTATGCACTTGAGCAGAACATCCAGGTGAGGAAGGCGGGTGTCTCGGTCAGCGTGGGTGAGATAAACCTGCAACAGTCAAAAGACAACCGCTGGCCTTCACTAAATGCCTCCGTCAGTGAGAACCTGGGATGGCAGCAGGAGACAGGCACCGGAGGTGAGACAACATGGACAGGATCATCACGCACCGGAGCCTCGATCAGCAGCGGGCTTACCCTTTTTGACGGATTTCAGTTAAGGAACCAGGTCAGGCAGGCAGGACTTGATTACAGGTCACTGCAGTACAGTTCAGACCAGACCCGTGAGAGCGTCTCGCTGAGTATCCTGAGCGCCTATCTGCAGGTACTCTACGCGGAGGAGCAGGTAACCAACAGCCGCAACCAGGCCGAGGCTACCAGTGAGGAACTGGTCCTGGCCGGAGAGAGACTGAGCCTTGGGGCCATCGCCAACAGTGACTATCTCCAGGTTAAGACACAGCTTGCCTCCGAAGAGGCTTCGCTGGCAACAGCCATGAATAATCTTGCAATGGCAAGGCTGAACCTTATGCAGCTCATGGAATATCCTGTTGATGACACGTTTGAAATAGCCCGTCCCGATATTGAGGCCATCATAACCACGGCTCCAGTTGCCGATCCTGGTGCAGTATATGAGGAGGCTCTCCTGGTCAAACCCCAGGTTAAGATTGCAGCACTGAACAGGGAGAGCGCCTCTCTGGATCTTGAAATTGCCAGGGGAGGATTCCTCCCCTCGGTGTCAGTCAATGCCGGGATGAGCACGGGTTTTACACACGCGGCGGAGATGGGGTCACAGCTGAAAAGCGGATTCTCCCCCTCGGTGGGTATCTCCGCCTCCATACCCATTTTCCGTAACAATCAGAACAGATCGGCGGTGAACAGGGCGCAGTATGGCATGACCACCGCTGAACTCGATGAACTCAACACCAGGAACCAGCTCCGCAAGGAGGTGGAACAGGCTGTCCTTGATGCAGGGTCAGCTCTCATCAGCTACCAGGCAGCAGTTAACCGGTACGAAACTTCACTGGAATCCTACAATGTGTCGGAGGAAAAATTCAAGCTGGGCGCAATGAACTCGGTCGACTTCCTGATACAAAAGACCAACCTCACGGCTGCCGAGAGCAATCTTCTGCAGGCGAAATATGAACTGGTATACAGTCACAAGATAATCGACTTCTATCGGGGAGTCGTCCTTACATTTTAAGAGTGCAAATATCCAAACAAGATAAAAGATGAAAAGAAAGAACATATTTATAACCGGAGGGGTTCTGGCAGCTATTGTGGTGACACTGCTGTCAGTCAACAGCTGCAGGAAAAGCAGGAGTTACACCTTTGAGACGGCAAAAGTTGAAAAAGGTTCCGTGGTCAACACCGTTACGGCCACAGGTACTCTGGAGGCCATCACATCTGTGGTGGTCGGTACCCAGGTTTCAGGGATAGTTGAGAGGCTCTATGTCGATTTCAACTCGCCCGTAAAGAAGGGGCAGGTCCTTGCAGAACTTGACAAGACCGCTCTCCGTTCCGGTGTACAGCAGTCGCTGGCCACCCTTGAGAATGCAAAAGCCGAGGCGGAATACCAGGCCTCGAACCATGAGAGGAGCAGGGCACTCCGGGAGAAGAACCTGATAGCCCAGGCCGACTATGACCAGGCGAAGTACAACTATGACCGGTCAAAGGCAACGCTGAAGAACTCTCAGGCTCAGTATGACAAAGCACTGGTGCAACTCGGTTATGCCACAATTTATTCCCCGATTGACGGAGTGGTGATGAACAGGGCTGTTGATGAGGGACAGACCGTTGCCGCCAGCTTCAATACACCCGAGATATTCACCATAGCACAGGATCTCACCCAGATGCAGGTTGAGGCTGACATTGATGAGTCGGATATAGGCATGATCAGGGAAGGTCAGCGGGTGGAGTTTGACGTTGACGCTTTCCCGGGGGAGAAGTTCACTGGTACCGTTGAACAGATCAGGCTGGCCCCGGTAACCACATCCAATGTGGTAACATACACTGTAATAATAAATGCTCCCAATCCTGATCAGAAACTTCTGCCCGGCATGACTGCCAATATTGTGATATATGTTGAGGAGATACGGGATGTTCTGACTGTTCCCTACAAGGCGGTGAAGTTTGCCCCGGTGGCGGAATACCTTGCAAGGGCCGGAGGCGGTGCAGTTCCCGGTGCCGGAGCCCGAACCCGGGTATGGGTCAGGAACGGGGAGGAGCTACGCGCCGTACCTATAGAAGCAGGGTCAAACGACGGTGATAACCTCGAGGTGAAAACAGGCCTCAATGAGGGGGATGAGGTGGTGATTTACATGTCTGTTGCCACCGCAAAGGACAAGAAGGAAAAGGCAGTGGCATCTAACCCGTTCATGCCCACCCCTCCCGGACGGAGAAACACGCAGGGGACGTCCCGGTCTGGTGCAAACACAACATCAGGAAACAGGTGATGAAGACAATAATCGACATAAAGTCGCTTAAGAAGGACTATCACATCGGCGAGGTGACGGTTCATGCGCTGAGAGGGGTTGACCTGGCGATAAGCCAGGGGGAGTTCGTGGCAATAATGGGTGCCAGCGGCTCGGGAAAATCGACAATGTTGAACATCATCGGATG
Organism: Bacteroidales bacterium; assembly: GCA_025454815.1. Classification (GTDB taxonomy): domain Bacteria; phylum Bacteroidota; class Bacteroidia; order Bacteroidales; family VadinHA17; genus SR-FBR-E99. The sequence goes on along the minus strand of JALONR010000045.1, from coordinate 25,151 downwards.
TCTAGACAGGCCTACTGACGGCAATTATCTCCTTGACGGCGTCAATGTGGCAGGGATGTCGAAGAACGAGAGGGCAGCCATACGGAACCTGAAGATCGGGTTCGTGTTTCAGTCGTACAACCTGCTTTCACGCACATCGGCCCTTGAGAATGTGGAGCTGCCTCTCATGTACAATCCGGCCATCGGGGCAAGGGAGCGGAGGGAGAGGGCCATGGCGGCGCTTGAGGCTGTGGGTCTGACAGACAGGATGGACCATATGCCCAACCAGCTGTCAGGAGGACAGCAGCAAAGGGTTGCCATTGCACGCTCACTGGTAAATGACCCGGTGGTGATTCTCGCCGATGAGGCAACGGGGAATCTTGATACGCGTACCTCATACGAGATAATGTCACTTTTCCAGGAGCTCAATGCCAGGGGAAAGACAATAGTGTTCGTGACCCATGAGCCTGACATTGCACGCTGTATGACAAGAAGCGTGGTATTCCGTGACGGGCATATCATCAGGGAAGAGGAGGTAAGGAGCAGGCTTGATGCGGCGAAAATGCTAAGGGCAATACCGGTGGAAGAAGAATAATGCAAAAGAGAAAGAAATGAACCTTGGAAATCTGTTGAAAGTTGCAATAAAAGCCCTGAAGCGCAATAAGATGCGCTCATTCCTTACGATGCTGGGAATTATCATCGGCGTTGCATCTGTAATAACGATGCTTGCCATAGGACAGGGATCAAAGAAAAGCATTGAGGACCAGATATCAAGCATGGGCTCGAACATGCTGTTCGTCATGCCTGGAACCATGAGGATGGGAGGAGTGCAGCAGGGAAGCTCCGCCTCGCAGAGGCTTACGGTCAGTGATGCTGATGCCATCAGGGCTGAGTGCCACGCCGTGATAGCCGTTTCTCCCGAGGTAAGGAGCAGCGGCCAGGCAGTGTATGGTAACTCCAACTGGCCCACCACCATTTATGGAGCCAATGAACAATACCTTGAAATCAGGAGCTGGGAGGTGGTCAGCGGCCGTAACATGACTGACAGTGAGGCAAGGGGTTCCGCAAAGATCTGCCTGGTGGGCCGCACGGTGGCCGATGAGCTGTTCGGGGAGGGGATTGACCCCACCGGTGAAACCGTAAGGTTCCGAAGCATCCCGTTTAAGATCATCGGGGTGCTGAAGGAAAAGGGACAGAACAGCTTCGGACAGGACCAGGATGATGTCATCATTGCTCCATATACCACGGTTCAGAAGAGGATACTTGCACAGACTTACATCCAGTCAATCCAGATGTCGGCACGGAGTGCGGGGGAATCGGCACTGGCACAGCAGCAGGTGGAGGAGGTGCTTCGCCGCACCCACAGGCTTCGCGAGGATGAGGATAACGATTTTTCAATACGAAGCCAGGAGGAGCTGGCTACCACCATGACCTCCGTTACCGAGATCCTTACCATTCTGCTTGGTGCCATAGCCGGGATTTCACTCCTGGTTGGGGGGATCGGTATAATGAACATCATGTATGTCTCAGTAACAGAACGTACTAGAGAAATAGGCCTTAGAATGTCAATAGGCGGACGGAGTGTTGATATTCTCCTTCAGTTCCTGATAGAGTCGATCATGCTCAGTGTCTTCGGCGGCCTGATAGGTATAGTGCTCGGCTTTGGCGCCTCTTCCGTTGTAGAAGCTCTTACCTCATGGCCTATCAGCGTAATGTGGGGGTCGGTGTTCCTTTCCTTTGCGGTGTGCACGCTGATAGGGGTCTTCTTCGGCTGGTATCCCGCACGCCGGGCTTCTGACCTGGACCCGATAGATGCTCTCCGTTTTGAGTGAATTTTGACTGATATTCATTAGCTTTGAGGATGATATGGATAATGTGGGTGTGACAAGGAAAAGGAAAAGACTGCCGGTGCTGCTCCATCTGACGGGGTGGATCATACTGTTCATCCTGCCGCAGTTCCTGATTTCAGGAGGTCTGTTCAGGGATGAGAGGACAACAAGGATTGTCCTATTCAATACCCTCGTATTTGTAGTTCTTTTCTATTCAAACTACCTGTGGCTGGTTCCGCGGCTGGCGCAGAAGGGAAGATGGATTGCCTTCCTGGTTCTGGCAGCGGCACTGATTGTCTTTCTTGGATGGACTTCAGGCAAGTTTTACGAAAACATGTTTGCGCCACCGCGCGAAGTGAGAGAGCGTATCGCCGAAACGGAACAGAGACCCACCCGTGATGATCACGGCCGGCGCCGGGGTGAAGGAATGGCTCTGTATAATTTCTTTATAACATCATTCCTCGTCTCAGGCTTCGCCGTGGGTATCAGGTATGCCGAGAGCGCCGTGAGAAAGGAGGAGGAGATCAAGGAACTGGAACGTGAGAAGCTGAACTCTGAACTGGCATTGCTGAAGAACCAGGTAAGTCCGCATTTCTTCTTCAATACACTGAACAATATTTACGCCCTGATCGAGATTAACCGGGAGGACGCAAGGGAGGCAGTCCTGAGCCTCTCGAAGATGATGCGGTACATGCTCTATGAGTCGGAACAGGGAAACACAAGGCTCAGTAATGAGATTGAATTCATGAAGGGATACATTGACCTGATGAAACTGAGGCTCAGTGACCGCGTGAGGCTTACGGTCAGTTTCCCCGGTGAGTATGATGATCTGGATCTCCCGCCACTTCTTTTCATTCCATTTATTGAGAATGCCTTCAAGCACGGAGTCAGTAGCACTGGCAACTCCTTCATTGATATTGCACTCAGGGCTGAGGACGGAGAGATAACATTTCTTGTGGCCAACAGCATCAGCCGGCTTAACCCTGATGCCCCTCGTCCGGCATCGGGAATAGGCCTTGACAATGTGAGAAAAAGACTTGCACTTCTTTATCCCGGCCGCCATGAACTGAGGATAAGTGACCAGGAGTCGATTTTTACTGTGGTACTGACGATCAGGACCTGACCCGGGCCGGCAGAAAAATGATGGCAGAGAATGAAAACAGAGAGGACCGCCGGCTCCGGAGCAATTGAAGGTGAGATTGAAAAAGAAGATGATCAGGGTTGTTGCAATAGATGATGAGCCGCTGGCACTTCAGCTGGTGAAGGGTTACGTGGAGAAAACCCCTTCGCTGGAACTTGTCGGGGTATTTGACAATCCTGTTGATGCCGTGGCTTTCATACAGTCATCTGAAGTCGATCTCGTCCTGCTTGACATCCAGATGCCTGACCTGACGGGAACAGAACTAGCAAGGGTCATCTCAGGCGGACCGAAGGTGATTTTCACGACTGCCTATGAAAAGTATGCACTTGAGGGATTCAGGCTTGATGCAGTTGATTACCTGCTGAAGCCCTTCAGCTATGCGGAGTTCCTGAAAGCCATACAAAAGGCAGAGCGACTGATGGCACAGGAACGGAACAGGTTACCGGGACTGGAGGTGAGCAATGACTTCCTGTTCATCAAATCAGAGAGCAGGATACGAAGGATCAACTTCTCAGAGATTCGTTACATAGAGGGATTAAAGGACTATGTCAAGATCTGGCTGAGGGAAGAAAAGAAGCCTGTCCTCTCGCTCTCCACCCTGAAGGCGCTTGAGGCCAGGCTTCCCGGTGACCGGTTCATGCGTGTGCACCGCTCATTCATAGTCAACCTGGAGACGGTGAAGGTCATTGAACGCGGCCGCATCGTTTACGGTGAGGTACGCATCCCTGTCACCGACCAGTATATCGAAAACTTCCGGAAGTTCCTTGACCGGCGCGGCAATGCGCTGATCACCCTCAGGGCCTCATTGTCAAGCAGTGGATCAACACTCCTGGTGACCTCCACACGTGTTACCTCTCCGGTACTGCTCACCACAAACCTGAGGAAAACGGTTCCCTGTATATTGTTCTGGACGGCATCAGGAGGATATACGATATTCCCCATGATATACCTGAGAAGCGCCTCGGTTCCTCCCGGGAACGAAGGCATTTCCTGGACTATAACATAGGGCTCGGGCTCAACCTGGGCAACCGGATCTGCACCGGCCAGGTCAACCGGAACCTCCCCCAAAGCATTGCCGTCAGTAACTTCCCGGAAGAGGAGATCAGCCGGAAGCAGGCCATCACCTGTCACCTGTGCATCAAGCACCATTTCGGGCGGCACAAACCGTACATTGTTCATTGCTTCTGCCGGAGCCTCCGGAGGCGGAGGAGCCACAGGCGGTGCAGGCGGATTGAACAGGTCGGGGTCTGGCATGGCGATTACGTTTATCCTTTCACCCGGCATAGCTTCAACATGATCAGCAGTGAAATAAGGTACCAGGAAGAATGAGGCACCAAGCAACAGACCTGCAGCAAGGGAGATGCTCATCGTTGACCCGTAGCGCCGGCGCAGATCGTAAGCACCATACTCCTTGTTGCGATCCCGGAAGATAATATCATCAAAACCGGGAACTTTTTCTTTTTTCCTCTTCATAATTGAAAGTTTAGGTTAATACATTAAATGAAGAGGCGCCTCATAATTAATAAACATCAAAAATTGTACCACGTGTGTTTAACAAATCGTCATTTTATGACATGTATCATTTATTTGAGAAAGCCGGAGACTATCTTTGCCGACGATATGAAATAAAATGCATAACGATTTTGAAAGCAGTACTGACATGAAAACAAGATTTGCACTGTTAATGATTCTTCCGCTGTTTGCGGTAATGGTTTCAGGTTGCGAGAAGGAAAAGGAAGATCCTTCAGTTACACTTGGTGCCCAGGCCAACACTACCATTCCCGGATTTTATTCCCTGGCTGAAAACAAGACTTATACCATGAGCCAGGCTGCGAATAAACCCGAAGTAATTGACATTTTCTGCTTCTTTGAGGCTGAGACAGGCAACAACATAGCACTGGCTTCCCCCGGGTCAGGCATCCGTGATATTTTTACGGGGGATGACATGCCGGATAACTGGAGCACCAAAAACACCACCTACTTCTTTCAGACCATGCTTACGCAGGTCCAGTTTGAGGCCGTTCAGGATGGTGATGCCCTGATTGAGACATCCTTTGACAGTGATAATGCGCGCAAGAAAGCCAAGGATGTTCAGGTCGGGCAGGTATGGGCATTCAAAACCCAGGGCGGAACATACGGACTCCTGCTGGCATCTGCCGTTACGCAGGGGGAAGACGGTTCAGTTACATTCCTCGTTAAGACAAAGTAGGGCGGACATGGCAAAACTGGGTCAGGCCATCGCTTTGCTCATTGTCATTGCCTTTACCGGTTGCGGGAAGGAGGAGTCTGAGACAACACCTCTGATCCTTCTCAGATCAGGGAGTGAGTTTACTGCTGACGGTTCTGCCGTGGCACCGGGAGGCAGCCTCAGGTTCGGTATATCTGTTTCCGGCGGGGGTGGGGCAATTACCAACCTGGTTGTAAAGAGGATCTCTGACGGCGTAGTCATCACAGAGGCAGACAGGGGGATGTACATCAGCTATGGTGGGCTTGACACAACCCTGATTTACACGAGAGGTTACGGGCAGGTTGAACGGTGGGTATTCTCAGTAATGAATTCATACCGTGACACCGCTTCGGCATCACTTACCGTCCTGAAGGGAACCGGGTCAGCCTGGGGTGAGATTAGCCATTACCCTTCGGTCAGGATTGGGTTGCAGGATAACCCCTCCCTGCCACATTTTGTTGACCTGCACACAGGTACAGCATGGCATGCAGCCGGTGTTGCAGGCAACGAGGGTAGTGTTGATATGGCCGCATTCTGGTATCTCACTTCCGGCAACTCATCACCTACCCTGACCTGCCCTGCCTATGCTTCGGCGCTGACGTATTATCCGCTCTTCGGGGGGTGGAGTGTGCGAAACCAGACCCTGTATGATTATTACACTTCAGACAATAACCTCGTCACTACATTGAAATTTGATGAGGCAACCAATGACAGCCTGCTGGTCAATGCCTACCGGCCGGGCAGTGTAAGCGGCCAGTCAAAATTCGCTTTCTCAGGCAAGGTTGTGCCCTTCCGCACATCGGACGGCAAATATGGTCTCATCAAGGTCATCCATGCCGACGAGGTGGCATCAGGTGAGATGGAGATAGCGATCAAGATTCAGAAATAGCATTCAGTAAAAGGGATAAGAGTGAAAACCTCCGGATTAATACTTTCATCATTACTTCTGCTGGCGTTTGCGGCAGGGGTCTCTGCGCAGGGCACTGTCACAGGCATGGTTGCCGGTGGCCCTGAAGGCCGTCCGCTCTCCGATGTTGCAGTTATTCTGGATGATATAAAGGGTGTGACCACGGATGTCAACGGAGGCTTCATTTTTGAACAGGTGCCGGCAGGAAGCCATATACTGGAAGCCAGGATGCTGGGATATAAATCACAGAAAGAGAAGGTTGAGGTTACTGATGGTGGTACAGTATATATAAGCTTCACGCTGGAAGAGGAATTCATTGACGCGGGAGAGGTTATCATCACCGCAAACAGGGGCTCAAGCCGCATTGCGGATGTTCCGGCACGTGTCACCCTGATAAGTTCGGCAGCAATTGCATCAAGACCGGTTACAACTGTAGATGAGATGCTGTCAACCGTGCCCGGCCTGATTGTAAGCCGCTCATTCGGCATCTTCTCCCATAAATCAAGTGTGACAATGAGGGGACTCAGCGGCAATGAGCAGGCAAGGGTGCTGGTGATGATAGACGGAGTGCCGGTAAATAAATCAGACGGGGGCTCAGTAAACTGGAATCTGCTTGACCCGGCCATGGTTGATCGCATTGAGGTGGTGAAGGGGCCGGCATCATCAATGTATGGCAGCAATGCCATGGGAGGGGCCATAAATGTCATCACCCGCAGGCCTGAAGGAGGATTATCAGGCAGGGTGTCAGCCGGCTATGGCACCTATAACACCTTTAACGGGCGGCTAAGCATCGGCCAGAAACTGAATCCCGGTACGGAGAAGGGTTTTTACTACCTGCTTAACGGCTTTTACCGCCAGAGCGACGGCTATATAACACAGTCGGAATTTGACCAGGCTGCCAACCCGTTTATCGTGGCTTCTGATATGCAGGAGTATTCAGGCAGCCTGAAGGCAGGTTACAATATCAGGAAGGGTGAGTTCCTCGAGGCCGATTTCATTGCATACAACGACAGGCGCGGCACCGGTGAGCTGGTATATCAGCCTCACGGGAACACCACGGATCACGATACATACCAGTTCCGGACGAGGTACAGTGTTGAACGCAGCCGCCTTTCGGCGGATATAAGCCTGTTCTGGCTGAAAGAGGATTATAAAAAGGTCAATGAATATATGAAGGATGACTACACCTGGTATAATGTCCTGTCAGAACGGGTTGATGCCGGTATTCTCTCTTCGGTAAGATGGAAGGCAGGCAGCCGACACAGCCTGACTGCCGGAGCTGACCTGAAGGTTGGAAGCGTTGATGCTGCAGATGTCTACCACACCTCAACTGATATTGTCTATAACCGTGGCAGGATGCTCAGTGCAGGCTTTTACCTTCAGGAGGCCTTTGCACTTCTGCCTGAACGACTGACCATCACTGCCGGTGTCAGGTATGATCTCTCCACCTTCCGCGATGGTGCTTTTTATGTTGATACACCTTCGGCAGAAACGGTTTTCATGAGGAATATTGAGGACCGTGATATGGATAATGTCACATGGGGCGCCCTGAGTCCCAGGCTGGCCATCAATTACACCCCGTCACCGGAATTAAGGCTTTACGCTTCCGCAGGCAGGGGTTTCAGGCCGTCAGTTCTTGACGACCTTTGCAGGTCAGGACGAATCAGGGGCGGGTTCAAGCTGGCAAACCCGGATGCCGGGCCGGAATACCTCACAAACATTGAGGCGGGAGGTGACATCACCCTGGCAGGCAGGCTGAAGGCTTCGCTCTCGGCATATTACTCCACAGGAAAGGATTTTCTCTATTATGTCAATACCGGTGACTCCATTGACATGGGGTACGGGCTGAGGCCGATACTGGTCAGGACAAATATTCCGCTGGTGGAGATAACAGGCGCCGAGGCAGAACTGAGCTATCCCGTGAATTCTTCAATATTCATCGGAGCTGCATTCGGATACACCTGTTCAGTTATATCTGATTACAGGCCTCTTGACTCCGGAGACCCCATTGACCTGACAGGAAATCATCTGACCGATGTCCCTTCAACCACACTTTCACTATCAGCCCGGTGGAACAACAGGATTGTCAATGCCGGCCTGGTTGCAAGGTACCAGGGGGCAATGTGGGCAAATGACCAGAACATCTTTGACGAGGTCATCGGCAGTAACCGCTACCCGGCTTATGTCTCTGTCGACATGAAGTTCTCAAGGGTGTTCCTTGAAAAGATCTCTGTTGACCTCGGGATACAGAACATTCTTGATACAAAATTCTATGACAGCAAGGGTGCCGTCTGCCCGGGAAGGTTCATCACACTGGAACTGGGGTATATCTTCTGACGGGTAAATCCTGCTCCGGAAGATGAATCTTACCGGAACAGGGGTATATCTTGTTACAGGAGTTAACTGCCCAGTGAAGTTCAACATAATGGAAGCGGGGAGTGACTTATAGTTGGCGGCTCTTTCCCGGGGAAACTCACCCCAACTCTTCAGGGCTGATTCACTTCCGGGTGCCTGAAGCAGGTGACCAGGTGATCATTCACCATCCCGGAAGCCTGCATGAAAGCGTAACAGATGGTTGATCCCACGAAAGTGAACCCCCTCTTTTTAAGATCCTTGCTGATTAGGTCTGAAAGGGGAGTACTCGCAGGAAGCTCACCGAGGCTTTTCCACTGGTTTACAACGGTTTTGCCTTCAGTGAACTTCCAGATGTATGCATCAAATGTTCCGAATTCCTCCTGTACCTTTAGAAATGCCTTTGCATTGCTGATTGCTGATCTGATCTTAAGTTTGTTACGGATGATTCCTTCGTTATTCAGCAGCTCACTGAACCTGTATTCGTCATAAAGGGCCACTTTTGCCGGATCAAATCCGTCAAATGCCTTCCGGTACCCTTCACGCCTGTGAAGGATCGTTTTCCAGCTCAGGCCGGCCTGTGCTCCGTCAAGGATGATATGTTCAAACCACTTGATATCATCATGAACCGGGACACCCCATTCGGTGTCATGATAGGTAATCATCAGCGGATCACCTGAAGGCCAGGGACAGGTATTGTTCATCATAGACCGAACCTGTATGAAAATTTTACAAGAAAAACATTATGGGGTTTGGTGTCTCCAAACAAGCTTCCGGCCTGGGATCCCAGATCGAACAGTCCGTCCCCCGTAGAGTATTCACGTGTCTGTGACCATACAAGGTACGCGGTTGACCCGGGCAGGAACTCCCAGCGTACAACCAGGTTATGCAGGAACTCACTGACGGTGAAGTCAGGATTCGGGAAGGAGTAGTCTGTCCATGAGTCCTGGTTTTCGTCCACGGCATATTCATTATCTCCGCTGATATACTCTATCTGTGCCTGGCTGAAGAGTTCATACCTGTCGTCAAACTCATCCGCCACCGGATCAGTTATGTGCCTGAAGTTGCTGTAGGATCCCGAACCGAAGAATGGCTGTCCCCAGTATTGTATAGTGAGGTCAGGGGTGATATTATAATCGATTCTCAGGGACATGCTCAGTATTTTCTGATCAATTGAGGCAAAGATGTACCTGGGGGTATAAACGCCGCTGGTCAGTGACCTGGTGGTGACATACTGCATATTGTTCAGTGTTCTGCTCCATTCAGGTTCAACACTGATGGTCAGGGTGTTTACCGGCCGGTACTCTGCTTCGAAACTGATATTGCAGGCAGTGCGGGCATCCTGGAATGTTTTGTGATAGCTGAAGTCAATCTCAGCTGCAAACTTTTTTCGTGAGTTGCTGTTGATCCCACCCCCGATGTACATATTTCCCGGCATCTTCATCATCGGGCCACCGCGCAGCATAAGGTTGTCTTTTTCAGGGCTGTTTATCTGTCCGCTGATGAAGGTATGCCAGAGGTTCTTATATTGTGCCGACCATGACCCGGAAATGCCTGCAACATTCAGGTTACCCCCGAAGTCCATGAGATGGATTAGGTTGGTGCCCATATGCATGTTATTGAAAATACCGAAAGGCTTATAGATATTGTAGTTGATTACCCCCACTCCTAGGTACTGGTCAGCCACCTGCATATATCCGATGTCATTCAGCTCAAGGCCAGGGGATTTCCAGGCTGAGAGGTAAATGAACTGCCAGTTTCCCCCTATTTTTCCGGCCATGAGATTACCTCCGGTTCCGGTCAACGATGTCCGGGTGGGGTCATAATCGGTATAGTCTGCATCAGGCCGCCTGAAATTGTGAATTATTGACCGTTGCGTACGTGCAATCATATCCTCGGTTCCCGTTACCGTGCTGAATACGGTACGGATCTGGAAAATGTAGTTTCTATCGCCGAAATACTTTGTAAAATCAAGACCACCGGTTGTGGCTGATTTGTGGAAATAGTCTTCTGTGGTTGCATCCAGTTGCCGGATTGTGCTGGTGATTATACCTCCGACAATTGTTTTTCCGTCATTGAAATCCTTTTGTACTCTGCCGAGAGCAAAATTGGAAAGGGGCTCGGCCGTGCGGTATGATGTCTCGTCAGTTAGTTCATTGTAAATTCTTGTATTGACCTGTGCGGTCACTGCTTCAATGGCGCCCATTGAAAGACCTCCTGAAGACTTACCGGTAAGCTTGGCCGCTCCGATAATCGGTGTAAAGGCCGGGGTCCAGGCGAATTCATCATCGTCAGGGGAGTGACTCACTGAAGGTCTTCTCCCGATGCGTCTCGAATAAAAGAGGTTGTCATTACCCTCATCTCCGTCGCCTATCCCCAGGTTGTAGGATGTAATGTTCCGCCCTTCTATGAAAAAAGGTCTTTTTTCACTGAAATATGTCTCGAAGGCTGTCAGGTTAACCTCTGACGGGTCTGCCTCCACCTGCCCGAAGTCAGGGTTCAGTGAAAGACTGAGAATCATGTTGTTTGTCACTCCGATCTTTGCATCAAGCCCTGCATTTGCCTTGATATCGGTTCCGTCCTGCCACGGGTTCCCTTCTTCCCCTTCGTAAGTTTCAAGCCTGGCAACGCCATATGGGGTGAGGTCAAACAGCTTCCTCGGTTTGATATTGTTCAACCCTTGAAGCAGCCCTGCATTGTGAACAAGACCTGACGCATTTCTTGCAATAGGTTGCCAGAGGTCTGTTTCGTTATGCCTGTAAATTTCCCTGATGACCTCAAAGCCCCATACCTGTTCATCCTTGTTGGCAAACCTGAGTTGTGTCAGGGGTATCTTCATCTCTGCCGCCCAGCCCCAGTCATAAATACCTGTTTTGACGTACCATATCGGATCAAACGTCTCATCTTCATTCGTTCCGTCATCCGTCCAGATGAGATCACCCTTCACACCGGCAGCGCTTACCCCGAAACCAAAGGCTGTACGCTGGTCAAAGTAAGAATCAAAAGCTACCACAACCTGGTCACCGTCAGTGTCATCGCGCCTGGTCATACGTGCGACAATGCTGTCAGGGGCCGTGTCCCACATTTTTAGTGCAACATAAATGTTATTGTCGTCATAGAGTATTTTGAATTCGGTTTTCTGCTTCGGGGCCACTCCTTCATAGGGTTCAAACTGCATGAAGTCACCTCCCCATTCGCCCTCTGTCCAGGCCTGGTCATCAAGTTCACCGTTTATTACCGGCGGGGTATTTGCCCGGGATGCTGTATAGACCTTCTTTTCATACTCCTGGGCGGATACTGCAACAGCAGGAAGAAGCAGAAGAATCAGCAGGATACTTTTCATGGCAAGGGGTTTAAGGGACAGTAAAGTAACACAAAGTTAAACAAAATATATGGAGAGCAGCTTAAATGAAAAAACGGAAAAAGAGCGGTGGAAATTCATCCACCGCTCTTCCGGACCTGCGTTCATAGGCGCTCAGCGCAAACCAAAACGGTAGGTGAATTTGATAAGGAAGACATCATATGGTTTTTCTGCAGTATACAGGTTATTCAGGTTCTGCTCAAGCGAGAATGATCCGGTATTGTCATTGTAGCTTCGGGTCTGTGACCATACAAGGAAGAGGGTAGATCCAGGCCTGAATTCCCATCTGACAACAAGGTTGGAAAGGAACTGGTCATAGTTGTTGTCAGGGTTGTCGAAGCTGTAGTCAATGGTCTCATCCCCGTCTTCATCAACCGAGTAGCTGTTATCATCGGCATCATAGGTCAGCTCACTGTCTGTGATAAGGTGATACCTGTCAGTCAGCTTTTCAGCCCTCGGATCGGTCACTGCCTTGAACCTGCTGTAGTCCATAGCTGCCAGGAACGGCTGCCCCCAGTACTGCACGGTAAGGTCAGGGGTGATGTTGTAGTTCAGCCTGACTGACATGCTTACAATCTGCTGGTCTATCCGTGAAAGGATATACCGGTCATTGTCACTGGTATGTGTCAGGTATTGAATTTCATTCCGGTTTCTTGAATAGGAAGGAGAAACTGATGCAGTAAATGACCTTCCCGGTTTGACTGTGAGATCAAGGCCGGCCGTGTATCTTTCAGACGAATTATCTCCTCCGAATCCCCCGTTGGCAAAGACCGTGGCATAAACGCTTCTTGAGCTGTTTGAGCCAAGGTTAAACCACCAGCTGAGGTAAGAGGGATTAATCATTGTGGGACCTCCCCTCAGCAGAGTGGTTGATAACGCATTTCCGCGATAACTTGCTCCGTAATTTGTCCACCAGAGGTTCTTGAACTGGATATAGAAACTGAGGTTACCGTTGGTGGCAAGGTGGGTGCCGCCGAAGTCCCAGATACCGACAAGGTTGGCATTGGGTCTTATTCGCCTGAAGATGCTGAAAGGCTTGTCAAAGCTGTAGGCTGACCACAGGCCGGCAAAGATTGCATCGGCGCTCTGAAGATATCCCACGTCATTGAGGTCAAATCCCGGTGATTTAAGGTATGCAAAACCGGTGAAGTTCCATTTACCCCCCACCTTTCCGGCCTGGATGTTGCCTCCGAAGCCGTTGAGGCTGGTGCGGGTCGGGTCAACCTCAATGTAATCAGCATCAGGTCTCTGGTAGAAATGGATGGATGAACGCTGTACCTTTTCAATGGCCGCCTCGCTGCCATTGAGGTTGCTTCCGGCAGCAGTTGCCGAAAATAACCACTTCCGTTCCTCTCCGAAAAAACGAGTGAAATCAACACCGGCAGTGTTGGCGCTGCGTACAAGCTCATCGGTTCCTCTTGCGTCGAGGAAGCGATAAGTGTTTGTATAAGCTCCGCCGACGATTGTCCTGCCGCCTCCGAAATCTTTCGAAATCCTTGACACGAAATAGTTTGTCAGAGGCTCCACCGTCTGTTCACTCCTCATTCCGAGAGAATCTATCACTGCCCTCCCTTCAGCCGTCACCGCCTCAACAATCCCCACGGAAAGGCCGTCCGGGGTTTTCCCTGTCAGTTTGGCTGCGCTGATGATGGGAGTCACCCGGGGTACCCGGGCAAATTCGTTATCCTCAGTATCTGCCCATAGATGCGGGCTTCTCCCTATCCTTCTCGAATAGAACAGGTTGTCAAAACCCAGATCACCGTCTCCAACCCCGGTTTTCAGGCTTGTGATGTTATTGCCTTCGATGAAGAATGGCCTCTTCTCCTGGAAAAATGTCTCATAGGCGGTGAGGTTTACCTCGGAGGGGTCAGCTTCAACCTGCCCGAAATCGGGATTGAGGGTAAGGTCAAGTGTCATATTGTTGGTGATACCGAACTTGGCGTCAAGTCCTCCGTTGTACTTCCAGGCTTTTCCTGTTGCAAAGGGGTTGCCCTCCTCTCTTTCAAAGGTCTCAAGGCTTCCGACAACGAAGGGGGTGATGTCAGCCTGTTTTCTAGGTTTAATGCCTGTCAGGCCTGTGAGTTCCCCGAAGTTATGTACCAGTCCTGAGGCGTTTCTGTCAATTGGCTGCCATGCAGACATCTCCTGGTTCCGGAAAAGACGGCGAAAGACCTCCACCCCCCATATGCCGTCATCGGATATCCTGAAGCGAAGCTGGGTCAGGGGTATCCTCATCTCAGCGGCCCATCCCCAGTCATATACTTTGGCTCCTGCAAACCAGATAGGATCCCAGGTGTTATCCTCCATGCGTCCATCCTGTGACCAGATGAAGTCATTCTTCACACCGGCGGCATTTGCCATGAAGGCAAAACCGGTCTGGAGATCATGGTAGCTGTCGAATCCGATCCCCACAAAATCACCGTCACCATTGTCCCTCCTCGATATTCGCCGGACAATGCTGTCAGGATTGGTGTCATAGGCCCTGAAGGCAACGTATATGTTGTTGTCATCGAACAGGATATTGAATTCCGTTTTCTGTGAGGCAGATGCTCCGTTGTGAGGCTCAAACTGGGTGAAATCACCCTGCCATTCCCCCTCGAGCCAGGCTTCATCTTCAATTTCCCCGTCAATGACCGGAGGTCTGGTAACAAATCTGGCGCCGTAGGTTCTTTTTTTGACAGAGTCCTGGGTGGCAGCCTTCATTTCGTTCTGTCCGGCAGCCCGGTTGACGTTTTGTCCGGCAGCCCGGTTGACGTTTTGTCCGGCAGCCCGGGTGCCTGTCCGTTTATCAATCTTATTGTTTTTCCCGTCTTCAGTCAGGCTGCCTGCCCCGGCTCCTCCAAGAGTGCATAGGATAAGCACCGCAAGTGTTAATGCAATTCTTTTCATGGCAGTAATGAGTTTTAGTTTAAGAAGCAAGTCCTGAAAAAAGACTGTTACAATTAGTTTATTGCTGCATCAGGATGTTAATTGTCAGGAAAAAATGCAGACAATTCCCGCGGATGACGGAAAGATTCCGGTGAATGGAGATTCAGACGCTGAATGAATGCAGGTCAGATGAATTCGTAGGTGTTGCCGGTATGGGCCAGGAACCTGAAGAGTCCCTCACGGGGGATGATCAGGGAAGCGGTGTTGGTGTTGGGGTGAAATGAGAGCCGCTCATGATTGAGGAGTGTTTTGTCTATGAAGAGATGAACGTGACGGTTGTGGTCATTGATGAGGCCGAACGGGGAAACTGAACCTGGTGTGAGGCCCAGATACTGCATCAGTCTCCGGTCAGAGGCGAAGGAGAGCTTACCCTGGCGGAGCTTCTGCTCAAGCTCCCTGATATTCAGTTTTGAATCATAATAGAGTATTACGAGGTAATGGCGGTCACCCTTGTGATTGCGGAAAAAGATGTTTTTGCAGTGTCCGGAGTCAATTCCTGACCAGTATTTCATTGCCTCCTCCACGGTTGGTACAGGAGGGTGCTCTATATACTCATAGATAATCTGCAGTGAGTCAAGCAGGTTGTACAGTTCTGCCGGCCCTCTCCGGTTGCTCATCTTGACTTGGGGCAATACCTGAATGTAAGTTCACAGAGAAGCGCCAGATCCTCCCCGGCCTCCCGCAGGTCTACATCCTCCTCATCATAGTGCCATTCCACGTCAACAGGAACACCATCATTATTCAGATCACGGATGAAGTTCAGCACATCAAGAAGAAATTTGGCAGATGAAGAATTGAAATATTCCAGATCAAGTTTCAGGCGTAACGGATTGCTGTCGGTATAGTTATTCCTGTTCCTTACTTCAGCGGTGAATGCCTCCATCCATTCAACCACGGGATAATAGAGTCCTCTGACATCCTCAGGGGCTGACTTGCCTGAGATGATGAACCTGTTTTCTTCAGGTGCAAGGATTATTTCCGGTGTAAGATCGGTGGCTTTGTGTATGAAACTTTTCATTTCTCCCCTTTTGTGCAAAATTGTACTTTTTTTTGGCAAAGACAAAAATTCCAGGCTTTATCAGATGAGTTCTTCAGTGTCATTGTTCGGCTGGTAGCCTTCATCCTCAAGAAGCACGGGCCCTTTTGACGCGGCCACAGCCAGGGTGTCACACCGTTCATTCTCAGGGTTGTTGTTATGTCCCTTCACCCAGGACAGTGACACACGGTGGCGCCGGTAAACCTCCAGGAAACGGATCCAGAGATCCTGGTTCTTTTTCCTGGCAAATCTTTTTGATTCCCAGGTGAAGAGCCATCTGTTATTAACCGCGTTTACCAGGTACTGTGAGTCTGTAAAAAGTCTGACGGTAAGGTTCTCGCGTTTCAGGGCTTCGAGCCCGATTATGGCTGCCAGCAGTTCCATCCGGTTGTTGGTGGTAAGCCTGAATCCCTGCGATAACTCCTTGCGGTGACGGCCCGAGATCAGCACCACGCCGTAGCCTCCCGGTCCGGGGTTGCCGCTGCAGGCGCCATCAGTATAGATGGTTATCTCCTCCTTGCTCATTGAGGCAGAGTGATGCCGGTGTTGTTGATGAAGAGCCTGATGGCAATGGCGATCAGGATAATACCGAAAAATTTCTTCAGTATATGCAACCCGGTGGGGCCCAGAAGTCTTTCTATCCTGGAGGTGAGCCTCAGAACCAGAAAAACTATCACCATGTTAAGCAGGAGGGCAACGAGTATGTTTATTGTTGCATACTCAGCTCTCAGGGAGAGGATGGTGGTTATCGACCCTGCCCCTGCAATAAGCGGGAAAGCGATTGGAACTATTGTCCCTCCTCCCGGTGAGTCATGCTTGAAGAATTCAGCTCCCAGCACCATTTCCATGCCCAGGAGGAATATAATAAAGGAGCCTGCAATTGCAAAGGAACCCACATCAATACCGAATATCCCGAGAAGCTTCTCCCCGAAGACCAGGAAGGCCAGGAATATGCCAAGAGATACAAGGGTTGCTCTCAAGGGATGTATATTGCCTGTTTTGGATTTGATATTCAGGATTATAGGTATCGATCCCGGAATATCAATTATGGCGAACAAAACCATAAAACAGGCTACTATTTCAATTATACTTAGCTGCATCAGGAAATTTTTGCAAAAGTAGCACTTTAGGTGGCAATAGGCAATAAAAAAGCAGTCAGCAGTCGGCGGCCCACGGTCTGCAGCAGTTAACCTTGCTGATTGACTGCGACTACCTACTGCCGACTGCGACTGCTGGCTGCCGGCTATTTCCTGCCCTACTGCCTTATATCCATCTCATCAAGCAGGTATCCTGCTCCTGAATAGATGTCAATCACCCAGAGTACGTAGCGGATGTCAACGCAGATGCACCTCTGGAGGTCGGGTTCAAAGGCTATGTTGCCGGTCATTGCCTCCCAGTTGCCGTCAAAGGCCAGGCCGATAAGTTCACCGTTGCCGTTGATGACGGGGCTGCCGGAGTTACCGCCGGTAATGTCATTGTTGGTGATGAAGCATACGGGCATATAACCATCCGGGGAGGCATAACGGCCATACTCCCTTTTGTTATTCAGGTCGATAAGCCTCTTCGGCAGATCAAACTCATAGTCGCCCGGCTTGTACTTCTGCACAACGCCATCGAGTGTGGTATACCAGTTGTAATGCACTGCATCATACGGGTAGTAGTCAAGCACCTGTCCGTAAGTCAGCCTCATTGTAAAGTTTGCATCGGGATATTGTGTCCTGTCAGGCTGGTATTCCATGACACCTGCCATGAAGAGACGCTGTCCTTTTGACAGATCATCATTGAATCCGGAGATATCCTTCTGAAGGGCTGTTCGGACCTCATCTATTGACTTTGCCATGATGAATGCGGGATCTTTCTGAAGCACCTTCAGGCTTGGGGCCTCAAGGAAGGCTCTGAGTTTCTCCTGGGTGGTGAATACTGACTTCGCAAACATGTTGTCAACGAATGCGTCAACGTTGCCCTTGAATTTTGTATCTATCAGGGTATAGAAAGAAGGCAGGTATCCCGGATCAATATCAGCCCTGTAAAGCCTGATCATCGCCTTTGTGGTTGCCTGGTCAGTCGGATAGTTATAATCACCATAGAAGTTTTCCAATACCCTCTTCAGCCTGCCGATCATGCCGTCAATCTTCTCCTTGTCCTTTCCTGCGAGAGCCTCCTCGAGCGGGGTCATCTGGCTGGCCAGACCGACCATTTCCATGGAGCCCCTGAACGCTTCGTTGATGTACTGGACAACGTTGTATTTTTCCGCTCTTCCCTTAACTGCATTTTCAATGAGTGAAAGGGCGTTTCCGTATCTGGCGGTTCTTGCGGGGTCAGCCTTGACCCACTTCATGAATTCAGCCTCGAAGGCAGCTTTCTTCTCTGCGGTGCGGAGGCGGGCCAGTCCTTCGTTCTGACCTATCGAGAACTTCCAGTAGTTGGATGAACCTGAGTATTTTGAAGCATACTGTATATTAACCTTCGGGTCAGCCATCATATCCTTCATCCAGATCTCCTGGCGCTCACCGCGGATTTTGATCCTGTTGGCGTTGGTGATCTTCATGGCTTCATCAACCTCGTATGAGGTCATGTACCTGGTTGTGGTGCCGGGGTAACCCATCACCATGGCGAAGTCGTTTTTCTGCAGGTTCTTTATTGAAACCGGCAGGTAGTGCTTCGGTTGGAGGGGAACATTGTCCTTTGAGTACTGTGCCGGCTTGCCGTCGGGGCTCATATAAACCCTGAAGACGCTGAAGTCGCCTGTATGGCGCGGCCACATCCAGTTGTCTGTGTCATGGCCGTATTTTCCTATTGAATTGGGAGGGGTTCCAACGAGTCTTACATCGGAGTAGACCTCATAAATAAGCAGGAAATACTGGTTTCCGCCGTAGAAAGGCTGTACGCGGGCATTGTAGTGGGTTCCTTTAATTGCTTCGGCCGATATGGCAGAGCTTTCTGCCTGGATAGCCTCGCGGCGGGCAGTTTCTGTCATTTCAGAGTTGACCTTGCCCAGAACCCTGGCGGTGACGTCATCTATACGCACAAGGAAGGTGACCGAGAGACCCGGGTTGGGAAGCTCTTCCTCCTTTGACATTGCCCAGAAACCGTTGTTGAGGTAATCATTCTCAACGGTACTGTGATTCTGTATCTGGCCGTAACCGCAGTGGTGATTGGTCAGCAGAAGGCCCTGGGGTGAAACGATCTCAGCAGTACAACCGCCTCCGAAGATAACGATGGCATCCTTAAGGCTTGCCTGGTTAATGCTGTAAATATCTTCCGCAGTCAGTTTGAGTCCCATCTCGGTCATGGTGCCGATGTTGAGCTTCTCAATTAGCGGCAGCAGCCACATCCCTTCATCAGCTCTTGCCTGTGAGGCTGAGAAGGTTACGAGGATAACAAGAATAGCTAACAGTTTTCTCATGGTTTATTGAGTTGTTAATTTTTGCGAAGAGCCAAAGATATTAAAATCCGTTTTCTGAGAAAGTGATTTTAACAATTTATAAGAAAGGAGTTTCCCCGGTCACAGGAAAGAGAGCTTTTGCTGTTGATGGGATGGAAGTTCAGCCTGTTAAAGGAAAGGGAGCTCTTGCTGTTGATGGGATGGAAGCTCAGCCTGTTACAGGAAAGGGAGCTCTTTCTGGAGATCAATCAGGTTGAATGAAAGGCGGTGCCAGGGGCTGGCGCCGTTTTCTGCTATCGCCCGGCGGTGTTCCGGGGTTGGATAACCCTTGTTGTGTCTCCAGCCATAGCAGGGGAAGAGTGCGTCAAGTTCCTCCATGTGGCGGTCGCGTTCTGTCTTTGCCAGTACTGAGGCGGCTGCGATGGACAGGTAGGTTGCATCTCCGCGGACAATTGTGTGATGGGGTATTTCACCGTAGGTATAGAATCGGTTGCCGTCAATCAAAAGCAGGAGGGGTGTGACCTTCAGTCCGGCGATTGCCCTGTGCATGGCTGTGATTGATGCACGGAGTATGTTCATTTCGTCAATTTCAGTATTGGAACATGAAGCGATGCACCATGCTGTGGCTGCTGAGATGATTTCTTCACGGAGCCTCTCGCGCTGCCGGGCGGTCAGCTTCTTGGAGTCATTCAGTTCCCTGTTGCGGTATCTTTTGGGCAGGATGACAGCGGCTGCATAGACGGGGCCTGCCAGGCAGCCGCGGCCTGCCTCGTCACATCCGGCCTCCCTGATACCGTCAAGGAAGAATGGTTTAAGCATCAGGGTCTCCTTTGACCCGGGCTGATGACTTAGTCCGGGTATCAGGTTCACAGGAATATTATCATGTTTCCGCTTCATTTCCTGGTAGCTTTCAAAACTGATTGCCACATCGCCTCAGCTGCACCTTCCCAGGTGTACCGCATGGAGTTGGCCAGTCCTTCGGTGGCAAGGCGGCGGCGCAGCGCGCCGTCGGTGACGAGGCGTGCCATAGCCTCCGCTATGGCACCTGCGTCAGCAGGGCTGACGCAGAGCGCCGCGCCGCCGCTCACCTCGGGCAGCGACGAACCGTCCGACAGGATGCACGGAGTCCCGCACCGCTGCGCCTCCACCACAGGAATGCCGAAACCCTCCAGCCAGGGTACGAAGGTCAGCGCCTCCGCTGCACCGTAAAGCCGGCGCAGCACATCACGCGTCACCGAACCGGTGAAAAGAATATCATTACCGTATGGAGAGGCCTCCAGGTGCCTGTCCATCTCCTTCGTAAGATACAGCCTCCGCCCTGCGAGAAGCAGCACGTGATCACCATGGCCCGCCTTCCTGAATTGCTCAAAAGCCCTTATTACAGCCTCCACGTTCTTTCGTGGCGAGAAATTGCTGACAAAAAGAAAGTAAGGTCTTCCCCCGGTGTATTGTTTTCGCGTTTCCTCTACTTCACCTGCCAGCGGAGGAGAGAAGCTCTCCGCCACGCCGTTTGGCACCACATCAATCTTTGCCGGATCAATGCCGTAGGTAGAAGCTATATCATCGGCAGAGAAATGAGATACTGTTGCAACGCGGGCTCCCTTCCCTGCAAAGAGAGGGAACCGCCGGCGGTAATAGCGGCATTCTACCCGCGGAATGTCACCCGGCCGGTGCTCATGGTTGAGATCGTGAATTACCGGTATGCAGGGAACGTCAGTACGCAATGGAATCATCCCGTCAGGGGCGATAAAAACGTCGGCACCGGTACGTTTAAGCACGGGAGGGAGCAGGTATTCATGCCAGAAATGCCACAGTACCGGATGAACCGTCCGCAAAGGGATGGTAACATACTCAACGTTGCTCCCTTCCAGTGGGAACCCGCGGTCCTTCCTACCTGCAGCCTCCGTTAAACTTTGGTCCTTTCTTCCGGCAGCCTCAGTCACCCCGCGGTCCTTCCTATCGGCATCTTCCGTCAACCTGAGGTCCTTCCTTCCGGCTGCCTTCGTCAACCGTTCTTCCCGACTGACGGTATCTACCGGCATCTCAGAGTATTTCCTGTCGCTGATCATGACAAACCGGTGTTCAGGATGGTTCCTCACCATCCCCCTGACTACCTCCAGGGTGAACCACCCGATGCCGTCACGGGGTACTGCCCTGAGTGTACGTGCATTTATTGCTATGATCATACTCCGCTGCCGCTTCCTGGTTACAAATGTTGCAATTTATTTATAAATTGGCATTTATTCCATAACCTGAGGCAGACTGATTTGAGGCGAAAATTCCTGATCAATATTCTTTTCCTTCTGACGGTGAGCGTTCTGGTCAAGGCATTCTGGGTTCTTGGTATAGACCGTACCGTCCAGAATGTTGTCGGCGAGACAGCCTATGGTGCCTATTTTTCCCTCTTCAGCTTTTCGGTCCTTTTTACACTGATCCTTGATATGGGACTGTCAGGCTTCAACAACAGGGCAGTCTCTGCCGATCCCACAAGGGTAAAGCTTTATTTTGGCAATGTTCTTCTTCTGCGCCTGCTTCTTAGCTTGGCCTACTTCATGGTTACGCTGGGTGTTGCCATGGCTCTTGGTTACCGGGACTGGCATATCAGGATGCTTCTGGTGCTGATGCTGAACCAGGCCATGGCTTCAATGATCCTCTGGCTCAGGTCAAATATCAGCGGTATGCAGTACCTCTTCCTCGACAGCCTGCTGTCAGTTGCCGACAGGCTGGTGATGATCATTATATGTGCAGTGTTGCTGTGGGGAGGAGTCTCTGAGGGAAGTTTCAGGATCGAATGGTTTGTCTGGGCACAGAGCGCAGCCCTGCTTGTGGTAATGTGCATTGCGCTGGCCGTAGTTGTAAGGAAGGGGGAAGTATCCGGGGTAAAACCCGATACTGCAGTGCTGAGGACCATTATTGTGACCGGACTTCCGTATACCGTTGTTGCCTTCACCATGACTGTCTACTGGAGGATTGACTCTGTGATGATTGAGCGCCTGCTGCCTGACGGCGCCACCGAGGCAGGCAACTATGCACAGGCCTTCAGGCTATTCGATGCTCTGGCCATGATACCGGTGATGTTCGGCGGGCTTCTGCTGCCGATAATGACCAGGGGACTGACTTCAGGAGGCGATGTCTCACCATTGGCCAAGATGGCCGGACGGATGCTGCTGGCTCCCCTGGGCATCGGCGCAGTCACCCTCGCCACATTCCCTCACGAGTTGCTTGACCTCCTTTATGCATCACCTGCTGACAGCGCTGTAACCGCTTTCAGGTTGCTGATGTTCACCCTGGTGCCTGTAGGGGTGATTTACATATTCAGTACCATGATTACCGCTGCCGGGAAGCTCAGGCTGCTGGGCCTTATAACCCTTTCGGGGATGATCCTCAATATTGCGGTCAACATGATCGTGATCCCCTCGCACGGGGCAACAGGAGCAGCATGCTCAGCCATGGCCACCCAGACGATGGTTGCGCTGGCCTGCATGGTGGCAGTGAGGAAGAGCATGACATCCGTTGCCGGTGCCCGGAGGATCCTGGCGTATCTCCTGATGCTTTCTGCCACCCTGATCACCGGATGGCTGTTGCGCAGGACGGGTATATCATGGATGGCAGCCGCAGCCATACAGATGACAGCCGGATTCTCACTCGCCCTCCTTTTCAGGTTTACCGAGCCCCTCAAAAGCCTTAAACTGATCACTGACAGGACCGAATCTGCCTAAAAAGTATTACTTTTGGGTCTGAAAACAAAAGGACCTTGAAAATGAAGCGGTTGCTGGTGGGTATATTCCTTTTGCTGCTCTGCCATGTTTCTTACACGCAGAAGTTGTATAATCTGTCGCACCAGGTGCTGGTGCCGGCGGGGAACCTCGTTACCCATACCGGACTGACATATCAGCAGACTGTCGGGGAAACCGCGGTTGAAGTCTCCCTGCCATCATTCTACAACCTGTCACAGGGATTCCAGCAGCCGAGGTTTATCCCACCGCAAAACCTGCCTGACAGGGAGGGCAACGGCGTCGACTTCTTCCCCAATCCCGTTACCGAAAACAACAACAGGATGTTTTACATCAGGGTATACGGAGTTCTGGCCAGGCATTATAAGATATACATCTGCAATCTTATAGGGTCACTGATGTACACGGCTGAACTCGACCTCTCAGCTGATCACGATTATATCCATGAAATAAGCCTGGCCCGTTACGGCAATGGTATCTATATTGTAAATGTAACCAGCACCGATGGCGTAATTAACAGGTCATTCAAGATTGATAAACTGTAAACCGAAGGGTATGAAAAGAGTCTCTTTTTATGTGTTGGCGGCAATGGTGGCGATGATGGCATCGACTCTGACGACAGGGGCGCAGGGCACTGTTCCGGGGGGCATCAACTACCAGGCTGTTGCCCGTGACAATAATGGCAATGAGATTGTAAACACTGCAATAGAAGTACGGTTCTCAATTCGCACCGGTTCACCGACGGGTCCTGTCATTTACCAGGAGGTATTCACCGATGTCACCACATCACGCTATGGAGTTTTTTCACTTATGATAGGCAAGGGTGAGCCCGTCCTCGGAAGCTTTGCGGAGATTGACTGGTCTACTGCCAACCATTACCTGACCGTAGAGGTAAAGTTTGAAAATCTCTTCATGGATATGGGTACGATGCAGTTCATGGCCGTTCCCTATGCACTCTATGCGGCGAAATCGCTCGAACCGGGCCCGGCCGGCCCTCCCGGACCCAAGGGTGACCCGGGAGACCCGGCAACAGATGACCAGCAACTGACATATGACAGGAATTCCAGGGATCTGTCAATTTCGGGAGGCAATACAGTCAGGCTGGATACTGAGGTTGCTTTCAGGGCACGGAAGTTGGTGTCAGATCCGGTGCCAGTTGCCGTCTCGGATATTATAATGACCTATGGTACACCTGACCTGAGCATTGGTGGAGGCTTTGATCCCGCAACTGGGATTTTTACAGTGCCTTTCGATGGAATTTACACTTTTAATATCTCATACTATGCGGATGGTGGTGATGGTGATGCCAGAAAGGTATTTCTCTATGTTAACTCAGCGCTTTTTGAAACTTTGGCCACAGGAATTGTACATAATACAATTGTCGGTGGCAAATCAGTCACTGCCAGACTAAGTGCCGGGAACACAGTTTCTGTTGTCGTTAATACTGGAACCGGAACTCAGACAGGCACTGGCATCTTTTCAGGTTATAAGGTGGATTAGTGCAGCAGTGCTGAATATTAATGACGCTGCACTCGGTTTTCTGATTCTTTGACCTAAACTTCCAACTTGGGAATTACGATAAATTGAAGCTCTCCTGATTGAGTATAATATGAAAGATAATTATTATTGACTATCTTTGAAAAGTATGCCAACAGTATTGTTAATAAATGGTTACAGGTTTTTCTTCTTCAGTAATGAAAGAAATGAGCCGATGCATATTCATATTGAAAAGGCAGAGAAATATGCAAAATTCTGGATACAACCACTTTTTGTAGCAGTTAATTCTGGTTTTACTGGCAAAGAACTAAGGGAGATCGGTGAGATTATTGATAAGAATGAATCACTTTTAAGGGATAAATGGAATGAGCACTTTGGCAAATAGGACAGTAAATGTACTGGCTACTAAAGTATGGTTCACGAAGGACATGCTTTATGTTCAGTTACAGGATGGAAGGGAGATAGGTGTTCCATTGTTGTGGTTTCCGCGACTAAGAAAGGCCAGTGAAGAACAACTGAAAGACTGGCGGCTTATCGGGAATGGCGTTGGGATCCACTGGGAAAGTATAGACGAGGATATCTCTATCGCCGCATTACTATAGCGCAGAAGCAAAAATCAAAGAGAATTCAAAGCAGGTAAACCGGCCACAAAACTTGATCACTTGTCAGCAGCCTGTTCGAAATAAGTGTAAACCCGTTCGGATATTACTGCGAATCCCTTGTCATCCCTGGTTGTTGACTTTATCCAGTTGCCCCGTTGATCATATTCGTATGT
>JALONR010000083.1 GCA_025454815.1 Bacteroidales bacterium | reverse complement strand
ATGAGGTTCAGTTCTCCGCCTTTGTTTTCCCTCACTCCGCATATGCCTCTTCCGCCAGGTTTGATTTTACAGTTGTGAGGACAGAGGAGGCATCTGATGTCTTCATCTTTTGTTTTCTCCCACGCTCTCATTTTCAATACCTTTTTGAACTTATAAATTTAATGCTAATTTTGTTCTTCCACTATTGCCTGTGCAGGTGGGGAGGAGAATCAATAGCCGTTTGACCAGAATCATAAAATTATGAGTAACAGAAGAGACTTCCTGAAGAGATCAGCCATTGCCATGGCTGCCATGCCGCTGATCAGCAATGAAATAATTGCATCATCAAAGCCAGCGAAGAAAACAGGCCTTGCGCTTTACACCATTCGGGAAGCCATGGGCAAGGATCCGGCCGGCGCCCTGGCCGCCGCCGCCGAAATTGGTTTCAACTGGGTTGAAGCAGCGGATCACCGTGACGGCAAGTTTTACGGGATGAAGCCCGGGGATTTCGGGAAGCTGGTCAAGAAGAACGGTCTTGTGCCCCTGAGCTCACACAGCGGCGTTAATCCGGGTAATTATGAGCAGATGATAGAGGATGCTGCAGAAGCAGGTATGAATTATATTATCCTCCCTTCACTTCCGGGCGACTTGAGCAGCAGTATTGAAGGTTACCAGCGGGCAGCCGATTTCTTTAACAAGGCGGGGGAGAAGTGCAAAAAAGCCGGGATAATGTTCGGATTTCACAATCACCAGGTGGAGTTCAAGGAGATCAATGGCCGGGTTCCATATGATATACTTCTTGAATTGAGTGACCCGAAACTGGTCATCTTTGAGCTTGATCTCGCCTGGATTACAGCTGCAGGGAAGGACCCGGTGGATTATTTCCGGAAATATCCCGGACGGTTTGAGCTCTGGCATCTCAAGGACCTGACACCGGAAAAGCAGGATGCAACTTTAGGCGAAGGTATCATTGACTTTAAACCCATTTTTGCCGAGGCACGCACTGCCGGAATGAAATACTGGTTCATTGAGCAGGATCACTGCCGGACGCATACTCCAATGGAGAGCATCAGAATCAGCAGGGATTATTACCTGGAAAAAGTGGCAAAATAGATTTTTCCTGTCTGGAATTGTTAAATCGGAATAAGCCCCCGCAAAAGGTTTTGCAGGGGGCTTGCTATATTTTCAGAGAGTTATGTTTACCGACCCGTTTGAGGATGAGTCAACTGCAGCTTTGAGGAACTTCATTCCCCTCACACCCTCATAAACACCCGGGTAGTCAGCCTCCGCAGATTGATTCCGGTCATCCCGGAGGGCGGCTATATGCATGGCAAAATTCCGGTACAGATTGGCGAAGGCCTCAATGAATCCTTCCGGATGTCCTGCGGGTATTCTCGTGTGCATCGCGGCCACCGTTCCTGTTTCAGGGAAGGAGGTGCCGGTCCTGAGAAGTTGTACAGGTCCATTTTTCCATGAAAGGGTCAGGGTATTGGGTTCCATCTGCCTCCAGGATATGCCTCCCTTTTCGCCGTATATCCTGATTGAGAGGTTGTTCTCTTCCCCGGTGGCCACCTGGCTGGCCAGGAGTGAGCCCGTTGCGCCATTCCTGAAAAGAAGGGAGACTGTGCCGTCATCATCAAGGAGTCTTCCGGGGACAACTGTATGAAGTCGTGCAGAGAGTTCAGTGACCTCCTCACCTGTTATGTATTCGGCGAGGTTGAACGCATGTGTTCCAATGTCTGCCATGGCGCCGGCCATTCCAGCCCTTTCCGGGTCGGATCTCCATTCTGCCTGCCTGTTCCCTTTTTTTTCCTCGGGAGCGGAGAGCCATCCCTGCAGGTATTCGACGATGACCTTTCTTACGTCACCGATCTCGCCGGCCTTTACTATTTCCCTTGCTCTTTTAACCATCGGGTAGCCGGTGTAGTTATGCGTCAGGCAGAACAGGAGTCCGGTTCTTTCAACTGTTTCCTGCAGTTGCGCAGCCTCGGCAACAGTCATGCATAGCGGCTTGTCACATACCACGTGAAATCCTGCCTCAAGGGCTGCCATTGCAGGACCGAAATGGAGGTTGTTTGGCGTTACAATCGAAATAAAGTGTGGTCTGACCTCCGGGGGTAGTTTTCTTTCAGAGCCTATCATCTCATTCCATGTCCTGTAGACACGTGATTCGGGCAATCCCTCCTTTGCACCGGTTGCCAGGGAAACATTATGATCACTGCTGAAGGCTCCGCAGACCAGTTCCGTGAGGCCGTCAAGTCTTGCAGCCATGCGGTGTACAGGTCCTATCAGAGAGCCTTCACCTCCGCCGATCATTCCCATTCTAATTTTCATGACCTATTCCTTTCTTCCGGGTTCAATGCCTCTGGTTGTCACTCCGTTGAGTTCACAAAAGGTTTCAACAGCCTCCATAAGGAGCAATGAGTTTTCACGGTAATATGCGCCGAGGCGGAGTGGTAATACCTCACCCGAAACCAGTGTAAATGTCATCTTAAGCTGGCTGAAGGCAATCTCCCTGATATCCGGAGCTTTCAATATCCTGGCCGGAACATGTATCCGGTCTTTAAGTGTTATTGTGTCACCGGAAACAATGACATATCTTTCGGTCAGGCCAAAACCGGCAAGAACCAGCCATGCCCCGAATAAAAGCAGAAATCCGGTTGCAGCAGCGTTTCCTGTTGTTACCTGCCCTGCCCTGCTCATGATCACAACAGTCACAATCGCCGCTGCAATGCAAACAAGGCCGAAAAATGCTTTCAGAACCCGGGTGACTGAGTCATGGTCACCGGGGTCAAGCCGGAACTTCAATGTTTCCATATCTTTTTTTATGCAAAGTAGCCTTTTTTGTGTATCAGGAAAACTGAAAGCCTCAGTTTTCAAGTCCGGTAAACCTGAAATTCACCCCGATACCGTAGTAGAATCCCTTCTGGTGCATCGTGTATGATCCGGGACTGATATCATGGAAATACTTCTCCGCATTGTAATAAACAGTTGAATAAGAAAGATTGACATAGATTACAACAGAAGGTGCTGCAGGTAGTTTGAGCTTTGCCCCGTACTCAGTGGCATGGGCATCAGTATATTCAGCACCTTCAGGAGCTTGCAGCATGCTTTCCAGGGGGTGTTTCTCGTCATTGCGTGCCAGGTAATATGAGCAATAAGGACTGATAAAGAGATACCTGCCTGTGCTAAAGTCATATTCGAGTGAAAGTCCGGCATAGAGCCTTGAATTGGGCCAGGTGCCCCTGTTATAGTTGGTATAGTGAATGTCTCCCTCTGTTGACACCATAATATTATTGGTGTAGGCACTTCTCTCATAACCGGCGTGAAGTATCAGGTGAACCCTGTACCATGAGAAATCCAATCCAAAGGAAGGTCTGAAACTGCCCGGTATGTCAGCAAGATATGTTATCTTGTTATTCGGTCGACTTAATTTATTGTATGACAGACTTGTGTTTCCCCTGAAGAAGGAGCTTGACAGGTCAATTGCAAGGGATGGTTTTTTAGATTCTGAATTCCATTTCACCTTGCTGGAGCCTATTGCTTCTGAAGGAGCCGGAGGAGATTTATAATCCGGGTTCATGAGAGTGTACGGATAATATGTTCCGTCAACCATGATTTTTACAGTCCTGCTTTTTTCATTACTTCTGAAAACGAAGGAATTTTCACTGCTGCTGAAAAGCCGGTCATTATTGCCGTCAATAAAGAATCTCTTTACAGTGTCAGGCATTATTGCAACAACTATGACATTCAGTTCACCGGGTACGGCACTTATTTCTTCAGGTCTGAGGTACCACAGTATAGCGGCGGTGTCAATGGCACCGGGCATAAGCGGGTATATCAGCCTGATCGGGTCTGTGGGGATCTTACGCCCCGGAAATTTACCGGCCAGCAGTTGTCCTGAAAATCCAGGTTCATTTGGATCGGCTACCACAACAGGTATGTTTGCCGATGCCCTGACATCCAGGCTTATACCCAATTTGGTAAAATACTGTCCGTATCCAGGTGTCAGGCCGGCAACGGTCAATAACAGCGTTATTATGGAATTTCTGAATGACATTTGAGACTGATGCAATATTAACAATTTCCTGCACCAATTCCTATGTTTGACAGCATCAGGTTTCACCTGGTGCTTACAGGGCCTAACTGCTGACTAAATAAGAAAGAATATAAGCGGGGCAGGAGATTATTTCTGGATAAATTTTTATTTTTATCCGTCTATTTGAAGAACTTAACCTGAAATAATATGAAAGAGGAGAGAAAAAGAATTTCAAGAAGGTCATTTGTAGGAACGACAGGCGCAGCATTTGCCGGTCTGACAATCCTGCCGTCAAATGTTGTAAGTGGTCTCGGCCACCGGGCACCGAGTGACAAGCTGAACATAGCAGGTATCGGTATCGGCGGTGTCGGTGCAACAAATCTCAGGAACGTGGCATCAAGCGAGAACATTGTTGCGCTGTGCGATGTTGACTGGGGTTACTCAAAGAGGGTCTTTGACGCCTATCCGGCGGCTAAGAAGTACTGGGACTACAGGAAGATGTATGAGGAGATGGGCAAGTCTATTGATGCCGTTGTCATTGCCACGGCAGACCATACCCATGCCATCACTGCAGCCCACGCCATGACAATGGGTAAACATGTTTACCTCCAGAAACCGCTTACCCACAGTGTATATGAGTCGAGGCTGCTGACGAAGCTGGCCGCGAAGCACAAGGTTGCGACATCGATGGGCAACCAGGGATCTTCCGGTATCGGAGTGGACCTTGTACAGGAGTGGATCCAGAACCGGGAGATCGGTGAGGTGACCAGAGTGGAGGCATTCACTGACCGTCCAATCTGGCCTCAGGGCCTGAACCGGCCGACAAAGGTAGACAAGGTGCCGAAGACACTTGACTGGGATCTGTTCCTGGGGCCTGCAGCCAACCGGCCTTTCAATGCCATATATCATCCCTGGAACTGGAGAGGCTGGTGGGATTACGGGACAGGCGCACTTGGCGACATGGCCTGTCATATCCTGCATCCGGTCTTCAAGTCTCTCAAACTTACATACCCGACAAAAGTTCAGGCAAGTTCAACCCTTCTGCTTACTGACTGCGCTCCAAACGCACAGACGGTTAAGTATGTCTATCCGGCAAGGACGGCGCCATCGCATTATAAAATTGATCTCCCGGAAGTTGAAGTGACATGGTATGACGGCGGGCTTCAGCCTATGAAGCCCGAAGGGTGGCCGGCCGGCAGGGATATGAATGACTCAGGCGGCGGAGTCATCTTCCATGGGACAAAGGATAAGCTTATCTGCGGCTGTTATGGAATTAATCCATGGCTCCTTTCAGGCAGGGTACCAAAAGCTCCTGTGACTGAAAGACGCGTTGAGAATGCCACCAGGGGTGGTCATGAGATGGACTGGGTAAGAGCCTGTAAGGAAAGCCCCGAAAACAGGATACCTACAAAGTCTGATTTCTCGGAAGCAGGACCTTTCAATGAAATGGTTGTAATGGGTGTTCTTGCCGTAAGACTGCAGGGTCTGAACAAGATCCTCGAGTGGGACGGCGATAAGATGGAGTTCACCAACATCAGGGATGAAGAGACGATTAAGATCTGCATTGAGGATAACTTCAGCATCACTGACGGACACCCGACCTTTGACAAGAAGTGGACGGATCCGCTCAATGCAAAGCAATTTGCCGCAGAAATGATTAAACATAACTATCGCCCCGGCTGGTCGCTTCCCGAAATGCCCGCATAAAACGCAATCAAAAACAAATAACTAAAAATCAAAGTCTTATGAAACTGATCAAAACCATCTTTATTCTTCTTCTTGCAGTCTCTTTTGTTTCCTGCGGATCAGGAAAGGAAAAGAAACGTGCAGGACAGGCATCACCTGAGCAGCTATCGACTGAAGCCGAAGTCTGGACATTCCTCTTTGACGGATCCACCACACAGGGCTGGCGTAATTACAACAAGACCACCTTCCCTGAGCAGGGATGGGAGATAGTTGACGGCACGCTGCACTGCATTGGCTCCGGCAGGGGTGAAGCAGGCGGTGGCGGAGGCGATATCCTCTATGACAAGAAGTTCTCAAATTTCCACCTTAAGCTTGAGTGGAAGATCTCGGAGGGCGGTAACAGCGGTATCTTCTACCTGGCCCAGGAGAGTCCGGATCTGGATTTCATCTGGAAGACGGCTCCCGAGATGCAGATTCTTGACAATGAGAAGCATCCTGATGCACAGGCAGGCAAGGACGGAAACCGTCAGGCCGGTTCACTTTATGACCTGATCCCGGCAGTTCCGCAGAATGCCAAACCGGCGGGTGAATGGAACACAGCTGAAATAAAGGTATACAAGGGAACAGTATGGCATATTCAGAACGGCGAAACCGTTCTTGAATATCATCTCTGGACACCGGAGTGGAACACGCTTGTCGAAGGCAGCAAATTCCCTGCTCTCAATCCCATCCGAGGGCTATATCGGCATTCAGGACCACGGTGACGATGTCTGGTTCCGCAACATCCAGATCAGGGAGCTGTAATGAGATCAGGTAAGCAGGCCGGAGAAATACGGTTGAACCGATAGCATAAGCCTGCAGACCAAATAAAAAGCCTGGAGGGGTTTGCTACCTTTCCAGGCTTTTCTTATGTCCGGGTTTTGTTTGTCAAAGTCAAGGTCATGCGGCAGGATTGCCCTTTAACCCGATCTCTTCTGCTGCCTCTCTCATACCCATGATTGTGTCAGTGATCAGGTCATTGAGCTCAGCACCCA
>JALONR010000082.1 GCA_025454815.1 Bacteroidales bacterium | reverse complement strand
CGCTCGACCCTGTCAAATGCAAACAGCGGGAGGTATGCGATGATGATGATCAGTGTGGCGAAGAAGACCGGTTTGGCAACCTCGGCAACCCGTTTCACGATGGCGGCCTTGTCGAGCCGCTCGGAGGGGTTCTCCTCCCTTTTTCGCAGGATGGTCTCCATCATCACAATGGTGCCGTCAACAATGATCCCGAAGTCTATCGCGCCAAGCGAGAGGAGGTTCACCGGGATATCGGTGAGCCACATCAGGATGAAGGCCACCAGCAGCGAGACAGGGATGGTTATTGTTGCAAGAAGGGCTCCCCTCGGGCTCCCGAGGAATATTATCAGAACCCCTATCACCAGCAGGATGCCGAACAGGAGCGTGTGTGAGATGGTATGCAGCGTGGCATTGACCAGCTCGGTACGGTCATAGAACGGATGTATCTCCACCCCCTCGGGGAGGATGTTTTCATTCAGGTCGTTGATCGTCTCGTGGATAACCCTGAGCACCCTCGAGGGGTTCTCATAGCGCAGCAGCTGCACCATGCCCTGTACGCCGTCTTCGGTCTCCACCTCGTCATCAACATACCCGAAGATCCCTTTACGTTCAGGGTTGCCGTATTTCATTTCCCCGAGGTCGCTGACGGTGATGCCGGCCCCTTCGCTGCTCTTCACAACTATGTTGCCCAGGTCCTCCAGGTCACGCACCAGTCCAACGCCGCGGATCACGTAGCTCATGTCGCCGCGGATGATGGTGCTTCCCCCGGCGTTGTAATTGTTGAGCTCTATCGTTTCAATCACTTCGCTGAGCGAAAGACCATACTCCTGGAGCTTGCGGGGGTCAATCTCTATGAGGAACTGTGTTGTGAGGCCACCGAAGTTTGATACGTCAGCGATGCCGTTTATCTGCCTGAGACGTGGGATGATGATCCAGTGGTTGAGGTCGGTCAGTTCACGCAGCGACCTGTTTCCGGTCACCATATAACGGTATATCTCCCCAGTGGGCGATGTGAGCGGATCAAGGCCGGGCTGAGCGCCAAACGGCAGTTCTATCTCGTTGATCCGTTCGAGTACCTGCTGCCGTGCCCAGAAGTCGTCTGTGCCATCCTCGAAAATCAGCGTAATCTTGGAGATGCCGAAGAAGTTCTTACTCCGCATCTGCTTCATGCGGGGGATGCCGTTGAGTTCCCTCTCCAGGGGGATGGTTATCTGCTGCTCGATCTCGGTGACGGCCAGTCCGGGCACCTGGGTGGCAATTCCCACGTGCACGTCGGCGATATCGGGATAGGCATCTATGGCAAGCTGCCTCCACGCGTAAATACCGATACCCGAGATCACAATGAAAATGGTGAGCATCAGCCACCGGCGCTCTATCAGGGTGTTTAACAGTCTCTCCATAAATCAGAAATTGAGATATATACCACCACCGGTCACAACATTATCACCCTCTTTCAGGCCCTTGGTGATCAGCACATTATCCTTGCCGGCGGTTGCAATTTCCACTGTCCGGCGGACAAATTTGCCTCTTGCAAGTTCAATGAGGACAAAATCATGATCCTGTTCCTTCATGATGGCTGTGGCGGGCAGGAGGATGGACTTCGCGGGAGCGTTGAAGAAGCGCACCTCGCAGAACATACCGGGTTTCAGTGTGCGGTCAGAGTTGCCGCACTCGATGATCACCTCTATGGAACGGGTTTCCTCGTTGACGATTTCTCCCACATAATGGATGGTTCCGGCGACCGGGTTGTCAGAACCTGCAATTGTATAAACCTCTGCGCGGTCACCGTTGCTGATTGTCCCGAGGTATCTCTCGTTGACGAGGGCAGTAACCCATACATGCGACAGGTCGGCGACTATTACCAGCGGATCGGAGTCCTCCGCCACATAGCTTCCGATGGTCATATTTGTCTTCACCACCTCGCCCGCTATTGGTGAGACCACCCGTAGCGGCTGTCCCATCTCGAGGGTTGCCGGTCCAGCTCGCGGGCAGCTATCTCAGCTTCGCTCTGCGCCAGTTCAAGGTCGCGCTGTGCGGTGACGCCCCTCTCTGCCAGCTCCTTCTGCCGTTCATAGGTTCTCCGGGCGAGATCACTGGCCGACTGTGCGGCGAAGTAGGTCTTGGCAGCTTCAAAGAAGTCGGCCGAGCCAAGGTCAAAGAGCGGAGTTCCGGTACCCACCTTCTGCCCGAGCCTGACATGTGATTTGATTATCCGTCCTGCCAGCGGAGGGGCAATTTCGGCGAGCCTGCCCGATACGGGCCTGACGGTGCCGGTGGCCCTGAACTCTGAAGAATGGTCTGTAAGCTGTACCTTTTGGGTGATTATATGGTCAAGAACATGGGAGTTGCCGTTGACGGTGATGGTGTCGCCTGCCATGACAGTCTCTGAAGCCTCTTTCGTCACCTGGTTATTGCCACAGCCGGCCACGATCAGTATGGCGGCCAGCGCAAGTGAAAGTTTTCGCATATAGGTTTGTTTATGAGGTTATACCTGTATTGAAGGGAAATGCCCCGATTGTGCCAGTTATAAATTATCTTGCCTGCCAGCAGGTAAGATGTGACGATCTGACTTATCGTTCCTTATGCAATAAGGAAGGAGGGAGGTCCTCGAAGGGTTTCCGCCGGGGTGATGGTGAATGCAACGGACTCCGTAAAACGGGTGATTATATCGCTGCAGAGTGCATATACCTGGTCAGGGATGTCCGGTATAACCGAGTCAGTAAAGGATGTCTGGAAGAGAGCATGTAGCAGGATGTACTGCTGGTCTGAATGTGAGTGGTTGTTTTCGGATCCGCTCTTCCAGGGTTGTTTGAAAGGGTGGGAATGGGTTATGAGTATACCCCGTACTTCATGGGTGTGGTAGAAGAGCATTATGCTGGCCGAATAGCACAGGAACAGGATCAGCATCAGTGATCTCGCATAGGGTGATATGCTCTTATTCAACCACTTCATGATTGCCGGCAGAAAAATACTCATTTTTTTAACTCAAGATGAGACTGATACGTAACTTTTAATTTTTTAACAATTGACCAGATTGTGCTACCCGGCGTAAGAACCGGATGAATGATATAGTAAAATTTCATTTTTTTTCATCCGGAATTTGCCTATACTTGAGGTAATCGATACCATTCATGATCAAATCAATTAAAGAATTGTATACAAGAGCAATAGTGAGGAGACCGGGCAGGAACTTTGCCGGTGGGATAACCACATCAAACCTGGGGAAGCCGGATTTCAGCAAAGCCCTGGAGCAGCATGCGGCATACTGCGAGGCGCTGATAAAATGCGGAGTGGAACTGACTGTGCTGGATGCCGATGAAAGATACCCAGACGGCTGTTTTGTTGAGGATACGGCTGTGGTCAACAGCAGGGTGAAAGTCATATCCAGGCCGGGGGCTGCCTCAAGAAGGGGAGAGGAGGAGGAGATAGCACGGGTACTGGCAGGGTACGGTCTGACGGAGGCAATCACCGCTCCCGGCACACTGGAGGGAGGGGATGTGCTTCGCGCTGAAAACCATCTCTACATAGGCATATCCGAAAGGACAAATGAGGAGGGCGCCGGCCAGCTGGCGGAAATCCTTGCCAAACACGGTTTTACATCATCTGTAGTTCCAGTGGAGGCAGGGCTGCACCTGAAATCGGACATAGCCTACCTTGGCGACGGGAATTTTATTTCCACCCCTGTGTTTTCGCATGTGGCTGGACTGGCAAACACAATCATACTGGACCCTGATGAATATTATTCAGCCAATTGCCTGCGGGTGAATGATTACCTCCTTATTGCGAAGGGGTTCCCCAAGTCGAAGAGGAAGATCCTGGATCTCGGGTACAACATCATCGAACTTGATATGTCGGAGTTTAGGAAAATGGATGGCGGTCTTACATGCCTGTCGCTGCTGTTCTGACAGATCTGTAAATGATTAACCTTATGAATAGTATTTTTATACCGGCATAATATGAACCCCGGAAAATTATTTTACCTGGCTGACCACCGGGCTTTCTGCCGCTGCCGCATTATGTACCTACGGAAAGCGATGGAGAAGTAATTATTTGGTCATGCCATAAAATATGGCGGTTGATCCTGATCAGTATTGAAACTATTATTGCCAGCCTGTGCCAGGGGCTATTTGAAACCGTACCTGCCGCTGTTGAAATTATCATGCCTGAACCGTGGCCAGGGGGTTGAGGCATAACCTGTGCCTGTAATCTTTACGGCCACAAGACTTCCTTCATAGTTACCGCCAAACATGCCTCCGATATACATAATTCCTTCAGGAACGATTGCAGGCGACGACCAGTTGACTCCCACAGGGAGCTCGTATTTATAGTTTAGAGTGCCATCGGGATTCAGAACATACAGAAAACCTGTCTCGGCAGCAAAACAGATCAGGCCGTTATTATCAATTGACGGAGTAGTGTAAATATCGTCACCATTAACATGTACATTATCAATAGTATAGCTCCAGATTTTTTGTCCCGACGGCGACAGGGCAATTACTCCCGCAGGCTTATTCAAGCCGTTTGCCTTTGTCGCAATAATGATGTTGCCGTTCGAATCAATGACAGGTGATGCTCTTACGAACCTTTCCATCTCGACGGGATATTTCCATAAGATCGCTCCGTCAGTGGTACTGAAAGCATAGATATTTGAATAGTCAGTGCCCTCATACCGTGCTTCAGCTGCAAAATATATCACGCCCTTGTCGTCTATGGCAGGGGTGGCAAATGACATCTCCCACGGGTATGTGAATGAGTTACTCCATTTTGCAGTTCCGCCAGGAGTGACTGCAACAACAGAATCCTGGGAGAAAACGGCATAAATGGTTCCGTCAGGACCAACCGAGGGGGATGCTTTTGCGCTGAGAGGCTCGTATGCAACCCATTTGCGTGACCCGTCAACAGGATTTACTGCATGGAGGCCGCATCCGGCGACATAAATTGTTCCGTCTGATCCGATTGCCGGGCAGCGCTGGCCGATATTTTCTGAATAATTGTGTCTGAACTGATCATAGATCCACCTTAGTGCTCCTGCAGGAGTGAATGAATAAAGCTTGCTGTAGAAGTCCTGGACGTATATGTTTCCGTCATTCCCGATAACAGGAGAAAATAAAATCTCTGTATGCGGATATGACCATTTCAGGGTGCCGTCGGGTTTAAGGGCATGCAGCGCTGCGCCGGGACTGCTCAGGTAGAAACCGGAAGTATAATAGATGGTTTTATCTGGACCTATTGCAGGGACGCAGTAGTATACTCCGCCTGATGTGTTATACCTCCACAGAACTTTCTGTTCAGCCTCACTATTAAGGCTCAGGTCCTTTCTTATTATGAAGGAGCCCTGATCAGGAATTCTGTTGCCGTCAAGTGTTGTTACAAGATTAATATATCCTTCAATTGCCCTGTAACCATAATTAATAACCATTCCTGTATCAAACTCGATAACACCGGTCGCAGGATTACCCTCGACCCCCTGACCTCTCACGA
Source organism: Bacteroidales bacterium (assembly GCA_025454815.1). Taxonomy (GTDB): domain Bacteria; phylum Bacteroidota; class Bacteroidia; order Bacteroidales; family VadinHA17; genus SR-FBR-E99. The sequence continues at coordinate 3,114 of JALONR010000082.1, read as the reverse complement.
CAGTAAGAAAGACTTTCGGAGGTATCTCCGGCTCCGGCTCCGGCTCCTTCTTTTTACATGATATGATGCAGAGGAAGCAAATGATAAAACAGGCAGCTGAAACGTTCCGGTTCTTTTCAAGGCAGGTCATGACCTGAGACAATTAGTGCGGCAAAAATCAACTCTGATCCGGCCAGTTTACTCGCGACCACTGGCATTTCCGGCTTCACCTTTAGCCCAATCATTTATTAGGGATTGAATGCCTTCGCTGAATTAAAATCTTTGTCAATTCACCTGACAATTCCCGTATTTCTTTAATATTAAGTTCTTTCATCAGAGATTGAATGAATGGATCTGAATTTATTGTGGTTAAAAACTGAGCCGAAAGTATGTCCTGATATTTGTTAGTTTAAAGCATTAAATCCGGGTCCGGGTTTTTGTGCCCGGGCAAGCAAATTGAAAGTTTCTGCCTCGTTCAAACCGAAAGCTATTGCCAATACTTTCGATATACGAGCCATTACTTCTCTCCGTGAGATCTTTTCGCTTTTCATTTTATACTTCTTTCAGAGTATTGTAATTTGAGTAAATTTTAGTAGAAATATTATTGTAAAGTCATTAAAACCATCTATTTGGCTTTGCATAGGCGTCATAAATTGGATTTAATCTGACATTCCTATATTTCTACAATTAAACTTTTTTCCTTCAATCACTCAAAGAAGAAACATAATTAGTTCGCACGGCGATAAAAACGTCTCATAAACTACACCTCTTTCAACATGTATTTCATGCAGTAATTGTCAATCTGGTATCAAATTTATAAAGACTTTAATCCAAAGTCAATAGCTAAACTGCTCCTCCCGTGGATTTATTGATTGATGCGTCACTGCGACAGATATTTAGAATAACATGATTAGTGACCAGTTCCTCCATTCAACCAGGACAAGCTAAAAATCTACCTGGGATGTTCAGGCCTCAAACAACACTACCATACAAAACCCATCTTAACCGTTGGTTATGTAGTATGGAATTTATTGCTGCAGCACCTGAAACCGGATATCGCTTACCTCGGCAAGGGGAATTTTATTTCAACTCAGGTGTTTTCGCATGTGGCTGGACAGGCAAACACAATCATACTGGACCCTGATGAATATTATTCAGCCAATTGCCTGCGGGTCAATGATTAGCTTCTTATTGCGAAGGGATTCCCGAAGTCGAAGAGGAAGATCCTGGATCTCGGGTACAGTATTATTGAACTTGATATGTCGGAGTTCAGGAAAATGGATGGCGGCCTTACATGCCTGTCGCTGCTGTTCTGACTAATATACATCCAGATCGTGTCCGACCACTACTTTCCCCTTGTATACCGTGGCTATCTCGTCGAGCAATTCCTGGTCGGATGCACCCCAGTACAGGATATGATAAAGTACTATCAGTCCGGGGTTGGTTTTGGCGGCAATTGCACCAAGTTCATAGGTTGAAGTGTGGTTTTCCGAATGGTACGCTTTCCAGGTTTCATTCTTTGTGTCAAATCCTTTTTTGGAATAGACTTCATGAACCAGGATATCTGCGTCACTGGCATATTCCAGGATCTTTTCCGAGGGCCTGGTGTCGCCGGAGATAACTATGACCTTATCAGGAGTTGTAAAGCGGAATCCCCATGAATTGGGCCATGACCCATGCGGAACAGGGAAAGCTTCCACTGTAACATTCTCATCGTGGTAAATCACTCCTTCATTCATGAATTCATGACTGTTAACACGCCACCCCTGGTTATTGGCCGGTTCAGAACCATATAACCGGTACCTGATGTCCTCCTCGTAGGCTTCAAGAATATTTTCCGTCATCTTATTTATCCCCTCCGGACCGTATACTTCAAGAGGCTCATCCCTTCCCATCACCCATGGGGTCAGGATCAGATCGGGATAGCCGGTAGTATGATCAGAATGCAGATGGGTCAGAAATGCCCGTTTAATATTTTTCGCTTCAAGGCCGTTTATCTTCCCGCCATAGGACGGAGACAGCGCGGCCGCTTTGCGTATTAACCCGGGGCCGAAATCAATGATATAGGGTGTATTGAATACAATAATGGCTACCGAGCAACCCGACTGTGAGGGGGAGGGATTTGGATTGCCGGATCCGAGTATTACCAGCCTGGTTGTATCTGAACCGGAAGAATCTCCCTGTGAAAAGGCATTCATTATCAGGAAGGAGAAAAGAAGCAGGAGGGTTAACTTTGGTTTCATATCAGATGTGTTTGAGGTATGTACCCTGACGTGAAGGGACGTTTTCATTATTTTACCCTGCAATATCCCTATTTTTTCAACAGATGAAACCTCACGTCACCTGAAAAGATTTCCAGAATCGGATCGAGATACTTATCTGACCATACCGGCTTTTGTACTAAGCCGTCAATACCACAGCCCCTTTTTTGTTTCCGGCCTCAACATGCCTGTGGGCATCGGCTGCCTTCTCAAAGGGGAAGCTCTTATCAATTCCGGGTTTAAGATTCCGGTCTTCATAGAACGCCCTGATGAATTCCAGGTCTTTCTGACCGGGAGTTGCAAGCGCACAAATTACTTTTTTGCCCCCGGTTACTGAGGTCCTGAGCATCTGGAGCAGTTTTCCGGTTTTGAAACTTACAGGCATGTAAATTCCTTTTTGCCTCAGTGATGCCCTGAATTTTGAAAAAGATCCTTTTCCCAGGATGTCAATGATGAGGTCGTATGCCTCCCCGTTTTTTGTAAAGTCCTCCTTCTTATAATCAATCACCCTTGTTGCTCCCAGGCTTTTTACGTATTCAGTTCCCTGCGTGCTGCATACGCCTGTGACTTCCGCTCTGTAGTAATGGCTGGCAAGCTGTACGGCAGCAGAACCTATCGCTCCTGCGGCACCAATAACAATCACACGCTGACCTTTCTGAATATTCACTTTCCTCAACAGGCCCAGTGCCATTGTTGCTCCGTAGGGAACTGCAGAGGCCTCCTCATATGTCATATTTGAAGGCTTCAGGGCAATGATGCCATCCTCCGGAAAACGCAGGTACTCTGCATAAGCGCCCATTTTCTCACCCGTATAGCCGAAAACCTGGTCGCCTGCCCTGAATTGTTTAACATCTTTGCCAACCGTCTCAATCTC
>JALONR010000011.1 GCA_025454815.1 Bacteroidales bacterium | reverse complement strand
CCTCCCGGGTTCATAAGCGCAATATCAGCTCCGGCAGCAGCACGCTGGGCATCGGCCATCAGGTAGCCCAGCTCCTCATATGATGAAAAGTCGTCGGTGGCTGTTGCTATCACCTGGTTCAGCACCGGGTTGTCATTGTATTTGTCAACCATGGCCCGGATACCAGGGTTTTCCTTTTTTGAGTTCCGTATGTCAATCAGTTGCATTGTTCTGGTTACCTGGCCGTTACTGTTGACTGCCAGTTTGATCAGGGTGCCATATTTCAGTTTATTCTCAGCCTGGGTGATGAGGATACCGTTATGTATCTGTTCTTTCTCTACCCTGGTATGTGAATGCCCTCCGATGATCAGGTCAATCCCAGCCGGCATTGTTTCAGCCAGCTTTACATCCTCTTCAAATCCGATGTGTGTCAGCGCAATGAAGATGTCACTGCTATCCTTCAGCCAGAGGAATCCGGGAGCAGTATCAAACGGTGACCGGAACACGAAATCCCTGACATTGTCGGGATGGCTGTCCGGGATCCCGTTCTGCCCGAGCTGCAGCAGCCCGAGGAAAGCGAGTCTCAGCCCGTTGGGGAGTGTGAAGATTTTGTACGGGCTGATTTTTAATGCATACTGGTCCCCTCCCGACACATTGGCACAGATGAAACTGAATTTTGCCTTACCGGCAAGATTGCTGAATCCTTCAGGGCCGGTATCAAATTCATGGTTTCCCACAGCGCTCAGGTTGAATCCGACTGCATTCATCAGGTCAATCACCGGGAATCCCTTCTCGGGATACTGGTCATTAATTGGATTTCCTGTCTGGTTATCACCTGCGGCGACCAGAAGCAGGTCAGGGTAAAGGGTCCTGAGACTGTCAGCAATCCATGCCAGTTTCGGGAAGTTGTCAATGGCTGCATGCATGTCATTGACAGCGAAGATGACCGCCTTCCGTTCAGCAGGAATTGCAGTGCCGTCATAGTTTAAAGGGGCATCAGGGAGACCGGCACCAATTTCAGTAGCCGTGGAGGTTCCTGGATGCTTACCCGTGTCAGCAGGAGTACTGGCCTGTCTTGTAATGCTGCATGCGGAGAGAATCCCGGTGACAAGGAGTATCACGATCATTTTCAGGGCTGAGCTTTTTTTCTTCTTCCCTGTTATGATGACAAGAGTGTTTCCTTCAGTCAGCTCCCCGTCAGGGGAGACGCTGTTGCCAAAACGGTCTTCAATGTGCGGCATTTTTTTGGGTACTCTTTTCCCGGCACGGGAATAATAGCTGATGATTGCATCTTTTACCATGGCCCCGTGGTGAAGCTCCAGCAGAGTGTTGTTTACCGTGATTTTCATTGTTTGAAAAATTGAGGACAATGTTACGACTTAAAATACACATTTTTCTTCAATCATCAGGCATAGTCAGGTAATATGAGCGATGATTTCATAAACAATCACCTGAAAATCTATTATATTACAAATGATTTTAAGATCACAGACCTAAAATGAATTATATGAAAAGGATCACTGTCATCGGATCAGGAATGGTCGGAAGCGTTATGGCAAGAGAGCTCTCAAAGAGGCATCAGGTGACGGCAACAGACATAAGCCGTAAGTCACTTGATTCCCTCGGAACATTTCCGGATATCGGTAAGGTTCAGCTTGACGTAACGGATCATGATGCACTTTCATCAGCTGTAACCGATGCTGACATTGTTGTTTTGGCTGTGCCGGGGTATCTGGGCTTCCGTACCATGAGTGAGATAATCAGGTTAAAGAAGGATCTGGTTGATATCTCATTCATGCCCGAGGATCCTGCAGATCTCAATGACCTTGCTGTTCAGAACGGGGTGACAGTTGTCACAGACTGCGGCGTTGCACCGGGTATGTCCAACTTCATTGTCGGGTATCATAATGCAAGGATGGAGATAAATGAACTGGAATATATGGTTGGAGGCCTGCCCAGGGAGAGGAAATGGCCTTTTGAATACAAGGCTCCTTTCTCACCAACTGATGTCATAGAGGAATACACCCGTCCGGCAAGGTTTGTCGAGAACGGCAGAATCGTCATCAGACCGGCCATGAGTGATGCAGAACTTGTACATTTTAAAGGTGTCGGTACCCTCGAGGCATTCAATACTGACGGATTGCGGTCGCTGATCCGGACCATGAAAAATATCCCTCATATGAGGGAAAAGACCCTCCGTTATCCCGGGCACATTAACCTGATCAGGGCGCTCCTGGAATCAGGATTTCTTGACAGGGAACCCGTAAAAATAAACGGAACCGGTGTGTCGCCCATCGACTTCACCTCCCGTATCCTCTTCAAAGCCTGGAAGCTTGAAGATTACGAGGAGGAGTTCACTGTTATGCGGATAATACTAAGAGGGATGGAGAACCGGGAGGCAAGGGAGATCATCTATGAACTTTATGATGAATATGACCCTGTTGAAGGGATCTCTTCGATGGCAAGGACAACCGGGTATACCGCAACCGGAACTGCAGAGATGATTCTGAGCGGAATCTTCAGGGATAAAGGGGTGTTCCCGCCGGAACTTGTCGGTCTGCACAAGGAGTGCTTTGATTTTATTGTCCATTACCTGAAGGAGAGGAATGTCAGGTACGAGATGTCATCAAAGAGGCTTTAGCCACTCATTATTGTACCGGCAAATAGTTCATGAGGGACCATGATGTGTGAGTCTCAGTTTCTCCGGAAAGGCCTTGTAAAGACAGTGATAAAGGTAAAAAGCTCCAGGCGCCCGGCTATCATCAGCAGGATCATTATGGTCTTGGCAAAGTGATTAAAGTGGGCGAAGTTTCCCATGTTGCCGGACCGGCCGAGCCCTGGTCCTATGTTAGCCATTGAAGTTGCGGCGGCACCGGCAGATTCCATGATTGAAATACCCGATAACTGCAGGAGCAGGACACCGGTGATGAATACTACAAAATAGAGTGAGATGAATACCATTGTCTGGTTCACCACCGCCTCGGGTACTCCCTGGCCGTTCAGTTTAACAGGCACGACGGCACTTGGATGGTGCAGCCGGATGAATGAATTGCCCAAGTTCTTAAAGAATATGAGGTGCCTGGCAATCTTGATCCCGCCGGTTGTTGAACCGGTTGACCCACCTGAGAACATAAGGAGGAACAGCAGGAACCATCCCAGTGGCGGGAAAGCCATATAGTCAGTGGTGGCAAACCCGGAACATGAGATCTGTGAAATAACATGGAAAAATGCATGTCTGAATGACAGCCCGAAGTTCCTTTCCGTACCCGTATAAAGGATGAGGGTGACAGCTGTAATTCCTGCCGTTACTGTAAACAGATAAAACCAGAATTCATCATTAAGCCTTACCCTCCTCAAATTGCCTTTCAACAGATGGTAATAGACCACGTAACTCACCGCAGAAAGCAGCATAAAGACTGCTATCACATACTGTATGTAAGGTGAGTATTCTGCTATACTGGTGTTGCGGGTTGAAAAGCCCCCGGTAGCAACTGTCCCGAAGGAATGGCACAGACTGTCGAACAGGTTCATTCCGCCCAGCAGTAGAAATGCAGTTTCCAGGGCTGTGATACCGAGGTAAATCAACATTATCCTGTATACTACTCCCTTGACTTTCGGATGGATCTTTTCCTTCATTGAGGATTCAAGACTGAAGAGCTGGTAGCCGGTCATCTTCAGTGATGGAAGCACAAGTATGACCAGGACTATGATTCCTATCCCGCCGATCCAGTGTGTAAGGCTTCTCCAGAAAAGTATTGAGTATGGGAGTGATTCGACTTCTTTCAGTATTGAGGCCCCGGTAGTTGTCAATCCAGACGCAGCCTCAAAAAACGCATCGATAAATGAAGGAATTGTTTTTCCGATGAGATACGGAAGTGCCGCGGCAAGTGAAATAACCAGCCAGGCTGATGTCACTATGAGGTATGTGTCGCGGTTGGTAATCAGGCGGGTATCTGCTTTTCTGCTCAGGAACCAGAGAATTCCGCCCCAAGAGATGCATATTGCAGCTGATAATGCAAAAGGCTCAACCGGTTCCCCGTAAATCAGAGCGACTGGCACACAGGAGGCAATTGCAGCAGCCTCAATAAGGAGGATGGAACTCAGTACCCTTGCAATATGAACCGGATTGATAAGCATCAAATGATGTCATTTCAATTGCGGCTCAAAGTTGAACCCATAATCGTAAGAAATAAATCAAGAATATGCAGGTGCCTGTAAAGATTTTATAAAGACAAATGCCTGGCACCGCAAATCAAGATCAATAATGCCTGGTCAGTTTGACATGCCCTTAGTATCAGCTTCCGAACCTGTATCCGATTCCTGATTCTGTGATAAGCAGGGTGGGATTTGAAGGGTTGTCCTCAATCTTTTTTCTCAGCTGGGCAATAAAAACCCTGAGGTATTGGGTCTGTTCCAGGTAACCGTACCCCCATATTTCCTTGAGAATGAACTGATGTGTCAGTACGCGGCCGCTGTTTCTCGCCAGAAGGGTTAGAAGGGAGTACTCTGTGGAGGTAAGTTTCACCAGTTCCCCGTTCTTGCGTACAACATGGTTCAGCTGGTCAATAACCAGGGTACCGAACTCCATCATGGGAGTATCCTTTTTCTCCTGGCTCAGCCTGATCGCAGCCCTTATCCTGGCAATGAGTTCACCACTTCTGAATGGTTTTGTCAGGTAATCATTGGCTCCTCCGTCAAGGGCTCTGATAATATCATCCTCCGAATTTCTGACTGAAAGGATAATGACAGGTTTTGTGTACCACTCTCTCAGCGACGTCAGAAGCTTCATACCGTCAATATCCGGCAATCCCAGATCGAGAATGATCAGTGCAGGACTGTGGGTTGCAGCTGCCACCAGCCCCTCTTTACCGGTTGAGGCGAAGAGAGTATGAAATCCATATGTTGTAAGTGAGATCTCAAGCAGTCTCCGGATCTGCACTTCATCATCGATAATCAGGATATTTGAGATATCTTTCATTCTGAAAGGTTTAAGTTATTCATATCCGGCAGTTCTGATGGAATTGTTATGGTGAACTGAGCTCCGCCGCCGGCAAGGTTTTTTGCTGACACCTTACCCTTATGCACCTCCACAAGCCCCCTGACTATTGAGAGGCCCAGACCCAGTCCGCCTGCCGGAGATCCTTCAATTCGGTAGAATTTATCAAACAGACGGGGAAGTGACCCTTGAGGAAATCCCGGACCGCTGTCGCTCACCATGAGTACCAGGTTATTTGTTTCATGTGTTGCCTCCATCCTGAGCGATGACCCCGGAGATGAGTGTTGCAGGGCGTTGAGCAGCAGGTTTGTCATGACATGTTCCATAAGGGCAAAATCTACCTTTACAAGAGGCATATCTTCCGGAATGCAGGTAATCAGGCTGAAAGATTCCAGCTCCTGCTTCAGGTTCTGTGTGACCCTGTGAAAAAGATCAGCCACATCGTACCAGTCAAGCCTGAGGGAGATCCTTCCGCTTTCAATCCTTGACATATTAAGGAGGTTTTCCGTCATATGGTTCAGCCGGGCTGAGGCTTTGTATATTTCACCATAAAGTTCCTTCCGGTTGCCTTCAGAGGTCTGTGAATACATGAGAGTGTCTGAGGCGCCCATTATTGCTGCAATGGGAATTCTGAATTCATGAGAAACAAGGTTAAAGAGAGTGCTGTAGAACCTGTCAGACTCATCCAGAACCCTTGCCTTTATTGCCATTTCTCCCAGGAACTCCCTCTCAAGTGCGTTGGCTATATGGGTGAAGTAAGTATCCCAGAATGCATCCCTGTTTTTAAAGCGATCTTCATCAATGCGGAAGGCAACCACTCCGGGATTGATTCTTGATCCTGACAGCGGGTAGTAGGTCAGCGGGGCATCTGGTATATCTACGGTGTATCTGCCTGCTTTTCTGCGATTTGTAAACACCGCTTCAGCTATTTTATGATCAGGCAGATCAACGTTTAAATCATTGGCAGTCAGTCCTGAATAATCAAGGTTATTGTTCCCGTCCTGTACTACAAACCAGGCCTCAGCTCCGAAATGCTTTCTGAAATGTTCCCCGGATACTTTCAGGACCTCGTTAATTCCACGTGTTTTTGATAATTCTCCCGTAAGTCTGAATAATGCACTTGTCTGGTTCTCCCTGTCTCTTACCGCCATTTCCTGTCTCCTGATCCGGTTTGTAAGGATACCGTTGAGCAGGGCAATGATGAAAAATGAGACAAACATTAGTCTGTCTTCAATGTTGGCAATATGGAAAGTATGAAAGGGAGGGATAAAGAAGTAATTCCACGAAACGGCACTTATCGTTGAAGCAAGGAGGACCGGGCCAATACCGAAAAAGACTGCCAGGATTGCAACCAGGAACAAAAGTATAAATGACACAGTGTGATAACTCTGTGGTGATGACAACGGAGAGAGTGCCAGGGTAGCCAGTCCAATTATCAATACCACAAGCAGGTAGGGATAGGTATGTTTGAGCATTCCGCCGGGTAATGATCTTGCTTTACGGTTCATTTAATCTTACGGTTTCACTGTCGCAAAGTTAAATTGATTATAAGAATAAGTCATCACTCTTATCAGGGCACTAATTTGGGAATCAGTTCATAAAGACTTTATTAATAATCAGCCCCGGGATGAAAAGATTTTATAAAGGAAGTGATGGCTGCCCGGATCGATAAATTCCCGCGGTATGTCCCGGACGTTGACAACGTTCCATTTTTCCGGCTTTTGCGACTGAATACAGGAGCCGTGCCGATTGAGACAGATCCTGAGAATTGCAACCCTGGAGCCTTCATGACCGTATAACACCATGCATTATACTACCGGCGAGGGTATGTAGTCAGATTGGTTCATGAAGAAATGGATCCTATATATCATTTCTTTACTATTGTCATTTAATGCTTACGGGCAGAGTTGTTCCATCTTCTCCAAGGCGAACAATATCACCCCGGACAAGCTGTGTTCTCCCGTTACGGCCACCTGGACGGTCAGCTATACCGGGGTTGATGCTGCAGGTACCCCGGTAAGCATCAGGTTTGACTGGGACAACGGAACCGTTGAGACCCGCCCGGCCGTTGAGACAGCACCCGGAGTGTATGAGGCAACTGCAATCATAACCTATACATCTGCAGGGAATGTATGCAACTACCATCCGCAGGCCACACTGATCGTGAACGGGGTTCTGTGCACCTCATCGTCCCAGGAACAGATTGTGACCGTATGGGATGATGATGATCACAACGGAGGAGAAATGCATATTAACCCGGAGGTTTACCCGATCTGTTTTGGCAACAGTGCCAATGTCCGCTTTCAGGACCTGACGCAGTTCAACTGCGTTCCTCCGCAGGAGAATGACAACCCTAATGTCAGTACGAGGTGGATACAGTGGATTTACGGCACAGACAACACCATGACCGGTATTCCGGTAACTATTGACGGCCATAACCGTACCTTTCCGTACACTGACAACGTGATCACCCTTACCGGCCCGGTTACCGGTTCAGGGGTATGGTCTGACGTCATTTTTGTGGCAAATGACAAGCTTGTAGGTCAGTATTTTGAGGTAACTCTGCGTAACTGGAACTACTGTAACCCTTATGATGATCCGAACATTCCCGGTCCGCCTCATGACCATGACAACGGTGACCACCCACCTGTGGTAACCACAGCCAGGATACTTATTGTACCTTACCCTGATGCAACCATCACCCCCGTTGATCCGATGTGTGCAAATGAGCCTCCCGTAACGCTTACTGCACATGATCCCGGAGGCACCTGGTCAGGAAGTGGTGTCAGCGGTAACATTTTTGATCCGTCGGTGGCGGGCCCAGGCAATCATATCATCAGTTATGAGATAACCAATGCTGACGGGTGCCGCGATAATGACCAGACCCTCATTACTGTTTATCCGGTTCCTGATGCAACAATACTTACCACAGGGATAGTATGCTCCACTGACCCGGTAATAGTTCTGCAGGCCCGTGATCCGAGCGGCATATGGTCAGGAACAGGGGTTTCAGGCAACATCTTTTACCCGGCTGTTGCAGCGGCTGGCAATCACCTGATATCATATTCCATTACCGATGCCAACGGCTGCACCGACAATGACCAGGCCACAATTACCGTTGCCACGCCTGATGCAACAATAGCACCTGTTGACACTCTCTGCGAGAATAGCCCTGCTGTAACACTTACGTCCCATGACCTGGGTGGCATATGGTCCGGCCCGGGGGTGATTGGCAACCTCTTCATGCCGGCCCTTGCCGGGACGGGAAACCATATAATCAGGTATGAGATCCTGAACACAGACTGTGCAGCATGGGATACTGTGGTTATAACCGTAATGCCGCTGCCTTCAATAATTCTTGATGATCCCGGGACCCTTTTCCTGAACGGGCCGCCGGTGACGCTCATTGCCTATCCTACAGGTGGAACATGGTCGGGTCCCGGCGTCACCGGCAGCCAGTTTGATCCGGCAGCGGCCGGGCTGGGAAACCATATGCTGACATACTCAATTCCTCCTGAAAGCTGGGGTTGCGATGCACTGAGAGATGTATATGTAACCGTTATCATGCCACCAATGCCGGTGGCCGATTTTGAAGGAGTCACCTCCGGCTGTGCTCCTCTTACCGTACAGTTCATCAACAAGAGCAAACATGGCGAGAGCTACACCTGGGACTTCGGTGACAAACAGTATTCTTCGGAGAAAAGCCCGGCTCACACCTATTTTGTTCCCGGTAACTACATTGTAAAACTGACTGTTCACAACATTGCCGGGGAGTCTGTCCGCAACGGGGTAATCAACGTTTACCAGAACCCTTCGGCCATTTTTGACGCCTATCCAACGAATGTGGTGAATAATGAGCAGATAGTGATTTTCTACAGCTATTCATATTTTGCGGAATCGTGGTTATGGGATTTTGGCGACGGCGCTAAATCTACCGAGGAGAACCCATATCACAGGTATGAGTCACCCGGTTCCTATACCGTATCATTGAATGTTTCAACAAAGAATGGTTGTATTGATTCAGCGGTGATGGAGACTCCCGTTGTGGTGGAGTGGAAGACAGGCAGCCTGAAGTTCCCGAATGCATTCAAATGGAACGGTACCGGTCCTACAGGCGGGGAGTGGACCGAGGGTGTCAATCCTTCAATGGACCATGTATTCAGGCCTTTCTTTGAGAATATCATCGAATATAAGTTGCAGATATTCAACAGATGGGGTGTTCTCATCTATGAGAGTCACGAACTTAAAAAGGGGTGGGACGGTTATTTCGGGAATGGTGACCTGGCATCACAGGGTGTCTATGTCTGGAAAGCGTCAGGAAGGTTTGCTGACGGAGAGTATTTTGACATGGTGGGTGATGTGACCTTCCTGCATTAGGGGGCGCGGTACTTTCAGCGCTGTTTTTTGCCGGGTTTCATGATCACACCAATCTTTTTCTTGCCGTCTATCATTACTTCAAGCGGATCCGGGAACCTGACATGTCTGAGAAGGTCATCTTCAAATACAGTTTCGGCTGAAGAAAGGAAATCATAATCAATAAAACCGTCGCCTGTGGAAGGGTTTACATTGAAATAACCTACCCTGAAGGCAGTAAGGTTCTGGAAGAAATGGGTCCCCTGGCTGGGATCAATACGGTAATTTTCGAGTCCTGACTCAACGATAATCCTTGCGCCGGAGATCTGCTGCCATTTGATTGGTATCCCCCTCCAGACATCTGTTGATCCCCATCTTCCGGGGCCTATCAGGATGTAATTTATATCCAGGTTGATGAGTCTCTCATTGATCCCCTCAATCCGTTGGGCGATTTCAGTATTCTTTGATGCTTCAAAGGTTTCAGTCCTGACGAAAACCACGTCCCTCAGACCGCTTATTGTGCCGTTGCCAAGGGCCAGACCTGAGTAAACCACGGTCTCCTCATGCGGGATACTTTCAAGCCTGAACTTGATGGTTTCATAGTTTTCAACGATAGGTCTGATCTGCAAAAGATTGAAAACCACAGGGTTATTCCCTGAGGGATTTATATTGGCGGCAAATTCGATTTCAACAGGATTGTTAAGCTGCTGCTGCCCGATTTCCATGATTCTCTTCAGGATATTGGTCAGGGGGAATAAATCATACCTGAGGATGTTTGCGAAGGTGATCACTTTTTTGCCTCCCTTAACCATCTCATCACGGATGATGTCATCCTGGTAATCATAGGTGGAGGCAGCAAACTTCAGTGAGCCGTCCTCCTCGGCCTGGCTTACCGGCAGCTTAAGAAGGTTGACGGAGTCATCAGTGCTGGGAACGAAGCTGGAGGGGTTGAGGTCAAGAGAATAGAACTCCTGCTGTGTTTCCCGGAGAGCCATCCTGGTATCGGAGAGCTGTATGATCTTGCCCGGGTATTCGGGAGAGAATCTCAGCGAAACTCCCCCGTCAACAATATATTTTCCAAGGCCGAAGGCAAGGTTGACATATCCATCCTCCGGTTTTTCAGGTTCAATTGGATAGAAGTTGACCGATCTTGCCACGCCTGAAAGTGTCGGGTAGAAACGATCGCCGTATTGCTGACCGCATACCTCCTGGAGGACTATTCCCATTTTTTCTTCCTCCAGCTGGTTTGCTGTGGCCTTCATATAATTGCGGCTGCCCCTGAAAAACACCGATGCAAATACGCTCTTGATTGCGACGCTGAGGAGCTCAAGCATTACGATGTCATTTTCCACCTTCGGGATCATATAGGTTGAATAGACTCCTGCAAAAGGCTGAAAATTTGAATCTTCCAGCAGGCTGGATGAGCGGATGGCAACCGGGCCGGTAATTATTGAAATAAAGACCAGGAGATCCTTGTGTATTCTGTACGGGAGTCTTGCCCTTACGAAAGCATCGAGTATTTCCCTGTCGCTGTTTTCAGACATGGCTATCCCGTACAGGTTGTTTTCAGCCATGAGTTCATCGAAAATATCTGTGCTGAGAACAACGGTCCGGGGTATTGACACAACGGTTTTCTCAAAGTGCTCGGAGAGGTTGTATTGCTTGATGATGTGATCAAGAAATGCCAGTCCGCGGGCTTTTCCGCCCATCGATCCTTCACCGATGCGGGTGAAAGTCAGATATTCATCGAAGTGTTCCCGGTAAAAATCGGCAATAATGCCATGCCCTTTGCTTCGTCTGAAATTTGCGATTGTATCAAAAATAAACCGCCGGGCCTGGTCCAGGCTGGAGAAATCATCGAGGTGTATCTCTTTCAGGAATTCGGCCAGGGAAAAGAGGGCGCGGGCATAAAGCCATTTTGAAAGATGGTTTCTTGAAAGGTGGTACCTGAGCGAGTTATCAGGTATCTCAAACATCTTCCGCTGGAATGTCTGCAGGTCTGAAATGCGTGCAATCTCCCTTCCGCTTTCAGGGTCAGTAAAAACAAAATCACCGAAGGAGAAGTGCTTTTTCAACAGGTTTTCCAGGTCTGCTGCAAGAGTTACCGAATTGCTGTCAAGGAGGGCGTTGCCAAAGTCAGCGGCAATGTCCTCATTCCTGTTTCCTGATGAGTGGACTATTATCGGGATGTTCGGGTCATAATCCCTGATCTGCCTGAAAAGCTCCAGGAAGGTGCCGCTTTTCCTGTTCTCTGCCCTGTACTGGTCGATATCGCTTATGACACCCAGGAGCTGCATCTTGTGTTTTTCAAACAGTGCCACCGCCTCATCGTACCCGGTGGCAAGGAGGATCTTGGGCCTTCCTCTCATCTGCATCATCTTCTGATGCTCATTAAGCCCCTCGATCATGTATTCCCGTGATTGTTCGAGGATGATTTTGTAGAGGTGGCGCAGAAATACCGATGCAAGCCTGACTGAACTTTCAACAACCAGAATAGACTGTACTCCCTCATGTCTGGCATCCTCATCAACATTGAGCCTGTCTTCCACGAGACTGATAATGGGGAGAAGTACGTTTGTACTGCCCAGCCAGTTGAATACATAATCTATACAGGACAGTTCCTCACTGTCAAGTCTTAAGGCCACCTCCCTGGAGACGGGAGCCAGGATTACAATCGGTATATCGGGCCAGTTGTCCTTTATCTTCAGCGAGAGGTCAAACGGATCCATGTCACTTATGCTGAGCATATTTATGACAAGGTCAATGTTGCCTCTGCCAAGAGCTCTCAATGCTTCATCAGCAGAAGTGACCTGGATAAACTGGGGAGGATAGCGGAGATTGAAGGAAACGTAGTCATTGAATACCTTCTCTTCAATCTTGCCATCCTCCTCCATGATAAAGGCATCATACCTGCTGCAGATCAGCAGGACATACCTCACCCTCTTCTGCATCAGCAGTTCGAAGGAGGTCTCTCTGAAGATGTTTTTCACGGGTTAAACCACTCCCTGGGCCAGCATGGCCTCAGCCACCTTGACGAAACCTCCTATATTGGCTCCGTCCACGTAGTTGATGAACCCGTCTTTCCGGGTTCCGTATTTCACGCATGTGGCATGTATCTCCTTCATGATCCTGTGGAGGCGGTTGTCAACCTCTTCCCGTGACCAGGAAAGTCTCATGGAGTTCTGGGTCATCTCCAGCCCTGATGTTGCCACACCTCCTGCGTTGGCAGCCTTTCCGGGTCCGAACAGGATTTTGTGATTCAGGAAAACGTTGACAGCTTCCGGGGTGGATGGCATGTTGGCTCCCTCGGAGACGACGAAGCAGCCGTTTTTAACCAGTAATTCGGCATCGGCGCCACTTATCTCGTTCTGTGTTGCTGACGGCAGGGCAACCTGGCATGGCACATCCCATGGTGTGGATTTGCCGTCAACATAGGTGCAACCATATTTATCGGCATATTCCTTTATGCGCCCTCTCTTTACATTCTTGAGGTTCTTGACAAAAGCAAGCTTCTCTTCATTTATGCCGTCAGGGTCATAGATATATCCGTTGGAATCAGACAGGGTAACCACTTTGGCTCCCATCTGGATTGCTTTTTCGGTGGCGAACTGTGCAACGTTGCCTGATCCAGAGACACTGCATATCTTACCTTTCAGGCTGTCACCCCTGGTATTGAGCATCTCCTCTGCGAAATATACCTGTCCGTATCCTGTTGCTTCGAGCCTTATCAGGCTGCCGCCCCATTCCAGGCCTTTCCCGGTCAGAACGCCGGTGAATTCATTGCGAAGTCTCTTATACTGACCGAAAAGGAATCCTATCTCCCTTCCGCCTACACCAATATCGCCTGCCGGCACGTCGGTATTTGCACCCACATGCCTGAAGAGTTCTGTCATGAACGACTGGCAGAAGCGCATGACCTCATTGTCACTCTTCTCCTTCGGATCAAAGTCGGATCCTCCTTTGCCTCCGCCCATGGGCAGGGTGGTAAGGCTGTTTTTCAGAACCTGTTCAAAGGCAAGGAATTTGAGGATACCCAGGTTAACGGTAGGATGGAATCTCAGACCTCCCTTGTATGGTCCGATGGCGCTGTTCATCTCAATCCGGTAACCTTTGTTTACCTGGATTTCGCCCTTGTCATCGACCCAGGGTACCCTGAAAAGAATTACACGTTCGGGTTCAGCCATCCTCTCGAGGATCTTTGCAGACCTGTACTTGGGATTCTCAAGGATAAAAGGCATCAGTGATTCGGTCACTTCCCTGACAGCCTGGTGAAATTCAACCTCACCGGGGTTTTTGGCGATGATCCTCGCCATGAATTCATCAACGGGGTTTGACATAACAGTAGGGTTTTATGGTTAAATGGTACTATGAATAGATTCTTTAAATTTCTATAATTCATATTTATCCGCAAAATATATTTACCCTTTTTTTGACTTTTATTGTTAAATTTAAGTCCCTTTGCAATGCCCGCGTAAATGATCTGACCGGTTATGGAAGAATTGTCCAGGTTACAGAAGGAGATGCAGAAGCTTCTGGCTGAGAAAATACAGAGTCAGAAAGGGTTGTCTATTATTTACGCCATCAATACTATCATAACCAGGAAACTGCCTGTAGGAGAAACCCTCTCGCAGATAGTCAGGGAGATACCAAAAGGCTGGCAGTACTCGGAGTATGCCTATGCAAGGATCAAGTTTGACGGTCATGAATACCGCCCGGCAGGCTTTCGTGAGACCCGCTGGATACAGAAGCAGATATTCGAGACCTATGATAAGAAGTGGGGGGCCATAGATGTTTTTTACACGAAACAGTTTCCGAAGGCTGACGAAGGCCCTTTCCTGCATGAAGAGAGACAACTGCTTGAGAATATAGCCACAATTGTCAGCAATTACCTGAATTCCCAGCTGGCAACAGATCTGCCACCGGGAACTGACAGGTTTGCTGAGGTTACCCTTGAAAGAACCCAAAGGGTAAGCGAGGAGAAGAACATTGATGATGCCCTTTTCCAGATCTGCAGGAATATGCCAAGGTCATGGCAATTCCCTGATTATGCCGTAGCCCGGATCGTTTACGGCGGAAAGGAATACCTGAGCTCGGACAAGGATTACACCGATAATGAATGGAACCTGAAGGAAGAGTTCACCACCATTGACCGCAAGTCAGGAACCATAGAATTCTTTTATCTCAGGGGCTTTCCTGCCACCTACTGGGAGACACACATGGAGTCGGAAAAGGAGCTGCTGTGGAATATGGCCAACCTGATCACGGGATTCATCAACATCATAAAGGGTAACGAGATAAGAAAGCCGTCTGACAGGGATGAAACACAGGGCAGTGACTCAAAAGCTGACAACCGGATTTTTTCGGCTGTAAATGAGATTTCAAAAAGCCTTAGAAACGGTCATTCTCTTGAAACCACACTGTCAGAGATCATTGAAATGATCCCGATGGCATTCAGGTATCCTGAACGGATAGAATGTCTAATCACATATGACAATGCCGAATTCCGGTCAGCCGGCTACATTGAGGTTCCCTGTTTTCTCGAAGCACCTTTCAAAACCATATCACCCAGGAGCGGTTCAGTCAGGATCGCCTATACGGGAGAGAAATCAGATGAAGGGGGAGAACCGTTCCTTGAAGAGGAGAAACAGTTTGCCGAGACACTGGCATTGCTGATCTCGGGATTTATCAACCTCATTCATGGTCTCGACTCTGTTATTGCCACACAGGAAGGGCTCAAGGAGATCCTGTATGAAAAGACCGAACGTCTCAAGGAGCTTTCATGCATTAACCAGACAGCCTCAATACTGCAATCGGAAAAATCTGTTGAAAATGCACTGAAACGGATTGTTTACATTTTACCGGATGCCTGGCAATATCCTGAAAACACCGTGGCAAGGATCAGTTTTGACGGCAAGGAGTACATGTCGCCGGGCTTCATTGTAACAAAATGGAGGCAGAGACAACCGTTCCTTACCATTGACGACAGGTTCGGGGAGGTTGAGATCTACTACACGAAGGAATATCCTGACATTGATGAGGGACCCTTCATGAAGGAGGAACGTGACCTGATTAACAACATTGCAACACTTATATGCAATTACCTGAATTCTGTACAGGGTGAGGTTGCAATCAAAAAATACCGGTCAGATGAGGAGCTGAAACAGAAATATGAGGCTGCCCGTGATTTCCTGCTGAACAAGCGGAAACTGCTGCAGAATTTCCTGGAAAAGAATAACTACGACCGTGATATTTTCCATGACCTGATGAAATTCAAGGTAAGGGAGATACTTATCATTTCAAACCTGTATGATGCCTACAGTCTCGAACGGGAAGGAAAGTTTTCAGATTATATCCTCGGTGTTTACTACCAGCTTAACCTGACCTCCATACCAAGGATCACAGGTGTTTCATCGTTCGAAGAGGCCTTTGAGAAGCTGTATTCCAGGCATTTTGACCTCATTATCATCATGGTAGGGGTAGACAGGAAAACCCCGATGGAAATAGCCGCCAGGCTTAAGGCACTTTACAAGTACATACCTATTTACCTGTTGCTGAACAACAACCAGTACATAGGGTTTTTCCAGGGTGAACAGAGGAGAACCAGCCTGATAGACAATGTTTTTGTCTGGAATGGTGACTCCAGGATCTTCTTTGCCATGGTAAAGCAACTTGAGGATTATGTCAATGCTGAGAATGACACCAAGGTTGGTTACAGCAGGATCATACTTCTGGTGGAAGACTCTCCGAAATACTATTCGCGCTATATTCCACTGCTCTATCATTGCGTGATGGAGCAGACAAGGCGCATCATTGAGGATGTGAGCACCATGGACGAGCTTTACAAGGTGCTCCGGCTCAGGGTGCGGCCTAAAATCCTGATGGCATCAAACTATGAGGAGGCGGTTCAGATTTTTGACAGGTACAAGGATTTCTTCCTCTGCCTGATTACGGACATCAAGTTTGAAAAGAACTCGAAGTTCGATGAAAAGGCCGGGTTCGAGCTTGTAAGGTATATCAAGTCAGAGATACCTGACCTGCCCACCATCATCCAGTCATCTGACCGCAGCAATGAGCAGATGGCCAGGGATCTTAACTGTGTCTTTATCTACAAGAACTCTGACACGCTGGCGCAGGATATCAGGAACTTTATCAGCTATAACCTTGGATTCGGTGATTTTATATACCAGGACGAAACCGGCAGGACGGTTGGCACTGCCAAGAACATGAATGAATTCGAACAGCAGTTACAGTCTATTCCCACTGAGACCCTTCTGTATCATGCCAGCCGTAATCATTTTTCCCTGTGGCTTACAGCGAGAGGGGAGATCCAGCTTGCCAGGGAGATAGCCCCGAAAAAGATCAGTGATTTCAGGGATCCGGAGGCGCTCCGTGACTACCTGGTCAGAATAGTAAAACAGCTCAAGTATGAGAAAAACAAAGGCAAAATCGTTGACTTTGATGAGACTCTCATAACTGAAGAGAGCAACATAATTCAGCTGTCACCCGGAGCTCTGGGGGGCAAGGGTCGCGGACTGGCATTCATCCACACCCTGATTTATAATTTTGACATCTCGCATTATGTCCCCGGTATCAATATCAAGGCCCCCAGGACTTTCATTATCGGTACTAATGAATTCGAGGATTTTCTTGACAACAACAGGCTCAGGAGCAGGGTATACCAGGAGACAAACTATGAAAGGATCAAGGAACTGTTCATAAGAGGCAGGCTTACACCGGTCCTGGAGAAAAAGCTCAGGATCATCCTTGGAAAAATCAGGAAGCCCCTTGCTGTAAGGTCATCAGGGTTGTTTGAGGATTCACTGATGCAGCCCTTTGCAGGCATTTTCGAAACTTTCCTTGTGCCAAACAGCAATGAAGATATTGAGATCAGGCTGAGACAGCTTACCGATGCGATAAAACTGGTATATGCATCCATATACTCAGAAACGGCAAGGGGTTACATCAATGCCATCAACTACAAGATCGAAGAGGAGAAGATGGCAGTAATAATCCAGGAGGTTGTGGGAGAGCAGTATGAGGAGTTCTATTACCCTCATATCAGCGGGGTTAGCCAGTCATATAACTATTACCCGTACGGGTATATGCAACCGGAGGACGGATTTGCGGTGATAGCCGTCGGTCTGGGGACCTATGTGGTTGAAGGGGAAAAGGCCTTCAGGTTTTCACCTAAATATCCCAACCTTGAAAACAATACACCCAAGGATCAGTACCTGAATTCACAGGTTGAATTTTATGCCATTGACCTGAGGAAGAGAGAATTCAATCTCATGGAAGGTGATACGGCCGGCCTTGCCAGGCTAAGCATTGAGGACGCCGAACGGCATGGTGTTCTGAATCATTGTGCATCTGTATATTCAGCTGAATCACGAACCATCTATCCCGGGATTGACAGGCCGGGGCCGAGGGTAGTCAATTTTGCCGACATCCTGAAGTATGATTACATTCCCCTTGCCAAATCGCTGGTTGAGATACTTGATATTGTAAAAGAGGCTCTGGGAACTCCGGTGGAGATAGAATTTGCCATAGACCTTGAAAAGGACAGTGATTACAGGGCTTCGTTCTACCTTTTGCAGATAAAGCCGATAATAGGTGCTGCAGTTGATTATGAGGTCAACATGGAGGAGATTGACCGGTCGGATATCCTGCTTTACACGGAAAAGAGCATGGGAAACGGAATGATTAGTGACATCAGCGATGTAGTGTTTGTTGAAAGGGATCTTTTTGACAAGTCAAAGACCCTGGAGATAGCAGCCGAGGTTGATGCCTTCAACCAGGAGATGATCAGTGAAGGGAAACAGTACATACTGCTCGGTCCGGGCAGGTGGGGCTCGCGTGACAGGTGGATAGGGATACCGGTGACATGGCCCCAGATATGCAATGCAAAAGTCATTATAGAAACCAGCCTCGAAGACTTTCCGCTTGATGCTTCATCGGGCTCACACTTCTTCCACAATGTGACATCAATGAATGTGGGTTATTTTTCAGTCCAGCAGCGTGACAAGAACACTATCCTTGACTGGGAGCTTCTTGGCAGGCAGAAGGTGGTGAAAAAAAGAAAATATGTAACGCGGGTTCAGTTTGCGGGAAACCTGACCGTCAAGATGGATGGCAGGAAGAGGATATCGGTCATCACCTGGGAATAGCAGGCAATGAATTCATTAATGACAAATGCATCATTTGGTCAGATATACGAACAATAACAGAACGTCAGGGGAGGCCCGTTAAAGCTCCTTCTGGAAGATCCTGAACTTTTTGACTACCCTGCATCCGATCCGCTCATACTCGCCTCTCATCCTGACATTGTCTTCCAGCACGAGGTGACTGTCAATGGTTTCCATCCGGCTGTCAACTGCATCCTTTAGAATCTTGACACCCATAAGCACATCGATCCCTTTTCCCCTGAACTCCTTCCTGACACCTCCGAGCATCATTAAAAGTTTCCTGGACCGTTTCGATTCCCTCAGTACTTTCAGGATCCCGAATGGAAGCAGTCTTCCCCGGCATGCTTTAATCCCCTTGCTGAGATCAGGCATACCGATTGCAAAGCCGATAATCTTTCCATCTTTTCCCACCGCTTTAATGAATTTCGGGTCAAGGATTGGCATATAGCGTGCCGCGAATTCTGATTTTTCCTTGTCATTGAGTGGCACGAACCCATAGATCTCTGCGAAGGTGTCATTCATCAGTTCAAGGATGGGGATGATATACGGTTTAAGCTCCTTTTTGCTGCGGAACTCAATTATATCAAACTCCCGGTTATTGGTGATTCTCTCCAGCACCCTGTGGTAAACCTCAGGGAACTCCTTCGGTATTTCTCCGAGGTAGTTCACCAGGTCAACCTTTTTTGTATATCCCTCATTTTCAATGAGGGTTACCATATACGGGGAGTTATTGGCGCTGGTGATGAACTGTGGGTAGTTGAATCCTTCGATCTGGAATCCCTGCGGATCCTTGTCAGAGAATCCGAGCGGCCCGACAAGCCTGGTCATTCCGTTCTGCCTGACCCACTCCTCTATCCTGCTTATCAGAGCATGAAAAACCTCCGGATCATTATTGCACTCCATGAAGCAGAACCGGCCGTGGTTTTCGTTGTTTATCTCGTTATACCTTCGGTTGATTATGCCCATTATCCTCCCGGCCGGCCGTTCGTCCCTGTATGCAAGGAGCAACAGTCCGTCGGCATAGCCGAATGATTTATTCTTCTTTTTGTCATAGAGCAGCCACTCATCCATATAGATTGGCGGCAGCCATTCAGGATCGTTTCTGTGGACTTTTTCGGGCAGGTAGATGAAATCACGGAGATCTCTCCTCGTGATCACCTCCTTGATGGTGATTTCTCCCATGGCGGTCAGGTTGAGTGGTGATAAAGATAATCAAGATTCCTTATTGAGCTCCTTCCTGTCAATTTCATCAGCCACCCGCAGAAGTTTACGGGTATCGATGAAATTGACAACAAAGAGTGCTGTGACCACCAACGCTGCCGAATAATTCAATGATCCGGGAAAAACCACCTCGGCGATCATTATTGCCCCGATTATGATCCTCACCTCCGTGGGACCCAGCTTCCCGGAGTCAATGGAGTATTTTCCGGTAAGGTTCAGCCTTATGAGTGCAATGATCATCTCCCACCCGTACATCACCACGAAGCCGTATCCGAGCAGGGTCCATAATCCGTCTGCATAAACCGTGTACCCGAAGCCAATCAGGATTATGCTGACCCAGTCAATGGTGATGTCAAGGGTGAATCCGTATTTCTTCCTGGGCTTGTTCCTGTAATAAGCCAGTCTTCCGTCGAGTGAGTCTCCGAACCAGCTGATAAAAAACCCCGCAAGTCCCATCAACAGGAAGTTCCTGCTGAAGTATGAGGCGAGGATAAAACTGGCTGATACTATCATATTCCCGAAGAACCCAATGCCGGTAAGCATGTTTGAGGTGATGAACCCCGGGATCCGCTGTACCAGCCATGAGATGGCCATCTCTTCCTGCTTTTTCAGCAGGTTGGTCCTCGCCCTGTCACTGAAGACATTCCTGAGGATCTCTCCTTTAAAAAGTGATTTCAGATGATTACCCTGGTGGTTCTTCGCTGTCATGGAAGAAATTTGTCTCTAAGTTATACTAATTTGCCATGAACAAACTCAGCAGGCAGTGGCATTTCATATACTTTTTTTCTGAGGAATTTCCCAAGGGAGACCGGATCAGGAAATTTGGATAGTTCTTCTGAAGAGATCAGATTACCTATGGCGATCCGTTCAACACGGCCTCTTTTGTTAAATACTTCCGAGGGGAGCCTCAGGAGTCTGACTCTCCAGTTGATGAGCCCGAGAAAATAGAAAAATGCGGAATTCTTGTCGAAGAAGCGGATGGGCAATACAGGCACCCTGGCCGATTGGATAAGATGGAGGACGCTCTCCTGCCAGCACCGGTCCCTGACACGCATCTCTTTCAAACTGAAGTCGGAGACGGCTCCCGAAGGGAAAAATCCGATGGGGTGTCCGGCGCGGAGATGGCCGATGGTCTCGCGGATCCCCCTTATGCTTTCTGCCTTTATTCCGGTCTTCTTATTGCCGGTGGGTACCACTGAGATGAAGTTGCAGTCAAGTGTTTTGATAAGCGAAAGGATGCGGTTGACCATAAACTTGTAGTCAGGCCTGAGCCTTGCCATCATGTCAATTGTCATTATTCCGTCAAGGCCTCCGTAGGGATGGTTGGATATGGTTATGAAAGCGCCGTCAGGGAGTTTTCTGAGAATATGCGCATTGCCTACAACGTAGCTTACTCCAACATCATCAAGCAGTCTTGAAGTGAACTCAGCTCCGCTCCAGGCGCCGGAGTTGTCGTAAACCCGGTTTACCTTGTCGATGGCGAGGAACCTGATAATCCTTTCTGCACGCCGGTGGCCGCTTTTGCCCCGGAACAGAAATGAGAGCGGTTCCAGATCCTTTGGCTCAATAACCTTCATAGCAGTAAAAGCAAATTTACGAAATAAATGAATCAGTTTTTCCGCGAAACGCCTGCAGGCCGCGTTCCCTGATTCAAAAATCCTATCTTTGAAACCGGCACAGTCAATGGAGAACCTGATAAGAACAATAAAACCTATGAAAAAACTGATTAATGGAATGGCTACGGTTCTTACGGTGTTGCTGGCCGGCCTTGCCGGCTGCGCCACGGAACCGACAGATCTGTCAGGGAACAGCATCATTCCCAAACCTGTTTCCATCACTCCCGCAGGGGAATCGTTTGCCCTGACTGCAAAAAGTGACATCTTTATCATGCCAGGCAGTCCGGAAGAACTGACATCCATCGGCAATTACCTGGCCGGGAAGCTGAATCCTTCAACGGGTCTTGGCCTGGAGGTGATAACGGACGGCCGGAAGCCGGGTAAGGGTGACATCCTTCTGGCCATTGGTACCGGTGATGAGGAACTTGGTGAGGAGGGATACGAACTGAACATAACAGGTAAGGTTCTGACGGTTACTGCCAACAAGCCGGCAGGTATTTTCCGCGGTATCCAGACAGTAAGGCAACTCCTGCCTCCGGAAGTTGAGGCCGGAACCGTCGGGGAGGGTCCATGGACCATCCCGACCGGAACAATACGCGATTTTCCACTTTACGGGCATCGCGGGGTAATGCTCGACGTGGCGCGTCATTTTTTCGGACCTGAAGATGTAATGCGGTACATGGATCAGCTTGCCAAGTACAAGATGAATGTGCTCCACCTGCACCTGTCCGATGACCAGGGGTGGAGGATTGAGATCAAGTCATGGCCCAACCTCACGGTTCACGGTGGAAAAACTGAAGTCGGAGGAGGCGAGGGAGGCTTTTACACGCAGGAAGAATACACCCAGATGGTGAAATATGCAGCAGAGAGATATATTACCATTATCCCTGAGATTGATATGCCCGGACATACCAATGCTGCTCTCTCTTCATACCCGGAACTTAACACAGGAGGAAAGGCACCGGAACTGTATACCGGAATTAAGGTAGGATTCAGCACACTGGATACCCGTTCGGAAACCACCTATAAGTTCGTTGACGATGTTATACGCGAGATAGCCGCACTGACTCCCGGGAAGTATATCCACATAGGAGGAGATGAATCCCACGTCACAAAGCCTGATGACTACGTCTATTTCATAAACAGGGCTCAGGATATTGTTGAGTCTCACGGCAAGAGTGTGACTGGCTGGGATGAGATAGCGCATGCCACCCTTAAGCCAGGGACGGTGGTGCAGTACTGGGCGCGGGCAGAGAATGCCGTCATGGGTTTGAACCAGGGGGCGAAGGTCCTGATGTCACCGGCCAAATACGCATATCTTGACATGAAATATGACACCGCAAGTATTTTCGGATTGAACTGGGCAGCTTACATCGAGGTTGATGATGCCTACAACTGGGATCCTGCCACACTTGTCCCCGAAATCAAAAAAGAGAACATTGTGGGAATTGAGGCACCGCTCTGGACTGAGACGGTATCCACTTTCAAGGAGGCCGAATATCTCATATATCCGCGTCTTCCGGGATATGCCGAGATAGGATGGACTCCTGCCGAAATGCGTTCATGGGATGAATACAGGGTGAGGCTGGCATCCCACGGCAAACGGATGGAGTTAATGGATATCGGCTTCTACCGTTCTCCACTCATTGAATGGGAGCCTGCGGTTGAATGAACGGGAAGTGTCAGACAATTGTAATATAATCAACAAGTTAAAACCGGAGAAATGGAATTCCTGTTTGAAGGTATCCTCAATATCACCTGGCAGCAGGCGGTAATGTGGGTAATAGGTGCTCTGCTTATTTACCTTGCCATAGCAAAGAAGCTGGAACCGCCGCTGCTGCTCCCGATGGGTTTCGGGGCCATCCTGGTCAATTTGCCTCTTTCGGGTGCCCTGAACCAGACCCTTCCCGGCATCGGGGAGGTAACCGGAATCATAGACTGGCTGTTCAGGGTTGGGATAGAGGCTTCTGAAGCTATGCCCCTTTTGCTCTTTATCGGTATTGGGGCCATGATTGATTTCGGCCCCCTTCTCTCCAACCCCAGGCTGCTTCTCTTCGGTGCGGCTGCACAGTTCGGGATCTTTGCCACCGTAACCGCATCGGTGCTGCTGGGGTTTAACCTCAGGGATGCTGCTGCCATCGGAATAATAGGGGGTGCCGACGGACCAACATCAATCCTTGTCTCCCAGGTTCTCAAGAGTGACTATATCGGTCCTATCGCGATTGCTGCCTATTCATACATGGCGCTGGTACCTATCATACAGCCATTTGCCATAAAGCTGTGCACCACCGAGAAGGAGAGGAGGATCAGGATGAGCTATAATCCAAAGAGTGTCTCACAACTTACCCGGATACTGTTTCCCATATCGGTGACAATAATTGCCGGACTGGTTGCGCCTGCATCAATTGCACTTGTCGGGTTCCTGATGTTTGGCAACCTCATACGTGAGTGCGGTGTGCTGAAGTCAATGTCTGACAGCGCCCAGAAGGAGCTGGTTAACCTGATAACCCTTCTGCTTGGCATTACAATAGCTGCAAGCATGCAGGCAGACCGGTTTGTTTCCCTGCCTACGGTAAAGATAATGGGACTGGGGCTGCTGGCATTTATTTTTGATACGATTGCCGGTGCTTCGTTTGCCAAATTCCTGAACCTGTTCCTTAAGCAAAAAATCAACCCGATGGTCGGAGCTGCAGGAATTTCAGCATTCCCTATGTCATCAAGGGTGATACAGAGGATGGGTCTAGAGGCTGACCCGCAGAACCACCTGCTGATGCATGCTGCAGGGGCAAATGTTTCGGGCCAGATAGCGAGCGTGATTGCCGGGGGAGTTATTATCGGACTTGTACCGGGTTTACTTTAAAACAGGTAAATGATGAATCCGGATTTCTTAAAATCACTGGAGCTGATGGGTAAAGGGATGACGGCAATATTCGTCGTAATAATTGTCATCTACCTGTCAGTTCACCTGATCCTGAAGCTGACCGCCGGGAAAAAGAAGGAAACAGCCGAAGGGGAGTAAGCTACCGGGCGTTGCTGTTTCCCCGGTCAGGGAAAATGCTTAATTTTATGATGCCGTTATCTCTGAGGATGAGGTACGGGAATATGTCGGAACAAACAGGCGATGGTATGAAAGGAGCATTTTTACTGATACTTGTTGCAATGGTGGTTTCCTGCAGTTCTGTTAGGAAGAATGCGTCAGCCATCCCGGAGGATGACCTGATACTGACAAGGAAATATGTAGGCGATTTCATCGAGTACCGACACACGGGACCTGAAAATTACGAAGGGCCAAACATTATCTGGATAAAGACGACGCTGGAGGATCAGTATGGCAAAATTTCAGCGTACGGCAGGAAATGTGACTTTACCGCAGGAGACAGGCTCTACCTGAGGAGAGTGTTTTACAGCCCGGGCATAGTCTCCGGCTACTGGGTCTATTTGATTGAAAATGATGCCTCTGTATCCTATCGTGCTACTGACCTGCAGCATGACCGGGAGGTACTGATAAAAGCCTTGTTTGAATAATAAATATGAAAAGCCTCATACTTACTGCATTTCAGAAGTTTGACCGTTCCCAGAGTTTAGGGGGTTTACTCCTGTTTGGTGCTACAGTAGTGGCATTGATATTTGTAAATACCCAACTGGGCGATTTCTACAACAGTTTAAGGGAGACGAAAGTGGGTTTCGTGGCAGGAGGCTTCAGCCTTAATAAGCCTTTGTTGCTCTGGGTTAATGACGGGTTGATGGCAATCTTCTTTTTCATGATCGGCCTCGAGATAAAGAGGGAGCTGATGATTGGGGAGCTGAATTCACCCTCAAGGGCTGCGCTACCGCTTGTTGCCGCCCTTGGAGGGATGCTGGTCCCGGTGGTGTTCTATCTTGTTCTGAACAGGAATCCTCAGGCATCGGACGGATGGGGTATACCAATGGCTACCGATATAGCCTTCTCCCTCGCGATTCTTAAGCTGCTGGGGAACAGGGTGCCTGTCGGCCTGAAAGTCTTCCTCGCCGCATTCGCGATTATAGATGATATTGGAGCTGTACTTGTCATAGCCCTTTTCTACAGTTCATCCATTGACTGGATGATGCTGGCATGGGCAGCAATTCCAATGACACTGCTGGTAATCCTGAACCTGAAAAACCTCTTTCCGAAATACCTGCATCCTGCCTTTTCAGGTGCCGAGGTTCTGATGGATTCGGCCAAGATGGGAATTATGACCGGTTCACTGGTATCAGGTGTTGCAGGATACCTCATGCTCAGGTTCTGCAGGCGGGGCACAGTTAATACAGCAAACGGTGACAGGCAGGGATGAAAGTAGCACGGGACTTTACTTCATCGCCCTGATTCCGGGTAAGGAGTTACGGGACAGGGTACGGGCTGTCAAGGAGCGAATGAAGGCCGTATACAATGCCGGCCATGCACTTAAGTCTCCTGCTCATATCACCCTGCAGATGCCATTCAGGTGGAACAGCAGGGAGGAGCCCGTAATCATTGCGGCGCTTGAAAAATTAGCCCTTGGAGAAAGATCCTTTAAGACTGGACTTAATGGCTTTGGCTGCTTCCCTCAAAGGGTTATTTTTATCAAAATAGAGAATCATGAGGCAATCAGGTCACTGCATGGCCGGTTGAAGAAGGTACTTAAAGGTGATCTCGGGTTTCCTGGTACTGAAATAATGAACGATGTTCAGCCGCACATCACCGTTGCCACCCGCGATCTTACAAAAGATGCTTTCCGGGAAGCATGGCCGGCCATTCAGCATGAGGAATTCAGAGGATCATTCGAGGTAAATAGCCTCTTCCTGCTGAAACATAACGGCAAAAGCTGGGACATTTATAAGGAATTTCCTTTCCGGGCAGATGGATAGGAGAAGGTTCATATCAGGAAGTGCACTTGCTGCGGCCGGATGGCTGACCATGCCTCAGCTGTACAGCGCTGAAGGCTTTACAGGAGAAAGGGCAGTACCGGAAACCGGCAGCAGCCTTCATGAACTGTTCAGAACCCCCTCTTCGCAATACCGTCCCTTCGTCAGGTGGTGGTGGAACGGAAACAAGGTGGAGGCTCCCGAACTTATCAGGGAGCTGAGGCTTCTGAAGGAAGCCGGCATAGGCGGGGTGGAGATCAACCCGGTGGCATTTCCATCCCGTTTTGAAGGTGACGACCTGGGAAAACCGTCACTCACATGGCTCAGCCGGGAGTGGAGCGAGATGCTGCGAACTGTTTTTGAGGAGGCAAAGCAGCTTGACATGGCCTGTGACCTGATAGTCGGATCGGGATGGCCCTTCGGCACTGAGGAGCTTATTGAGGAGGAGCGGTCACAGGTGGTGGTGATAGCTATAAAAAAAGTTACAGGTCCTGCTGATCTTTCAATTTCGCGTCAGGAAATCTTCTCCGGGGCTGGTCCTGCTGTAAGCAATCCATGGCCGGGAAGAAAACATTCATTGCTATCATTGATGCTGGTTCCTGATCCGCTCACCTCACCGGAAGAGGTAACAGACCTGTCTGACAGGATCGGGGAGGAGTTCTTCGATCTTTTCATCCCGGAGGGTAATCATGCACTGTATGCGCTTGTTCATGTTAACGGTTTCATGCAGGTGATAAACGGGGCCCCCGGCGCCAGCGGCCCGGTCCTCGATCATTTCAACAGCGGTGCCATAAACAAATTCCTTAGCAGGATGTCAGACTCAATTGAGGCTGTAACCGGTCCTCTTACACACCATCTTCGGGCACTCTTCACCGACAGTATGGAGCTTGAGGGTTCCAACTGGACGGGTGATATGAGGGAGGAGTTTACCCGAAGGAGGGGATATGACATCTTTCCGTTTCTCCCGTTTGTTCTATTCAGGACAGGTCCGATGGGCAATGTCACCGACTTCCGGTACGGGGCTGAATACGGGCCGGACTTTTCAGAAATGATCCGCCGTATGCGGTATGATTTTGAGCTTACGAAGGCTGAACTTCTTGAGGAGAGATTTTTGCAAACCTTTGCCGGGTGGTGCAGGGAACTTGGTGTCAGGTCTCGGATGCAGGCCTACGGCAGGGGCTTCTTTCCGCTTGAGAGCAGCATGGCCGTTGACATCCCCGAGGGAGAGTCGTGGACCATGAACTGGCTGAAGCACAGGATAGGGGAGGAGATGCCTGAATCTGACTACCGGCGTGGCAGGGCTTACACGATGGTTAACAAATATGTATCATCGGCGGCACATCTGGCCGGCAAAAGACTCATCAGCTGCGAGGAGATGACAGACACCTACACCGTATTCAATACATCGCTGGAGAACCTTAAGATAGGCAGTGACCAGAGCATCATCTCCGGGGTGACACATTCGGTATTTCACGGTTTCAATTATTCACCGCCGGAGGCTCCCTGGCCCGGATGGATAAGGTACGGAGGCTACTTCAACGAGCACAAAAACTGGTGGCCCTATTTCCGGCATCTTAATGAATACAAGGCGAGACTCTCTGCGCTGCTGCAGAACTGTGACATGTATGCCGACATTGCAATTCTGCCGCCCACTGCCGACATGTGGAGCCTGATCGGAATGCAGAATGAACCATTTCCATCCGTATTGCATGCTGAATATCTGTCCCTTATATGGGAGGCAATTGCAAAAAACGGGAGCGGATGTGACTATGTTTCAGAGAGAATTATCCGAGATGCCCGGGTTGATGACAGGTGTCTCTGCCATGGCCGACGGAAATATAATACCCTTTTCCTTGTCGGCGTTGAGAGCCTTTCTCCTGAAACCGCCGGAAGATTGCTTGATCTTGTGAGATCGGGAGGAAGGGTATTCTGCATAGACACGGTTCCTTCAAAATCAACGGGATGGAGTGGCCATGAAAGGAGGGACGCTGAGGTGAGACTCCTTATAGAAAAGATGAAAGCATACCCGCACAGGTTTATTTATCTTGAAAAGCCCGAAAATGACTATATTGGATGGTACAGGACAGTTCAGGAACGGTATGGGATCAAACCATGGTTGAGTATTGAGATTCCTGACCCCTTCCTCATGCAGGTGAGATACAGTGGTGATGACGGGTCGGAATATATATTCATTGTCAATTCACATTTACATGAATCACGGAGCACCAGGGTACATTTTTCTCCCGTTCTGACACGCAGGCATTCCATCTCGGTATGGAATCCGGAGAACGGTGAGAAACAGAGCGTGAAGACGGATGCAGACAAAGGGTTAACCATTGACCTGGGGCCGGCAGAGTCACTGCTTTTTGCCTTTGACAGGGAAAAAGCAGGGGACGTGTGGAGGCCACTGCCTGTCACAGGCCAGGACACCACAACACCTGAAAAGGGATGGGTTGCCGGATTCCATCATTGTCGCGACGGCTATGCCGGGGAACTGGTGATGGAAAGGCTGACTGACCTGAAGGAGATACCGGAGTACGTTCATTTTTCAGGGACGGTGACATACAGGACCGAGATGGAATGTGATGATCCGAAGGGAATGATCCTCAACCTTGGGAAAGTATACGGAACATCCGAGCTGAGGATAAACGGCGGGAGTTGCGGAGTAAGATGGTATGGCCGCAGGATTTTCAGCATTGAAAAATATCTCAGGCCGGGCATGAACAAAATAGAGGTGATTGTCACAACCTCAATGGGCAATTATATGAAATCACTGGCTGACAATCCGATTGCACAATACTGGACGAATGCAGGCAATAAAAACCAGCCCCTGCAGTCGATGGGTATGACAGGACCGGTCAGAATGTACAGAGCATAGAATCAGAATCAAAAGTACCTTGCAAAAGCAGCATCAGTTTTTGGAATATGTTTTTCGCGTAAACACCACCATACCAAAGAAATATCAATTAATCAAACCAATGAGAAACCCGAAGGTCATTTTGTCAATAATCCTGGCGGCCGCCGCCCTGCAGCTGCACGCACAGGATTACAACGCATCAATGTTCGGTGCAAAGTCAAACGGAACCACCCTCAACACCAGTTCAATCCAGAAGGGGATTGACTATATCAGTGAGAACGGCGGCGGCCGGCTGGTGTTCTATGTTGGCCGTTATCTGACCGGAACCATATATCTCAGGTCAAATGTAACCATCCACCTTGAAGAGGGAGCCATACTTGTCGGATCAGCAAATCCATTTGATTATGACAGGAACTTCAACTGGACGGCAATGATATTTGCGCTTGACCAGGAGAATATAGGAATCACCGGCAAGGGGGTGATAGACGGCCAGGGTTTTGTTGTTGCCAACAACCTGGTGGACATGATACACAAAGGGGTGGTGAAAGACCCTCTTAAATATGACCGTCCGAATGAGACCATCAGACCTCAGAATATATATTTCCGCGGATGCAGGAATATTGTAATAAGGGATATCATCCTCAGGGACCCGGGAAGCTGGAACCAGCAGTACGACCGGTGCCGCAATCTCCTCATTGACAACATCACCGTTGACAGCAAAAGTTACTGGAACAATGACGGGGTTGACATAGTGGATTGTGACAGCGTTGTTGTCTCAAACTCATATTTTGATGCTGCTGATGATGGAATATGCCTGAAATCACACAGCCCTGACTTCGTATGCCAGAATGTGCATATTTATAACAATACAGTCAGGACCAGTGCCAACGGGATAAAGTTCGGCACGGTTGGTCATGGCGGCTTTCGTAACATAAGGATAATCAACAACCTGGTTTTCGATACCTACCGGTCGGCGATCACCTTTGCAGCCGTTGACGGTGGTTTTGTGGAGAATATTATTGTTGACAGCCTGAAGTCGCTCAATACCGGCAATGTCATCTTCCTCAGGATAGGCGAACGGCGGGCCGGCAAAAAAGGGAGGATGAACGGGGTGACAATTTCAAACTTATATGCCGAAGTTCCGGCTACCAAGCCGGATGCCGGATACAACTATGAGGGTCCGGTTGAGGATCTTCCCAGGAACATCTCGCCTTCATCAATTGTGGGAATGCCTGATGCGTACATTGAGAACATCACCCTCAGAAATATTGAGATTCATTATCCCGGAGGCGGCAATCCGCATTATGCAAAGGTTGGGCTCGATGAGCTGGACAAAGTACCTGAACTGGGGCCCAATTACCCGGAGTTTTCGATGTTCAAAGAGCTGCCGGCATGGGGTTTCTATGTCAGGCACGCAAAGGGGATCACCATGGAAAATGTGAAGCTGGTTTGCGGCAAGAAGGATTACCGTACTGCTGTTGTGCTTGATGATGTCCACGGAGCAACCTTCCTGAACCTGCAGGTAAATGAACCGGGAGGTAAAAAGGATCCGCTCTTTTCATACAGGTCAACAGGGATCACGGGAAGATGATTTTCCGGGTTACCCGAGTTCGGATATCTTCTTAAGCATTGCAGTGTCAAGGATATCGACAGCCCTTCCGTTGAGCCTGATTATGTTCTCATTCTTCAGCTCAGTGAGAAGCCTGACCGTGTTCTCCTCCGATATTGCAGACATCTCTCCTAGTTCCCTGCGTGTTACAGGCAGATGAAAACTGTTGTTTCCGTAAAAGGCTGCAAGGGAAAGGAGGCTCTCAGCTATCCGCCCCCTAATATTCTTCTGGTTAAGGCAAATTATCTTATTCATGATCAGGGCAACAGACTTCCCGAAGGCCCTGTTGAGCTTCAGAAGCACCTCGTGGTCTTCAAGATACAACTGTTTTAGTGATTCAAGTCCGATCATGCATACCTGCGCATCCTCAATGGCTGTAACGGAATAGGTGTAGTGTATGCTCTCAAAAAAAGAGAGCAGACCGATATAGGAGGGTGGCCTCATTAGGTAGAGGATGATGTTGCGGCCGTTGATCCCTTCAATGTAAAGCTTGGCGGTGCCGCCGGTAAGGTAAATGGCGTGACTGACGCTGTCACCCTGCCTGCAGATGCGTTCATGTTTCCTGAACCGAACGCGGATTACTTCCGTGTCAGGGAAAGACTTGCCAGCCCTCAGGAATGCATCATAAAAGTCACACCTGCTGGCGCACTGTGAGCATGAAGTATCTGATGTTAATCTCATAAGTTAAAGAATGTCAGGAATTAATATTTGCCGGGGATCTCCGTCCATCCTGCCATGATTGGTTACGTATCACCGGGATCCTTCAATGGTTATCAAATATAGTTGATTTAAAACAATGTTACATTGCAATTTTATCCCGGAAACAACAAGATTCAAAATCTCTATTTTTAGCTGTCTTTAACCGGATTATTAAACCCGAACAATCTATGGAATCAACCGATCAGTACAATTTCAGTATTTTCAGTCCGCGCAACAGGCACGGGAGGAAGAACAGGAATGTCATCTTCACCATGCTTGCCATCTGGGCAGTTGCAGTATTTGGTTTTCAGATCCTGCTCAGGGTAATTGAGAAACCGGTCCCGGAACCTGCCCTGGGCCAGTTTGAGGAGCAATGGGCTATTATCGCCTCAGGAAATGAGGCCGATGCTGACTACCGGGCACTACTCAATTCCCTGGTAATGGTCAGGGGCAAGATTACAGTTACAGAGGCAGACAAGTTGCTTCTTTCAGATGCCATAACCGCATCCGTAGTCAGGTTGGTACCTGATTCCGTCATGCAGAAGGTCACTGATGGCATTGGAAGTCTCAAAATGATGCATGAGGAGATCAAAACCCTGAAGGGTCAGGAGTATCTTGACCTGAAAGCGCTCATAAGGGATGCAGGAACTGCCATTAATGAAACGCTGGAACCATTCACAGGTTACGGTCCCGGAAGCCTGGAAGCTCCGATACTGGCTGCCAGTCTCAGGGAAGAGTGGCCCGCTTCATTCACAGGTACAGAGTTGTCACGCCTCCCGGATGTCATGAAGCTGTATCTCACCCACAACCGTTCTGTGCTTACTGATACAACCTTTCTGGGATTTCCCTTCCACTACTTTTACACGGCTGTTTTTCTGCTGATATTGTTCGTGGTGCTGTGCATAG
This sequence comes from Bacteroidales bacterium, assembly GCA_025454815.1. GTDB lineage: Bacteria > Bacteroidota > Bacteroidia > Bacteroidales > VadinHA17 > SR-FBR-E99. Next base: position 28,908 of record JALONR010000011.1, on the reverse strand, counting down.
TGTACAACAGGCTGATAGAATGGCGTCTTAACAAGGAAGGTATTGTTGAATAGAGTTATCTGCAAAAAAATGAAAAGATTATACATTGCATTTGTTGCCCTCATTACGGGCACACTTACATTAAGTGCACAGAGCCTTACCCAGCTTGAGGGGAGCTTCAAGACCGGTCCGGCAATCATTCTTATAGCCATCCTGGTGACTTTTGTTCTTGTCGGGATATTTTTCCGTGCCAAGGACCCGGCTGACTATTATGCTGCAGGGAGGAGTATCTCCAAGGTAGGATCAGGTATGGCCATCGCTTCCAACTGGATGAGTGCCGCCTCGGTACTGGGTATGGCCGGGATGATGTATGGTTTCGGTTACAATGGCCTGGCTTATGTTGTGGGCTGGACGGGAGGTTATGTTCTCCTGCTGATTCTCATGGCAGCCCAGATCAGGAAATACGGCAAGTATACCGCTCCGGATTTTATCGGTGACCGTTTTTATTCGCGTGACCTGAGAATCGTGAGTGCCATTTTTACAATTCTTATTTCGTTCGCATATTGCGTGGGTCAGTTTGGAGGCATAGGCCTCATGTTCAAGTGGATACTCGGTCTCAACTATACCTGGGCTGTTATCATAGGGTCTTCGGTGGTGCTTTTATACACCCTCATTTCCGGTATGATTGGTGCGACCAAGAATATGCAGATACAGTATGTGATCATTGTGATCTCATTCCTTCTTCCTGTCTTCATCCTGGCCTTCAAATTTGACTATTTCTGGCTTCTTCCGCAGGTTGGTTACGGAGCTGCGGTGACCGACATAGTGCAGGGTATTCCCGCCCCTAACATTTCCGGAGGGGCAGCCCTTCTGAATGCTTACGGGCATGACCTGGCAATAGTACCCAGTCCTGAATTTGCCATGCCGTGGGATCCTTCAACCGGAACCACGTTCTTCCAGTGGATGGCCATATGTTTTTCACTCATGGTGGGAACAGCAGGGTTGCCTCATGTTATCCAGCGCTTCTATGTGGTACCGAAGATTACAGATGCCCGCTGGTCAGTGGTATGGGGACTATTCTTCATCTGCCTTGTTTACTGGACTGCCCCGGCCTATGCCACATTCGGAAAGCTTCTCTCATCAAATCCGGAGGTGGGCGCCCTGGCCAAGGATGCCATTGTGGTATACACTGCCCAGCTGGGAGGAGTCAATGGTCTTATTGTGGGTCTGCTGGCTGCAGGAGCAGTCTCAGCCGCCTTCTCCACCGTCTCAGGTCTGCTGGTTGCAGGAGCATCAGCCTTTTCACATGACCTGTATGTCAAGGTGATCAACCCCTCCTCAACCCCTCGTCAGCAGCTCAAAATTGCACGGTTAGGTACTGTACTGATGGCTGTGCTTGTTACGGTGGTGGCTCTGATGAAGCTGGGTCTCATTGCACAGCTCGTATCGGTTGCCTTCTCGATGGCGGCATGCACCATTTTCCCGCTTTTCCTTCTGGGTATATGGTGGAGCGGTTCAAACCGTGCCGGAGCCAAAGCAGGACTGATTGCAGGCAGCCTGGTTACAGTTATCTCACTCACATACTTCATAGCAGGGCTCAGGGGTACCCAGCTTCCCGGTCATGCATTCATCTCCTACTGGCTGAATGTATGGTATTTTGCATGGATAGGTGCACCCCTCGCAATAGTGGTAAACATTATTGTTTCGAAACTTACGAAACCCACTCCGGAAGAGATAAAGAAGTTTCTTGCTGAGCAGGTTCACAACTGATGGGTTTGAAGGACATTTTTGTAATTTCTGCCGGGACGCGGAAGCTCCTGGTTATCACGTCATCAGTAGCAGTGCTCGCAATCCTGTTTGCTGTTTTCCATTATCGCGGTGTCAACAGGTCTGAAGATCCGCGTGTGGCACCTGCACGGCAGCTGATGGCCAGGTATGATAAGGTGTCAGGCGGAACCGACAGCTATGACTACTTCTGCCTGCTTGACTCAGCGGCAGCCATTTATGAGAGTGTCCCCGGGTATGAACATTCCTGGGAAAAGGGAGTGATTTTCAACAACAGGTGCAGCGGGCTGCTGGTGATGGCAATCTATGACAGCCTGATGAATGATTCTCTCAGGAGGTCACTCGTTGACCTTTCTATGAGCTGGTGTGACAGCAGCATCAATACATACATGGCATGGAAGGAGGAATGGGGCAGTCTCTCTGAAGATGAAGTGAAACAGAAGCTCAGTTCCACAATGCATGCTGATGATCCCGCATTTACAGGGCACAATTTCCGGACTGTTTTCGGGAAGAGGGTTGATGATGTAATGCTGGCCCAGGTGGAGATTGACCGCAGGCTTTCAGTGAGCTACACAAACAAAGCCACGGCATATCGTCACCTTGTGATGCAGGATTCAGCGTACCGTTATTTCCAGGAGGCCCTCGCACTGTGGAGTCACAACCGTATTGCGGAGAGTAATCTAAGTGTGCTCATGGGGGGAGAGCCGGTCAAACCTGGAATCATTGAATCGCTCTTCCCTCCTGACAGGAAGAAGAGGCAGGGAAAAACGGGTATGCCATAATAATTTGAGGATTAACGAATATTTTAACAGATATATGATGAATCGTATTCCCATACTTTTAGTTTGTATCCCGCTCCTTCTTCAGCCGGTTGCGGCACAGGAGAAGGAGGAAGGGCCGGTGCAGGTTATCAGGTTATCAGGATTTGTAAAAACCGATATTTTTTATGACTCGAGGCAGTCTTCTGCTGCCAACGGTATCAGGGAGGGTCACTTTTACCTGTATCCTGATGACATTCTTTATGACGAAGGAATGAATGACCTGAACGCAAATCCTTCCTTTCATATACTGAACATCCAGACACGTGTCAGGGCAGATATTAACGGTCCTGACGCTTTCGGGGCAAAAATTGCCGGTGCCGTGGAGGCAGAGTTTTTCGGTACGGGTGAAAGTGACCTTAACGGCCTCAGGCTCCGGCATGCCTATGTAAGGATGGAATGGCCAAAGGCAGTCCTGCTCACAGGGCAATACTGGCATCCTATGTTCCCTGCAGAGAATTTTCCGGGAACAGTAAGCTTCAATACCGGTGCACCTTTTGTTCCGTTCAGCCGGAATCCGCAGGTGCGGCTCACCCTGAAGCCGGGGAAAGTCAACCTGGTGCTGGCTGCCTATACGCAGCGTGATTTCACCTCGTCAGGTCCTGACGGCAACAGCAGCAAGTATATCAGGAACAGTGGATTGCCGGGGGTTCATCTTCAGCTTAAGCTTCCGGCCGGAGAACATCTGACAGCATGGACCGGTATTGATTACAAGGTTATCAGGCCCGAATTGAAGAGTCCTGCCAACTATGAGACTGATGCCACCGTTTCCGGGCTGGCAGCGTTTGCAACCGTTAAGGTTAAGACCAGGCCGGTGAATATTTCCCTGATGGGTGTCTACAGCGAAAACGGAAGTGACATGGTAATGCTCGGAGGGTACGGTGTATCGGGTATCACGAATGAACTCATGCAGACCAGGGAATGGACAACCATCAACAGCACGAGCTTCTGGGCTGATATCACCACCAACGGAAAGAAGGCGGTATTCGGGATTTTCTCAGGGTACAGCAAAAACCTGGGTGCAAAAGATCAGATCACAGGAGCCGTTTTTGGTCGTGGCACCGATATAGACCATCTGTTCCGGGTATCACCCAGGATAGTCGTCACAGAGGGTAAGCTGAGCCTGGCTGCGGAACTTGAGAGTACCATGGCTGCCTACGGCACCAGGCAGGATGACGGCACTGTGACGGAGACTCATACAGTGAATAATATCAGGGTGCTGCTGAGTGCCATTTACAGGTTTTAGAGTGTTCCGGAATGAAAATCATTTCCGGCCTTCAGCATAAGGTCATTGATAGTATCAATTGCCCCCGATGCGAATGGCTGGAGGTGTGCATATGCGAGCCTGAAATCGACAATGTTGTCCGGTTCTGATCCGGAAACAAGGCAATCTGCCTGCCGGGTAAACCGTATTGATGCCAGGTCAGTCCATGCCCTGAGGGCATCAAGCAGGAGGTCCCGGCTGATGTGATTCCCCTGGTGGAGTCCCATAATCCGTTCAGTTGTTGAGAGTCCTTCCAGCCCATGTCTGAGTGCATACATCCGGATTATGCCAGCGAGAGGCATGATCAGCCGCTTTATATCAGTAGCGTTCTCAGTAAGTAGTGACTGCGACGGGTTGAATTCCTTCAGTGCAGCTGACATATGGTGAAAGTATATATCGTTCGTCTTCAAATTGTTGCTGACGAATTCACGAAGATTGCGGCAAATTGATTCATCACCATGGCAGAAACGAAAATCAAAGAATATGGTTACATCAAGAATTTCTGACGGACCGGGAACCCTGATCCAGTCAGAGAAATAGCGTTTCCATTGTGAATAGGGCTGGCACCACTTCGGGTTTCCTGCCATATTCCCTCCCCGGCATTTATGGAAGCCCACTTCGTCAAGCATTTCATTTACACGGGTTCCCAGTGACAGGAAGTATTTTTCGGCTTTAAGCCGTTGTGTCCCCTCAAGATCTTCAAATATTATGGCATTATCCTGGTCGGTCAGCAGGGTTTGTTCCCTTCTTCCGGCACTTCCGGTCTGGATGAAGGCATACCGGCACGGAGGCTCTCCGGCCTCTGCGATGCTCAGTTCAATTGTTCTCCTGCAGATGGCATCCGCCACGGATGATATTACTTCTGATACTGTAGAGGGGTCAGCCTTGCCTGCAATCATTACTGCCACAGACCGGCGGATTTTCATCCAGGCCTTATTCAGCCCGTTAACCGACACCGCATCGGCAATATCATTGAGCGCAACGGCTGGCGCCAGCAATGAGGCATGAACAAGCTCCTCATTCGTGATTATGCCATTCACCCTGTTATCAGGCCCTGTGACCAGCAATGCACCTGAAACACTCCTGCCAATTGCCGCACGGGCTTCGGCAATGGTTGATTCACTTCGGATAAATATGGGTGGTGACTGCATGACACGGTATACCCCTGAGTCAGGTGAAGCTCCCTCAGCAAGGGCAAAACCTATCATTCCGGCATCAGCTGTCCCCATTGGCACTCCCTCATTGTTCAATACCACAACCCCGGTGGTGCCGTTTTCCTTCATCAGTCTGATTGCCATTGAGAGCGGCGTGTTTCCCGGACAGTTAAGAGGTGGCTTCATAACAGCAGTAACCGGTGCGGCTGAAATGAATACAGCAGCAAACTCACCATAACCGTTTACCCTAAGCTCACCTTTTACTTCAGATGGGGATAGTGGTTCAATCATTCCGTCAAGAATCTTCTCCTCATCTTCACCTGCGGGAACGATAACGGTGATCTGTGCCCACAGAAGGCTGCCATCCTTTTTTCGCAGCAATGCACTGGTGCCCGGGATATTCCTGCCGGCGCTTACCATCTCTTTCAGATGTTCAAGCTGTATCCTGTCGGAAAAGAGGGATTCTATTCCTTGCTGGCTCATTTCATGGAGATCCCTGTAGCCAAGCATTGCCGGCACTGTTTCCGTTACATTGATTATTCTGACTTTTTTTCTGAAAGAGAGACGGAAGAACCCAACAGGTGCCTTTTCAAACAAACTGGCAGAGGGAATAAAGCCTGTGCCGCCGGAAAAACCTTTGACAGGTCTTAGTACAATCAGAACCGCATTCTGATCACCCATCTCAATCCTGGATAGGTCTGCATGGGAATCGATAAGACTGCCATCTTTGTTTCTGAGAGTACATCTTATGTATTGCCTCGAATTCAAATCATTGTAGACTGCAACCGGATCATCACCCAGGATTGTCTCTTCGGAATTCAGAATCCCGGATAAGGGTTTTTCTCTTAGCTCATCCTCTGTCAAGCCTGCCCAGGAAAGCAGGGTTTTGTTTGCCTGCAATCCCTGCCCCGACCAGATGATAACCCCCTCGGTAGCTGCTTCGGCAAGTGTCCGGTATAGTTCCCTTGATCTCCTGAGTTCTTCTTCTGCCCTGCTCCTCTTTTCCTCGATTGTGTGGCTCTGCCGTGATATGGCAAGAAGCAACGCAAATATCACGAGTCCGAACAGTCCTGTGATGATCAGGGCCTTCATCTCCAGTTTCCTTATTTCGGTCTTGACATCCTCTATGTAAATCCCTGTACCCATTACCCAGCCCCATGGCTCAAAAAGCCTCACATATGAGAGTTTGGGTACTATCCTGGTAGAGTCATCATTCCACTGCCACATGTAATCTACATAACTTTCCCCGGTGGCTGAAACGGCCTTAACAAATTCGACAAAAACCTTTTTGCCTGCCGAGTCCCGGAAATCAGTCAGGTCGGTACCGTTAAGGTCGGGCCTGTAAGGATGAACAATCATCCTGGGATGCCTGTCGGTTATCCAGAAGTAGTCCTTTTGTTCTTCGCCATATCGTAAATTACTGATTGCCGATATTGCCAGGTTCATGGCCTCAGCGGTATCGAGCCGGCCTGATTCCTCCAGTGACTGAAAGTGTTCCAGAAGGCTGTAGGCCGAGCTGGTAATCTCATGTATAAGATCTCTCTTCCTGTCCATCATCACCTTCTCGAAAAGGGGGATAAGATAGAGGAATATCATACCGGCAAAGAGGAAGATTGCCAGGAGAGCGGGCAAATCTATCTTTACAATGAACAGCCTCCTTTTTCCGTCTTTTCTTAATGCATTCATTGCGATCCCTTTTTAAGTCCGTTGATGAACCAGGCTGAGTATTCCCGATGCGGTATCGAGCATGGCAAAGCTGGCTCGTCCCTTCACCCCGGTCACCGGGGGCAGCAGTACCATCGTGATATCATCACCCAGGAAGATACGTTCTCCCGGTACCGAATGGAAGGCTCTGAAAAACGGAAGAGTATGCCTGTGTGCGAAACATGCATGGGGTTTATGAAAGTGACCTGACAGTGAAAACCTCAGATCATTATGGTTCATGAAACCCCACAGGTCATGCAGGTGTTTTTGTTTCAATACCGTGCGGGTGGTTGATCCGCTGAAGTCGGGGCATATGTAATGTGACAGCAGGATTCCGGGAACGGAGTCATTGATAATCGCAAACTCCGGAAGCGACCTTATGTATTCCAGGTCGTCATCTTCCAGGTCTCCCGGTATTTCCGTGTCGTAGGTCCAGACCATTCCGTCTGAAGCAGCTCTTTTCTCGGCTGATGTCATTTTGAACCAGTCAGCCGGGTAGGTGAATCCGTTGACCCAGGAAGGGTGGCGTGAAGCTGCAAACAGGTCATGGTTACCGGCAACCACCCAGCGGCAGGTTGATCTGACAAGTGATATACAGCGTCGGGCGCTTCTGCTGAATCCATATCCGGTAAACCTGTTATCATAGCCCACGATGTCACCCAGGCATGCGAGATGATCGTAGCGGCCATCTTCCGCAAGTCTGAGCACAGTCTCAAGGGAGCTGACATTCTCATGAATATCAGTAATAATTCCCAGTTTCATTTTATTGCCCGGGCTGTGAATTCATCCCGGGATCTGTAATTTTTACCAAGTTACACAGAATTGGTCAATAGTTATACATCTGCCTGTGGGTCTGTTCGGGAATCAAAATATTCGTAATATTGCGCGGATGAATGAAATGAAAGAAGATCCGGTAAGGCGCGACTACTTTCCCTTCTGCCACGAGGGGGCAACTTACAGGGCTGAATATGTTCCTCTTCCCACAGGGGTGGAACTGCTGACAGTGGTTTTCTCGCCGCCGGAGGCTGCTGATGCCCCGGCAATTCTCTTCCTGCCCGGGTTTGTTTCAATCATTGAAAACTTCAGGGGGACGCTTGTTGAACTCACCCGGAGTCATACCGTAATCTATGTTGAAACCCGCGAAAAAAGCACTGCAAAAATCAGTCAGGATCACAGTTTTTTCGTAGATGAAATAACTTCAGACATAGTGCATTTTGCCGGGATGGGAATTCCCGTGGGTACTCCTTATGTAATGGCAGGATACTCACTCGGGGCCACGGTTATTGCCGAGGCATTCCCCCGTCTCAGGCGCAAGCCGGAAGCGATTATCCTGATTGAGCCCAACAGTTCCTTTCCCTTTAACCGGTTAGCTCTTATCTTTTCCCGCCTGGTAAAATACCTGTACCGTCCCGTGGTGCCATTTGTCAAATGGTACATGAGAACATTTATCATCGACGTCAGCTCTGATGAGGAGATGTACCTCATAAACTGCCGGAATCTTGACACTGCAGAACCGGTCAGGCTGGGGATGGCTGTAAGGCAGCTGAGCCGTTACCGGATGAAGGGATGCCTTGAACAGATAACGGTCCCAGCGCTGGTGATAGTGGCTTCAAAAGACCGCTTCCACAGCCACGGAGAGGGGCAGGAGATAGCAAGCCTTATACCCGGTGCACGGTGTATCGATATGGAGGACAACAAAAGAACTCACAGCGCCGAGCCAGGCCGTGAGATCTGCAGCTTTATTTCTTCTCCGGAACGAAAACCAGTTCCAGAAGGTCAGCTTTAGACAGGAATTTCTTTACAACCTTCTTCATATCCTTGACAGTGAGCTTATTAAGGATATCGGAGTAGTTTCTGTTGTCATTATTGTCATAACCTGTCAGGTAGTATGACCGTATGATATTTGCCCAGTAGCTGTTATGCTGTGAGGCTTCCTCGCGGGTTTTGAGCATATTGCTGACAGTCTTTTCAAGGTCTACCTGTTTGGGACCGTTTTTGGAAATTGCTTCGAGTTCATTAAATATGATCTGCCTGAGCTCGGCTGCTCTTTCCGGGTCACACTCAAAGGCTACCAGGAGTGAGGCCTTTTCTTCCGGTCTCTTCTGTGATGTGGCATTGATGCTTACTCCGTAGGTCCCTCCCTGTTCCTCACGCACCTTCTCTGTATAAACAAGGTCGAGGATACCCTTCAGGACATCCATTGAGAGGTTGTTAAAGGGGTCGTATTTTGTTTTTGCGGAATAACTGATCACCACGGTGGCCTTGGGCACTGCAAGCGGCACGGGAATTTCCTTCCTGACGGTTCCCTCCGGCTGGTTCATGCCAAGATTCCTGTAGGTTTCCGGGATGTGTTTTGAAGGGAGAGATCCTATATAAAGCGAGGCCATCTTGCGTGCCATCTCTTCCTCTATGTTCCCGGTAATAAAGAAGGTAAAGGCCGAGGCATCATCAAATGCAGTTTCATAGATATGATTGACATCTTCATAACTGATGAGTTTCATTGATTCCGGAGTGCGCAGGAATGTTCTCGGATGGTAACCGGTCATATTCATGGAGAGACTGTCAGACATCATCTTGTTCGGGTCTTTCTGCATCATTGTGACCACCGCGGTGTACCTTCCGATGATTGCGTCATATGCCTCCTTGTTGTAGTTGGGGCGTGCAATCCGCAGGTATAGCAGTTGCATCATGGTCTCGAAATCCTTCGGTGTGGAAGAACCGCTTACTGTCTGCATGGTTTCCTGGAGGCCAAGTGAAACGGACGCCTTCTTTCCGGCAAGCAGTTTTGTCAGTGCCACGTTGTCATATTCGCCGGCCCCGTACATTGAGATGACCTGCGGAAACAGGTTCAGTGAGGGAACAAGAGAATCAGGATAGAGTGATGTTCCGCCGAATGCATACCCGCTGATGCTGACATTGTCCTTTTCGTAATCGGCATGTCTGAATATGACCCTGGCACCGTTGGAGAGTGTCCATTCGGTGGCACCAAACTGCGGGAGAGTCACGGTTTTTATTACTTCGGCTCCTTTCAGTTCTTCAGATATGAGGTCTGTGCCACCGGTGATGTCTTCGTAAGGTTTTATATCAGCAGATACTACCTTTTCAATTATGGCCATTGCTTCTGCCTCTGACATATATTCCCTGTCGTCAGGTCCCTGGATCAGGATAAACCTGTTATCCTCCTTAACCAGTTCACGAAGCCTTTTTGTCACCTCTTCCGTGGTTATGGACGGGAGGATTTCCCTGTAATAATCATATTGCGTGTCAAGAGAAGGAATGGGCTCAGATGTTGTGAAATGGTCCACGATCTGTGATGCCCAGTCGTCATTGCTGATCTTGTCTTTCTGCTTGTAAAGGTTTTCGAAGCCGGAAAGCATGGTTGCCTTTGCCCTTGTTAGTTCTCCTTTTGTAAAGCCATGACGGCGTGCTCTCTCAAGCTCTGTAAGGGCTGCCTCGAAGCCGCTGGCTTCTTCTCCTTCCCTGACACTGGCGGAAAGAGTAAGGGCATTGTAGTGTCTCGCGATGAATGAGTCATAATCCAGTGCTCCGCCTATGAAGGGGGGTGTACCTTTCTGCACGATCTCGCTGAAGCGTGAACTCATCATGCTGTTCATAAGGGAGGTGACAAATCCGTCACGTATATAGTCAAGATCCCTTGCCTTTTTATCAGGCTGGCTGTCAATGATTAAAAGATTGACTGAAGTCTGGGAGGCTTCAGGATCTGTAACGAGCAGGTATCTTGTTCCCTTCCTGGGCACGAGCAGGTTTTCCGGCCTTGGCATCGGGTTTTCAACTGCGGGAATGGATGAAAATATTGTTTTGATTTTTCTTTCTGTCTCATCCACATCAATATCTCCTACAACCGCTATGGCCTGCAGGTCAGTTCGGTACCAGTCGTGGTAGAACTGCCTTAAGGTCTCAGGCCTGAAGTTTTTGATAACTGCAGTATCTCCGATGATATCGCGTTCAGCATACATTGAGCCTTCAAACAGCACCGGGAGCATCTGCGTCATCATCCTCCATTGCGCATTTCGTCTGCTGCGCCACTCCTCCACAATGACTCCCCGTTCCTTGTCTATCTCATCCTCATCGAGGGTAAGGAAGTCAGACCAGTCAGCGAGTATCCTGAGGCATGTATCAACCAGTCCGGGCTTGTCAACAGGCACGTCGCTGAGATTATAGACTGTCTGGTCCCAGCTTGTGTAAGCATTGATGTTTCTTCCGAAGGCAACGCCGTTTTTCTCGAGAGTGCTGAGGAGGGTCTTGCCGGGGAAGTGTCTGGTGCCGTTGAAGGCCATATGTTCAAGGAAATGGGCCAGACCATTCTGGTCATCCTTTTCAAGGATGGATCCCACGTTCTGGATGATGTAGTAGCTTGCCCTGCCGACAGGCTCCGTATTATGGCGGATGTAGTAGGTAAGGCCGTTTTCCAGTTTCCCTATTCTGTAGGCGGGATCAACCGGAACGTTTTTTTCCGTTATGCCCTGGGCTGTGCTCCAAAGGCAGGCACCAGCCAGAATGACTAAAGTCAAAAATCTTTTCATGATCTTTAATGTTTCTAATTATGAGACATTGACAACACTTATCAGGCTCAAAGTTATGCAAAAAAAAAACCATCATGCAGATGGTTTTTCAACTTCTAGAACAGTCCGTGCAGCTCTGCATTTATCCTGTCAATAACCTCGCTGAGATGTTCCTTGTTTTCGGGGAAGTCATAGTAGTCGGCTTCAAGGATCAGGAGCCTGCCCAGCTTGTATGATTCGATCCAGGCCTCATACCGTTCGTTTAGCCTTTTCAGGTAGTCAAGCCTGATTGAGCTTTCGTATTCACGGCCTCTTTTCTGGATCTGGTTTACCAGTGTCGGGACTGATGCCCTCAGGTAGAGCAGGAGATCAGGCGGTTCAACCAGGGAGCTCATCAGCTTGAAGAGGGTGAAGTAGTTCTCAAAGTCACGTGTTGACATAAGCCCCATTGCGTGGAGGTTGGGGGCGAAGATATATGCATCTTCGTATATGGTGCGGTCCTGCACTATCGTGTTCTTTGCCTTTTTGATTTCGAGCACCTGGCTGAAGCGTGAATTGAGGAAGTAGATCTGAAGGTTGAATGACCATCTCTGCATGTCCTCGTAGAAATCATTCAGGTATGGGTTGTCGTCAACATCCTCATAATGAGCCTGCCAGCCGTAGTGTTTTGAAAGCAGTCCGGCCAGGGTCGTTTTTCCTGACCCAATGTTGCCTGCTATGGCTATATGCATAATAAATGAAGGTTTAATTCCGTGTTTAAATATAGGAAAAAGGGAGGGAGAAGTTCCGGATGTTGATAAAAAGATTTCAGAGAGCGGCGGTTTTCAGGACACTCTCAACGAACTCCCGTCCGTTGGAGAGGCGGGGCATCTTATTCTGTCCTCCGAGCTTGTCTCTCTCTCTGAACCATTTGTAAAAAGTGCCTGCCGGTACTGTTCTGACAACCGGGCGGGCAAGGGTCAGGTCCTTGTATCGTTTGGCCTCATAATCTGAGTTGAGGGCTTTCAGGGTTGTATCAAGAATTTCAGTGAAATGTTCTGGGTCATCAGGTTCCCTTTCGAATTCGATCACCCATTCATGTGCACCGCGGCTATCATCACCCATATAGACAGGACCGGCTGTATATTCGCTGATGTGGGCGTTGGTGCCCAGGCATGCTTTTTCAAGTGCCTTTTCGGCGTTGTCAATGATAACCTCTTCGCCGAAGGCATTGATAAAGTGCTTTGTACGTCCGGTAATCCTTATCTTGTGAGGGAAAAGGCTTGTAAATTCAATGGTATCTCCGATAGCATATCTCCATAGCCCTCCGTCAGTTGAAATGACCATTGCATAGTTTACTCCCTTTTCAACTTCACCGATTGTCAGGGTCCGGGTACTGCCGGTCTCCGGGCCATCTGCCGGGATGAACTCGTAATAGACCCCATAGTCAAGCATAAGAAGCATTGAGCCGTCAGTCAGGTCATCCTGTATGGCGAAGAAGCCTTCAGAAGCATTGTAGGTTTCCATGAAATGCATCTTCGGATCAGGGAGCAGCCTTCGGTACTGCTCACGATAGGGGGTAAAACTTACACCGCCGTGGAAGAAGACCTCCAGTCCGGGCCACACCTCATGGAGGTTTGATTTACCTGTGGTTTTAAGAATATGACGTATCAGCACAAGGTACCAGGATGGCACGCCGGAGATGCTGGTGATGTTCATGTCAACCGTTTTTTCGGTTATCATTCTCATCTTCTCCTCAAAATCCTCGATCAGTGCAATACGTGCTGGCGGAGTGCGTATCAGGTCGGCATAGGCAGGGGCATTTTCGATCAGGATGGCAGACAGATCGCCAAAGAGTGAGTTATTGCTGAAGCTGTTTATCTGGTGACTGCCACCGAGGGTCAGCCCTTTGCCAAGGAAGATTCTTGTTTCAGGGTTGATTGAGGTGTAGAGTACCAGGCAGTCTTTGGCGCCACGGTAATGAGTATCTTCCAGTGATTCGCGGGTGATGGGGATGAATTTGCTTTTGGTGCTGGTTGTGCCTGACGATTTGGCGAACCACTTCACCTCACCGGGCCAGAGGACGTTTTTCTCCCCGGCTCTCAGCCTCTCCACCCATGGGATCAGCTCCTCGTAGGTCTGCACCGGTACATTCCTGCAAAACTGTTCATGGTTTGTCACGGAAGAATACCCGTGTTCCCTGCCCCAGATGGTATCCCAGCTCCTGGCAATAAGCCGCGAGAGTACCTCCTGCTGTGACTCCGCAGGGTATTTCCTGAAGAGATCAATCTGGGAGCGACGTTTGGTGTTGATCCACTTTATAACTGACGGGATGAAGGGCATCGGCTGAATTTTGCTTCAAACTTACACAAATTATATCTACCTCACCTGAAGATATCCTTCAGGACCTCCAGTGATCTGATCTGCCTTATTCCGGGAAGGTGAAGGCTGTAATATTTGAGCAGCCGTGTCAGAAGGTCAGTACGTTCGTCGCCCGACAGGCGGAGTGAGTCTATCCCTTCTGCTGGCATCTGCAGCAGCCTGTTCAGTATACCCGCACTCTCCGGCTCCAGGAAATCACGGTGCGCAGGTTGAAGAGGGGTGAACTGGCCGGTAAGCATGTCAAAGTAATAATCGCCGGCAGGAGCGCAGGAAGGACCAATACCCGCGTAATCAGTGAATGCAACCAGGAACCACAGGTGAAAATTGCTTATCCCCTTCGTCATGCAATCAAGAGAGATGACGGATGACTCTATGAAGTCAAAAAGCATCCTGTTCACATCCTGCTCCCTGATTATGCTGTACAGGATCTCACTGATGAACATGGCCACGGAGCTTCGGTGAATATCCCCGTGAATCCTGCGGGGAACGTAGGCAAGGTTCATCTCCCTGAGATTGTGCAACTCCCGGTTTTCATAGTAATAGAGTTCAAGATTGAATATATTCAGTGGCTGGAAATAGTTAAACCTGGCGCTTCCCCGCCTCGAGGATATGCCTTTTACCATGACTGACAGGCGACCATATTCCTGTGTATAGAAATGCGCTATTAATGAGTTGTCTGAATACCTCAAATTGTGCAGAAGTATGGCTTTAGTCCTTGTCAGCATGGTTTTCCGGGCTGAAATTCATGTATTACGGTTGCATCATCTGATCTCTCCGGCAGGTAATGCCAAAAGTATTAAAGTTTTGTCATAGCATACTCTGGACCGGACCTGTGAGTTTAATATAGTATATTTATTTCAGGACATTAAAGATGGAATCATCTTCCAAAGATCAGCTGCTAAAACGTATAGCGAAGCTTGTTCGGCAGAACAAGGAGCTGGAGGAGCAGGTGAAAAAACTTGAGCGGGAGAAGGAAAGGCTTCTTGAGACAACCGAGAAGTACCGGTTGCTTGTTGAAAACAACGAGCTGAAGGGTGTCAGGGTTGCCGGGGATGAGAAGAGCCTAAAATTCAACATGGTTACTGTCCTGTTTGCAGACATACAGGGATTTACAGGGTTGACCGAAGGGATGGACCCCGGAGTGGTGATGGATGAACTGGATGAGATATTCTTCGAGTTTGACAGGATAATCAGGAAGTATCACATTGAAAAGATCAGGACTATCGGTGACACCTATATGTGTGCCGGCGGGATACCTTCAAAGAATATAACCAACCCTGTAGAGGTGGTGATGGCAGCCGTAGAGCTGCGTCATTTCCTGAGGGAGTTTGAATCCGGGAGGAGAGGCAATCAGCGGATCTGGAATCTCAAGATCGGAATTCATACCGGTCCTGTTTCGGCAACAGTTACGGGGAAGAGCAGGATATCTTATGACATCAAGGGGCGGGCTGTGAACACGGCAAGCAGGATACAGGGTGTTTCTGACCGGGATTCAATCCTGATCTCGGTTATGACATATGAGCTGATCAAGGAGTTCTTCAGTTGTGAGTACTATGGCAAGCTTCCCGTGAAATACATGGGCAACGTCCAGATGTACCAGGTTGAGGGCCTGTTGCCGGAGCTTTCAGCTGACGGCTGCAGTGCAATACCAAATAATTCATTCAGGGTCAAGTTCGGGCTTATTCAGTTCACTGACATACAGGAAGTTATTCTTGACAAGCTTGAAAGGGAACTGCCTGATTTTCTGTTTTATCACAATGTCAAGCACACCGTTGACGTGGTCACCGAGGTGGAGCTCATAGGCTGGGCTGAGGGGTGCACCGATGAGGAGATCCTGCTGCTTAAAACGGCAGCGCTGTTCCATGACGCGGGCCATACGGTATCATATGATGACCACGAACTCCAGGGTACCGTTCTGGCACGCGAGATGCTTCCGGGCTACGGATACACCGGAGAACAGATAGAAAGAATCTGCAGGATCATCATGTCCACAAAACTTCCGCCCAGACCTGCCGACCTTCTGGAACAGATAATATGTGATTCTGATCTGGACTATCTCGGGAGAAGCGATTTCATCCCCGTATCAAACACCCTTTACGAGGAGCTCAAGGCCCAGGATAAGATCACCAGCCTTAACGACTGGAACAGGCTGCAGGTGAAGTTTATCTCGGGTCACCAGTATTTTACCGGTACTGCGCGAAGGCTGAGGGAGGTGAATAAAAAGATTCAGATTGAGAGGATAAGAAGCCTGATCACTGAGAACACAGTCACCTGATCATTCAGAACGGAGTCTCATGATCTTTGGATTGCAAAGTCCCGTGAACAGGGAATGGTAACCTACCTTATCACCAGCACCTTTGTGACACCGGCCAGCGTTCCGTCCTCATTGGCGCAGAAGACTATGTAGACGCCCGTGGCCACTCTCTGAGACTTATAGTTGCTAAGATCCCATATCGCCTGCCCTCCGAGGGAGGTGGTTTCGAAGACCAGGTTGCCGGTAACATCGGTGATCTTAACCGAGGAATTTTCAACCAGTCCGGTGATTGTAACGACACCTTCATAGTCTTCCCTGACCGGGTTGGGGAAGGCATAGATACCTGAGAAATTTTCGCCACCGGTTGTTGCTTCTCCGCGATAGGAAATAATGCCCTCAGCCGTTCCGAACCAGACCTCGCCCGTGCTGCCGTTTACGGCTATCTTCACCACATTGTCAGAAAGAAGCGGACTGTTGAGCGTATTAAAATGTGCCAGCTCCTTGCGGGCATCGTCAGACATCAGGTATGCCCCGGAGCTGATCGTTCCGAACCATTTTCTGTTGGCCCCGTCAACGGCGATGGCTGTTACGGTCTCAGTACCGAGGAGATAATCCGCCAGTCCTGATCCATCGTTTCTCGGAATCCTGATGCGTGAGGCTTTCAGCTCTGATGAGAATACCTTGCCCGGGTTGTAGTAAACCGCCGGGCCCATGTCTGTTCCCACCCATACGTTCCCGTCAAGGTCCGTGGCAATAGAAAACAGGTTGTTCAGAGTGCGGCCCTCGGTGTCCTGGACCTGGAGCCTGGTATACCTGTCGTCAGATGTATTTGCAGGGGTTCCTCCCGGATCATATACCAGCAGGCCGTTTCCTCGAGGAAGAATAACCCAGATAAACTGATTCCGGTCAATGACCATATCGCCGACAGAGGTGACGTTCAGGTTTATACCTGTAACGATCCAGTTGCCGTCCGGGGTTATGGCTTTCAGGTTCCCCGGCACACCCGAGTGGGTCATCCAGAGATTTCCCTCGCGGTCCCATGCCAGCCCGCATATGCGGGTATAGTCCTCCCCGGGCCTGATACTTGCCAGGGGGGAATTGTACTGATTGTAGTTATTGACAACTTCTCCGTCATCGAACTCATAGAGACCGTTTCCCCATGAGGATACGAAGAAATGGTTTTCATCATCCGGGTCGGCTGCGACCCGCATGGCATCCCTGTCGGCCTCACCATATAGGATATGGCTTTTCCATGAACCACCTGATCCGGTAAAGACCTGCAGCGGCCGGTAGACATTACCCCATGCATTGTCAACAGTTCCACCGGTCACATAAAAGCTGTTGCCCGAGAATACTATGTCAGCCACGTTTGCGGTATAGGGGCCGGGTTTGGTGTGATTGCTGAATTCGGAAAAATTCCTTGTGGAAACCAGGCCGTTTGCAGCATCTGCTATCCAGATTTTCTGTCCCGCATCATATGCGCATACTGGTGACGGGACAGCCCAGCCGTAACTGTTTATTTCTCCGGTATTGTCCCCCGTGGTTGTAAGAATCCTCAGTGACGAGGTGAGGGATACCATGACACGGCTGCCGTTGCCATCAAGTGCTTTTATTGTTCCTCCCGGTTCAGTTGTTACCAGCGATGCTGCATAGCCAGGGGTAACAAGGAACAGTGAATCCCGTGAGGCGGGAGAGCCTGTCGTTCCTGGTTTGCAGATCATAAGTCCCTCTCCTGCGACTGCTATTTTACTGTATTCCGATCCGGGAGAAGGAAGTTCTTCAAGAAGATCCCAGTTTCCGAAATAGGATAAGCCCTGCCTGTTCAGGGGTGCAGACCAGACTCCCTTCGCTGTGGCAGCATAGACAATTCCATTGTGTATGACTGACTCGTTGACACTGTTTGTTTCGCCGTCAGGCCCGGGTCTCCAGGTATCAGCCACATACCTGCCCCTTACATCAATGACTACGATTCCGAAACTGCCGGACAGGAGAACGCGGCTGCCGGAGACGGCAGCTCCGTAAATCTCCTTTATTCCCGGGATGTATTTGTTCTTTATGTCCGGTATACTGGTTATCACCCCTTTCCGGACAATGTCTATTCCGGTACTTCTGTATACAATGACCAGTGATTCCTCTGCCTCGCACCATGCTACCAGGGCGACGGATGCCTCGGTCAGTCCGGAGATTCTTGACAGCGAATAGTTTGTGCCGGTAACTATATCATGAACAAGCACAGCGTAGCCGGTTGATGAATATACCTTACCGCCACCTGCAGTCAGGCTGTTGGACCTGCTGTAGGGGAGGTGATCATCCCACGATCCGATGACTCCCTGACCGCTGAGAAGCAGGGAGGACATGACAAGTAAAGCGAGTGGAATGATCTTTTTCATTACTGCTTGTCCTATTAAGAGAGCTCTGTTCAAAGGTTAGCCCTCTCTTTAAGAAACTCCAGGAGCTTCTGCATGGCCCGGGCCCTGTGAGAGATGGTGTTTTTCTCAGCGAGAGGAATCTCAGCAAAGGTTTTATCAAAGCCACTGGCAAGGAATACGGGGTCATATCCGAATCCGCCCGAGCCTCTTCTTTCACTGATTATCTCACCTTCAACCGTTCCTTCGAAAAGATATTCAGCACCATCAAGAACCAGGGCTATGACAGTCCTGAAGCGGGCACGCCTGTCAGTGGCACCCTGCATCTCCCGGAGGAGCTTTTCGATGTTGTCATCAAAACTTTTGCTTTTACCTGCATACCTTGCAGAGTAAACTCCCGGGGCACCGTCAAGACATTCAACCTCGAGCCCGGTGTCATCGGCAAAGACATTCATGCCGGTCCGTTCATGAACATACCTGGCCTTGAAGATTGCATTCTCCTCCAGGGTATCAGCCTCCTCCGGAATATCTTCGGTAATATTCAGATCCGCAAGTCCCAGTATCCTGATATTATTATCAAGGAGCTCGCTTATCTCTCTGATTTTGTGTTTATTGTTGGTTGCAAATACAAGTTCCATATCTGGTGTTGATAAAAGACAAAAGTAATCATTGGATTGTCAGTTGACCGCACCGGCATACCAAAACCGTTGAATATTAGTTTATTTTTGTATAGATCATCATTTCTTATCCTCTATGGTTATAAGCTGTTTCCGAAGGTTTGTGGTTGCCTGCATCATGATTGGTACAGGTGCACTGGCTGTCTGCCCGGCCGGCGGCCAGGACCTTGGAGATACTTTACAGCCTTCCGGGAGGATGAAGAATGCCTTCCTTTACAGGTCCGGCAAAATGATTGACACATCTGAACGGATGCCCGTACTGCGGTATCGGGATGGTATTGTGTTCAACATGGAGAGAGATACGGCAACAGAGTATTCGTATTTCATGGAGGGACCTGACATTGACTGGACAGACTGGTCAGAGAGGGCTTACAAGGAGTACACCAGCCTTGACGGGGGACGCTATTCTTTCAGGTACCGGTACCGCATTAATGGTGGCCCGGTTGAAGATGAGGGATCTTTCATCTTCAGGGTCAGGGCACCATGGTACCTCTCTCCCCTGGCAATGGTTCTTTATCCGTTGTTGTTGCTGGCAGGAGGAATACTGCTGCGCAGACGGACCCACCGGCTTTACATGGAAAGGCAGAAAAGACTGGAACAACTGATTACCGAGCGGACGGAAGAACTTCAGCACGAGAAGGATAAGTCAGACAATCTCCTGGCAAACATGCTTCCCAAAGGGACGGCAGAAGAGATTATGTCAAAGGGAAAGGCTGATAAGAGGAAGTATAATTTTGTGACGGTACTGTTTTCAGATATACAGGGATTTACCCGTATAGCTGAGGAGATGAACCCTGAGGCACTGATTGATGAGCTCGATCGCTTTTTCTTTCATTTTGACTCCGTTGCAGAAAAGTACCGGATTGAAAAGATAAAAACAATAGGTGATGCCTACATGTGTGCAGGAGGTATCCCGGAGAGGAACAGAACCAACCCGGTGGAAGTGGTGCTTGCCGCCCTCGAGATGCAGAAGTACATGCTGAGGATGAAGAATGACCCCTCAAGGCCTGCTGCACGTTTCTGGGATATAAGGATAGGTATCCACACCGGTACGGTTGTGGCAGGGGTGGTTGGTCATAAGAAGATGACTTATGACATCTGGGGCGACACGGTAAACACGGCAAGCCGGATGGAGTCATCCGGAGAAGCAGGGAAGATCAATATTTCAGGGACAACCTATGAGTTTGTAAAGGAATATTTCACCTGTGACTATCGTGGCCGTATGCCTGTGAAGTACAAGGGTGACCTTGATATGTATTTTGTAACAGGAATAAGGCCTGATCTGCGTGAACCGGATGGCTCTCCCAACCGGAAGTTCTTTACGAAGATTGAAATGATACGTGTTCTGGATGTGGAGGAGCATGTCTTCACGAGGTACTCGGAGATTGCCTCACCGGATCTGTTCTTTCACAGTGCTGACTATATCCGGAGTGTCTCGCTTCAGGCTGATCTCCTGGCCAGGGCAGAAAGCCTGTCAGACCAGGAGTATATTCACCTCAGGCTCGCGTCAGTGTTTATTTATTACGGGTATGCTTTTGATTATGATGACCATGAGGCGGCTGCCGTAAAGAGGGCAGGGGAAATTCTGACTGTTTACGGATTCGGGTCAGACACTTTTGAAGCTGTCAGAAACCTGATGACATCAGCTTCCTCAGCCGTGCAGGAAACTGCTGCCGGACGGGTTCTTCATGATGCAGTTTATGATTTTACCGGGAGGATAGATTTCATATCCATGATTGATCGATTGTACAGGGAAGAGAAAGCCTACGGGAAAATTACGGATGAAAAAACCTGGCTCAGGGAGCTGGGTTCCAGGATTGAAAATAACCAGTTCCTGACAGAAACCGCCCGCAGGTTAAGGTCGGTGCCTGCTGATGAGCAGCTCCGGGCGCTCCAGGCGTATGCCGGCGGAAAGCTCAACATTAGTTAAAATCATTTGGAACTTTGGTTATAAACTGTACATTTGAAAAATCCAAAATCTGTGATCATGGAAAATTTAGACTGGAACAATCTTCCTTTTGGTTATATCAAGACCGATTTCAATGTAAGATGCTATTTCAAAAATGGCCAGTGGGGCAAGCCTGAGATATCTGATTCTGATCATATCAGTATCCACATCGCCGCAACGGGACTACACTACGGCCAGGAGGCCTTTGAAGGGATGAAAGCCTACAGGGGTCGTGACGGGAAGGTCAGGTTGTTCCGGTGGGATGAAAATGCGAAAAGGCTCCAGTCGTCAGCTGAGGGAGTGCATATGGCCCCGGTTCCCGTGGAGTTATTCAGGGAGGCAGTCTTCACGGCTGTGAGGCTCAATGAGAAGTTTGTTCCCCCTTATGGTTCGGGTGCATCACTGTATGTAAGGCCCCTGCTTTACGGAAGCGGTGCCGAGGTTGGCGTGAAACCGGCTTCGGAGTACACTTTTCTGGTTTTTGTGACACCCGTGGGCCCATATTTCAAGGGAGGTGTAAAGCCCGTAAACATGCTTATATGCCGTGATGTAGACCGTGCTGCACCACTCGGCACCGGTAACATAAAGGTCGGAGGCAACTATGCCGCGAGCCTCAGGGCAATAGTAAAGGCCCGTGACGGCGGATACGGCAATGCACTCTTCCTTGACGCACTGGAAAAGAAATACATTGACGAGTGCGGACCGGCAAACTTCTTCGGAATTAAGAACAATACATATGTGACCCCGAAGTCAGAATCAATCCTCCCCTCAATCACCAACAAGAGTCTTATCACCATTGCTGAAAGCATGGGCTTAAAGACCGAGCGGCGCAGGATTCCTGTAGAGGAGCTGGCCGAGTTCGAGGAGACCGGCGCCTGCGGTACTGCAGCGGTAATAAGCCCCATTGCAAAAATTGTTGACCCTGAAACCGGGAAGATCTATGAGTACTGCCGCGACGGCAAGCCCGGACCTGTTTCAATGAAGCTTTTCAACAAGCTCGTGGGAATACAGTATGGCGACGAACCGGATGAATTTGGCTGGATGACCGTGGTGGAGGCCTGACAGTGAGTCTTTTACAGTCCGGTCACATGCTTCAGTCCTGACTGCCATGACTGGACACTGTTAATATTCCCGGCGACCGGACAACTGTACAAAAGCAGATTCTGACCGGGCTTAATCGGACAATTGATCAGTCCGGATCAGCGATTAAGTCTTTTAAGTCAAAAAATAGGACTGTGGCTGACGGATTTGGCGGTTTGTGTGCTATTTTTGACGCAAAGTTTCAGAGGTGGCAAAATCTTCGGGCGGAATATCCAGGTACAGGCTGGGCAGTTCATATGTCACACTCGTTGTGAGTGTCTCTCTTGTCCTGTTCCTGCTGGGGATTCTTGGCATGGTGCTGATAAATGCCCGGCAGCTTTCGGACTATTTCAGGGAGAGTCTTTCCTTTACCATAATGCTTAAGGAGGATGCTCGCGAGGCCGATATCAGGATGTTGCAGAAGGAGCTTGATGCCAGGCCATATGTCAAGCAAACCGAATATGTTTCGAAGGATGAGGCCGCAGTAAAGCTGCGGGATGAGCTGGGAGAGGACTTCCTCGACTTCCTGGGTTACAATCCGCTTATGCCTACCATTGACGTATATCTCCAGGCCAGGTATACCCATCCTGACAGTGTAATCAAACTGGAGAAGGTCATTTCCGATTACCCGGTTGTTGATGAAGTGTATTACCAGGAGTCGATCCTGAACCTTATCAATGACAATGTTCGCAAAATCAGTGCATTCCTGCTGGTAATCAGCCTCTTGCTTTTCCTCATCGCTTTGACGATAATAAACAACACAATCAGGCTTTCGATTTATTCAAAGAGATTTCTTATCAATACAATGCAGCTGATAGGAGCGAACAGGTCATTTATACGAAAGCCCTTCCTGCTGAAGAGTCTGTTTTTCGGGTTTCTTGCAGCGCTGATTGCTATAGGGCTTTTGATGGGATTAATGTATCTTATTGAAAAGGAGTTTTTTACCCTGTTTACATATGAAAACATCAACCTCTTCCTGCTTCTCTGTCTTGCGCTTGCGGTAGCAGGTGTGGTAATAAACGGAATATCTACATTCTTTGCCGTAAACAGGTATCTCGGGATGCACCAGGATAAACTATATTATTAGAAAGTTATGATCGCTAAAAAGGAAGAAGAAAAGAAAACCGGTTTTGCCCTTGGGAGGGAGAACTACAAATTGATGGCAATAGGTTTTGCCATTATAATTGTCGGGTTCATTCTCATGGCCGGTGGAAGATCTGATGACCCCAGGGTTTTTTCGGAAGAGATCTTCAGCTTCAGGAGGGTCACCCTTGCTCCGCTGATCGTTCTGGCCGGTTTTATTTTTGAGATATACGCGATAATGAAAAGGCCACGGGAGTAGGATCTTTGTTCTTCAGTAATCAGATAACAGCGGATGAATTGGTTTGAAGCCCTGATCTTCGGGCTGGTGCAGGGACTGACCGAGTTTTTGCCGGTCAGCAGTGACGGTCATCTGGAGATTGTAAAATATTTCTTCGGAGGCATTGAGGAGAGTTTTCTTTTTTCCGTGGTGGTGCATGGAGCCACTGTGCTGAGCATCCTGGCTGTTTTCTGGAAGGATATCTTCAGGTTGCTGGCGGGAGTATTCAGATTTCAGATGAATGATGAAACGGTTTATGCCCTGAAGCTTGTTGTTTCAATGATACCGGTTGCCATTGTGGGATTTACTCTCACGGATTGGGTTGAGACACTGTTTGTTGCAGACATGGATATTACAGGGTCATTTCTACTCGTTACGGCTCTCTTCCTTGTGTTCGGACATTTCGTACGCAAAAGGGACAAGCCGATTACTTATGGAGGGGCCTTCCTGATAGGAATAGCACAGGCTCTTGCCGTGCTTCCAGGACTTTCCCGTTCGGGGTCAACCATTTCTACCGGCCTGATGCTTGGCAACAGCAAGGATGAGCTTGCCCGGTTTTCATTCCTTATGGTAATTGTGCCTATTCTAGGGGCTAATTTCATCCAGCTTATCACAACAGAGACCGAGGCCGTTAACGGGGTTCTGTTTCCGTTGATAGTGGCTTTCGTGGCCGCTTTTGTGTCAGGGTATGCTGCATGCCGATGGATGATAAACATAGTCAGGAAGGGTAAACTGGGATGGTTCGCCGTTTACTGCCTGATAGTTGGACTTGTATTAATAATTTTTGCCTGAAAGTGCTGAAAAAGTGTTCCGATTTTGAGGATGGTGAGATACTGCTGCTCCAGAAGCCGCTTTACTGGACCTCCTTTGATCTTGTGAACAAGGTGAAGCTGGCTATACGTCATAATTGCGGGCTGAAGAAGCTGAAGGTGGGTCATGCAGGAACGCTCGATCCGCTCGCCACAGGCCTTATGATTGTGTGTACCGGAAGGGCCACGAAGAGAATTGAAGAATTCAGGGATCTTGACAAGGAATATACAGCCGTGATCAGGTTCGGACAGACAACGCCCTCTTTTGACCTGGAAAGCGAAGTGGACAGGGAGTACCCCTGCGGTCACATAACGGAGGAGCTGATCCGGGAGAAACTAAAGGAATTTCTAGGGGAGCAGGATCAGGAACCACCGCTTTTCTCGGCGAAGTTTGTTGACGGGAAGAGGGCTTATGAACTTGCGCGGAAAAAGATTGAAAGAAAGCTTGAAAAGGTGAAGGTTGTCTTTCGCGAGCTTGAGCTGCTGAATTACAGCGGAAGTGATGCCACAGTAAGGATTATCTGCAGTAAGGGTACATACGTCAGGGCTTTCGCCCGTGACCTCGGGCAGTCTCTCGGTAGCGGGGCCCACCTCAGGTCGCTTGTTCGTGACGCTATTGGTGAATTTCGACATGAAAAGGCACTTTCTGTAGAAGAATTGAAATTTTTTCTGGAAAATTTGAAACAAAGTGAAAACTCATTCGTATAAATATTCTTGCACTAACGTATTTTGGTTATGAAACTATCTCAATTCAAGTACACACTGCCACAGGACCTGATCGCGCTTTACCCCTCTAAAAACAGGGATGAATCGAGACTGATGGTAGTGCACAGGGATACCGGGGAGGTTGAGCATAAGGTGTTTAAGGACATCGTCGGGTATTTCAGGGAGCGTGATGTGCTTGTTTTCAACAACACCAAGGTTTTTCCCGCCAGGTTATACGGGAATAAGGAGAAGACCGGGGCGGAAATAGAGGTTTTTCTCCTTCGTGAGCTGAATCGTGAGCAGAGGTTATGGGATGTGCTGGTTGATCCCGCAAGGAAGATAAGGATAGGGAACAAGCTTTATTTCGGTGAAGATGACCTCCTTGTGGCCGAGGTAATAGACAACACAACTTCCAGGGGCAGAACCCTTCGTTTCCTTTTTGACGGGACATATGAAGAGTTCAAGCAGACACTCTATTCGCTCGGTGAGACTCCGCTGCCCAAGTTCATCAACAGGCCCGTTGAGCCGGAGGACAATGAGAGATATCAGACCATATTTGCCAAGCATGAGGGAGCAGTGGCCGCACCCACCGCAGGGTTGCACTTCAGCAGGGAGCTGCTCAAAAGGCTGGAGATAGTCGGGGTTGAGTTTGCCGAGATCACCCTGCATGTAGGTCTTGGAAACTTCCGCAATGTTGATGTGGAGGACCTGACAAAGCATAAGGTTGATTCCGAGAGAATAGTAATATCCGAGGAGGCCTCGGTTCTGATCAACAAGGCGAAGGAGAGAAAAAGCAGGATCTGTGCCGTCGGAACAACGGTCATAAGAACCCTCGAGAGTTCTGTTTCTACTTCAGGCATGGTGAAACCGTTTAACGGATGGACAAACAAATTCATCTTCCCTCCTTATGATTTCAAGGTACCCGATATGCTGGTCAGCAATTTCCATCTGCCATATTCAACCCTGCTGATGATGGTTTCCGCCTTCGCGGGATACAATCTTTTATTTGATGCATACCGCACTGCTGTCAAGGAAAAATACAGGGGAACCTATGGTGATGCGATGCTGATTCTTTAGTATTTAGGCCTTCTGCCTGTTGATAAACATTTGATAATGTGTATAATTCGTGCCGGCTCAAATTGCTGGCACATTTATTTTCTCTGATATTCACACATTAAGAGATTAAAATGTCCTGCAATGAAGCAACCATTTTACCGTTTCATGAGTATAAATAACGTACAGCAGTTAGAGGTACCACGTAAACTACCTGTAGAATGTTGAAATTTAGAAGGGCAATACTTACGTTGCCGGTGGTTTTCTTCGTTTTTTTGTTTGAGTCTTCTGTATCAGCCCAGTGCGGTCCGGGACAGATCTCACGAACTGTTACTGGATTCGGTTCAATTCTTACCGCAAATGCAGCATTTTCTAACGGACCTTTTGCACTCGGTGTTCCAAACGGCAACGGCGCCAACTTTTCTTCAAGCGGACAGTACATTATTATTGATCTGATCGATACCGTAAGAGCCGGACAAACCTATTCGATAACATGGAGGCAGTATCCCGGTCAGTCTGGAACCTCATATCTTAACTGGAGTGAATCAATTGACGGCAGCACATTTACCGTACACCCCTCAAGCGGTATAGGAACAACAAATGAACGATATTTCAATACGGATATAGTTGCTTCAACTGACACCAGATACATTCAGATTTTCAGCAATTCAACTTACGATTTGAGTATCGATGCGGTTGCGTATTCCACTACAAAATGTTTTTCAAATCCCTGCGGAGCGGGATTTACACCTAGACTGATTTCTGGGAATGGTTATTACACCGAACAATCCTCGGTTTCAAATCCGGCAAATGCAAATTATGTACCTGATGGTTCGGGTGCTACTTTCAATTCAGGATCTGATCGAATCGTATTGAGATTACCCTATTCGATACCGGCAGGGCAGAATTACCATATCATCTGGAGGCCAACTGAAAACAACGCCCAGATGAGAATAAGGGAGTCTCAGGATGGTTCTTCCTGGTCACCAGTAAAGCTTTCTTCACTTTCTGCATCTTCCACGGTTTTTTTGATGCATACTGAAACTACTGGTACTGACACAAGATATATAGAGATAGTTGGCGCAAATAGTAATGATTTCTTACTGGATGGTATTGTTTTCAGTGCTATCGGTTGTGATCCGTCCCCACCAGATTTGGATGTGGATGGGAACTACGAGTTCTGTGCATCACCCGTGTCAATTGCTGGAGGACTTACCATTAATGATGCAGCGGATCAAACGATTTCCTCCGCATATGTAATGATTGGGACCGGCTTTGTTCCTTCACAGGATAGACTGAGCTGTACCACTGGTTTCGGGATTACCGCTAACTATAACACTACTTATGGAGTGCTATATCTTTCAGGAGAGGCTACTACATCTCAATATCAATCAGTTCTAAGAAGTGTGGTTTACAATAATATCAGCGGATCACCAACCACAGGACCCAGGCAGATCATTTTCTCACTCGAAAGATACAACACAGATACTGATCACTATTACATTTATGTCTCAAGCGCTGGTATTTCCTGGTCAAATGCAAGGATTCAGGCAGAAAGAACTCATCTTTTTGGCCTTCAGGGTTATCTGGTAACCATTACCTCTGATGCTGAAAATGATTTTCTGTTATATCAGATGGCGGGGAATACCTGGATTGGCGGTTCCGATTTCTTTACCAATGAAAGTGACTGGTATTGGATGACTGGTCCCGAGGCGGGAACGATGTTCTGGCAGGGTGAGGAGGGTGGTACACCTTTTGGATATGCCAATTGGAATCCCGGTACGGAACCGAATAACTACAATGGCAACGATGAGGTTTTTGCACATATTTATGCCGCCGGGTCTTCCAATGCCGGAACCTGGAATGACGAGCAGGCAAATTTTTCAGGTTCAGGTTATTATGTTGAATTTGGTGGCATGCCCGGAGATCTGGAAATTGATATCAGGGGTTCTGTAAGCGTAAATATCGTTACTGGTGTACCTGTCAATCCTGTAATTTCTGGACCCGCTACAGTATGTCCAAATGCCACCGGACAGATCTATTCAACAACAAGTGTTCCAGGACACAATTATTTGTGGGAGGTAAGTGGTGGTATAATATCCGGAGGGCAGGGTACAAATTCTATTACTGTCAATTGGGGAAGCACTAATCCGGGAATCGTGAGGGTTACCCAAAGCGTGGGAGCCGCATGTTCAATAACAACCCCGGATTATTCTGTTTTCATAGGAGACAATATCAATCCCACGATCACCTGTCCACCAAATCTAACAAATGTTCCTGCCAACGCTGGTGTATGTTACGCCACAGGCGTAGCCCTCGGTACACCCACCACTGCAGACAACTGCGGAGTGGCAACTGTAACCAACAATGCCCCCGTTCAGTTCCCGGTTGGAACTACGACAGTCACCTGGACCGTTACTGATGTTATTGGCAGGACAGCCACCTGCAATCAGACAGTCACGGTCATTGACACCCAGAACCCGACTATCACCTGCCCTCCCAATGTGACGAATGTTCCTGCCAACGCTGGTGTTTGTTACGCCACAGGTGTAGCCCTGGGCACACCCACCACTGCAGACAACTGCGGCGTTTCAACGGTAACCAACAATGCACCGGTACAGTTCCCGGTTGGAACGACCACGGTCACCTGGACCGTAACTGATGTTCATGGCAGGACAGCCACCTGCAATCAGACAGTCACGGTCGTTGACACCCAGAACCCGACTATAACCTGTCCTCCCAATGTGACGAATGTTCCTGCCAACGCTGGTGTTTGTTATGCCACAGGTGTAGCCCTCGGCACACCCACCACTGCAGATAACTGCGGAGTGGCAACGGTCACCAACAACGCACCTGTTCAGTTCCCGGTTGGAACAACAACAGTCACCTGGACTGTTACGGATGTCCATGGCAATACAGCCACCTGTGACCAGACGGTCACTGTGGTTGACACCCAGAACCCGACCATAACCTGCCCGGCAGACGTACTTAATGTACCTGCTGATGCAGGCCAGTGCTATGCCACAGGTGTAGCCCTGGGTACTCCCGCCACTGCAGATAACTGCGGA
>JALONR010000044.1 GCA_025454815.1 Bacteroidales bacterium | reverse complement strand
TGATGCTGTTTCCGCGAACGTCATTCACGATGAATGTTACAGTATCAACAGGGCCGTCGGCTCTTTCAAACTGGCGGGCGGCCCGTAGCGTATCCCCGTTAAGGTAGTAGTCAGGGATCCAGTTTGTTCCATTTAATGTGGAGTCACACTCAAGAGTCACCTGGTAAGAGTTGTCAGTTGCCTCGTCAACCACCGTGAATTTACCCACAGCCTTTCCGGCAGGCAGGCCGAGCAGGACAAGGGTATCCGAAAGGGCCACATCAGTGGGATAGTAGAATGGCTGGATGTTAAACACCGCGGCCTGACCCTGCGTAAAATCCTGGGATCCGGGTTTAAGTGAATTTATGGTATAGTAACCATTGTTGGATCCGTTCCATCCCCAGTTAATGTGATAATATAAGCTGTTATGGACACCGTCAATATTAAACGCATGACCAATAGTCCCGGTTGGAGGGGAGCCGGAATAGATGATTGGTCTGCCTGCCAGAAGGTTTTTATCAAGCAGCGCTTTCCATGCATCTGTATCTGATAACCTTTCGGTCCACACGATTCTTTTTGAGTATCCGAAATATTGTTTCATCGCATTTATGGCCGGTGCTGTTGACCTCGTCCCTGATCCGTCAGGGCCGAAATCCATGGCTGTGGAGACGGCACAATGGTATAAAAGCCTTGCATTCATATCATCCGGTTCGTCAGGGCTCATTGCCTGCCAGTCATAATTTGCCAGGCTGAAATCGGCAGAGATAGTACCGTAATCGGGATGATAATAAGATTTCGATCCCACACCCCGGGTCGGTGATTCATAAACACTCATGGCCTGCGCCATGCTTACGGCCACACATCCGGCGTAAACACGGCCACCGGGACCATCAACATCCTCCGGACAAAAGCGATTCCACCCTATTCCCTGGTCCCATTCCACTTTAATATGGGGTGAAACCGTAACTGATAAAACGCCGTTTGATGATTTCTTTAAATAATATCCGGGTTCCCACCGTTGATCACGAAAGTCAACTGTCGAAGTAACTTTGTTTTTCAGCTCACTATTATAACCGGAGAGGAAGGCGTACCGGTTATCATAAATATCCTCAGCCGGGATTGTAAAATATCCGGTAAGAGAAAATCCCACTACCGGCATGGCCGCCGGATCATCGGTCATCAGGAGCCATCCCTCAGGAGACAGGTCCACCACAATCAGTCCCGGTTTATCAGCAGATCCGTACCTTCTGAGGCCGGAAACAGTGTGGAACTGAGATCCGAGATACCCAATGACGAAAGATGAGGCTGTCTCTTTTATCCGGTCATCCGGCACAGTCTGGGCACTGAGTTGCAGTCTCAGAAATATGAAAAGGAATATTGAAACAACCAGCTTCATAAGCAATTTTGAGCATGCAAAGATACTTAAAATTGATGCCTGAAAAAAGAGGGTGTCCTTGCGGGACACCCTCCAGATTAATATAGATAATTAGGTTTAGCGCAGAGTCCAGGTTGTGTCGAACACATCCCAGCAATAAACATAATCATCAAGAATTATTGCTATCCTGTTTATAGTGATAACACCGTCATTTGTGAATGTGCCGGTCATCTTTATTCCCTCTGCTGCAGTAAGGTAGGAGGCTTCAGTATAGTCACCGGCATCGTCAATAATTTCATCTGTTGCATAATAGACAGATCCGGCGTAAGGACCATCATCCGGATAAATATCACCCAATAGCTGACCTGATTCAATCTCAACAGTCATATCTGTTGTATTGAACTCGATAACCACCTGGGCAGTTCCGAAGGCAATGCCGGTAGCTTTCAGAGTTGTGGGTGTATCTCCGGCCGATGTGGTAACTACCCATTCCTCATCCCATGCACCCGGGCTTCCATAGCTGACAGCAAGAACATCATAAGTTCCTATCCATGGTTTAAGAGGATGTTCATCATCAACGATGGTCACCAGGATGGATTCCTGGACTGCCAGGTCATAGTTCTTACTGTTGCTGGCAATGGAAACCCTGAACTGCTTGTTACCACCGTAGATGTCATTGTCAACGGGGGTAACGGTTATTGATGCAGTTCCGACTGCCAGGTTGACATTCTTTGATGAGAGGGTGAAGTCAGTTCCTTCAATTGCCGGCATTGAGATTCCGTCAACTGAAACCTGAAGGGTGACATCGGTAGCTTCAGTTCCGGTAACGCCACCAAGATAAACTGTAAAAGAACCGGTAGCGTTTTCCTTCACCGAGAGGGTAGTTTTGCTCATTCCAACAATGACTGTTGAATCATCAAACATTATTGGATATTTATCATCGCAGGAAGTCATCATGAACATGGCAACTGCGAGAATGAATAAGTTGGATATTATCTTTTTCATCATATGCGAGTTTAGCATTAATAACCCGGATTCTGTTCGCAATTGACATTTGCGTCAATCTCGGCCTGCGGTATAGGCATTGCCCACCTGAAGTTGACAGCTGCCGTGCCACCTGCAGTGAAGGTGATATCCTTGTTTGAAAGGCCGGTATAGTCAATTCTTACGAGCGAACGCTGTGTACGGGCAAGGTCAAATAGCTCATTGCCTTCAAAGCAGAGTTCTCTTCTTCTCTCGGCGTAGATATCACCAAGGTTTACAGAGCCTACTGCCGTAAGTCCGCGATGAGTGCGGATTGCATTGTAGTCAGTAAGTGCTGCCACACCGGAAGTAGCCCCGTTAAGGGTAGCTTCGGCACGGATAAGGTACATCTCGGCAAGCCTGAGCACGGGGAAGTTAAACTCCCTGTGAGGTGTACGGCCAAGACGGCCCGGATATTTAAGGCTCCAGTATTCACCAGGCCATTTAGCAGGCTGCAGGAAGAGATCAGCACGTACATCGCCGGCTTCATAAAGATTGATAACATCAGTTGAAGCTGCACAGTCGCCATAGCCGTCCGGATCCATCATATATGAGATGGCATCCCACCAGGGATGTGAATCGTTAACTTCTGAACCGTCTACCTGGAAGATAATCTCTGCACCGGGACCTCCGCTTCCCCAGTACCCGTCATTGTCCCATGTGGTGTACTCGTCAGTGTCGAAAAGGGAAAGACCTGCAGTTCCGATGACTGTTGTTGCATAGCTGGCTGCAGCCTGCCAGTTTTCCATGTACAGATTAACCTTTGCCAGTAGTGCCTGGGCGGCAACTTTGGTTGCGAAGGCGGCATCATCACCCCTGGGGTTGGTTGCTGGAAGAAGTGAAACGGCATCTTCGAGGTCTTCAATAACCCTGTCATAGGTCTCACCTACCGTGTTACGGGCAGGATAACCATTTTCGGTTACGAGAACCACGGGAACACCAAGATTAGTAGTACCTGCCGAATAGGGCTGGCAGTAGATGCGTGCCAGGTCAAAGTAGGCAAGTCCTCTCATGAAAAGGCACTCACCTTTCAGAAGGTCAAGGTCAGCCTGTTCAACACCAGTCTCGGTAAAACCACCATCAATAACCTCGAGAACGTTGTTTGCCTTTGCAATTGTTGAATAGGCAACATTCCATAGAGCTGAGGTAGATGAGGGAGTATTGTTCCAGAGATACTCATCGGTATAACGGCCTGAGTTTACAGAGCCTCTCTTGGCATTTCCGCCCTTCATGTCTGCAATGATCGGGAACTGTGACCCGTACCAGCCGTAGGAACAGAGCTGTGAATACACACCACCGGTGGCATTGTCCAGCCCTTTAAAGGTCGAAAGCGTCAGTTCATTTGACTGCGATAACCGGGGTTCCTTCACAAGGAAATCCTCACATGCAGTGGTAAACAGAACTGCAACGGCTACCAGGAATAATATATATCGTCTTGTTTTCATAGCATCATTGATTTATTTGTTAGAATGATACCTCAATGCCACCCATGATCTTCTTGGTCATCGGATAAATTCCGTTGCCACTGCCATCTACTCCTCTTTCAGGATCCCAGAAGTCGACTTTATGGAAGGTGTAAAGGTTCACTGCACTTGCATAAATCCTCAGATTCTGCATTTTGATCTTACTGACCACTGCCCTGGGCAGGTTGTATGAGACGGTGAGGTTCTTGATCCTAACGTATGAGCCGTCATACAGCCACCTTGTAGAAAGAGAGCTGCTTGAGGAAGAAGCATTATTGGCAAGTGGTTTAGGGTTCCTGGCTATTTGTCCGGGTGTTGTCCAGTAATCAAGCTGCGTGTTTGCATAGTTGTTTGGCCAGCTGTAACCGTCTGAGTTGGCATAACGGTTCTCGGTAAGACATACAAGGTTACCGTACTTGTACTCAAGATTTACGTCAAGCGAAATGCCGTAGGCGGTCAGCTTGGTGTTTACACCGCCGGTGAGCTTCGGTTCTGGAGACCCGGCAATAACCCTCCTGGCCTGATTATACTGATTGGTAAGTTCACCATCTTCATTGTACCACATGGCCTCACCGTTTGCAGGGTTAACACCTGCATAGTCGAAGAGGTAGAAGCTGTAAAGATGCTCCCCGACCTTATGAACAATCCGGGGATTAGTGGCGACAAACTGTTCATCCTTACCTAGATCCAGAATGGTACTGTTGTTGTGGGAGATATTGAACCCGGCATCCCACTCTAAGTTGCTTTTGGAAATGATTGTTCCGTTGAGCATGAGCTCAACACCCTCGTTCTTGATTGACCCGATGTTGGTGGTGATAGATGTGAATCCTGAAGTGCGTGAAAGCGGATATGCAAGTAGCATGTCAAGGGTCTTGCGTGAGTATACATCAAACGAACCGGTAATACGGTCAAAAAGGGCAAAATCAATACCTGCGTTATACCCGGTGTTGTTTTCCCACCCTATGTCAGGATTGGAAGGCTGATACGGGACCATGAATGAATTGCCGTTGTATTCTTCAGCTTGATATAGACCATACTGATCATAATCATTAATGTTGAAGTTACCGCTGATACCGTAGCTTCCGCGAAGTTTGAGCATATTCACGAAATTGACGTTATCCATGAAGTTCTCCCTGTGGATGTTCCATGATCCGCCTACTGACCAGAAGGTACCCCAGCGGTTCTTGGATCCGAAACGTGACGAGCCGTCAGTCCTGAGGCTTGCCTGCAGGTAATACTTGCTGTCATAATTGTAATTGGCAACACCAAAGAATGACATGATGGTGTATGCTGTTTCATTATACTCACCAAAATCATCCTCTGCAATGGATGTGTTCGGGAAGGGTATACTTGGGTCCACATTTGGAGAAACGATGGTATATCTGTTATAGTCGTACTTTGATGCCTCCTGCCCTGCCACTGCTGACACCGAGTGCACACCAAACTCCTTGTTGTAACTAAGAGTATTTGATGTGGTAATAAGTGTATATCTGGTCCTCGTGGACTGAAGATAGCCCTTGGTTTCTCCATAGTTTGCCTGAGGATCCCAGTATCTTACACCTTCACCGTCTGTCAACTCAATGCTGTTGGTGGTCTTGGCGGTAAGCCCCTTTACAATCTCATACTCAAGGTATCCGTTTGTATTGAGCCTGTACTGTTTCTCCCACTGTGAGTCATACTCCGCTGTTGCGCGCGGGTTGGAGTTGTTATTCTCGGGGATATCCAGGTTATAAGAACCATCTTCGTTCCTGAGTGGGGTAAACGGTTTGATCATGATCATTGCAAAGATCGGGTTCACAAAATACAGACTCTGCATTGCAATTTTGAACGGATTGAGAACTTGGAAAAATCAGAACCGTAAACGATCCCCTGGTGGTTATCATAAAGACCAGAGAAGAAATGCTGTGTCTTATCACTTCCGCCCTGGGCACTCAGTTCTGCTGAATATATGCTGCCCGTACGCGTAAGTTCCTTCTTCCAGTCTGTGATCGTACCGTCAAGAAGTGACATCGGATAATAGTACTTTGAGTTGGTGGGATCATCAGGGTTACCACCTGCATTGATAACAGCAGTCCTCTGGTAAGTAAGGTATTCTTCAGCTGTCAAAGGTCTGTAACCGTTGTCATTGGCAAGCTGCTCAATACCGTATGAAGCACGGAAGTTTATCTTGGCATCACCTGCTTTACCTGATTTGGTAGTTATGAGGATCACACCGTTGGCAGCTCTTGATCCGTATATACTTGATGCGGCGGCATCCTTCAGGATCGTCATTGATTCAACGTCATTCGGGTTGAGGGTGGCAAGCGCATTACTGGTGTTTGTATAGTAACTCTGCTCACCTGACATGACAGGTATACCGTCTATAACGTATAGTGGTTCCGTACCTGCATTGATCGAGCTGATACCGCGGATACGGATCTGGGTGGAAGCGCCCGGCTGGCCGGAAGTGGCAGTTACCTGCACACCGGCAACTTTACCGGTAAGCATCTTCTCGATACTGGTCTCCGGAATGTTCTGGATATCAGCGCTCTTGACCTCGCCAACAGATCCGGTGCTGGCCTCGCGTTTCTGAACGCCGTATGCCACAACGATGACCTCTTCGAGGTTCAGCAGGTCAGGCTGCATAACAATGTCAATTGTGTTGCTCGCTGTAACAGTGGCTTCCTGTGACTTCTGTCCTGTAAACCTGTACACAAGAATCTGCCCCTGGGAGGCCTGGATAGAGTAAATACCGTCAATGTCGGTTATTACTCCCAATGTGGTTCCTTTTACCTGAACGGTCACCCCTGGTATGCCGAGGCCATCCTCAGCACTGGTAACCTTCCCGGTAACTGTCTTCTGCTGTCCGGAAGCAACCAGCAGGAATCCACAAAGTACGAAAAATACTGAAAGTACTCTTTTCATAACTTCTAGATTAGGTTAGTAAATAAAGAATTGTGTAGTTCTCATATGAACGAGTAAAGATAAGAAGAATACAATAACCATTGTTCAAAAATTTTATAAAAAGCAGGCTTCTTTTTCCTTACTTTTGTCACATTGAGGGAAAAAACCAGGTTAAAAATCACATTTTCTGCATGTCGTCATTTGTTCATTTACACGTACATACGCAATATTCCATTCTTGACGGCGCCTCCGGCGTCAGGGCCCTTGTCCGCAGGGCAAAAGAACTGGGGATGGAGGCCCTTGCCATAACCGATCACGGGAACATGTTTGGCGTCAAGGAGTTTCATGACGCTGCAACTGCCGCTGCCATAAAGCCAATCATAGGTTGCGAGATCTACGTTGCCCGCACCAGCCTGGAAGATAAAACCTCGGTCGAGGACAGGTCGGGTGATCACCTGATACTCCTGGCAAAAAACAAGACAGGATACCATAACCTGGTAAGACTGGTCTCCGAAGCATGGATCAGGGGTTTTTACTACAAGCCACGCATAGACAAGGAACTGCTCCGCAAGCACAGTGAGGGACTCATTGCCTCCTCCGCATGCATAGCCGGCGAGGCTGCCCAGGAGATCCTTACGGGAAATATCCGCAGCGCTGAGGAAGCAATACTGTCATACAAGGAGATCTTCGGGGATGACTACTACCTTGAGGTACAGCGCCATGAAACCTCTGATCCGACAGCGGATGTGACTGTATTCCCGCATCAGCAGAGGGTGATAGCCGCCTACCGCGAGCTGGCGGCAAAACACAAAATAAAGATAATCGCTTCAAACGACGTCCATTTCATAATGCAGGACGAGGCCGATGCACATGACCGGCTCATATGCCTGAACACCGGCAAGGATATCGATGATCCGAAGAGACTCCGCTATACCAAGCAGGAATACCTGAAGAGCGGTGAGGAGATGCTCACCATCTTTGCAGACATGCCCGAGGCAGTGAACAATACACTTGAGATTGCCTCAAAGGTTGAGTATTATCCCCTTGCCAGCGAACCCATCATGCCCGAGTTTGCTATCCCGTCCGAATTTGCCGATAAGGATGAATACCTGAGGCACCTGACGCTCAGGGGAGCTAAGGAAAGGTGGGGGGAGCTGACCCCGGAACTGCAGGCACGGATCGATTTTGAGCTGTCAGTAATCAAAAACATGGGGTTCCCGGGCTACTTCCTGATAGTTCAGGATTTTCTCAGGGCCGCACGCGAGATGGGGGTATGGGTCGGTCCCGGCAGGGGATCAGCCGCAGGCAGCGCCGTGGCTTATTCGCTCAGGATAACTGACATTGACCCGATAAAGTACAACCTGCTGTTCGAGAGATTCCTGAATCCTGACCGTATCTCGATGCCTGATATAGACATTGACTTCGACGAAGACGGCCGTGAAAAGGTACTGAGGTATGTGGTTGACAAATACGGGCATGACAGGGTTGCACACATCATCACCTTTGGCACCATGGCTGCAAAAATGGCCATCAGGGATGTGGCCCGTGTTCAGAAACTGCCGCTCCCGGAAGCAATCAGGCTTACCAAACTGGTGCCTGACCGGCCGAACATGACCCTGGCCACAGCCTACGAGGAGGTGCCCGAACTGCTGAAGGAAAAGGAGTCAAAGGAACCACTGGTGGCACAGACACTGAAGTTTGCCGAGGTGCTTGAGGGAAGCATCAGGCAGACCGGCGTGCACGCCTGCGGTATTATAATAGGTAAGAACAGCCTCAGTGAGCATGTTCCCATATGCACGGCAAAGGATACAGACCTCTATGTCACCCAGTACGAAGGCAACCATGTTGAATCAGTGGGCCTGCTGAAAATGGATTTCCTGGGTCTGAAGACACTCTCCATAATGAAGGATGCCGTTGAGAACATCAGGAAGTCAAAAGGGATAACCATTGACCTCATGTCGCTGGAACTGGATGACAAACAAACATATGAGCTCTTCAGCAACGGCGAGACAACAGGGATATTCCAGTTTGAGTCGGTGGGAATGAAACGGTATCTCCGGGAGCTGAAGCCAAACCAGTTCGGTGACCTGATTGCCATGAACGCCCTCTACCGTCCCGGGCCGATGGACTATATTCCCCAGTATATCAGGCGCAAGCACGGGAAGGATAAGATCAGCTACGAGGTACCGGCCATGGAGAAATACCTTAAGGAGACCTATGGCATCACCGTCTACCAGGAGCAGGTTATGCTTTTGTCACAGGAGCTGGGAGGATTCTCCAAGGGTCAGGCCGACTCGCTGCGCAAGGCGATGGGGAAGAAGAAGCGTGATATAATGGACAGGCTGAAGGAGGAGTTCATCGAAGGGTGCCGCAGAAACGGCTATGACCAGAACACCATCAGCAAGGTATGGTCTGACTGGGAGTCGTTCGCCGAATATGCATTCAACAAGTCACATTCCACATGCTATGCCCTGATTGCCTACCAGACCGGGTATCTCAAGGCACACCATCCGGCAGAGTTCATGGCTGCAGTGCTGAGCCGCAACATCAGTGACATCAAGAAGATCACCGTCATGATGGAGGAGACAAAACGGATGGGAATTGAGGTTCTGGGTCCGGATGTGAACGAGAGTCTCCTCCAGTTCACCGTCAACCGTACAGGTAATGTCAGGTTTGGCCTCGGGGCAATAAAGGGGGTGGGGGAAAATGCGGTTCTCCACCTGATCGAGGAACGGGAAAAGAACGGACCTTATAAGGATATATATGACCTCGCCGAAAGGGTTAACCTGAATACGGTTAACAAAAAGATGCTTGAAGCAATGGTTGTGTCGGGTGCTCTTGACGGCCTGCCGGGGATGACCCGGGCACAGTACTTCGCCGCTGACGGCAAGGGTTCAAGCTTCCTCGAGAGCCTCATCCGGTACGGCAACAGCGTAAAGAACATTAAGAACAGCAGCCAGCAGTCACTTTTCGGTGACGTAGGGGGATTTGAACTGGTGCGGCCGGAACCGGCGCCATGCCCCGACTGGTCAAAGCTGGAGAAGCTTGGCAAGGAAAAAGAAGTAATAGGGATCTATCTCTCATCACACCCGCTTGACGACTTCAGGCTTGAGATCAACACCTTCTGCAATGCCAGCCTTGCAGACCTTCAGAACCTGAGCGAGTTTGCCAACCGCGAGGTGTGCGTCGCCGGCATCGTTACCGATACACGGAGCGGGGTAACCAAAAACGGAAAACCCTTCGGGGGGTTCACACTGCAGGATTATACGGACTCTTTCTCCTTCCTGTTGTTTGACAAGGACTATGTGGCATTCAGTAACTTCTTCAGGAACGATTATCAACTCCTTGTCAGGGGCAGGGTGCAGGGTCGGCATTTCAATCCTGACGAGCTTGAATTAAAGATAAAGGAGATACACCTGCTTACTGCCGTCAGGGATGACCTTGTAAATTCGATTACCATAAAACTGAAAGCCGAAATGATCAACCCGGAGTTCATCAAGAATCTCAAATCAGTTATATCCGAGAATCCCGGAAACAAAACGCTTAAATTCCTGTTGATTGACCATGATGACAGGATAACCATTCCGCTTTTCTCGAGAAGTATCAAGGCCGGAATAACAGACGAGCTGATCGGATGGCTTGAAGACAATCCTGAACTCAGCTTTAAAGTAAATTAGGTATATTTGCACCGGCCCGGGAAAGTAATTAAAATAACATATAATACTATGGCACAACACGTTAACGACTCAAATTTTGACGAGATCGTATTAAAGTCAGACAAACCTGTAATTGTTGATTTCTGGGCTGAATGGTGCGGCCCCTGCAGGATGATAGCTCCATACATTGAGCAGATAGCTGAAGCATATAAGGACAAGGCGCTGGTCGTTAAGTGTGATGTGGACAGTTCGCCGGATGTGGCACGCCGGTTCATGATAAGGAATATTCCCACGGTACTCTATTTCAAGAACGGCGAGGTTGTGGACAAGCAGGTTG
Organism: Bacteroidales bacterium; assembly: GCA_025454815.1. Taxonomy (GTDB): domain Bacteria; phylum Bacteroidota; class Bacteroidia; order Bacteroidales; family VadinHA17; genus SR-FBR-E99. The sequence continues at coordinate 17,122 of JALONR010000044.1, read as the reverse complement.
GTGCAGCTGCCCGTTCTGCCTTTGAGGCCAAGCTCACTCCCCTGCTCTGATATCCCTATGAAAGTCTGTGTTTTTGCAGCTTCCAGCAGCCTGATTGATCCGGCATACATAAAGGCCGCTGAAAAACTGGGGACTGAATTTGCCCGTAATGGTGTACATGCCATTTTCGGCGGAGGCGGTATAGGTCTTATGGGAGTATTTGCCGATTCACTCATGGCAGGTGGTGGTACCGTGACCGGAGTCATACCGGGTTTCATGATGGATGAAGGCTGGGGGCACAGTGGGGTTAGTGAAATGATTGTCACACCTGACATGTCAGAGAGGAAGAAGACCATCTTCGCCATGTCTGACGCTGCTGTGGCATTGCCGGGAGGCGTTGGTACCCTGGAGGAACTGACCGAGGTTATAACCCTGAAGCAGCTCGGCCAGTTCAACAAACCAATAGTTATTGTGAATGTCAACGGATTCTATGATCACCTTATAGAGTTCTTTGAACACATGTACCGGGGCAACTTCATCAGGCTTGAGCATAAGGACATATGGCAGATAGTCACCACCGCTGAGGAGGTCATACCTGCCATAACCAACTATACCGGCTGGCATGCTGATCCGAAAGTGATTGCCAGGATATGAACCGGGGACAAGCCCGGAGATTCCTTAATTCATGCCGGAGCCTGGCTCAGGAAGAGCTGTGATTTATCCGGCAGACCGGTATCTACGGTACCCTTGTTCCAATAAAGAGAATGTCATCCACCTGGGCAAGGTCACGCATCCACTCCCGGATGGCATTGTCAAGGCGGCGCTTCTGCTCATCTACGGGAAGTGTGTAAATCTCTGCAAGAAGTGACCTGATGTTTATTGTCTTGAACTTCTTCTCATGTTCTCCCCCGAACTGGTCGGCAAAGCCGTCAGTGAAGATGTAAAGCATGTCACCCGGCCGCACATCCACCTTGTTGTTTGTGAAGCTCTTCCTGGCCTGTCCGTCAATCATCCCTATCGGGAACCGGTCAGCACGGTAGATGGTCACCTTGCCGTCACGCACATGATAGAGTGGCTGGTACGCTCCGGCATATTCAACAGTATGCTCCAGGATATCATAAGAGATGAGCGATATGTCCATCCCGTCACGCACAGCCTTTTCGCTTCGCTGCAACAGGGCATGCACCACCTCTATGTTAAGGTGATCGAGGATCTCCGAGGGCCTGGTGATGCCGCTCTCCCTGACTATTTTGTTGAGTGAGTTATGACCTATGATTGACATGAAGGCCCCCGGTACTCCGTGACCAGTACAGTCAACCGCAGCAATGTACTGCTTGAATCCGCTGTCATGCATCCAGTAGAAATCACCGCTGACAATATCCTTTGGCATAAAGAGGACAAATGTGTCATTGAAGAAATTCTCGGGCGGCAGCATGGCAGCCTGAATCCTCTCGGCATACCTGATACTTGCGGTGGTATCCCTGTTTCTTTCCTCCAGCTCCAGGCTCTTGCTTACCACTTCGGCTGTCCTCTCCTCAACCTTCTGTTCAAGATGCTCCTTTTCCCTGCGGAGGGTCCTCTCACGAAGGCTGATGAAGAGATAGATTCCCGCCACTAGAACAGTAATGCAGAGTACTATGAACCACGAGGTCATGTAAACAGGGCCTCTTATCGAGAAGGAGAGTCTGGCCGGCACCTCGTTCCAGTAACCGTAATTGTTTGAAGCCCTTACCATGAATGTATACCTTCCGGGACTGAGCGAGGAATAGGCAGCCCTGCTCTGGTCAGTGGTGATCCACTCCTTGTCGGCACCCTCCAGCATAAACTGGTATCTTACCGCACCGGGATTGACAAGGCAGATACTGAGGAAATCAAAGATTATCCTGTTCTGGGTGTGCATCAGCCTGATGCCGTCATGCATGGGGAACACCTCATAATTGACCAGGGTTCTCCAGATATGGGTGGCCGGCTCGGTAACAACAGGTGGTATCTTCGAAGGGGTAAGCCTCATGGCCCCGTTGGACGTGCCAAACCAAAGATCACCCATGTCGTCAGTGAATGAGGCATTTGGCCTTGTCTCAATACCTGTGAACCCGTTTTTCTGCGTAAATGAGGAGACCCTGCCGGTATTGCTGTCATACCTGTTAAGCCCAAGGTTGGTGCCGATAAAGAGGTTCCCCGATTTATCAGGTTGCAGCAGGTTGATGGAGTTCATCAGCAGTCCCTCTGCCTCGGTAAGCTTTTTTATAACGGAATCATTCTTGAGGCCGTAAAGCCCGTCTATGGTTCCCACCCATATCATGCCGTCAGGAGTTTCTGTGATGGCTGTGGGATGGACATCACTTCTGAAGGTGAGGGCAGTGAAAGTATCGCTTCCGGGTATATGCCTTGTAAGGCCGTTACGCTCCTCGGTACCGATCCACAGGCAGCCACGGCTGTCGCAGTAGAGTGATGTTATATTGTTGCCCGTCAATCCGTTGATCTGGGTAAATGTGGCACTCTGTTTGCGGCGAGCATCCCACATTATAAGTGCACGGTCAGTGCCTATCCAGAGATTGCTCCTGGGATCAGTGGCCATGGCAGCTATCCGCAGTGAGCGGAGGCTAGCATTAAGATCGAGGTCATACCGGAAAGTCTTCTCGTCAAGGTCGTAGCGATAGACCTCATCGCCTGCAGTGGCTATCCAGACGTTACCATCATTATCAGGCCTGATGATATTTACCTGGGCCCCCTCCAGGGTGGGAGGAAACCCTGTAAGCTTGATCTGGTCCTCATCCTTCAGGGCAGGATTGTAAAGCGAGAGGCCCCGGCTTGTACCGAACCAGTATTTGCCTGAGGGATCCTGGGCCAGGGTGAAGACGTCATTTGAAGGAAGGAAACGTGGTGCCGTGAAGGAGGTGAAGTGGTCACCCTTGTAGATGAAAAGTCCTGCATCCCGGTCGGCTATCAGCACATTCTTTTCCTTGTCCTCAATCATGCAGAGGATATGCTGTGCTATCAGTCCGTTGTTATTGTTGAATACAGTTGTTCCCTCGGGTGAAAATACCGTTATCCCTCCCCGGCTCTCCCAGTCTTCCATCGATGCCACCCATATGTTTCCGCGGTAATCCTCAAGGATATATGTGACGAAGTTGCCCCAGAGGCCGTTGCGGGTATCAAAGAAACCCATCTCACCGGTCTCGGCATCCTGGCGGTAGAGCCCTCCGTTGAAGGTACCGAACCACATGTTCCCCCGGGAATCTTCGAAGATGGTTGTTGTGAGGAAATACCGTGTGAGCCCTTCCGGATTGTAAGGAACAAACCTGTCACTGGCATGATCATACTTTTTGATGCCTACATCGGTTATACAGAAGAGATTGCCCCGGCGGTCAGCATAAAATCCGAATGCATCATTGCTGAGTCCCTGGCGGCCCATAAACTGCTGTCCGGTCATGAGGGTAGCACCCTGTTCCGGCATGTCAAGCCTCAGGGCGCCGCCAAGGGAAGAGGTGACCCATATCGAGCCCTCATACTCCACTATTCCGGTGACGTCACCGGTAAGATTTGTAACAGGTTTGACGGGGTCACTTATCCGGGCAGAATCAACCCCGGTGAATATCGCCGGGGAGAAGGAAATACGCCTGATGATGTTGTTTTCAATCAATGACATTCCTCCTCCGATATGCCCAAGCCAGAGGCGCCCCCTGCTGTCCTCGAAAATGCTTTTCACCCCGCCGGGAGAGAGACTGTCAGAAGTGGAGAAGTTTTCGAACCGGAGCCCGTCAAAACGGGTCACACCGCTGCCGGTCCCCAGCCAGATGAATTCATTTGCATCCTGGATTACGGTATAAACCTTGGAGGCACTCAGCCCCTCCTTTGAACCATACTGTTCAAAGTAATAGTTCTGACCCGTGAGGCGGAGCGGGCATAAAATAAGATACAGAAGCAGCAGGGCTGTGAAATTGATTGAGCGTATGCCGGGATTGCTGCTTCGTAAGTACATCAGGTTATTTCTTTACGAAGAAGAAGGTCCCGTCTTCATCCTTCAGTCCGGTTATTTTTCCGAACCTGGGTTTCTGCTGGTTATTCTGTGCCACGGCTTTTGTTACGTGGAGCACAATCTCCTCAATAGAGATGCAGGTGTTCGGGTTTCCGCGCAGGGTACTTGCAAAGGTGCGGGTGAACTGTGAGTCATCGACAGCCAGTTCATAACCGGCTGATGAGAATATCTGGCTCGATTTGAACTGCGTTGCCCTCCAGTCGGCACAATTCCTGGGTCTGAGCTCTGTCCTCATGGCCTGGTAAAAGCTGGGGCCTGATTCGCAGGCATCAGTAATCACCAGCACATGGGTCAGATAGTTCATGTATGTCTCCATCGAGGCCCTGAGTGTGTTCAGGCTGAAGTAGGTGAACTCCTCGTCGCGACGGGCGTCAACAGGGATCCAGTAACCAACGTCATTGATGAACTTGCCGTGCCCGGCAAACCATATGACGAGTGATTTGATCTGTTTTGCCCTGACCTCATCACGCAGGTCAATCGAGAAGAACTTTTCCATCTGCTGTTTTGTCTGGTTCCGGAGACGCTTCACCGGCAGCACCTGGTAATCATCCTCCAGCACGCCGGAGATGAGGCTGGCATCCTTGGGCGGACCCTGCAGGGCAGCAAAGTTATGGTAGTCACTGTTTTCAATGAACACCACCAGGGTGTTGCCCATGGGATTCGATGCAGATATGGTGGTACCGTTGCGGTTAAGGGCATAGTCCCTTATGGTACGGTTACCGTAGATGTCCTCCACCAGGATGGTGACCTTGTCGCTGTTCCTGACGTCAATACCCTTGGCAATGAAGGATGGGTTCAGGTTGTCCTGCGAGAACTGGGCACTCATGTTTTCTATCTTCACTGACCTGATGAGGTTCTGGTCCTTCACCCTCCCCTCAATGTCAATGGTTGTGGAAATGCTGTCAATCACGAGTATATCCTGGCCGAGGATGTAAGGGGCAAGAATCTGTATCTCCGGCGGATCGACCTCTGTACGCCTTATGCGGTATGTAAGCACCTTTTCATTGTCATAGACATCCCTGGCCACGATACGGATAGTCTCGTCGGATGGTATCTCAACTTCGGCTGCAAATGGGATTGATCCCTTCCCTTCATACCTGACGGGGATATTGTTTATTGAGAGCTCCGCAAGCAGACTCCTGTCATTCACCTTTCCGGTCACCATCAGACTCTTTCTGTCAAGTCCGATCTCGATTTCACCCTTTTCCGTGATTAAGGGTGTCTCAAGGAGTATTTCAGGGCTGCTGCTCTCACGGTTGATGGCAAAGAGCCTGTCGTTTGCCTCAGACAGCATTTTTTTTGCGGAAGAGCCGTTCTCTTTCATTGCCAGTACCCTGGAGTAATCGTCGGCAGCCTTTTCAAAGTCATGGATCTCCTCGTAGGAGCGGGCGCGCATGAGGTAAACATCAGTTCTGAACTGGTCAATGGCCAGCGCCTTTGTAAAGTCACTCACAGCCGCCAGGTGCTGGTTGAATTTCTGGTAGTATGTGCCGCGAGTAATGTAATGCTCCATTCCGGCCGGCTCAAGGAGGATGGCGGTCGATACGTCATTAATGGCAGCCGGGTAGTCAAGTTTTGCCTCATATGCCATTGCACGGGTAAGGTAGGCTTCCACGTTTTTGGAATCCTGCTGAATGACCATATTGCATTGCCCCAGTGCGCTGTTGACGTCACCCTGGCGAATCAGAACCCGTGCCAACTCAAGCCGGGCAGTGGCATATGACTTGTCCTTAGTCACTGCCTTTTCAAGCTGCCTGCGGGCAGTATTGTCATCTCCCTTCTTCTGGTAGATGATCCCCTGATGATAATAGTTTATGGCATCATCGCGAAGCTGCAGTGCGGTGTCTGAGGCACCAAGAGCGCGGTCCCACAGTTCCATCCCGATCAGTGACACCACCTTCTCGGTATAGAGCCTGCCGTTGCGGAACTCAGCCCTGATGGCCTTCTGCAGGTGTGTTACGGCCTCGGAATAGAACCGGTTTCTGTCATCCGGTTTTGTGCCTGCAGTGCTGCCAAGTATGTTGCACATGCGGCCGAGATTGAAAAGAATACCCGTATCATCAGGCAGGAAGCTGTTCGCCCTCCTGTAGTCGTCACAGGCAAGGCCGATATTTCCTGTCATTTCATACACCCTGGCCCTCCTGACATAACTGTCAGCGGAGGAGGGGTCCTCGTCGATAGCCTTTGAGTACTGGTCAATGGCATCCTCAAGCATGCCATTTCGGGTGAACTCCTCACCGGCCTTGATGTATTTGCGGGCCGTCTGGCCGTCAACATTCAGGCAGGTGACAACAAGCAAAATTACAAGAACTGAGAATCCTCGCTTCATAATTCAGGTCCTTTCCCGGTTGGGTCTCAAAAATACGAATAATTATTTACTAACAAACTAAAGCAGTTATTAACAGTAGTTATACGGAAAAGAGTCAAAAATGATACGCAAATTCCAGAATACTTTTCTCAAAACGGAGGGTTTCGCCGGGGGTGAAATCAGGGAAGGGATCAGGCACCCCTCCGAGGAAGTTCATGTGACCCGTAAAACGGCGTGCCTCATCCCATAGTCCGGATTCGGCAAAGTTCCTGATAATGAAGGCGCCGCCCTCAACGAAGACCGACTGTATTCCCTCTGAATGAAGGGCGGTAAGCAGTTCCGGTATGAAGTTGGCGGAGCCGGTCAGTTGCCTGACGGTGACACCCGGAATTTTAAGGCTGTTGTTACAAGTATAGATTATAGTCCTTGTTTGTCCGTCGAAAACTGCCGATTTCGGGTTAATGTGACCGCTGCGGCTGACTATGATCCTGACCGGGTTTCTGCCGCTCCAGAGGCGCACATTCAGGGCCGGGTCATCAGTCCTGACGGTTCCGCCCCCGGCGAGGATGGCGTCTTCAGCTGCACGCCAGCGGTGTACCAGCACCCTTTCAGCCATCCCGGTGATCCAGTTTGGTTCCACAGCATCGCCGGCTTTCCTCACCAGGTCAATGAATCCGTCTGCGCTGCGTGCCCACTTGAGTATCACGTAAGGCCTCTTTTTCTCATGCCATGTAAAGAACCGCCTGTTAAGCCACCGGCACTCCTGCTCCATCACGCCGGTGACAACTTCTGTTCCGGCCTGCTGCAGCCTGGCTATTCCCCTTCCTGCCACCAGGGGGTTGGTGTCTGTTGTGCCGATCACCACCCTGGGAATACCGGTTCTGATTATCAGGTCAGTGCAGGGAGGGGTTTTTCCGTGGTGTGCGCAGGGCTCAAGGGTGACGTAGAGTGTTGAGGTGTTCAGCAGGTGACGTTCCTTCACGGAGCTGATGGCATTGACCTCTGCGTGGGGTGTTCCTGCCTTCAGGTGAAAGCCCTCACCGATGATGATGCCGTTATGGACCACGACAGCCCCTACCATCGGGTTTGGGGAGGTGAGTCCTTCAGCCATTTCTGCAAGCTGAAGGGCACGTTTCATCCATGTCAGGTCGCCGGGTTGGGTCATCTGGTCAATTTCCTATCTTTGAATTGTGGCCGAAAAGTTACAAACAATAAGCGAGATAAGGCTCCGCGTCACGGAAATGCTTAAGGAGGGATGGCCTGCGGAGGAGGCCGCGGCGCTGGCGTCAGCCATTATCCGGGAGTATACCGGTATGGGGAGGGCGGCGCAGCTGGCTTTTGGTGAGCGGATGCAGGATGGTGATGCCGCCGCCCGTATAATGAATGCTGCTGCACGCGCCGCGGCCGGCGAACCGCTGCAGTACATAACCGGAAACACGGAGTTCTGCGGACACACCATAGAGGTTGGACCCGGAGTACTAATACCGAGGCCCGAGACGGAGGAGATGACCCTGATGATCATCGGTGAAAACAGCGGATTCAGCGGTTCGGCAACCGACCTCTGCACAGGGTCAGGATGCATCGCCATCGCACTCTCCCTTGCCTTTCCGGACGCCACAGTGTCGGCAACAGAGTTATCCCCGGCAGCCCTGGCAACAGCACGGTCAAACATCAGCCTCACAGGCGCCACAGTGAATCTTGTCGCCGCGGACATCCTGCATGACAACCCGGCACACGTTCCCCTGAGTGACATAATAGTCAGTAACCCGCCGTACGTCACAATCAGCGAGAAGAAGATGATGCACCGCAACGTGATTGATCATGAGCCTCATCAAGCGCTTTTCGTACCGGATGATGACCCTCTGATCTACTACCAAGCCATAGCCAGGATAGCAGCCTTGCGACTGCTGCCGGGAGGCAGGCTGTGGCTGGAGATAAATGAGAATTACGGCCGGGAGACAGCTTCACTGTTCTCTGCCTCTCTCTACCAGGAGGTGAAGGTAATCAGGGATATACGGGGAAAAGAGAGATTTATAAGGGCTGAAAAAAGATGAAACGGCAGAGTCATTAACTCATAAAACCATGGCAGAGAACAAACAGAGGGATGAACTCCTCCAGAGGGCGATGAGGGCCTGCTCGGAAAGGGAGTACTGCATCAGCGACGTTTCGGCGCTGCTTCACCGCTGGGGTGCCGACAGCGAGGAGATGCGTGCATGGATCATAGAGCGGCTGACAGAGGAAAAGTTTATCGATGAGCAACGCTACAGCAGGGCATTTGTGCTTGACCACTTCAGGCACAGCCACTGGGGAAGGGTTAAGATCACTATGGCGCTGAAACAGAAGAGAGTTGACCCGGCAGCAATTGCTTCAGGGATGGAAGCCATAGGCGAAGAGGAATACATGGAACTGCTCCGGAAGGTTTTAAACGACCAGCGCCGTAAGATAAAAGCCAGGAGCAGAACCGAACTGAAGGGGAAGCTGCTCAGGCACGCTCTGGGGAAAGGGTTCGAGAGCCACCTGGTTTATGATGCCATAAATGCTCTCTTCAGGGATTGAGGACCGGGACGCGTCCGGCCGCGGGTCAGGGAGTAAAGGCGGGATGGCTGAGTTGAACCTGGTCAGCGACTTGTCAGAACAGGGTGAGCCATAGCATGCGAAGGAAGGGATAGAACGCTGTCAGGGTCATCACTGCCGAGACTGCCGCATCGGTAACGGCAATCACCCTGAGATTTCTTACCTCCCTGAGGGCCGTCACGGCAAGCCCCGCCCTCATGACAAGCTGGATGGCAAAGAAGATGAATAACCTCATTGAGTGGCTGTTCCACTCCATTGCCTCAGAAATCCTCCCCCTTACTATCAATGAGAAGGCATGTGACAATCCACATGACGGGCATGGTTCACCGGTCAGTTTCTCATGGATACATGGTACAGGATACCTCTCCTCATCGGGAGAATAAAAGAAGGAGTAACCGATGATCAACACGATTACTCCTGCAAGTATTACGTTAAGAAGAAAATACTGTTTGCCGGAAGGGGCGGCAGATAAACCCGTCCTGCCGGTGTCGTCTGACGTCACCACTCTCCCTTTGTGGTATCTTTTTCTACGTCTGTGGTGTCAGTGTCACCCTCAAGATCCTCAAGCCTGTCATGAAGGGCATCCCTCTTTGTGGAGGCTTTAATTTCCACGGTCTCATCATTGTTGTTGATCCTGATGGTAACCTCGTTGTCACCGAATTCTTTTTCAATATCATCGGTCACATCCTTGATGACCTTCTCAAAATCTGTGGCCCAGTTGCCCGACTTGTTGGCTATCTTCCCGAGTACGAAGCTCTGTGACACGGAGATCATGAGTGCAATAATGGCAACCACCAGACCGCCGATCAGCATGCCCTGGTTACCCTGGGGACGCGAAAGGCCGATGATGGCAAGCACAATGGCTATAACAGCCGGGATCACTGCAACCAGGCCAAGACACGGTATTACTGCCAGCAGAAATGCTATTATGGCTGTCACGAGGGCGCCGACACCCACGCCTGACTGTTTGCCGGTTTTTTCTTCTTCCATTGGTTCGAGTATTAATTTATTCTTTAATTTCCTTTCAGGATATCTCTTGTATCCTGTTCTAAAGACGTCACAGGAACCTCAATGATGCGTCCCTTTTCGATATTATTTTTAAAAAATATAAAAGTGGGGACCCTTTCGATTGCAAGTTTCCGGTAGTCCTCCAGGGGTGCGATCTTATTGATATCAACGCCGATAAACCTTATTTTGTCGCGCGGAAAGCCCCACAGATCTGTTATCTTAAGGAAGCGCGGCACCTCCCTCCTGCTGTCAGGGCACCATGTGCCGAGCACAATTGTGATAGTAAGGTCATCCCTCCCGAGACCCATCAGCTCAGCCATTATCTCCTGGTCAGGCTGGTATGCCGTATAACCCCCGATGTACCATACTTCATGGGGCGGATTGGCCAGCATGGAAGGAGTCAGTTCTCCAAGCAGCCATGTGGTTGCATCACGGAAATCCCAGACATGTCCCTCTGCCTCATCGTAGCCTTCCGGTTTGCCGGCAAGGGCAGCATTGCCAAAGGGGGCTACATCATGAACCTCTTCGCCGGGTGACGGCTGGTCAGCCGGTGCAGCACCAGCCGGTTCTGCAGACGCGGCCCTGTTCTTCTGCACGGCACCGCATCCGGTCACCACTGTTATTGCTACGATGGCGCTTATGATCAGGAATAATCTCATACTGTCTGCAACAGTAAAGATAATATCTGTTTTGCTGTTTTCGACACCGAAGTTCCCGGACCGAATATTGCAGCCACGCCGGCATCATAGAGGAACTGGTAATCCTGGGGAGGTATCACGCCTCCGGCAATAACCAGAATATCCTCACGGCCGAGCTTTTTGAGCTCGCTTATCACCTGCGGCACAAGTGTCTTGTGACCTGCGGCAAGGCTTGACACTCCAAGCAGGTGGACGTCATTCTCCACTGCCTGCCTGGCAGCCTCTGCCGGGGTCTGGAACAGTGGTCCGATGTCTACATCGAATCCTATGTCGGCATAACCGGTTGATATCACTTTGGCACCACGGTCATGGCCGTCCTGCCCCATCTTGGCTATCATGATCCTTGGCTGCCTGCCGGCCCTGGCGGCAAATTCCGATGCCATGGCCTTTGCTTCTTCAAAGTCGGCATCAGACTTGTATTCTGAAGAGTATACTCCTGAAATTGTCCTTATCACTGCTTTATACCTCCCTGCTACTTTTTCACATGCGTATGATATCTCACCGAGGGTTGCCCTCTTTGCTGCTGCCTCCACTGCCAGCTCAAGGAGGTTGCCTTCACCCGTCTCAGAAGCACGGGTAATGGCGTCCAGTGCCTCGCGGCATGCCACCTCGTCACGGCCGGCTTTCACCTGAGCGAGTCTTCTGAGCTGTGATTCGCGCACCGCGCTGTTGTCAACCTCGAGGATCTCAAGCGGGTCTTCCCTTTCAAGCCTGAATTTGTTCAGACCGACTATTGTCTGTGCCCCGGAGTCTATCCTTGCCTGCGCCCGTGCAGCAGCCTCCTCGATCCTCATCTTGGGTATCCCAGACTCGATGGCTTTTGCCATTCCGCCCAGGCTCTCAACCTCCTCAATCAGTTCCCATGCCTTGCGGGCTATCTCATGTGTGAGTGTTTCAACATAATATGATCCGGCCCACGGGTCAATAGACTTGCATATGTTCGTCTCCTCCTGTATGAAGATCTGGGTGTTGCGTGCGATCCTGGCCGAGAAATCGGTCGGCAGGGCAATGGCCTCGTCAAGGGCATTGGTATGCAGGCTCTGGGTGTGACCCAGGGCGGCTGCCATTGCCTCAATGCAGGTCCTTCCCACGTTGTTGAACGGGTCCTGCTCGGTGAGGCTCCATCCCGAGGTCTGTGTGTGGGTGCGGAGTGCAAGTGACTTCGGATTCTTCGGGTTGAACTGGCTTACGATCTTTGCCCAGAGCATGCGTGCTGCCCTCATCTTGGCTATCTCCATGAAGAAGTTCATACCGCTGGCCCAGAAGAATGAGAGCCGGGGTGCGAAGTCATCTATGTTCATCCCGGCATTGACACCGGTACGGAGGTACTCAAGGCCGTCAGCAAGAGTGTATGCAAGCTCTATGTCTGCCGTTGCTCCTGCCTCCTGCATATGATAACCGGAGATGGATATGCTGTTGAACTTCGGCATCTTCTCTGAAGTGTATCTGAAGATGTCTGCAATGATACGCATCGAGAATGCGGGCGGATAGATGTAGGTATTGCGCACCATGAACTCCTTCAGGATGTCATTCTGAATGGTTCCCTGCAGCTCGTTCAGTTTTGCCCCCTGCTCCAGCCCGGCCACGATGTAGAATGCCATCACCGGCAGCACTGCGCCGTTCATTGTCATCGAGACCGACATCTCATTAAGGGGTATCTGGTCAAAGAGAATCTTCATGTCCTGCACCGAGTCAACCGCCACGCCGGCCTTGCCCACGTCGCCCACCACCCGCTCATGGTCAGAGTCATACCCGCGATGCGTTGCAAGGTCAAAGGCCACCGATAGCCCCTTCTGCCCTGCCGCGAGGTTCCTGCGGTAGAATGCATTGGATTCCTCGGCTGTGGAGAAGCCTGCATACTGCCTGATGGTCCAGGGCTTCATAGCATACATGCCCGAATAAGGCCCCCTGAGGAAGGGCGGCAGTCCGGCCGCGTAGTTCAGATGCTCCATCCCCTTCAGGTCTTCGTGTGAATAGACGCTCTTGAGGCGTATCCGCTCGGGCGTCTCCCAGGCAGGTTTGATGTTATTCTCCCTCTCCCACTTCTGAATGTTCCTTGAAGGCACCGCGACCTTCAGTGGGTCAATATCCGTAAATTTTGGTCTCTTGCTCATCTCCCGTCAGTTTATTCCCAGTTTCCTGTTGAACATTTGCAGTGTCTCAAGCACATTTGATCTTATGCTGATGAAGTTTTCCACTCCTGCAGCCTTAAGCTCATCTGTGCAGGGCGGGTTTCCGGCCACCACAAAGACTGCTTTACCAGCTATGGCCGTGAAGGCCTCCTTCGCAAGTATGGCGTACTCATCGTCGGAGCTGCAAATCGTTATTATGTCTGCCTTTGCTTCCAGTGCGGCATTTACCCCTTCGGCAATGGTTTCGAAGCCATTGTTGTCTTTCACCTCATACCCTGCCACCGCGAAGAAGTTTGATGAGAACTGTGCCCTGGCCCTCCGCATTGCAGGATCACCGATGGTGAGCATGAATACCAGGGGCCTGCGGCCCGATTTTTCCGTGGCAAGACGAAGCTTCTCGAACTCAACTGCACCCCTGGAGGGGATTATTGGTTTTACCACCTCATCCTGTGAGGGTCTGTATTCAGCAAACAGTTTCCCGGGGTCATGCTGCGGCGCTTTCTTCTCCCTGAAGTCAGGATACTGGTTCGTGCCCAGCAGCACCTCCTTCCTTCTGGCCATGTCTGCCTTTCGTGTGGCAGCGGCTTCAGTGATGCTTTTCTGGATGATCCCTTTGCGCAGTGCCTCCAGGAATCCTCCCTCGTTCTCTGTTTCAAGGAAAATCTTCCATGCCTCCCGGGCTGTCATCGCCGTCAGTTCCTCTATATAGTATGATCCGGCTCCAGGATCAGCCACCCTGCCCAGGTGTGCCTCCTCCATCAGGAGCAGCTGCTGATTGCGGGCAATTCTCTCCGAAAAGTCTTCCGCGCTCCGGAAAACAGCGTCAAACGGTTCAACGGTCACTGACTCCGCACCCCCGAGGACTGCAGACATTGCTTCGGTCTGTGTCCTGAGCATGTTTACATACGGATCATAGAGTGTCTTGTTCCACCTGCCGGTGACAGCGTGTATATGCATCAGTGCTGCCTCGTCACCCTGTAATTGCGATTTACTCTCCTCGTCTTCGCACCAGGCTTTGACTATCTCCGCCCAGAGCATCCTTGCCGCGCGCAGTTTTGCTATTTCAGGGAAGAAGTCGGGGCCGATGCCGAAGGTGAATCTCATGGCGCGTGCTGCCATTTCGGGCCTGATGCCTCTTTCTGTCAGCGCGGTCATATATTCGTTGCCCAGTGACAGGATATAGGCCAGTTCGGCCACGGGCCCGGCGCCGGCATTGCTGAAGAGTGTTCCTGCCGGTTCGATGCACTTTATGCCCGGGGTTGCCTCTGCCTCCCTTACCAGGTCAGCGAGATAGTCAAGTCCCTGTTCAACCGGCACGCACAGTTTGCCGTTGGCGGCAAGCCTGCCCAGCGGATCAGCCGAGACTATAATGTTAACCTGGTTCAGGTCGGTGCCTGCTGTCCCGAGGTGAGCCTGCAGTGCAGCAAGCAGCTCCTTTGCCCTGCCGGCGATGGAAAAGTTCAGCTCAATGCTTTCAGGGTGGATTCCTTTTAAAAGCTGTGCTATCGTCTCCGGGGTTACCGACTCCGGATCGGTGATGATGAATCCCAGCGAGGTGATTCCTCTCATTAGAATATCAAGGGCCCTGCCGTTGGCGGCGGTATAATCGGTAACCGTAACATCCTGTCTTATGTACCAGTTATTGCCACCGGTCTGTAATCCCCTGACAAAGGGGAAATCACCTGGTAACAGGGTGGTGTGTGGAAGGTTGTCAAGGTCCTCCTGCCTGTAGAAGGGCATGACCGGGAGACCGTCACGTGTTTTCCAGACAAGTTTCTTATTGAAGTCTGCGCCCTTGAGATCAGCATTGATCTTATCCATCCATTGTTGTGTGGAGACGGGCGGAAACTGCTCAAATAATTTCTTTTTCTTATCCATCAGGATCTTTGTTGCTGAAGGTTGTAAATTAACGTGTTGTAAGGCGGATAAACCATGCTATTTATCATGACCTGTCATTGCTTCCCGCCGAACTCCATCAGGTAAGACTTGATGAAGTCATCTATCTCACCGTCAAGCACTGCCTGGGCATTGCCGCTCTCGAAGCCGGTGCGCAGGTCCTTTACAAGCTTATAGGGATGGAGTGTGTATGAGCGTATCTGTGAACCCCACTCGATTTTTTTCTTGGCTCCCTCAATCTTGGCCTGCTCTTCCATCCGTTTGCGCAGTTCCATCTCATAGAGGTGTGACCTCAGGAGACGCAGTGCATTCTCCTTGTTCTGTCCCTGCGATCGCGACTCCTGGTTTTCGATGACCAGGCCTGTTGGTGCATGGCGAAGGCGTACCGCTGTTTCAACCTTGTTGACGTTCTGCCCTCCGGCGCCTGAAGAGCGGAAGGTCTCCCAGGTGATATCTGCCGGGTTGATTTCGATGTTTATGTCATCATCAACCAGTGGTGCCACATATACTGAAGCGAAGGTTGTCTGCCGTTTACCCTGGGCATTGAATGGGGATATGCGGACCAGCCTGTGTACGCCGTTCTCGCTCTTCAGGTATCCGTAGGCATGATCTCCCTCAAATTCCATGGTGACCGTTTTTATGCCTGCTTCGTCGCCTGCCTGGTAGTATGCTTCGGTGACCCTGTAACCGTTTTTGTCACCCCACATGAGATACATACGCATGAGCATCTGTGCCCAGTCATTGCTCTCGGTGCCGCCGGCTCCGGCATTTATCTTCAGGACTGCCCCCAGGCGGTCTTCCTCACGGCGGAGCATGTTCCGGAGTTCAAGCCTTTCCACTGCCGCCAGGCTTTTGTCATACTGAGTCCCCAGCTCCTCGTCGGTCACTTCTCCTTCCCTGAAGAAGTCATAGAGCACCAGCAGGTCTTCCACTTCGGTGTCCACCGCGGCGAATGCCGTGGTCCAGCTCTTGACGCCGGAGATCTCCTTCATGAGCTCTTCCGCTTTTTTGGCATCATTCCAGAATCCTGCCGAGTGGGTGATTTCTTCCTTTTCCTTTATCTCTTTTACTTTCCCGTCGATGTCAAAGATACCTCCTTAACGCATCCCGGCGTTCAACGAGGTCCTTAATCTGGTCATTGGTTATCATGGTCTGTTAATGTTTGGCGCAAATATAGTCAAATTAGGCAAGAGAGGGGCGAGCGTCAAGTCCCGGCATTGTATGTCGGGATAGCGAAGCAGCCAGATTGCAGGGGGGCGAGCGTCAAGTCCCGACATTGTATGTCGGGATAGCGAAGCAGCCAGATTGCAGGGGGGGCGAGCGTCAAGTCCCGGCATTGTATGTCGGGATAGCGAAGCAGCCAGATTGCAGGGGGGGCGAGCGTCAAGTCCCGACATTGTATGTCGGGATAGCGAAGCAGCCAGATTGCAGGGGAGATAAGAGTAAAGTTATCGGTACCAGTCCTTACTCTGCAGCAGGTTGCAGATCTTAAATAAATGCAGTGCTGGAATTACTCCCCCCATATAAAGAATAATACTCATCGTAAAAAATCTCCCCGGAATCCTTGACATGAGCTGATTGCCTGCGTAACTTGCAGATTAATTCTCAACTGAAGATCAACCAGTTAAATTCAGATCTGATTTAATAACCATCAACTAAATCTATCAACATGAAAAAACTGATCATTTTTATGGCATTGGTTATCCTTGCCGCTGCCGCCTGCAAGGAGAAGAAGCCGGCTGAATTCACAAGGCTGGGAATTTATACACCCTACCAGGGTTACATGGAAAAGCTGAATGGCAGGGTTGAATCAGTTAGCGAGAAGGCTTACTGGGCAACTCCTGAAGGTGATACTTATGTCAAAGGGGCGAAAATAACAAGAAAGGAATTTGACAGTATAGGGTACACCTATGACTTCAAAGCCGTTTTCGATGCTGACGGCGACCTAGTATCCAGTACCACCTTTGATGAAAATGAAAAGGTGATAGATGAATGGCGTATGTACAAGGTAAATAACCTTCTGGCTAAAACCGAATATGTCTCAGATGACACGGTGAGGTTCAGGCAGGTGGTCACCTGTGACGAAGAGGGCAATCCCGTTCTCTATGAAGGTTACAACCAGCCTGCCGATACTCTAGCTCAGAAGTTAGAGTTGGAAGGGAGTTACGTCAATGATACATTGAAAGGCCAGTATTATAATAACAAAGGGGAGGCCGGTGCAAAGTACCTCCTTGTATTCAATGATCAGGGACTACTGACGCTTCTTGACTATTACAGGAAAGACGGCACCCTCGGGTCAAGCCAGGTTCTTAACTATAATGACAAGGGATTTCAATCGGAGTATATTTCTCTTGACAAGGATAAAAATGTTACAGGAAAGACCTATTCAACATACGAATATGATCAACGGGGCAACTGGATAAAGTCAACAACCAGGGATGACAAGGGATTCGCAGTAATATCCGAACGGGTTTACACTTATTTCGAA
>JALONR010000010.1 GCA_025454815.1 Bacteroidales bacterium | reverse complement strand
GCCCCTGATGATATCGCTAATACAATCAAGGCCTTGTGAGGGTCAGTCAGGCCGAACTCCGGCAGTATTGGCGCCATAATTCCTGCTGCCGTGATCATGGCAACTGTGGCTGATCCCTGTGTGAGACGTACCAGGGCAGCTATTATCCAGGCAAGCACAATTGGCGACAGTGCCGTTCCGGCAACCGTTTCAGCCAGGGTAGTTCCTATGCCGCTCTCAACCAGGACCTCCTTCAGTACTCCGCCAGCACCCGTAACAAGGATTATTATCCCGGCCGGACCAAGCGCCTTCGTGCTGAGAGTCATGATCCTGTCGCGTGGCATGCCCCGCCTGATCCCAAGCAGCCAGATTGCCAGGAGGGTTGCTGTTATCAGGGCTGAAAAGGGATGACCGGCAAAAATCAGAATGTCAGTAGCAAGTGAAGGGGCGAAAGTTCCGTTCTTTACAAGGACTCCGGAAACTGTTCCTGCAATGATCATCAGAAGCGGTGAAAAAATCAGAATGCATATGAGCCAGAATGATGGCAAGCGGCCGGAGGAAGCCTCCCTGTCGCGATCGTCCTCAACTGCTGAAGGCGGATCGATCTTTATCCTGGCTGAGATAAAACGTCCGAAAAGAGGGCCGGCAATCACAGAAGTTGGCAGGCCAAGCAACAAACCCAGAAGAATCACCCATCCCAGGTTGGCGCCTGTAATCTCCGAAACCGCCACAGGGCCGGGAGTAGGCGGAATGAAGCTGTGAGCCACGGCAAGCCCCGCAAGAAGAGGTATACCGTAGTAGAGAAGTGACTTACCCGTATCCCTGCCAAGTGCATAGATGATGGGTATGAAGATAATCAGGCCGACATCGAAGAAGACAGGTATGGCTACTATGAAACCTGTCAGCATCATTGCCCATGATGCCTTCTTCTGCCCGAATCTTTTCAAAAGGTAGCCGGCAAGCGCATGAGCCCCGCCGGAGCTCTCAAGAATCTGCCCGAATATGGCACCAAGGCCGACAACCACGGCGATGAAACCAAGCGTATCACCCATACCTTTCTGGATGGCTGAAGTAACATCCTTCAGGGGCATGCCGGCCAGTATGCCCACAAAAATGGACGTTATGAGAAGCGAGATGAATGCATTGATCCTTACCCTCAATACCAGAAGCAGAAGCAACGCCACACCGGCTGCGACTATCAATATGATGGAGGATACTGGCATCAGGGAGCTGTAAATTGAGTTCAACAATTAACCGAAAAGATAGTCATTCAATCCGATATTTATAAAGGGAATACTCAACATGTTATGCCTTGCATTCACCTTAAGCCGGATACCACAGGCAATCTGCCCACTGTAATACTTCTGCAGGGTTCTCCGGGCAACACCCGTGATGTTTTGGGACTTGGAAGCAGACTATCTCAGAATGGAATAAACGCGCTGACATTCAACTATTCCGGAACTCATCAGAGTGAGGGAAAATCAAATTTTCAGAACAGTCTGGGTGATATATCCGCAGTTCTGGATTTCCTGCACAGACCAGATAATATCAGGGATTTTAGAATAGACACGGGATTAATTATACTGGCCGGCTACTCTTACGGCGGGGGAATGGCAATGACATACTCGACCTTGCGGAGGTGATTACCAGGTGGATTAAGTCACCCCAAAAATCAGAATAACAGTAAGGCCCAAAAGGCCCAGCAGATGCTAAATTCAGTTGCAAGCATACAGCCACTCCACCCTTCTGCGACGGCACCCGTAATAAACTTTAATAAATCACACCGGCAAAGTTACCTGACTGGTCAGTTCTTGACGCATCTCACGGAGACCGCATCTGCCTCATGGTCACATGTGGCCGCACCTATGCCCCAGCTGCTGTTGAAAAGGGTAAATACCCAGAATATGCCGTCGTAATCATCATAATAGTTTGTGGAGGTAAACCATCCTCCTGAAAAACCCATGCCTTCAAATTCACCGTCGGTCCAGCGGATACCTGCGGCCAGACCCCTGAATTTTGAAGCATTTCTTTTTGCCGGAAAATCGGTATTGCCAACCGCCCCTGTTGTCTGGGATGGCTCCCAGCTCACCAGGGCAGCCATTGCCTTGGCGATTTTGTTTCCCGTGGTGGAGCCATCATAGTTGTACCCGCCGGCAATGAGGTACTCCTGCAACACCATCCATTCATCATATGAGGGAACATGCCAGCCCGCGGGACACAATCCCCTCGGGTCTGTCACCGCGAACCAGGTATAAAACCTGCCATACATTTCCACATACTGCTCATTGCCGTCATATGCCCACTGATATTTCGGCCGCATACCTTCATATGCCTCTTCACTCAGATCCCTGTCAGGCGGCGAGGTTGTGCCAATCAGGTCACCATTCCGGTAACGCGTGACCTTGAGGTTTTCCGCCATCCACCACTGCGTGCCTATTTCCACGATTTCATACTCATTTCCTTCCACATCCGTTATCGTGATGATTTCTTCCTCAGTACCTTCCTTCTCACACGTGTTTGCGGAAAACAACAATGAGGTGAAGATAAGGAGCAACAACATTGAACTTCTGAAGTTTTTCATGACCGGGAATTATTATATGTTAAAATTAAGAAGGCAGTAGCCTCTTTCAAAGCCCTGTTTAGTATCGGAAGGTTCTCAATTAGCAAATGAGATGTTTCAGCTTGCAGAAAGTCAAAACCGGATAAAGGTCTCCCTGTAATGTGCACGGGAAAGGCCGGGAAATATTTTTAAGAAAACTTTAACAGTGAGGGCGTTGCAGGTATAATTAGTTCAATTTCAATAAAAAAATACCAGGCGGCGGGCTGCAGTTATGATTTATCATGCAGATCCCTCTTGCAAATATCATTTCACCCCTTTTAAATTTGCATTCCGTGTGAAATAATAAAAAAAACAGGAGGAAATTCTTATGTCACCACTCAAGAAACTGACTGCTATTTTTTTTATCCTTTCATATGGGATAATGGCTAATGGCAGTGCTGCAACCGCCGGGAAGGACAGCATACTTCTCTACACCCCCTATACCAAGATTTCCGTTCCCCCGGGAGAATCAATTGACTATGCTGTTGATGTAATAAATAACGGCAAAGACCTTGAAACCCTGGATCTTTCGGTAACAAACCTTCCCCGGAACTGGAATTACACCCTCAAGGCAGGAGCCTGGAACGTGAGACAGGTAGCAGTACTTCCGGGCGAAAAGAAGAGTATCTCACTGAGGGTAGAAGTGCCGTTCCAGGTAAACAAGGGGAATTACAGGATTTACCTTGTGGCAGGTGAAGGAAATTCACTTCCGCTGACAGTGAATATCTCGGAGCAGGGAACATACAAAACCGACTTCAGCACCAGGCAGGCCAACATGGAGGGGCACGCGGCCTCTACTTTCAACTATAGTGCTGACCTCCGGAACCGTACCGCCGAGGCTCAGACCTATGCCCTTCAGGGCGAAGTGCCACGGGGCTGGACTATCACCTTCAGGGCAAACGGAAAACAGGTTACTTCAGTGGATGTTGAACCCAACAGCACCGTGAACGTCACCATTGAGGTAAAACCTGCCGAGCAGGTGGAGGAGGGAAATTATGCAATTCCCGTCAGGGCAGTATCCGGATCTTCCTCAGGTGAGCTGAAGCTCGAAGCAGTCATTACCGGCACATATAAGATCGAGCTGACCACCCCTGCCGGGCTTCTCAGTTCTGACATAGTTGCAGGAAGGGAAAAGAAAATTGACCTGATAGTCAAAAACACAGGTACATCAATACTGTCAGACGTTCAGCTCACTCATGCCGCACCGGTAAACTGGGAAGTAACTTTCGATCCCAAACAGATTGAGTCTATCCTGGCTGGCAGGGAGACAGCCGTCACTGCTACAATAAAGGCGGACAAAAAAGCTATTCCCGGAGATTATCTGACCAACCTTGAGGCACGTACTCCGGAGGCATCATCAAAGGCTTCGTTCCGGATGTCTGTCAAGACACCGCTGCTGTGGGGCTGGATAGGTGTGCTTGTTATTCTTGCAGGCATTGGCACTGTTTTGTATCTGTTCCGGAAATACGGAAGGAGGTAGCCGTGGCCGGGAATATAATAGAACTGACGGGACTGACCCGGAAGTACGGTCAGTTCACAGCGGTTGATAACCTCAGTCTCACGGTGGCAAGGGGTGAGATCTTCGGTCTGCTTGGTCCCAACGGTGCAGGCAAATCCACCACAATCCTGATGATGCTGGGCCTGACCGAACCTGATGCCGGCACAGCAAGGGTCTGCGGCATTGATCCCTCCACCGATCCCGTAGAGGTAAAGAAAAGAGTGGGATACCTTCCCGAAGAGGTTGGCTTTTATGATGACATGTCAGGCCTCGACAACCTCGTCTATACGGCGTGCCTGAACGGCCTTTCGGTAAAGGAAGCACAGGCAAGGGCCGGGAAGCTGCTTGAGAGGGTCGGTCTCGGAAACGAGAAGCATAAGAAGACCGGTAAATATTCCCGGGGAATGAGACAGAGGCTTGGCCTTGCAGACGTGCTTATCAAGGATCCGGAGGTGATTATACTTGATGAACCAACACTGGGCATAGATCCGGCCGGCGTCAGGGAGTTCCTCGATCTGATAGTTGAGCTGAGCCGCGAGCAGAAGATAACCGTCCTCTTTTCATCTCATCACCTGCACCAGGTACAGCAGGTGTGCGACAGGGTCGGACTCTTCGTCGCAGGCAGACTTCTGGCAACGGGAGATGTGCAGAGCCTTGCCTCACAGCTCTTCGGGAAATCACCATATACAATAGAAGCAGGAATAGAAACCGCCGTACACCACCAGGGAGATGGTACAGATGCACTGAAGAAGAGGGAGGAGATCAGGAACGCGCTCCTGGAGATCCGCGGGGTAAATGAAATCAGGGAAGATAACGGTATTATCCACCTCTCATGCTCCCGCGATCTTACCGGTGAGATTGCCGCTGCAATAATTTCCTCCGGGGTCCGTCTCACTTCGCTCAGTAAAAGGGAATACGGCCTTGATGACATCTATTACAGATATTTTGAAGGAGGAGAAAACCATGAATAGGATAGCATTGACCATTTCCGGGCTCCTTGACCGGAAAAAAGACAGAATCAGACATCCGTTCCGGGTCATAATGGAAAAGGAGATAGCAGACCACCTTACCGGCTGGAGGTTTATAATCCTGACCGTAATAATTGCTCTGACCTGCCTTGGCTCGCTCTATACGGCTCTCTCAAACATGTCACAGGCTGTAAAACCCAATGACCCTGAAGGCACATTCTTCTTCCTGAAGCTTTTCACCATTTCTGACGGGACTATGCCTTCATTTATGGTTTTCATCGGCTTCCTTGGGCCATTGCTTGGTATCGGCCTGGGATTTGACGCCATCAATTCGGAGCACAACAGGGGAACCCTGAGCAGGATCCTGTCACAGCCCATTCACCGCGACTATATAATAAATGCCAAATTTGCCGCGGCTCTGATGGTTATCAGCGCGATGCTTTTTGTGCTTGGCATGCTGGTGATGGGGGCCGGCCTGATTACGCTGGGCATCCCTCCCACTGCGGAAGAATTTTTAAGAATGGTATTCTTCATTCTGCTGAGTATCCTTTATGTTGCGTTCTGGCTCAACCTGTCAATACTCTTTTCGGTATTATTCCGCCAGCCAGCCACAGCAGCTCTGTCAGCAATAGCCGTCTGGCTTTTCTTTACCGTGTTTTATCCGCTGATCGTAAACCTGGTTACCAGGTCTATGGAACCTTCTGCGGCAGCTTCTCCTTACCAGCTTGTTGCATTTGAGCAGTTCCGGCTGGCATTGCTCAGGGTTATGCCCAACCAGCTCTTCAGCGAGGCCACAACGACATTGCTTTTACCTTCGGTGAGGAGTCTCGGGCCGCTGACGATGGAGCAGATGATAGGTGCCGTACCCGGGCCTCTTCCTCTGGGTCAGAGCATATTGCTGGTATGGCCCCAGGTTACGGGGCTGGCAGCAGGTACTATAGTCAGTTTTGTGATTTCCTACATACTGTTCATGCGAAGGGAGATAAGGCCGAGATAGAGACCTCCGGCACTTGAGACAACCGGTGTTCTACCCGGTTTTCCCTCCTATCCGGGCCAGGTCATCGAAGAATCCGGGGTAAGATTTTGCCACGGCTTCTGCCCCGGTAATGGTAACAGGTGCTGCGGCGCCGGCGGCCATCACCGCCGCCATCATGGCTATACGGTGATCATTGTGCGATGACACCACGGCGCCCTGTACCTTACCCCCGGTGATGATCATCTCATCACCCCTGATGCGCACCTCTATCCTCATCGCCTCCAGCACCCCGGCTATCGCCTCCGCCCTGTCGCTCTCCTTGTGTCTCAGACGGCCCACTCCCCTGATAGTGCTGACGCCTTCACAGTATGCCGCCAGCGCCGCCAGAGGAGGAAAAAGATCAGGGGCATCGGTTGCATCAAATGTGAATCCCCTCAACTGAGATACAGAAGATGTTATCCTTCCCGGTTCAGCAGCAATAACCGCCCCTGCCTCTTCAAGAACACTCAGGACAGCCATGTCTGCCTGCCTGCTCTCCGGATTAAGGTTGCCGACAGACACCCTTCCTCCCGTGGCCCCTCCCACAAGGAGGAAAGCCGCACCGCTCCAGTCGCCCTCAACCCTGTATTCATGAGCACGGTAAGACTGCCTGCCCGGAATGGTGAATGTCATGAAACCTTCATTTTCTATCCTGATGCCGAAATCAGCCAGCAAGTCAAGTGTAAGGCTGATATATGGCCTGCTGGTGAGGTTTGCCACATCAATCCTGCTATCCGTATCAGTCAGCGGCAGTGCCATGAGAAGCCCCGTAAGAAGCTGCGATCCTGAAGAACCGTCAATAAGGGCACGGCCACCCTTCAGTTTTCCCTTCAGCCTCACCGGCAGCAATCCATCACTGGTTTCAACCGTCACTCCGAGCTGGGAAAGTGCTTCTCCGATCATCTTTACCGGCCTGCGCAACAGTGAACCTTCACCGGTAAGAGTGACATCTCCTGACAGGACGGATGCCAACGGAGAAAACATCCTCAGAGCCAGGCCTGACTCCCCGCAGTTAAGAAAAACCCGGTCAGCAGGCTTCCTGAAAGCCTCCATGGTAATCCTGTCATCTTTCATTGTAACTGACGCACCAAGAGCCCGGGCCATCGTCATGGCAGCCATTGAATCATTGCAAAGTGAAGGGTTGATTATTAAAGTAGTCCCGCCTGCCAGCAAGCCGGCGGCAATAGCCCTCTGCGTCAGACTCTTGCTTGACGGCGCATCTATTTGTCCCCTCAATTCTGACGGACTGACAGTGATATTCATCGGGCCGGTTTTTTTCGGTATGAATCCATTGGTTCGGCTAAATTACTCTTCTTTCATCACTTTCATCTGGTGCGCAATCGATTCCTGGTGGATCGCCTCAAGGATGGTGTTGATGAATTCGGGGGTAAGCCCTTTCCTGACGCCCCTGTCAACGGCATTGTCCTTGACTTCGCGCCACCGGGTGCTCTGGAGGATTGTAATGTTGTGTTCCTTCTTGTAACGGCCTATGGTTTCAGCCACCTGCATCCTGCTCTCAAGGATATCAAGCAGAAGGTTGTCATATACGTCTATCTGGCTTCGCAGTTCCTCTATGGTCTCAATGAACTCCGGATCATCGGTTGAGGGAGACCTCAGTATCAGGCTTCCAAGGACATTCATCAGCTCAACAGGGGTGATCTGCTGTTTACGGTCGCTGAGAGCGCTTGGCGGATCGATGTGACTCTCAATCATAAGTCCGTCATAGTTCAGATCCATTGCCTTCTGTGAGAGATCGCCGATGAATGCGCTGTCTCCTCCCATATGGCTAGGGTCACAGATAAGAGGGATACCCGGTATACGCTGGCGCAGCTCGATGGCTATCTGCCACCGGGGCTGGTTGCGGAAGGAGCTTTTCTCCCATGTTGAGAATCCGCGGTGTACAGCTGCCAGCCTGCTTATCCCTGCACGGTTAAGGCGTTCAATGGCCCCTATCCACAGCTCCAGGTCAGGATTGACCGGATTCTTCACAAACACCATTACATCAGCATCTCTCAGTGCAGAGGCTATTTCCTGAAGGGCAAACGGATTCACGCTTGTGCGGGCCCCTATCCATACCGCATCAACCCCGTGTTTAAGCGCTTCATAAACATGTCTCTCCGTCGCCACCTCAACAGCCACCGGAAGGCCATAGGTCTCCCTGGCCTGGCGAAGCCACTTCAGCCCCGCTGATCCCACACCTTCAAACTGGCCGGGACGGGTACGGGGTTTCCAGATACCGGCACGGAAGAGATCCACCCGTCCTGACGCAGCCAGGGCTGCGGCGGTGGTCATCACCTGCTCCTCACTCTCGGCACTGCACGGACCCGCAATGACCAGCGGACTTTTCTTATAGACCGACCACTCCTCCATCGGGGTTATTTGCAACCGGTCACGCATAATTGCTTGATTGTCAGTATTCATATTACCATCAGTTTTCTATTTGTTGTTTCATCTTTCCCTGTTCTTTCGCGGTTTCATCCGGGTAAACAGTATTGTCATTAAGGGCGGCAGACCCATGTCAGTTGAAATTTCATTTCAGAATGTTTCCGATCTGGTTTGCTGACCTCATCAGCTGCCTGAGAGCCTCTCCGTCACCCTTCTCAATATGTTTCCTGAAGAGACGCATCTTTTCTATATATGTGTCTATCACCTCCAGTATGGGACCCGAGTTGCCCGTAAATATGGGGGCCCAGGTCTCAGCATTGCTTTTTGACAACCGCACCGTGCTTTCAAAACCGCCTGCGGCAAGCGACATTATGTTGGTGGCGTCCTTCTCCTTGTCAAGCACGCACAGAGCCAGTGCAAAAGAGGTAATGTGTGAGATGTGCGAGACATAGGCCACATGAACGTCATGCTCACGCGAGTTCATGTACTGGATCTTCATATTTAATGACTGAAGCAGGGCTGTGATCTTCTCAAGGGCATCATCATCACTCTTTTCAGGATCACAGATGATTGCAATCTTCCCGGCAAAGAGCCTGTCAAGGGCCGATGCAGGCCCGGAGTGTTCAGTACCCGCCATGGGATGGGCTGCAACATACCTGCCCCTTGCCGGATGACGGTCTGCCACAGCTGAGATGTCGGCTTTTGTTGAACCCATGTCTGTCACCACCTTGCCGGTACCACCTATCATGTCAAGGATGCCGGGCAGCAGGCAGCAGTTGGCATCAACCGGGGCACAGAGGATAATAATATCCGACTTCTCAACAGCCTCATCAAGGGGAAGGAACTCATCGGCCAGCCCCCTGTACATGGCAATAGTGCAATGGTGGGGATTGGCGTCAACTCCCGTTATTTTCCCGTTAAACCCGTTGATTCTCAGGCTTCGCGCCAGCGACCCTCCTATCAGTCCCAGTCCTGCAATGCAGATGTTTGAAGTCATATAATTATCATTTTTTCGTGTAGTCATCCTAAATCCGATACTCCCCTCACCCTCAACAGGGCTTTCTGCAGTAATTCCTCGTCAGCGCAGAGGGAAATCCTCACAAACATGCGGCCGTTGTGACCGAAAACCGAACCCGGAGTGATGAACAGATGACTCCCGTGAAGCAGCTTATCGGTAAGCTCCTCAGCATCACTGAAACTGTCAGGCACACGACCCCAGAGGAACAATCCTGACTGACTGTTGCTGAAAGTACATGACAATGTGCGCATTATCTCTCCGGCCAGTGCACGGCGGCGCATATAAACAGAGTTCAGCGCCGTGTACCATTCCTCCGGAGCCGCCAGCGCCAGGGCAGCTGCTGCCTGCAAGGGCTGGAACATGCCTGAATCCATATTGCTCTTTACTTTCAGAACATTGTTTATAAAATCACTTTTCCCGGCGAGCATGCCGATCCTCCAGCCGGCCATGTTGTGCGATTTGCTGAGCGAGTTCAGTTCCAGTGCCGTTTCCATGGAGCCGGCAACGGAGAGTATGCTCAGATGTTCGTTGTTGAGAATGAAGCTGTATGGGTTGTCATTGCAGAGGAGTATTCTATTCCTTCGCGCAAAGGCAATCAGTTCCTCAAACAGGCCCGGAGAGGCTTTGGTTCCTGTTGGCATGTGGGGATAATTGATCCACATTATCTTCACCCTGTCAAGTCCTCCGGCCTCAATTGCCCTGATGTCCGGAAGCCAGCCGCTTTCTTCCTTCAGATCATATTTTCTCACAACACCACCGGCAAGCAATGCTGCTGCACTGTAGGCAGGGTAACCGGGGTCAGGGACAAGCACTTCGTCACCGGGATCGATGAATGCCATGCTGATATGCATTATTCCTTCCTTCGAACCCATAAGCGGAAGTATTTCACCGGCAGGATCGAGGATTACCCCGAAATATTTCATATACCAGTCAGAGAAGGCCTGCCGCAAGGACGGGATACCCCGGTAACCCTGGTATCCGTGGTTCCTGTCGGATGATGCATTTCGTGTCAGTTCCTTTATCACCGCGGGATCAGGTGCCATATCAGGGCTGCCGATACCCAGGTTTATGACATCAGCCCCCTCCTGTCTCATGCGGGCTATCTCCGCCAGTTTGGAAGAGAAGTAGTATTCGTTCACGAGCCCGGTACGCGAGGCAGGTTTTATCATAGCAGTGTCAGTCATTATTGTCCCCCGTTTTGCTAATTGCTTCCTGATTCAAACGGCATCAGGCCACGCCGGTATTCCCCTACAATTTCAAGTCCTTCCGTAAGCGGCCTTATCGCTTCCAGAGCCATTCGATAACGATTGAAATCATTGTAAATTAAATCTATATGAAACAGGTATTCCCATGGCCTGCCAACGATAGGCAACGACTGTATCTTGGTAAGGCTGACCTGGTAGAATGCCAGTACTGACAACACCTGTGACAACGAGCCTACCTTATGTGGCAGTGAGAAACAGACCATGGCCTTGTCGGTTCCTTCCTGACGGTTGCCTGCTTCACCACTACCGCCATCAGCCGTCATGCTGCCATTGCCGTTATCATCTGCCATGTTCCGGCTACCGCTTTCAGAAGCCTTACTCCGGTTGCCCGATACAATCAGAAACCGGGTGAAATTGAGACTGTCATCTTCAATCTCCTGTCTCAGTACCTCAAGGCTGTAGATCTCAGCCGCATTGCTGCTTGCTATCGCTCCGGAGCCGTATTGCCTATCCTCGCTTATTATCCTTGCACTAAGGGCAGTGTCAATGGCTTCAATGATCCTGACGCCCCGCTGCCTCATTTCATTGATGAACATTGAGCACTGCTGGATAGCCATCGGGTGAGAATGGATTTCCCTGATATCGGATATCTGCTGACCGGGCATGGCCACCAGGTTCTGCTTTACCCTCAGGCATATCTCACCGGTAACAGGCAGATGTGATCTTCGCAGCAGCTCGTAATTGGGAAGGATACTTCCGGCCACCGAGTTCTCGAACGCCACTATGCCATAATCAGCTGTGCCAGCTTCAAGTGCATGGAAGAGATCTCCAAAAGTGTCACACGGCACTGCCTCAACCTCCTTATCCATGAAGTACTCAATGGCAGCTATCTCATGGAATGAGCCCCTTACACCCTGGATTGCCACGCTGATCTTTTCCTTTACTGCTTTCATTTCCTTTATGGTCAAAAAAAAGGTCCCGCTTTCACGGGACCTACTTCATTATATCTCATCTATTATTCAGACATACAACTATTCAGTCCCTTCTACCAGCGGGTAAAAGAAATAATAAAACGAATAGCTGTATGTTGCAAATGTTCTCATCATTTCGGATGCTAAAGTAAATAAAAATCAAATCTGATGCTCATGAGGTAAAAAAAAATCACGATTATTTTTATTTTGACTGAACTCTTATCTTTATTGGCACAATTATGCCGATAGAGATTGAAAGAAAATTCCTGGTCAGTGGCGATTTCATGACAGAGGCCACTGAAGCGACAGAGATTGTCCAGGGTTATCTTTCCCGCTCACCTGACCGTACGGTCAGGATCCGGATCAGGGGGGAAAAGGGGTTCATTACCATCAAGGGGAGGGCCGGAGAAGAACAAAATGCAAGATATGAATGGGAAAAGGAGATCTCGGTTGAGGATGCCAGGGAACTTCTGAATCTTTGCGAGCCATTCCCGGTGATAAAGACAAGATATCTTATACCCTTCGGCAATCATGTATTTGAGGTGGATGTTTTTCACCGTGAGAACGAGGGGCTTGTAATGGCGGAGGTAGAGCTCAGGGCTGTTGGTGAGGAGTTCGAAAAGCCACCATGGCTTGGGAAAGAAGTCACTTCTGATCCAAGATATTTTAATTCAGCCCTCTCAACGAATCCTTTTAAGAAATGGTGATGCCTAGAAAGAGCCGAACCGAAATATTAAGGATAACCATAGCTTTTTTACTTGTCTGCGCAGCAGTAACAATTGCGTCCCTTACTGTAGGACGTGACATATACAACGGTTCACGTGACAATGGTCTCCTTTCGTTTGCAATAGTAAATGCCTGTGGCTATCTCTTCTTCCTCTTCATGCCCGTGGAAATAGCCTTTGTATTTTACCTGCAGGGAGAGATAAACGTATTGGCCCTGAATGCAGTGGCAATAGGAACGGCGCTGTTTTCACAATCAATTGACTATGCCATCGGTCTGATGGTCAGCAACAGGTTTATTGACAATCTTATCGGAAGGCGGCGCTATCTGAAGGCGGAAGATAAGATTCAGAAATACGGTGGCCTGACGATTCTAGTATTCAATGCCCTGCCCCTCTCCTCACCGGTGATATCACTTGCTGCGGGGATGATCCGCTACCCCATCAGGTCCACAGCCATCTGCACGGTGATCGGCCTCCTGGTTAAATACACCGCAATGACGCTGATTTTCTGATTTATCCTGGTTGCACTGTAACAAATACTGTTCTATCCGGTCAATATGATGACTGAAGGCAATGGCCGAAACAGCCGCGAACCCAGGAAGTCATAAAATGATTGCTGAAATGCTGAAAACGGAAGTGATGAAATATCCGGCAACAAAAGGGACAACGAAGGAACAGATTTTCACTGATGCAGTCCGGGAAAACGAAAAGCGGATAACCAATATCTGCCGCTATTATTTCGGAAACAACCCTGAAGCCCAGGACGTAAGCCAGGAGGTGCTTCTGAAGATCTGGCTTAACATCAGCTCCTTTCGGGGAGAGTCACAGCTGAAGACATGGATTACAAGGATAGCAGTCAACACATGTCTTAACCTGATTGCAAAAAAGAAAAGGGAGTTTGCACTGTTTGTCAGACCTGACTCAAGAGAGATTGCCGACATTATTGATGAAGAGTACGACGAGGGCAACCATGAGGAAATGCTCCGGTTTTTCGGGGATTACACTCTCAGGCTGAACGCAATGGACAAGACCCTGGTTGCCCTTTACATGGAAGATGTTCCCTACACGGAAATTGCACAGGTCACGGGGTTTTCAGAAGTGAATGCAAGAACAAGGATATCAAGGATTAAAGCTCATTTACAGGAAAGCTGGAGGAGGAGAAATGAAGACAAATGACAAAATAACAGAAGATTGCGGTACTGCATATAACAACGGTATGAACGGAGAGATTGATCCTGAGAAACTGATTGATCTTTTCAAAAAGTTCGAAAAGAAGGAGGAACAGAAAAAGAGACTGGTGATAAGCGTTAATATCACCCTCTTTATCCTCTACACCGCATTGGCGGGAAGCCAGACCGGAAAAACAGCTTTAGGGTACCTCCTTTGCGGCCTCGGGTTCATACTGGGTGCAGCCTACCTTTATTTCAGGTACAGGCCCCTTCCTGCAAGTGCATATACCCTGCCGATTTTGGAATATCTCTCAAAAACTGAAAAGCGGTTGAGGTACTTCACTGCTACTGATTACATTATCCTTATTCCCTTGCTTATCATAATCGGGATAGGAGGAGGATTGATTTTTACAGGAAGGCTGACTCAATATACTGACAAGGATGGTCTGCTGACAGTGATATGGATTCTGTTCTTCACCGGTTTATGTCTTTTCGGATACTTTGCGGGGAGGAAAAACTGGCTGAAGGATAACCGGGATATCCACAACGCTGTTAAGGATACCCTTAAATCCCTGAATGGTGACAGCAGCTTCTGACCGGTCAGAATGACCGCAAAGGTGTTACTTCATGACTGAACAGCATCTTATTGTCCGCCAATTTCAAACACTTTGGGTACGTTTGGATCACCCTCGGGAAAAGCAGATGCACTGGTTTCAAAGAGTCTGAACCGCGGTGCTTTTTCCGGACTGTCAAATGGCTTAAGAAAGAGCAGGTTGGCGCCCTGGATCGGATGTCCGTCATGCGAAAAATAGTTCCCGGGATACTTAATACTCTCTATTGCGTAGGTCTTTTCGCCTTCCTCTTCTCCCATTTCATGCAGTTTGAATCCGGTGGATCCCTCTCCGAATTCGCTTGCCTCAAACCATTTCTCTTCTGCAATACTTGTCAGGCCGACAAACGGGAAATTAGTAACAAAAAGCCATTCACTGTCTGCCACTTTGGATTTGATCATCATTCCGTTATCAGCCGCCATCGGGCTGACGGAAGCAGGCCTGTAAAATTTAATGACATGACGAGGTCTGTCTTCGGCGATCATCCCGAGAGTAACTTCATCGGACAGAATATATGACCGCCTGAAAGGTGTCGAGGCATTTATGTCAATGACCATGATCCTCCCTTCGGCTACGTCTGTATAGTAATAGAAGAGTCCCTCTACCTTATCGGGATCGTCCGGGGAGTCTTCTTTTTGACAACCTGTTATAAATGAAGTTATTATTAAGGCTGTGGTGAACAGAACCAGGGTCGGTTTCAGATTTTTCATGGTCATCACTTATTATGGGTCAATACAATCATCTAAAAGCTGCTTTCGAAATATTTCTCATTTAAAATGTGAGAATATTCCAAATTTCCTCTATAAACCAATAAGTGAATCAAAAAGTTCACAGACCCGTAACGCTCCGGAATCACTGCCGGAAAAAATGGTGTGAACAGGTCATCCCGGCATCAGGGTACTGATCCCGGAGATTCAGAATATTCTGATAACCTGGTCTGCTATTTAGAATTTATGACAGCATTTACTTTTGCCCACAGGTCATAGTCAAATCCGGACAGGGCAAAACTGGGATTCAGAGGATCAGATGCATCGCCCATTCTGACGATCACCATATTCCTGCCCGGGATTACATAAATGCGCTGATCCTCAGCCCCCATGGCTGCAAACATGTCTGATGGAGCATTGGGTATCAGGCTTCCCTGATAAACGTCCTGAGACCCGGGCACCATGAAACTCGATTTACCGTTTAACCACCACAGATATCCGTAAGAAGGATTGATACTCTGCGAAGAAGTGACACACTCCGTGAAAAAGGATTCATTCACCACCTGTTCGTTTTTCCATTTTCCCTTATTAAGTGCCAGTAGTCCAAATCTTGCCATGCTGCGGGTGTTGCTGTGATAAATGGTAAATATCAATCCCTTGTCCCAGTATCCGTCCATCCCGATCTTGTCTCTTAACCTTGAATTGAAATAGGTTTCAAAATCCTGGTTACCTGCCTCAGCAACAGCATCCATTAAAACCTGAAATACATTATGATACGACCACCTTGTACCCGCATCCGCAAGATAGGTCAGGTTCGGTTTTATTACGAGATTGGATACGTCATTGATCCCGGATGTCATTGAGAGGAGATGCTTCAGGGTAATTAAATTCTCCTTCTCTGCCGGTTCACTTGTCCACCCTGTGCCCAGATAATCAGAAACTTTATTGCCAATGTTCAGCAATCCCTCCTGCCGGGCTATGCCTGTTGCTGTTGCCACCAGAGTCTTTCCGGCACTGTTCCATTGCCAGGTGGTTGTTGAAGTATGTCCGTTAAAGTACTCCTCCATTACAATCCGGCCATTGACAAGGATCATGAAAGACCGGGTATTCTTCTGAACAAGGAAATCCAAAAGAGGTTGTACGGCATTTTCATTCCAGCCCAGACTTGATAAAGATCTCGTATCCCATTCATTATCTGACGGGAAATACATTGAGTTATCATTCTGGTCATCATCGTTTTTGTTGCATCCGCACAATGGAAGTAACAGAAGCAAAATGATTTTAAGATATTTCATACTGCGATCGGGGAATTTCAACGGTTATTTTATTACGGTTATACGCTTTCCCCTGCAAAATGTTTGATATAACTAAACCATAATTCCTGTTTATCCGGATAATCCCTGACTGCCAGACAGCTAATCTCCCTAATATCAAATGACAGTCCGGATGTTTAAAGAGATTAAGAGAACTTAATCTGTGACCAGGAGCTCCTTTACCTTGATGCTTCTGAATGAGACCTTGTTCCCATGGTCCTGAAGCAAAATATGACCCTTGTCGCTCAATCCGAAATTTTCATACCCCTTGTATTTGCTCTCCTGTACCAGTTTCAGATACTCATCACTGCCTCTCTCGTATTCAAGTACTTTCATGCCATTCAGCCAGTGTTCGGTCTGCCTGTTACGGCTTACAATCATTCCGGTGTTCCATTTACCGATTCCATTGAACTTCTTGTTCTCTGCTGAAGGTATCAGGTCATAGAGTGAGGCCAGGGTCCGGTTGCCGTCGCGACCCATCCTGGCATCAGGGTGATTTACATCGTCAAGTATCTGATATTCGAGCCCAATTGCAGAACCAGATGTTTCATATTTCTCTGTAACGAAATACTTTACCCCGCTGTTGGCCCCTTCGGTTATCATAAACTCAAAACTAAGCATAAAGTTTCCGAATTCCTGAATGGTAACGATATCTCCTCCCCCTTTTGACTCTTCCCCTCCTGCTGGTAAAACAGTCAGAGCCCCATTCTCTATGATCCATCCTGAATCAGGAAAAGCTTCCTTATGTGCACCCCTCCAGTTTGCGGATGAAACGCCGTCAAAAAGAAGTCTCCAGCCCTCCCTTTGCTCCAGTTCAGAAAGGGTATTTGGTATCAGGTTAATCTGGTATATTTCGTTCCGGACCTCTGTTTTGTATTTTTCCAGATTCTCTGTTACAATCCTGATATTCTTCCACCTTACCTGCAGACCCGCATGTTCGTCAGGAACCTGATGAACCTGAAACGCAATAAACCCTGACGCGTCTGCATCATCAATCATATCAGCGGCAGGTATACCGTTAACCCATGTTCTGATATGGTTACCAATTGCTTCAATCCGATATTTGTTCCAGCTGTACCTATTGAAAGCCATCGCTGCTTCGGGGTTGTACGGAGTAATGGGATAGAGCCAGGCTCTTCTTGCCTCGTCATAGATACCTCCGCTCCAGGCCCGGGCACTGGGATCAATCTCAACCTGGTAACCAAAAACCCGTCCGTTCCTGATACTGTCAAAGCTATGGCTTCTTATCTGTACTCCCGAGTTCAGCAACGTATCAATTTTAACTTCAAATTCAAGAATGAAATCGGAGTACTCCTTCTGTGTGCACATGAAACTATTAGGGGTCCCGGCAGTAGAAATACCTACCATTTCTCCATTATCAACAATGTACTGAGCCTTTCCATTACGTTGAACGAAGCCTTCAAAATCCTTCCCGTTGAATAGATGTTGCCAGTCAGAGTTGTTGCAGCTGCTGAAGAATAGTACCAAACCAAATGCTATCGTAAAGATTATTTTTTTCATATAAAGTTGCTTTATTATTAATACTCAGGAAACTTCCATGGAGAACTATAGGCAGGTTTTATCAATTCACTGGCTTCTTTTTGCCCGAATATGCCATTGGCATTATCCCATGTGATTGGTCTCCTTAGCCTGCAGGAGATATTTGCCAGGTGAGTCAGTTTTGCCACTCTGGCCCCGATAGCCACATCGGCATTTGGCAGGTTTCGTGTTACCATGCAGTCAAGGAAGTTGGCGACATGAGCACCAAGTCCGCCACCCGCTACTCCCATTCCCTGAATGATCTCTGATTTTTTTCTGAGAGGTACTGCTTCCATCCGGGGGGCAGAATCGACCTCCGGAATGACCTCCCAGCCATTCCGGTCAATTACAAGAGTTCCGTTTTCCCCAATGAAGGCAAGTCCGTGCTCACGGCCATATGGTCCGTCACTTATCCCGCAGGCATGATCCCAGGTTATTGTAAAAGTATCATAAACATAAGTGGTGAGCAAGGTGTCAGGAGTCTCCATCGCATCAGTCGGGTACCCGAATTTTCCGCCAGCAGTATACACTTCTCCCGGCAGGTCGGCCTTCATACCGTGTATTGCATAATCAAGAAGATGCACTCCCCAATCAGAGTTCAGGCCCCCTGCATAATCCCAGAAATACCTGAAGTTGTAATGGAAGCGATTGGGATTGAATGGACGGTGTTTTGCCGGTCCAAGCCACATCTCGTAATCCACCCCGGGTGGCACGGGTCCGTCAGGCTGCACCGGAAGGGTTTTCTTTCCAATCATATATGCCCATACCTTGACGGTCCTGATGCGGCCCAGCTTCCCTGAGTAGATAAAACTTACAGCCTCCTGCCAGTGGGGATCGCTCCGTTGCCATTGGCCGGTCTGGACAATCCTGTTATGCCTTCGTGCCG
This sequence comes from Bacteroidales bacterium, assembly GCA_025454815.1. Classification (GTDB taxonomy): domain Bacteria; phylum Bacteroidota; class Bacteroidia; order Bacteroidales; family VadinHA17; genus SR-FBR-E99. The sequence goes on along the minus strand of JALONR010000010.1, from coordinate 109,714 downwards.
CCTTTACCATTGCATCGCATTCAGCAATTGAATTAGCAAGAGGCTTTTCACAATATACATCTTTACCTGCTTCCATTGCAGAAACAGCCTGAAGGCAATGCCAGTGGTCAGGTGTGGCAACAATTACGGCATCTATGTCCCTGGCATCAATTACCCTTCGCCAGTCTTTTGTCAGCAATTGCGGCTTTTTTCCTGATATTTTTTCAATGTCAGTGGCTCTCCTGTTCAGAATCTCATCGTCGATGTCACAGAATGCCACACAATCAACCTGGGGGAACTTCAGAAAAGCCTGGATGTTTGACCATCCCATATTCCGTCCCCCTATGAGGGCTACCCTGATCCTGTCAGAGGGACCAACAGGCATGGTCCTGGCATGCAGAGCATTTGGTATTGCACCTAGTCCGGCTATGCCGGCGGTTGCAATCATTCCTGATTTTACAAATCGTCTTCGGTCTATCATAAATTATTTGTTGAGTCTTACTGTATTTAAGTTTTGGTTCCTGTCTTTTGCCGAGGCTATTCTTCCACGTATAACAAAGCTCTCAACCCTGAAATAATATCAGCATATTCGTCATTCCCGGCCAGATTTTCATACTCACCCGGATCACTTACCTGGTCATACAATTCATTTCCTTTCATTCCATTATCCCATTCAACATATCTCCAGTTCCTGGTTTTTACCATTCTGCCAATCATCTTCCCGCGGTTCACTATTGCACGCACCTCACTTCGGAATGGTTTTGATGGGTCATATACTGTCCCGGCAAAGCTTCTTCCCTCAAGATATTGGGGAGTGTTGTTCAGTTTCATGAGTTCTGCGAGTGTCGGGAAGATATCAATATACTCGAACATGGCATCTGAGACTGCACCTTTTTCGCAAACAGACTGGCTGGCAATGATAAATGGAGCATTTGTCCCCTTTTCGAATACTGTCACCTTGTTCCACCAGTTATGCTCGCCCAGATGGTATCCGTGATCACCGAAGAAGACTATCAGTGTATTGTCCAGCTGATTTGTTTCCTCCAATGCCTTTAACAGTTTTCCAACCTGGGCATCAAGAAAGCTGACACAGGCATAATAGGATCTGAGAAACTCTCGTTTGTCCCGTTCTGTAAATTTATTGAAAACTGCTGTTTCACCAGGCAGGGTATGTTTATATGGAGGGTGCCACCCATCAGGAATCAGGGGAGGATCACATATTTCGGGCGGGTACATGCTGAAGTACTCTTTTGGAGCAACAAAAGGGTCATGCGGCTTATGAAACCCGACAGCAAGAAAGAACGGTTTATCTTTTTCTGATTTAATGAATTCAACCGCTTTTTCTGCAATTTGTCCGTCAGGCTGATCCTCATCAGTACCCTCTGCAGCCATCCATTCACACCATTTCAATACGCCGTCTGTCATATTCCGGCTTTCGCCTGTTCTGCCTTTATCTGTGGGAGCGAATGAGTGTATTTCATCCCAGGCCCTGGAATCATTGTACTCCCCATCACGATGAAAAACCTTGCCAAGGCTCATTGTGTAAAAATCATTTTGCCTGAACAGGTACGGCAAGGTGATTCTGTCTCCCAGAACAGACTGCAGGGGTGTATTGTTATCAAGGATATTGATGGTTTCCGGTTTCAATCCTGTCAGAAACGAAGACCTGCTTGGCCCGGAAACAGCATAGTTGCTGTACGCGTGATTAAACCGGATACCCATATGGGCAAGCCGGTCAATATTTGGAGTTTTGACAACAGGATGACCGTAGCATCCCAATGTTGTATTAAGATCATCTACTACAATGAACAGCACATTCCTGTCTGGTTTCGGTCTTTCTGATCTAGTGTCACAGGCTGATTGTCCCATACAGGATCCGGCTATGGCTGTCAGCAATAAGACAGGGCTTTTCATGTAGATTGATTTTTATGAATTATTTTTCTGAATATCCAAAATATTATAGATTCGCCAGGTCCCTGTATAGTGCTTAATTCTTTATTCCTGTATGTTGAGGCATCTCAATACTCAGAGGTATCTCTTTTCTCAACATTCTGGCACCAAGGCCTGTCAGCCACAAATAATGATCTGCAGGCATGCCGTCATTATCAACAAAATGGGCTTTATCGCTGTTGGGCGGGGTATCAGACACCTTGAATATTGCAGTCCCTTCATCAATTTCATCGAACATAGCAACATAGATCATCTCCGCACCGGCAATTATCGCAGTTGTCATCTGGTCCCAGTAGAACCGGCCACCAAGACGAGGGATTGCACCGTAAGCAGTGTAAGGAGCAAGCTCCGGTTTCCCCAGGGACAGGTTCCTCCAGCTGAATCCGGGACATATCACCGGCACATAGTCTACGTTATGGTCCTTTGACCAATTGATGTCCGCAATAATATGATCACGAAGGCGTTCGACAGGTTTGTGCACATAGGGAGTGAACCGTTGAACCATCCATGGCATAACAATATCTGCAGATTCAATAAGCTCGTGGAGATATGGATCCGGTAGACAATCTTTATCAAGCTCCCTGAAATAAGCGGGCACACCCAGCATTATTGAACAGCCACCGTAAACAGGATCATTCTTCAGAAACTCGATCAGTCTGTTAACTCCGATGTTCCTGATATTGTAGGGTCGATCAGGAAACCCGACTCCCCAGATGGCAACCAGCGGTTTTCCATTATGGAAGAGATAAACCTGGTTTTCTCCCTGATTTGTGACCTTGATTTCATCGACCAGCATTTTCCAGTCCTCAATTACAGAGGAGCAATCTTCTCCATCTGCTCTCAGACCTGATAAATCATACATTACAGCAATTGCCCGTTCATTGAGCCTGGCAGCATTCAATGCATTGCGCAGAATTATGTCCTGTGATTTGCTGCTGTTTTTGTATCCTCTTGTAACCCCAAAGAATCGTTGCATAAACACTCCATCAATGCCATAATCCTTCATCCATCTGAAATGAAGATCCGTGGTGCTTTTGTCTGCAGAGCTGAATACTTCAGCCGGTTTCCCGTTTACATCCCTGAATTCTGTTTTGTAAGTCTTCTCATAATCTGAGACATCAGGCCAGAAATCAATGGTATTGTTTTCATAATCGAATTTACCGTTTTTCCCATAATGGACCCAACCTTCATTGGCAGCGTCTCCGGGTGTCCGGAACCAGCCCTGGTAGCCGGCCATTACAAGTCCCCTGTAACTATCGAATCTACCAACTTTCCCATGCCTGCTTTGGGCACTTAAACTGGCTAATGATGAACAAATGATAATTAGCAGGATTATAGTCCTCTGCATAATAAGTATTATTTATGTGTTCTAATGATATTTAAAGGCATCTGGGACAGCCATCGTATCAGTTCCCCACTCTCTGTTCGGATAAGGTCCCATTACCAATTCCAGTACTCCTCCGTTTATTATGTCATCGTGTGTGAACCATGGTCCGTTTAACACATGGCCATTGAGTCTCGCACTCTGGATGTACTTGTTTCTTTCCGAGCAATCCTGCGCTGAAACAATAAACTGTTTGTTATTCGGAAGGTTTATTGTCACTTTAGAGAATAGCGGACTCCCGATTGTATAAGCAGGAATGCCAGGTGTAACCGGATAAAATCCCATCGCTGAAAAAACAACGAAAGCCGACATGCCACCTCCATCTTCATCTCCTGGAATCCCATGTACATTGTCTTTAAACCAGGTATTCAGAAGCATCCTGATTTTCTTCTGGGTTTTCCAGGGCGAATCAGTCAGGTTATAAAGGTAAGGGATGTGAAAACTTGGTTCATTGCCCATAGAGAACTGACCTATAATACCTGTAAAATCGGGGAAGCGGGCATATAGTTCGTACTGACTTCTGCCGAGATCTTCCCTGAAAAGCTGATCGAGCCGATATTCAAAAGGGGTTTTACCGCCCATGAGTTTTTGCAGTTCCGGGATGTTATGCTGTACAGCCCACAAATATGTCCAGCCATTGTTCTCATCGTAATAATCCCGCCCTCCCATACCTCCGTCGAAAGCAGGGTCTATGTCAATCCAGTTACCGTCCTTGTCTTTTGGCATGAAGAAGCCTTTCTCTTTCCAATAAAGATTTTTATAGTTTTCAGCCCTCTTTGAGAAAAGGGCGTAATCTTCGAATTTACCAAGTTCCTTTGCCAATTGAGCCAGCGCCCAGTCATCATAGCTGGCGGCAAGAGTGACAGCAACTGATTGTCTTTTCTCGAACGGATGCACCCTTGTTACCGTCTCCTTTTCTCCCGGATGCAACGCGGGGAAGTAACCTTTTGCGTAGTAGAAAGAGTCCAGTTCGCAGGCCTCCCCCATCCTCCAGGGTACCATTGTTCCCTGAAGAGCATTCTTTTTCATACCCTCATATGCCTTGTCTATGTCAAAGTCTCTTATCCCCTTTCTCCAGGCATCCAGAATCATAATTGTTGAGTGAAATCCATTCATTGGTGGCGTATCTCCTTCCACCTGGGGAAATTGAGGCAGCCAACCTGACTGTTCATACATCCTGACGTAGGATGAGATCATATCGGCTTCGAGGTCGGGGTATAAGATAAACCTTAGAGGATGAAGTGCCAGGTAAGTGTCCCATATCCAGTCATCTGCGTAAAAATCCCTCTTGTCTTCATGCACTGTTCCGTCATAGTTACTGTAATATTTACCATCCTCGGTAATGCTGACCATCCGTTCCATGCATCTGTACAGGGCTGTATAGAAAGTGCGCCTGTAAGCGTCATTGCCTCCTTCAACCTCGATCTGGTTGATTGCACTTTGCCATTTCTCTTTCGCTGTTCCCTTTATTTCTTCAAAATCCCATCCCGGAATTTCTTCCATGAGGTTCTTCTCTGCCTGTTCAAGGCTGATAAAAGAAATCCCATATTTAAACTTTATCTTGTTTTGATCATTTTCATCCCATGTGATCCATGAGTTCTCTCCGTTCCTGGATAAGACTCCCTTATTGTCGAAAACACCAATTGCAAATGCACTCATCCCGGCGAAAGACACACTCCCCAATATTGATCCGTTATCATCCATCGTCCAGTTCATGCCATTCAATGCCTCCAGATACAGTTTTTTAGATCTGGCCTCAGGAAAAGTGAACTGGAAAAACCCGGTCCTTTCGCCAGGTGAATACTCTACTGTGATATTGAAATCTTCAAGCCAGGTTGAATAGTAGTATGGCGATGCCACTTCGAGTTCCTGGTCCCAGGCCGAAACAGGGACCTGGTTCTCAGGGAAATTACCTGAAACAGGTAAAATGTTAAACACAGGATTTGACCTATGATTTCTTACTATAAGAGGGAAAGATTCAATCTGATCGTCACGGTAGTCTTTCCTTGCAGGATACATCCGGACCATTGAAAATGGGATATGCATACGTGTCCGGGTGGGCTGTAAGAGAGGTGCGATACCGCCAATCTGCGGATCTACAAATCTCAGGTTGTCACCTTGATTCTTGTTCTCCTTGCATGAACCCAGAAGAACTACAAGGACTATCAGATAGATCTTCAAACAGGGCTCGGATTTAATATGTGCTGTCATTATAGAAAAATTAGTGCATAAAGAGATTATTCTTATGGAGGGGCCGGATTCTGGTTCTGCCGTTGACATGGTTTGTATTGCTAAGAGACAGGCCCCGGAATCTGAGTAAAAAAGAAAGGGCAGGACCTTAATATGGTGATCCTACCCCTCTCAACCGCAACTAACCAACTCTCATTTTTTAACCCATAGAACTGTTAATTTCCTGGTTTACGGATTAACCACATTAACCGCAAACGTCTCAAACTTTACATCGGTATCCACGAATACCAGAGAGTCATTGACCTGGTACTCATTGGCACCATCTATGTAAGTATAGTTTAGGTAAATAGTGCGATGCTTCTTCCCGTTGTAACTCTCGGACTGTGCATCTGCCCTGGAATAGAACTTGCCAGTTCCGGTAACGGCTACTGTATTTGCATTCCTCCTTGTAACAGTCACACTTTTATTGACCTCATCAAAGATCAGCTTCATGCTGTATTTTGCATTACTCACTTCTTTGTTAGTCCCCCCTACTGTTGACATGTAACTTTCAGTCAATGATCTGGTAGTCAGTTTAGTAAAATCGTTATCGTCGAGAAAGCGAGCGGAATACACTGCAGAATCCAGCGGATTGGTCAGGTTTTTTCTTTTCCCTCTCAGAAGATAAACTCCATGGGTTGGATTGATATATTTGACTCCAAAAAGAACATAATTCTGGGGTGTCACAGCCCAGTGTGAAGCGATCCGGGGATCGGGTGTTGGAACAATGCCGGCAGTTTTACCTGAGAGTATTGAATCTCCCTTGGCATCAATAATGCGAAGAGGAATAACATACCGCAGTCCTGTTGCAAGTGTATCGGCAAAAAAGGCATCAGTCAGATTCACCTTTAATTTACCGAAGAACTGACCGGCAGGTATGATAATCTTATCAAATGTTGCATTATAATAAGCAGAAGGCATTAACTCAAGGACAGTTCCGGTACCATAATTGATATTGGCAGCCAGTTCGGGTGCAAATTCGACGGTTATCTCTCTGTCTTTATTATTGTTATACATCCCGCCGATTGCTGCTCCGATGCTGAAGGCATGTTCCAGGTCTATTGAATTGTCTCCTAATACCTCATCCCCGAGCATTATTGTTCTTACAGGGGTCTGGTGAGGAAAGTAAACAGTCTGATATTCAAAGTCCGGAAATTCTATATCCCTGTTTTCACAGCCACACAAGAGGCTTACGATACCTAATAAATATATTATCTTTTTCATACTGATAAATTTTTTCTTCAAATCGTTAACTATTGCCACCCCTTGTTCTGAATCAATCCATACTTGAGAGTTTCAAAGTATGGGATAGGTCCATAAATCTGATAATCGGAGTAATTGCGATCTTCAACTTCCATATAGTGGAAGGTGGTTCCATCTTCAGATACTTCAACCCCGCTAACGGGTTTCTTGATTTGTGTTGTCAGATTCCAGCGCCTCAGGTCCCAGAAACGCTGCTCCTCGAAGCACATTTCAAGCCTTCGTTCATTGCGGATAAGTTCAGTCATTTCAGCCTGGTTCAGACCATCAACATATGAGTTAGAGGTTATACCGGCCCGGGCCCGGATTGCATTGATAACCTGCCTTGCTGTAAATCCGCCGATGGTAACATCCGGTCCGGCAGCTTCATTTGCTGCCTCTGCGAAGATCAGAAGCGCATCAGTATAACGTGCGTAGGTATAAAAATGCAAACCTCCGGAGTTGACGTTAGGATCCAGGTTTACGTTTTTCACATTAAGAAATTTCTTCAGATAGTATCCTGTCTTTGTTGCATATATGCTTGAACTCCCAAGCGCATCTAGGCTTCCGGATGTAGTATTGATTGTGATTACCTGAGCACCTCTTGTAAAACTGGCTCCGTTGTAAAAGATATATTTTGCCAGCCTGGGATCTCTTCCCTCATAAGGGGTAGGCGAGTTAATGACAACATCAGTAGCCGGAGTCCCGTCTTCCATCGGAAATGCATTAACCAGGTCCTGTGTGGGATTTGTCAATCCCTGACCAAATAGGGAGGGAGAGTAATTGGACACTTCCCAGTTGTTTGATGAGGTAATCCTTGTTGAATACCAGAGAACCTCGGGATGAGTATTCCCTGAGTTAGGTACGTTTGGATCACTATAATACTCAACATGGATACTGTTTGCCGGAGTTACGTTGGTTAATCCGTTATTAATTGCCATCAGGTCAGCTGCTGCCAGTGCTGCCATCTGGTATGTATAAGTACCATCTGAATAAGCCGGACTTGCTGCATACAATAAGGTTTTGGCCTTTATTAATCTGGCGACAGCTCCGTTTATCCTGTTGTTGTTTCTTGCTCCTATCGCTATGTCTGCAGTTGAATTCCCTGTGTTCACCCAACGTACCGGCAGTTTGGCAATTGCACTATCACAATCGTCAAGGATGAATTTTACCAGTTCATTGAAAGTAGAACGGGGAATCTGGTAATCTTCCGGTTTGGAGGTACCCAGTACTTTATCAACTATAGGGACACCAAGCTTAAGATTATTGTTTCCAACACCTGCATGGGCCTGAAGAAGATTAAAGTAGTTCCATGCCCGTAAAGCGTAGGCTTCACCCTTCAGCTTACTCGAAAAGAGGGCGTTTGTCTGGTTGTTCCTCCAGTACCATTCAACCTCGTCCATCTCCTCCATGAAAGTATTGATATACAATATGCTTTCATATGCAGTGTTCCATGCATCAAATGGATTGGAAGTTGATGTCCATCCTCCGGAAACAACTGTCTTTACCGCACTGGTCGGCACATTTGTCAATGCATCATCAGATGCGTATGATAGGTTAAAATTATCATGAGCAACAGGGATATTGCGATAGGCATTCAGGAGAATTCCCTCAAAATAAGTCACAACTGATGTGACATCATTTAAATCATAGGTATTCTCCTCCTCCGGTTCCAACAGATCGCATGAATTACAAAGGCCTATCAGAACAATGAAGAGGGATATGAAGTATTTGCGCTTTTTCATCTTATCTTGATTTAAATTGATTTAAAATGATGCAATCAGTCCAACTGAAATACTTTTTGTCCTGGGCACACCACCAATAATGAGCTCAGAGTATTGCTTGTTCGATCCCAGAACAACCGCATCATTTGCCCTGGCATATATTCTTGAATCCTTAAGGAACGATACCTTGCCTGAGCCTGAGAACTGGTATGTAAGCTGAATAGTCGGAATAACAAAGGAGTTATTCTTATATAACCAGTAATCAGAATTGCGGTTATTGTTACTTGAAGAAGTCGCAGATAAACGCGGATGAAGGGCATTCACATCCTTATTATCGGGACCGTAAGCCTGGTTAACCATTTCAGAGTATTTTACATCACCGAAAACCCGGAAATAGTTACCTGAACGGTAATTGGAATCACCTGTCTGACCAATTCCAAGTATGTACAGATCAAGGTTTTTGAATCCAATATTCAGATATAGACTATACTGAGCCCGTAATCCGTTGCCAATAATTCTCAGGTCGTTATCATCTATTTTATCATCTCCGTTCTGATCCAGATACTTAATATCACCTGGTTTAACTACACCGAAGGACGGTACAGGTAATCCTGAGATAAGCGTTCCATCGGGATTGAAATCGGTTTCGCTGTAGAGTCCGTCAGATTTCAGCCCCCACATTGCATCAGTGGCGGTACCAGTTCTGATCAAGGCAGCATCAGCACCTTCATAGAATGGTTCTTCCAGCCTGGTTATAATTGGAGATATGTAAACAAAGTTACCCCCTGCAGTTAGTGAGAAATCCTTTGCAACAGTAAAATTGTAACTCATACCCATTGAAAAGCCCTGCGTACGGTCACTGTTGTAATTTTTATAAACAAGAGTTTCAAAACCAAGTATCTGCGGGTATGTACTTGACATCAGGGTTACATTATCAATTGAAGCACTGTTGAAATATTCCAGTTCTGCTTTCAGGGCATTCCTGAACAAAGTTGCATCTGCTCCGATGGCAATGTCCCTCCTTTTCTGGAGCATAATGTCATTTGGTATGGAAGCATAGATTGTCTCCTGGTTTGAGGATACTCCGTTTTCATATACAAATGAGCCTCCCCTGGTGAAAGTGCTCCTGTAAAGATTGTAACTTGACCAGTTGTCATTTTTAGAAATACCTGCTGAGGCACGTAGTTTCAGGAAGTTGATAAAGGATTTGTTCGAAATGAAATCTTCATCTGACAACACCCAGCCCAATCCAAATGAAGGTGCCATTTCCATCCTGCTACCTTCTTTCAGCTTTCTGGTTCCTATTCCAACAAGTGACACTTCTGCCAGATATTTATTCAGGTATGAGTAGCCTGCAGAGAATCCTGTATGAAGCAATACATCATTCTGCAACACATCCGGCAAGGTCAGGATATCATTGTAAAATAATGCTGTAGCTGAGATCGCATGGTTTCCGAATGTACGGTCGTAGTTTAAGGCACCGTAATAGGAGATCTGCCTGGAAAAGTCAGAATTGTCATTATTGGTAATATACTGGTTGGCTGATTTATCGTTACCGAAAACATAAACTGTATCAATCAGTCCGCTTATATTATCGAAAACCGGCTGATAAACAGCAAAAGTGGAATTCTGATTCGCGAACAGAGTGTTATAGAAATTCATACCTCCGAATAGACTGGCAGAAAGGCCTTCGGTAATAAACCGCAAATCAACATCAATAGTTCCTCCAAACTGGGCACTTCTCTGAGTGTAAGTCTTTTTGCCCCGATGAGTGAAACCGCCATAAACATTGTCAAGGAATGTTGAATTCCCCCCCAGCAGAAGTCCATCAGCCAGCTTGGCCTTTGATAAAATGAAATCGCGGAATTCTGTATCCGGGATAAGCCCCGGATCCCATAGAACAGGATAGTTATTTGGCAGTTCTGCAGAGGCGGTAGCCCAGATGCTATTGGTGTTCGGCTGCTTATTAAAGGAAACTTTTGCAGCCGAATTTATTCTCATTTTCATGAAATCATTGATCGTAAATGAGAGATTACCTCTGTAGTCCAGATTGTTAGTGGCATCACCCTGGGGAGTATTAAGCCATCCGTTGGTTCTGCTCCAGCCTGTATTCAGATAGTATTGAGTTCTTTCATTTCCTCCGGAGACATCGGCAAAAACATTTGCACCTGAGGTATGATCTTTCAAATAGAGGTCAGAATAGAAATCATTATCGGGATAGCGGACGGGGTTCATTCCACTTCTTGTTCCGTCAATTGTTTCCTGACTGTAACGCAATGAGGCAGGATCGATTCCGTCATTCAGCTGAGCTTCATTATATTTAACCATATAATCTGCAGCATTCAGATACTTTGGCAAAGCCTGCGGGGTTGAAATTCCATAATTCCCCGAAATTCTTATTTGCTGATCGCCTGCCTTACCGCGCATCGTGTTAATGAGTATTACCCCCTGATCACCCTTTGCTCCGTACATTGCTTTCGAGAGAGCGTCCTTCATAATAACAATAGTCTCGACTTCAAACGGATTAATCCTGTTCAGATAGAAACTATTCTGTCTTATACCATCAACCAGCAGTATGGCATCTCCTGTTCCCCATGTATTATAGGCGCCAATTAAACCGGTAACTTTGCCATTCAGAATATCACTGATCGACATACTCTGATCTGTCTTCAAGAGCTCCTGGACATCAATTGTAATAACAGATCCGGTTGCTTTCCTTGTACTAAAACTATTGAAGGTCAGACTGACTTCTTTATCCCTCTGGCTTTGCACAATGGCAGTGTCTGAAACTGTTTTGATATCCTGAGCATTAATGCCAGATGACAATGAAACCAAAACTGCCAGGCAATTGATTATAATTATTTTGCTCTTCATAATATTTTTCATTATTCGTTAACAGGGTTTAATCATTACCATCCCGGATTCTGTTCCCAATCTTTGGTAAACCTTGTAAGACTTGGATCAAAAGGCATCCAGTAGTGTTGGGCTTTAAAAACATATGTAGCTACATCTGCCCTTGAAACAGATGATTCAACAATAGGTCTGGGAGTACCTGATCCGACATTGAAGCGGAGAGCCTGTAAACTGATCCCGTCTTTGAGGTGTGCCCTTTTCCAGCGTCTGAGATCAAACCAGTAAACCCCTTCATAGGCAAATTCCACTGCTCTTTCATTCCTGTAAAGCAGTCTGAAAGCCGGATCAGAAGCGAGTTCTTCACAATTGGGGAGTGGATTATTCTCATAAAAGGGCAATGTGGCCGCGACACTTGGCTGGCCTGCACGGGCTCTTACTATATTGACAGCATCCTCTGCTGACATGGTTAACCCGGCGGGAATGACGGTGTAGCTACCTGTACTCTCAAATACAGCCTCGGCATAGGTAAGGTAAATGTCAGCCATTCGTAACAGAGGCGTTGAAAAAGTGGAAAGCCCCGGATTGTTTTTTGTGACATTGTCACATAAAAACTTCCTGATGGCGTTGCTGTTCATGGCTCCGTCTGTATTCGACTGGGCGGTAGAAAAGTTGAGTGTTATGGTATGGACTACGTCACCATGGACATAGAAGGTAAATTTAAAGCGGTTATCCCTGTCAGCCCACCTCCTTGCCGGATCTGTATCATAAGAAACCTGATATCGTGAACCGTCCTTCATTTCAAATTTATCAAGGAAATTCTGGGAACCCTGGGCAGCTTTCTGACCGTTAAGCTGGTTATGATTGTGATTTCTGGCGGTTGACTGGCTTACAATCGGAGCACCGAATCTGTCAACCTTGCGGTGAAACAGAACCTCAGTAGTGCCAGGGGCAGTTCCATCGACAGTGGCAAAGACCGTTCTCATGCTTGCCCATGGTGTAAGAGCGTCAGAACCTACTGCCGGCATTCCTGCGGGCTGTGTTCCGACCAGGCTGACTGCCAGATCTATTGCTTCCTTACAAGCTAGGGCACACCTGTCAAGCAAATCCTTGTTGTAATCCAATACTCCCGTAGCCTGCTCATTGAAAAGCGGACTGGCTGAATACTGTAATGCTTTTGCCTTAAATCCCAGTGCTGCCAGTTTGGTTGGACGTCCCCAGTCAATATTGGGGTTAGGCCATACAGCAGGCAACAGGGATGCAGCTTCATCAAGATCATCCACTATTCGTTCAAAAACTGCCTGGACATCTTTGTATGTATTGCCGTTTTTCTCGTAAGTCCAGTGACGTTTCATGTCCTGTTCTTCGGCCGACTGAACCTTGTCAATATACGGAACAGTACCAAAAGACCTCACAAACTCGTAATAGTAGTAAGCCCTGAAAAATAGGGCCTGACCTTTCAGCCACTTTCTCTGATCGTCGGTAGCTTCCTTTAAAATACCCGACTCCAGTTTTTCGAGGCATATGTTGGTGATACGGATATTCTCCCACATCGAGGAGTAAAGGCCGGCTGAAAACATGTTGCTTTCAGCAGGGCAATATATTCCGCGGTTACTGAGCAGATAGAAATAAACGCCATTATTCCCGTTAAAGACAGACTGGCCCGATGGTGAAAGAGCTTCACCGCCAATCGAATGTGTTACTCTTGCACCATGATTGCCATAATCAACAAGGTTATTAAGTAACTTATCCTGATAGCCCTGGAACCCTGCATAATTGCCGAAAATTTGTTCTTCAGAGATATCAGCTTCAGGAGGGATATTCAGATAATCCTCGCAGCTGATCGTCATTAACACCACCGCAAGTGCAAGACCTAATATTTTAATATACCGTTTCATTTCTTTTATTCTTTATTATTAAAACTGGACACTCACACCAATATTCAACTGCTTCTTGGTTGGATAATTAAATCCGGGGTCATCACCTCCTACCCCGTCGTTAGGCATCCTTGTCCAGAGGAAAAGATTTCTCCCATTGACATAGACCCTCAGGTTGCTTATTTTCATCGGATCAATCCACCTTTCTGGTAATGAATAACCCAGTTCTATTGACTGGAGTCTCAGGAAGGAACCATCAAATTCATAGTACTGCCCAACCGGGTTATAGCTTTTCGCGAATAGCGCCAGTGCAGGATACGTGGGATTGCTGTTATTGTATTCCGGGGTCCATGTATCTTCTATAATCTGAACCGGGACATATGTATTATCGTAATAAAATGCAGCTCCTGAACTTGCTGAAGCTGCAAACTGGATCTTCCTGGTGGCATTATAAGCACCGACAAAATTCGCTGAGAAGCTCAATCCTTTATAGTCTCCTCCGAAAGAGAATCCGTAATTGTTCTGGGGATAAGTCGGGTATCCGTACGGTACATCGTCGTCATTACTGTAGTATTTTCCATCAGCATTGAAATCGAGCATAATCATGTCCCCGGGCAGGAGAAAGCCATTGCTTGCAGCATTGTTTGCCCCGGTTGCGCAATATATATCGTCCCAGCTGTTATAGATTCCTGTTGATACTCCGGTAATTGTCTGACCCAATGGTTTTCCTTCCGGTTTTTGATGCGGCAAGGTAAGCTCGGTTGATTCTTTAAATACAACTTCACTTATTGCAACAGACCAGTTGGTCTTTGCCCAGTAATTAAAATCATTGCCTATGGAATTTTGATAGGTAAATACAATCTCAGCTCCGTGTGATTTTGCCTTACCTATATTTGCCGGCGGAGCAGGTTTTCCAAAAATGGGTGGAACAGTCGACTGCCTGTCAGAAGCTCCCAGCAACATATCTTCCCTATATTCATTGAAGAGGTCTACCGTAAGGTTGACAGAGTTACCAAAGGCCGCGATTTCAAAGCCAAGGTTCTGCTTGGTAGCTGTTTCCCATTTCAGATTAGGGTTGCCAGGGTTTCCTTCATTGTATCTGACATATCCCCTGTAAGCGCCAGGATAACCATAATAATTTGCCTCATAAGAATTCACGCTGTAAGTATCCCATACTGTCAAATATGGCCATGTGCTGCCTGTTATAACATTATCATTGCCTACCAGCCCATAGGAGTATCTGACCTTGAGTATATCGAGCCATTTTGCCCTGTTTGCCAGGAACTTCTCATTCGAAATCAGCCAGCCAGCCGCGATGGAGGGAAAAAAATCAAAGCGATAACCCGGTCCGAATTTTTCAGATCCGTTAAAAGCTCCGTTTGCCTCAAAGAAATACCTTGCCTTGTAATCGTAAGTAACACGTCCAACCCAGTCCTCGCGTTTACGAGGCCATTCGCTGCCTACCTCATTCTGATTCCGGCTGAACATTGCCATCGCTGTGACATTGTGGCTTCCGAACGACCTGTTATACTGCATCATCAACTGGAAATAGAGATTCCGTTCAGCACTTCCCAGTGATACACTCTCTCCATAATATGTATTAGGAGTCTTGACCCATCCAAATCCTTCTCTCCCGGCCGTAGGTTCCACATAAGTGGTCCACAGGTCCATGTTTGCTTCCGTACCGTCGGCATTTCTGTAAACACCTGCCTCATAATCGTAATAACCTCCGTTGAGATAGAAGGTCTTGTTTATTGTTTTTGTTGTAACGCCTGCATCACCCACACTTCTCCCTGTATTCCTGAAGGTATTATCATAGGCCAGCTTTCCTGAAAAAGTCAAACCTTTGGTCAGAAAATCAAGGTTCTGTGTCAGGGTGTAGTCCATGTTGACAACTGTCCGGGGGATATAGGTCAGACCGGAAAGATTATAGTCGTACCATGGATTGGCAGCATTGAACCTGCCATTCGGGGACCCGGGTACACCGTCCTCATAAACCCTTACAAGTGTTTCTCCCCCAAGATTGGACAGTGCAGGGAATATACCATTTACCACGCCTGTTACATTTCGGCTCGGAGAGGTTTGTGATCCGTACATTCCATAGAAATTAGCCGCAAATTTGGTTGTCTTGGTAATTTCAAAATCAAAATTTGACCTGATATTCAATCTGTCAAACTCATAGGCAGGAGTATAACCCTGCCCGGCATCATAACTTTTGAAAATATCACCGACATGATTATAGCTGAGAGAAGTAAAAAACTTCACCTTCTGGCTCCCTCCGCTTGCTGTTATATTAGCCCTGTTCGACAAGGCGAAATCCTTCAGCATAATCTCGTGCCAGTCCTGGTTGGGATAAGCAAAGGGATACTCACCGGTTCTGTAATATTCAATCTCCTTGTCAGAGGCATAAAGCTCAGACCATAAACCGTTATTGAAGCGACGTGTACGTTCTATGGCATAGTTTCTTGCAACAACTCCTTCCCACACATCGGCTATTTCAATTATTTTTGAGGGTGTCTCGAACGAATTTTCAAATTCCACATTGAATTTTGTTTTCCCCTCAACTCCTCTTTTGGAAGTAATGAGAATAACACCGTTGCCTCCCTTTACACCAAAAACCGCAGTGGCGGATGCATCCTTCAGTACGGAGATACTTTCAACCTCACTTATGTCAATGTCGTTCATCTGACGCTCCACACCATCTACCAGTATCAGTGGAGAGGAATTATTCCAGGTGGTTTTTCCACGGATCAGTATCTCTGAAGGAGTATATACCTTAATTCCTGTAGCATAATCTCCTCCCGGCATGCCGGAAATTGAAAGAACCGATACTCCGGGGATTGCACCTGTAAGCGCGTCTGTCAGGTTATTGACATTCCCCTGTTTCTTGAGATCGTTTGCATTGGCTTTACCAATTGCACCTACTACGCTCTGTTTCTTCTGGGTTCCGTACCCGATCACAACTACCTCCTCTATGGCCGTCTCCTGGTCCAGTAGTGTCACATTAATTACCTGGTTGGGACCTGTGACATCAACCCTCTGAGTGATCATACCGATAAACTGAAACAATAGCTTTTGCCCAACAACAGCCTGAATTGTGAAACGCCCGTTTGTATCTGTGGACGTACCTGTTGTTGTGCCTTCAATGATTACATCCACCCCTGGAAGCGGAATCCCGTCTTTATCACTTACTGTTCCTCTTACTTGCACCTGAGCGAAAACCATATGGCCGGTCAACACCAGGAACGTTAAGAGGGCAATAAATCTTTTCCAATTTTTCATAGTGTTCAAGTCTTTTACGGATTAGGAATTTTGGTCAGAATAAAGTTTCAACTTGGTTAGTTATACTCGAAAATTACTGTTCATAATTTAACAAAGCATTAATTAATGATTAATAAAATTAATTAGCCTTGAAGGAGATATGATATATGTCTTTATAATTCTAATATTCATTCCGTTATGAAGTTTTATTTTGTTACTTTTAAAAGATTTTTTATGATACTTTTATCGATTGGGATGAAGATATTGCCTTGCAGCTTAAGGTTTCACAAACCGGAATGAAAGTTTATTGGCAATAAGAAGATATACTCCTTTTTGCAGAGATGATATATCAACCGTTCCCTGGCTTATGATACCTTCCATAAGCTTAATCCCAGTCATGCCATAGATCATATAGTGGGTTTCTATTCCAGTACCTTTAACATTCAATATGTTTCCAGACGGATTGGGATACGCCATCAACTTTCCGTCTTTCATCGATTCAGGAATCATGGCCGCATGAGCAGGTCTGAGCGGCAAAATGCTGTCCAGCGGGCTTGAACCCTCTATCATCTTCTGTATCTCGCTCCCGATTTTCAGATACCAGTCATCCGGAAGGTCATAGCCATCTTCATTCAATGGAACAAGCAGTGGGTCAACAACCGGACAATCTTCACGTGCCTCTGCCATTTTATACATGGCTGTCCCCTCATCAATTTCGTCATACATAGCTACATAAATAAATTTATTTCCTAGTTTGCACACCTCATATACCTGCTTCCAGATATAGCTCCCTCCATCCCTGGGATTCTTGTTCCGGAGTGATTTATCAAAACCCTGGTAAGCTACAGAGGCCCCCGGGGAAACTACAGGGTTATAATCGATTCCCCGGGCATCGCAATATGCTTTATCACCTGCCATACGGTCGAGCCATACCTGATTGTAAGGGTCATAAAAGATTGTTCTCCAGGGAGAAATCATATCCAATCGTTCATAGACCGGCATAAAGCCCTCTTTCGGTTTTGTCCGCCAGTCATTTGGTACTCCGCCCATAACGTAAGCCCTGTATTTTGATTCTGCCGGAATTTGAAAAGAGTCAAGGATCTGGTTTGCCTGGTCCGGGGTCATCTGCCTGTTGGCAAATCCCAGGCCCCAGAATCCGATAACCGGCTTGCCCTCCTGATGCATATACACAGGACTCTCGGTGATTTTAAGGTCGTCAACGCAATGTTTCCAGTCGGCAATTATGTTATCAATATATTCCTGACCCCTCCCTGATTCTGATTTATCATTATTACATGGCATCATGCAAAACCTGATACCGTATTTCTCGCAGGCCCTTCGCACATGCAATGCCTTGCGGTCCATTTGCTCCAGGGTTTCCGGATTATGAATATTGAGCTGCTGACGCTGTAAAAAACATCCCTTAAGGCCATATTCCTTCATCCATCTGATGTGTACATCAACGGTTTCATAATCATTGCAGGAATAGACAAACACAGGTGACCCGTCAGGATATAGCAACTGAGTCTGGTACAATACCGGATACTCGCTGAAATCAGGCCAGTTATCTCCGCTCATATGAGCTGCATCCGGAATTCCGCCGTTGAACCAGTGACTCCAGCTATCCTCTGGTCCGCGATGCCATGCCTGATAACCATAGTAAGCACCGTAATCAAGATCATTCTTCCATGGTTCAGTCTCATTTGTCAAGGCACCAAATACCTGTGAAGGTTCGCTATTAACTTTGAATATATCACGCACTTTTACACGATATTTATACTCAGTATGAGGCAAAAGGCCGCCATCACTGTAATAGGGTGAACTTTGCCAGCCGGAATGGTCCCCGCCCGGATTGCCTGTCATTTCCTCAAAATAGTACTCAACCATTCCTCCTGCGACGGTTGGTGTGGTTGCTGTCATAATAATGGTTGTGCCACCTATAACTGCAGGCGGAGTTTCGAATGAAGCCTTTGCGTGCATTGAGGGATAATAAACTTCAGATGAAAGAAAAATATGATGTAATGATCCTGGCAGACCGGAGAAAGTGAATGAAAGCAAAGCTGACAGAAGAATAAATGTTTTCATTTTCAGAGGCTTAATCAATCTTTTCTTATGTAAGAAAGATATTGGTCAGATTATCTCAACCGGTTCAGGATAATTTTACCAGACAGGCTTTCGTGGTTATTGAATGCAGTAATGAAGTAGCAACCCGCAGGGATGTTTGCCAGAAAGAGTGAAAGCCGGCCGTTTGTAAAGCAACCGGTATTTATCAAAGACCCGGTTGTGCTTACAACTTTATATTTCCCGCTGGGGTGACTTTCAGGCAAATGTATCTCGAAATATCCTTCGGTGGGATTGGGATAAATATGCATTCCGGAATCATTTAATGGGTAGTACAACCTGTCACCGGATGATGCAATATCCGTAAACTCACCGTAAGGTCTCCCGGGAAATGATTTCAGGTATTGACTCAGCCTGCCCTTCATAAATAATGCAGTATCAGGGTTTGAATCATAGAGATTAACCAGTTCATCAGGGTCATTTACAAGATCAAAAAGCTGGTTCCTTTGAAAGTAAAGAGGATTTTTTCTGCCGCCCTGAACCCCAGATCCTTATTCCTTGTATAATATGGGGCATCAAGCAGTTCACCCTGGAACCCCGGGAACCTCATGCCTGCCTCAATAGCCCTTTCAGTCTCTTCGTCATAGCGTACTGCAACATATTTCCAGTTCCTTGTCATTACTGCCCGTGCGTAACCTATTTCAAAATAGAGGTGATCATGAACAGGCTCTTTGCTTCCGGACAGGACATCTATTAAACTAACGCCATCGAGTTGTCTGACAGCGTTCAGATCAACACCGGCAAGATCGAGGAAGGTTGCGGGAAAGTCGATGCTCTGAACCAGTTCATCGTACGTAGAACCTGCTTTTATTCCTGCCGGCCAGAACATCATCAGGGGAACTTTGACTCCACCTTCGTACATGGTCGCTTTCTCATTGTTGTAATTACCGTGATCTGAGGTTATTATAATCAGAGTATTCTCCAGCATACCTTTCTCTCTCAGCTTTTCTACAATAGCCCCGACAGCGTAGTCGAACCAGGTTAACCATGCATGCTTTTCATCCAATCCAAGTGACTCAACCTCTGTCTTTATTTCATCCCTGCCCGGGAGGTACGAATAATCGGCCTTAACCAGACCCTTTGAAGTAAAGTCAGGGTTGGCATCCAGTCCATACGGGTATTTGCCATCCCTTTTTATCCAGGGAGCTGGTCCGTGCGGGATATTTTCGCTGTAATACAGGAAGAATGGTTCATTTCCTGACTGTTCAATGAATTCAAGGGCTGCATTATTTTTCCATTCAACATTATGGACATTCAACGAATCATTATTGAGTTCTTTCAGGTTGCCACTGTAGACAGCATTTGCATAATCAAATCCGAACTCCCTGACTCGCCTGACCCACAGATCATGATTATATGCCATTTTTTGAGAGACTTCCGGCAGATTAGGATCATCTCCCCTGCCATATATTTTAAATCCGCCTGAACCGGTAGTGCTTGCGTTCAACAGATCCTGATCAATAAGGTGGCTTTTGCCGACAAAACCTGTCCTGTATCCTGCCCTCTGAAGCAATCTGGGCAGGTTCTGGCTCTCTTCCTCCAGTTCCACATTGTTCTCAGGCCGGGACATTTCTCCTGCCGGGTTCTGTGTCATGAAAAAATCTGACTCACAAAGGCCTGGATATCTTCCGGTCAGGATAGAGTACCTGCTGGCAGAGCTTACCGAACTTGTAACATAAGCCCTGTTGAATATTATGCCGTGTTTTGCCAGGCTATCGATAACAGGTGTGTGGACATACCTGTCACCATTGAAGCCAAAGGGTCTTGATTCATTAGAACTGGCAGCTTCAACCGGGATGGGACTCTGATCATCGGTCATGATGAAAATAATGTTCGGCCTTGTCTGGGCATTAAGGCTGATGCCAAAAAGGTGGGGAATTACCAATGGTATCCCGGCAAGGTATTTTTTATTCATCTGATATTACGGGTTAGGCTGATTTTCTGCTTCCTGCATTATGACCTCATTGTTGCAGGTTGAAGGAATTACCGTAACAAATTTGTCATAGTAACTTCTCCGGGTTCTTATTTCATTCAGGCACATATTCTCATTGATTTTTTTCTGATTTCAAGCGGGTTCTCATCCATTACTCCGGTATTTTCACCATTTTAAAGCAGCCCCGGGGTCATTGAATAAAGTCCGATCATAAGTGACGACCATGAAAGTGCACTTATATCTCTTGTAAAAAAAGCTCTGTCAGACACTACAGATTCTCCGGCCGGTTTATCAAGGCCGGGTGTGATTATATCGGTGTGGCCTGAAAAACGCATCACCCTTTTATTGTGTTGATCAGAAAAGAGATTGAGCACATTTGGTTTCTTAATTATTGATTTTGGTCTGTCTTTTAGTGAAAATGAGAAACCAGCTGTGGTAATGACCAGGACATCTGTCAATATGATTTTGCCAATCTTCATCCGTGGACAACCGATGTAATTACTTGCATGTTCGATTTATGACTGTGATTTAGTCTGAAAAAGAGATACCAGAAGCAGGTAGGTTATTGATACTACCAAAACCATCATGGCTATGGTAACATTCCCGCTTATATCGCTTATCCAGCCCATGACCAGGGGGATTACGGCACCGCCTGAAACGGCCATGATCATTAGCCCTGATATCTCATTCGAACGAAGCGGGTACTTTCCTACGGTAAGAGAATAAATGACCGGGAATATATTTGCCACCCCAAGTCCGATAACGAAAATCAGTGCCATGGCGATTGAACCGGAAGGAGCAAAAATGAAGGACAAAATCGAAATCAGACCAAGTATAGCTGACCAGATGAAGAATTTGCGTGTTGATAGTTTTACGAGCATAATTGCTCCGCCAAAAGTGCCAAGCATTTTTCCGAAGAAATAGACGCTTCGTCCTGACTCGGCAAAAGTCTGCGGCGAGTTGAATTTTGCAAGAAGAAACTGCCCTGAAAAAGCATTGATACCCACGTCGATCCCTACAACCAGGAAAATCCCAAGAACCATCATGGCGATATATCCTGTACCCAGCAATTTGAACGAGGAGGCAAAAGTTGCTCGCTTTTCAGTGTTCTTCGTCTCACGGATGTCAGTAAAATACAGCCATATAACTGACAGTACCGATACAATTCCGAACACGGGAAGAAGGAGTTTCCAGTCACCAAACTGAAGGGCGAGCCATCCGGCAAACGGGGCCGCAATCATGGAGCCGATTGATTTAACGAACTGGGAAAAACTGAGCAAACTCGATCGTCTGGCGGAAGGTACTACATCAACAAGCAGAGGGTTGGCTGAGACCTGGACAATTGTATTTCCAATACCGAGCATTGCAAAACCGAACAACACCGTTCCGAATGAATAGAAGAAAAACGGAAAGAATAGCCCGATTGCGGTTATGGTCATTCCGATATTGAGAACAGTACGTTTGCCGATCCGGTCCTGAAGGATCCCTACAGGCACAGACAGTACAAAAAACCAGAGAAAGACAGCTGAGGGAATCAGCTGAGCCAGTGTATTGCTCAGGGAAAAATCAATCTTGATACGATCGACCCCAATACCGACAATATCACAGAAACTCATGACAAAGAATGACATGAGGACCGGTGTGACAAATTTCAGAGAAATCTTTGATTCTGACATGATTATGGTTTTCAGGTAAAACTTATGTATTTCCGGAAGCGATTGGAGCTTCCTGCAGGTATTTTGAACTGAAATCTCTTCCTATTTTCCGGGCAATTCAAATTCTACATAAATGGGCTTGTGATCAGAGGGATAGACCCCATTAACGTTGTAATCCACAACCTCGTATTTAAGTACTTTAAGATTACCCTTATAAAGAATCCAGTCAATCCTGGTCTGGTCTACAAACGAATTACTGAGCAGATCAGAGTCATAAGAATTTCGGTCGCCTACCAGTACATTATAGGGTGGACTACCTGGGCGGCAATTGAAATCGCCCAACAAAAAAACCGGACGCTCGGGTGTCCACGATCCAAACCGGTCCAGGGCGTTGATCCTCCTCAAAATCAGCCTGGAAGCATTAAGTCTTGCCAGGGAATCCTTACGGCCATCGAAGTAATGAGTATTGAAAACATAAAACTCGCGCGTATTCTCCCAATGCCCACGGTAATCCTGCGGGTATGGACCGGCTTCACCTTCTGCCGGTCTGTTTATCAGCGCCATACGGACCCATGTGACCATACGCGGATTGACCTCAGGGCCGCTTCCGATAATTTCCGGAGTTTCAGACAGCTGGAAACTTTGCATCTCCCTGAGACGGAATTTATCACGCCTGAAGAATATCGCCATGTGTTCATCGTCATCACCCCCTTTTCTTCCTTCTCCTATCACAACATAATCTGGCAGATGATCTGCGAGATAGTCAATCTGTTCCTTCAGGCCCTCCTGTGTTCCGATAATATCAGGATTGTATTTACGAATTAAATCAATCTGCATTTCCCGCCTTACTTGCCAGGAAGGACTAAAATCAGGACTTGCAAACTTCAAATTGTATGTCATTATTTTCAACTTTATACCGGGGTCAATATCACCTGTATTGGTCTGGCAAGTTGCCCGATGATCTGAAAACCATAGGCCAAAAAGGAAAAAGGTGATTAAAAATGAACTAATTCTCATAACCTTATCATTTAAAATGTTGTATATGCATAATTCCCCTTTTCCGTCATACTACCTTCCCGGATTCTTATTGCCTTCGCCACGGGGAATAACCTTTATCAGGAACATCTGCCTCGTGTTTTTTTCGTCAACTCCGGGGACCAGAACAGCATCGCTGGTTCTATTCCACTGCGGAGCAGGATCAATACGGACGTCACCAGTGTAAATCCCTCTTGAAATTCCTTCGCTCCGGACATAAATCCCGTCGCTTCTCCTAAAAACAGTATAAAAATTCTCAGTGCCCATCTTATACCCGTTTACCAGCAAATTGCCATCCGGGGAAAGGGAAATATCACCTTCAGGGTCAGGGAAAATCTCAGGATTGCCTAATTGTCCGGTTATCATCTTCCGGTCTACATCATAGAGAACCTGGTTTTTACCCTGCTTACCTATCAGGAGATTGTCTTCCGCCCATTCCGGGTGCCCTCCGACATATATGTCGTGCATTGTCAGTCCGGTTCCGTCAGCACGCACCGAGAATGGGATATTGATCCGTTTACCACCCTGACCATTCCAACCGGCTCTCACGAAAAAATATACAAGCCCGTTATTCCTGTTCCAAAGTGTATGGTTGATGAAGAGGCCATCATGCTCCAATTCAGGATCATGTTCTTTTAACTTTTTTTCAAGCTGTTGAAAGGAAACCAGGAGCCTGTTTTTACCCGTCTCCATATCAACCATGAAAATGCCATCACTTTCTGGTGCAATTTCATCTTTTGACCAGTCAAGGGCTCCCGGATATCCGGTCACCGGCCGCAATCGGGCCAGTCTCCCATAATTCAGTCCGATCCAGGCTGAACCATCGGGTGCTACGCCGCTATTTCCAACAGGAGTTTCATTGAACCGGTATTCCATCACTCTCTTCTGCTTCGTGATGTCGTAAAGTACTGTGAAAACCATTCCGCTCGCCGTGTCCCTGTCGTTAAAGAAGAACTGTGTTTCAGGGGCTAAGGGATTCCAGTAAAACATCGTTCCCTGCTGATGATTCCACGCATAAGTCTTTTCGATCCGGATAATCTCATAATTATCGCGTGTATCAATCAGGATAATTGTGGCTGACTCCCGGGGGGCAGGCATCCGGTCAATTGAATCGATCTCAAGTCCCAGGATGTACCGTCCTGACAAGTTCCAGGGAATTGTCTGGCATTGTCCGATATAACCGAAGAAATGATGTCCGGGCCCGAAAGTCAGTTGTTGGATCTTCAATCCGTATGAGGGCTGTCCATAGCATCCTGGTGAACATATCAGGAGAAGAAATAAAGAAATTACTGTCACCGGAAAAACCAGCAGGCATCTCTTAAATGACCGTACCCTTCCTGGTTTGAAATAAAAACACAGATTTAAAAGGAATATGTCTTTGTCAGCCGGTTTTAGCCTGTCAGGAGCCATTATTCGGCTATCATTCTTCATCTGAGTTCCAGTTCAATTATTAAATCACTTATATATCCTGTTGTACAGATTTTCTTCCTTATCGAAACAGCCGGACATATAAATTATCGCCTGATCATTCTCAATGGTAACAGGAGAGTCTGCCATATAATTCCTCATCCGGCTCCCCCAGACAGAAACTGTTAATTTCTTATTCCCCCGGACCAGCATAAAATCCCATGACATATTTTCCGGGACAGTTGTAAGTGCGCCATTTCCACCAGAAAATGCTTCAACATTGCTTAGCGAGGTATGGCCCTGTCCTTCAATGATAATCGGGTGAATATTTTCCACCTTTTCACCGGTATTGGCAATGATGGAACCCTGGGCAATCTGCCAGTTACGGTTTTTGGAATTATTGCCCTGTTTCAGTATGCCCACAGCAACACAGTCGAAATTAAAGTTTGTCAGCTGTCCGTAAGATTCGCCGCCAAGAAGTATTCCGCCATAAGTGCCAAAGGTAAAGATGTCTATGATCTGTGCATTATCGGTATGGTTGATGGTGTATGCATATGTTTTTCTTGCTATCACAGCATCCACTACAGCCCGGTTCACCTGCCCGCCAATAAATCTCTGTGCGGCAGGATTGACGTGGCAGTGAATTATCCGGGGGACGTCATAACAATGGTCTATCCTGATGAATTCACCACTTAACGGGTAGCCGTAACAATGTTCAAAGGTCATTAATTCGCATGGGTTTTCACGGCTGGCATTAAAATCGAAAGCCAGGTATTCGCCATAAAAAGTGAGGCAGGATAGATATACTCCCTGGGCTCTGCCTGTTTTTGAAACCTGAATGGTTGCCTTGTAGGGAATAATTGCTGCCGGATCGTTAATTGTCTGCTCAGGATACCAGAACTGAATGCCTTTAATCTGTGTCCCGGATTCAACTGTCAAGAAAGGATTTTCCCGGTCAGTAATCGCGAAAACACTGCCAACCGGCTGTTTTTCTGACGGGTGAGTCGTTCCGCGAGGAGTGGGACCATGAACACCTATCAGGGAGACATTCTTTTTCAGGATAATCCCGCCATCAATATAGCAGGGTTCGTCAGAGGGTTCAACAAAGAGTGCAGTGCCACTGGCGGAAGCCCAGTCTATGGCTTTCTGAAGATTTACCTTATTGACAGCTGCACTGTTCTCAGGGGTAACATCAAAATCGCGTATGCTGGTTAATCCGGAAGCTTTTATAAGAATGCTGCCATGAATAAAAATCAGCAATAGGATGAGGCTGCTTTTCATCGGTCATTTGTTTAAAATAACTTGTCTGCCTGTTTTGCTGCTTTTTTTTGCCGCTTCAAGGATTTCAACTACGGTAAGGTTAATTTCCGTAGAGGCCAGATCTGTTGGCAGGATAATAATCTCACCTTTTATGGCCGATGCGAAGAACTTAAAAGGATCTCTGAATGGAGCCATAGATAGTGGGACCTTCTCAACTCTTTCCTGTGATTTTTCATCAAGGCGGTATCGTATGGTTTCCGCATCATCAACAAATGCATATCCGGTTGTACCGTATACATGCATGTCCTTCCGGTTAAAAGGCCAGTTCCACGAAGCATGAATGACCCCTTCCATGTCAGGATAGGTAAGAACAATTGTAGCATCATCATCCACGCGGGGATAAACATCTGGCTTATATTGCTTTAAATCAGCAAAAACAGCTGTTGGTTTTTCTCCCTTTAAAATCCAGGTTATCAGATCAGCTCCATAACAACCAAAGTCGGTCACTGCTCCTCCCCCATTTAACACCGGGTCGGTAAGCCAGTCGAGAAACTCATCGTTTACCCTGATTTCCTTTGGTCCTTTATGGCCGTCGTAGACAATTATCTTTCTCAGGTCACCAAACTCACCGTCGCCTATCATTCTGAAAACTTCATAATTCGACGGGTACCATGATGTTTCATAGTTTGTAAGAAGTAAAATCCCGTACTTCTTTGCAAGCTTCGACATGGCGACTGCATGCCTGACGGAAACTGCAAGGGGCTTTTCAACCATCACATCAATACCGCGGGGAGCACAAGCCTCAACAACTTCCAGATGCTCATAAATAGAGGTAAATGTTGGCAGTATCTCTTTCAGCAATTCCGACAACCTGAATGTCTTCCCGGTCAAGGCCTCTCAGCAATTGAAGAACGTGTGAATGAGATAAACCTGCAACTCCAATTTTTACAGGCTCCTGAGCAACCGCTGTGTTTAAAATGAGGCTTATACAGAATACTGGAATAAGTGAAATTCTCATAGTTGATCCTTTTCCCGGAGATTATTAAAATTCACTGAATCAGGCAGCTCATCCAACCCGAAGTACTCATGCTCAATTCTGTTGCTATATACCTTTATTATCCTCATGCCTGACGGGGCATCACCCAATGGTTTACCCAGGGCACTGGTGGTTACCAGTTGAGTATTCCCGAAAACAGAGAGGCTGTTATTGTGATAGTGACCTGAAAAAACGGCCTCAACCTTACTGGCATTGAATAAATCAAGATACTTCTTCCGGTACTCAATATCAATGTTTGAGTATGCTGAAGGTTCATCAAAAGATTTGTTAAAAAACGGATAATGGCAAAACAATATAATGTGTTGTGCTTTCCGGCTTTGTTTCAGTTTTTCTGAGAGCCATTTATATTGTTTTTGTTCAGGTTCCGTCAGCCTGGCTTTGATCAGGCTGGAGTTAAATCCAATAAAAACTGAACCTTTGTGTCTGAAAGAGAACCTGTCTCTCCCATAATTACCGGTATAGTTCTCCAGGCTCTCTTCATCAGGTATCTGTCCGACATCGTGATTACCCGGAGTGTAGTAGACCGGGATTTCGTGATCAATCATGGCTGTTATACGTTTAAACTCCTCAATCTGGTCTGATGAACCGCCATTATGAACGAAATCGCCTGTTATCACAACAAAGTCGGGCTTCAGTCTATTTATATGCACCACGGCCTTCTCATAGAGATATGTCTCCTTTTCAAATCCGTTATTATTTTCAAACATCCCGAACTGAGGGTCGGTAAGTTGTATGAAGAACCAGGGGATTTCAGGGCTTTCCCTTTGCGAACACCCATTTGTTGATAAAAGTATCAGCAGGACGGGAACAATGCATGTCTTCTTCAGAACCATAATTCCTGCATTTTACAGATCAGTTGGGAGTTTCAACTTTATACAATCCTTTAATCTGAACATCTGTCATTTCCCTGAGCTCATCCATGGTTTTATCCATTTTCGTCTCTTTTTTAAGATTATCGAGACGGATCTTCATTGCTTCAATAATACTGTCATACGCCTGAATGCCGTATAGGTTGTGAAGTTCGCCCGGGTCTGTCACAAGGTCATAAAATTCCCATTCATCAATATTGTAATAAAAATGGATCAATTTGTAGCGCCCGGTCCGGATACCGTAATGAGGCTGTACATGATGCCAGAAAGGATATTCGTAGTAATGGTAGTATACTGCATCACGGAAAGGAGAGTGGTTCTTTTCTTTCAGCAGAGGCAAGAAGCTTTTTCCCTGTATATTCCCCGGGATAGGGATACCGGCTGCGTCAAGCAAGGTGGGTGCGTAATCAATATTCAGCAACAGGTCATTATTAATCGTTCCGGGTTCAATATGTTTCGGAAAGCGTATTAGACATGGCATATGAAATGACTCCTCATACATGAATCGTTTGTCAAACCATCCGTGCTCACCCAGGAAAAATCCCTGGTCAGAGGTGTAAACGACAACAGTATTATCAGCAAGACCGCTCTCATCAAGAAAATCCAGAACCTCTCCTATGGCATCATCAGCAGCTTTAACACACCTCAGATAATCCTTTATAAAATGCTGGTATTTCCAGTCCTTTCGTTCTGCATCCGACAATGTTGAATCAGGGGTCCAGAACTCACCATTGTTACCATATGAATTCCATTTCTCAAGTTCCCCGCCAGTTAATCCGGCCGGAGGGGTAATCTTTAAATCCTTCCTGTTCAGGTGCCCGTCAATCCTCATCCAGGCATCTTTTGCCGCAGTTCTTCCCTGGTAATTATCATTAAAGTTTGCAGGATGCGGAATTTCGATACCGGCAAGGTAGTTCTGATAACCGGGTCCGGGGTCCCATGGACGGTGAGGAGCCTTAAACTGAACCATCAGCATAAATGGCTTTTTCTTATCCCGGTGCTTCTTCAGCCAGTTCAAGGCATCTTCCTTAATAACGGTAGTTGAGTATTTTCCCTTTTCTTCAATCAGGCCTCCTCCCGATTCTTCAAAAACGGGATCGAAATAGGACCCCTGGCCCTCCTTGTTGTAAAGTACCTTGTAATAGTCGAACCCGGTTGGAGATGTCCCCAGATGCCATTTACCGATCACTACTGTCTGATATCCGGCCTTCTGAAAAAGCTTGGGAAATGTTTGCTGTGAGCCGTCAAAATCGCCGCCTCCTTCATTTTTATAGAATCCATGGACATGACTGTAATTCCCGGTAAGAATCGATGCCCGGGAGGGTCCGCTTATGGAATTGGTGCAAAACATGTTTTCCAACAATGCTCCATCCCTGGCAATTCTGTCAATATTGGGAGTTGGAGCAACCTGGGCCAGAAAGCCATCATATGCACTGATAGCTGACATTGCATGATCATCAGTCATAATGAAGAGTATGTTTGGTCTTCCGGCCTCCTTTTCTTCATAATGACACCCCTGTGAGAGAAGTGAGGTGATAATCACAGGCGTAATAAGGCTATTCCTCATTTGTGACACGTTTCCTTAAAACTATAACCCCGGTATCTCAGCATTACTTCCCCACTCCTTCCTGGGTAGCTCTCCCAGAATAAGTTCGAGGGTTCCTCCTGCCATTACCTGTTGATGGGTAATAAATGGACTATCTGTTTCCATACCGTTAATATATGCTTTCTGAATGTATTTCTTTGTCCGGCTGGCACCTTTGGCAAGGATAGTAAACCTTTTACCATCTTTCAGATTTATGACGGTTTCTTCAAAAACCGGACTCGTGATGGCATAAAATGGGAGGCCCGGTGTTACAGGGTAGAGTCCCATAGATGTAAATACCACAAAAGCAGACATCGCTCCGCCATCTTCATCACCCGGTATTCCGAATATATTGTCCTTAAACCAGACGTCAAGCAGGAATCGGGTATACTTCTGGGTTTTCCAGGGAGCACCAAAATAGTTGTAGAGGTATGGTAAATGGAATGAGGGTTCGTTTCCCATTGAGAACTGACCAACCATCCCTGTTGAGTTTGCCCCGTTGACATAAAATTCACTCTTCTTCATCCCCAGGGGTTCCCTGAACATCTGGTCCAAACGTTCTTCCGCAGCTCGTTTACCTCCTAACAGCCCGATCAATCCCTCAATATCGTGCTGGACATCCCAGGCATAGGTCCACCCATTGTTTTCATCATAATACTCCCGGTAGCCTCTGCCTCCTGCTGATTTGGGATCGATATCAACCCATACTCCCTTTTCATCCTTCGGCATAAACAATCTATGCTCCGGATGCCAGAGGTTTTTGTAGTTGCCACCGGCCAGAGAGAACTTCTCAAAATCAGTATTTTTCCCAAGCTCCCCTGCCAGCTGACCCAGAGACCAGAAATTATAGCTTATCCCCAGAGTCACCGATACCGGCTGTCGTTTTTCAAAATCATCGACATGTGGTTCAGTTTCTGTTTCACCAGGGCGGAGAGCAGGGAAATATCCGTTTTCATGGAAGAAGTCGTCAATCGGGCGCCTTGAGGTTCCCTGGCGCCATGGAATAAAAGTTCCTTCCGTAAGGTTTTTCTTTATTCCTTCGTATGCCTTCTCAACATCATAATCCTTCAACCCTTTACGGTAGCCGTCCAGAAAAATCACTGAAGAGTGATAAGCATTCATACACATGTGATTGCCAAATACCTGGGGAAAGGTAGGCATCCAACCACTTTGCTCATACATCAGGGTATATGAATTCAGAATATCATTCTGTGTCCCGGGGTCCAGAATGGTCCTTAAGGGATGATGTGCCCTGTAGGTATCCCATGTCCAATCGTCGACGAAAAAGGGTCTGCCACTTTCATGTACCCTGTAATCATATCCGCTGAAGTATCTGCCACCTTCATTGATGTTGACCATCCTTTCATAGGTGCGATACAAAGAAGTATAGAAAGTTCTTTTCTGGGCTTCTGTTCCTCCTTTTACCTCAATCTGGTTTATTACCTTTTCCCATGCCGCTTTTCCTGATAGTATGAGATCATCGAAGCTGACATCCGCCAGTTCATTGTCAAAATTGACTCTTGCCTGCTCAGGACTGATGTAGGAGACAGCATATCTTACCAGCACTGATGCAGTAGTTCCTTCAGAGAAGGAAAGAGAGCATCTCCCGTTTTGAATATCAACTGAGGTATCTTTTATCAGATCATTGTTCTCATCACGCAGTTCACCGTAAACGTAAACGTTAATGAACATAGGGACCGGATATAAGCCCTCCGTGGTTTCGCCTGTCTTCTCCTGGAAGCTGAATCTGCCCTGACCGTCAAAACTACATTTCGATTCACCTGAACCTGATATCAACAGGTTCCTGTTTCCGGTTCCCTGAAAATCTATCCTATAAATGGCGCATTTTTCACCTGGAACAAAACTAACCCGGATATCATCCTCAATCAGATATGTGGAATAATACCAGGGATGGTATACCTCCAGATCATGATCAATATTCATTTCCTGTTTCCACATTGACGGAGTGAGTTCACCCCTGCTGACCTTCATTCTGAGGATGCTTCCATTCCGATGAGAAGTAACCTGGAAAGGGAAAGCTTCTACCTGGTCGGAGAGGTAATCCTCTTTCAAGGGAAACATCCGGATCATTTGGTTTGGCAAATGCATGGTCGGATAAGTCGGGACTAAAAATGGTGCCACGTTACCGATGGTTGGATCGATATATTTTGTGAAGTCCTCCTTTATGCAGGAACTCAACCCTGAAAAGAGCAAGAGAAGTATAAAAGCTCCAACGTACCTGATTGTTCTGTCCATCATAAGACTGGTTTCTGTTTTGATAAACTCCAATAAAACTTTACATGATTAATTTTCTATTAATATGGAATAAAGAACATTAATGCGATTTGCACTGCATTTGACGCGGAAATATAAGACACTGACCGCTAGCTACTTGCAGAACAGGTTAAATTATGAGAAATCAAAATAATTAACAGGAATTAACAACAGACTTTTGTCTGCCAGTCGGATAACCATTGTTCCGGGTTCTCAACTTGCAACAACGAATTACAGCCTGACAGATTGGTTTGTTCTAAAATTGCTGTCTGGTTTTCTTCTCCCAGTGAAATGAGTCGCCTTCAACTACCAGCTTCAGTTCATTTTTAGGTGTAACAACAGGAGCAAATTCAGCCGGGGCTGATTTTTTCATTTTCTTCACAACTGACTGAAAATTTTCGTCAACTGCCAGGTTGTTCCATTCGTTGGGATCTTCCGTAACATTATACAGCTCTTCAGCTCCATCGGAATAATGAATATACCTCCAGTTTGTATTTATCACTGCATAACTGCCTCTCTCATTACCTGGAAGAAAGACGTTTCTGTCCTTTGATCCTGATGGATTTTTCAATGCAGCGACCAGAGATTCACCCTCAAGGCCTGCAACGTCAGGAAGATGACACAGTTCGATAAAAGTTGGATACATATCGATTAAACTGACCGAAGTTTCCACTTTCATATTCGCGGGTATACCTTTTCCTGCCCAGATAAATGGAATATGAGAAGTTCGCTGCCATAATGTATGCTTTCCCCAGTGCATTTTTTCGCCATGGTGAAAGCCCTGATCACTCCATAATACAATAATAGTGTTATCCTTATAGGGACTTGCGTCCAGAGCATCCAGGACACGACCGAGCATTGCATCGGCAAAAGAGGTTGCTGCGAGGTAGCCGGTTACAGCATCTTCCAGGGCATTTAATTCCTCCAGCTCCCTATGCTGTTTAGAACGGTTCAGCATGTTTCTGCGGATGCTTTCAGGCAAATCATCGAGGTCATCCGGATTATAAGGTGGAAGCCGGATCGAATCGCTGTCATACATATCAAAGTATTTCTGAGGAGCATAATTCGGATAATGCGGCGAATACAAACCCAGGGCGAGAAAAAAGGGTTTAATGTGCTTTTGCTTAATGATATCGCAAGCCCAGTTGGTGCGAATGGCATCCACCATTTCATCCTCCCTCTCATCGGGTATTGGCCCCCATTCAAGATGCAATGCCGAATCACCGGCTCTTCCGGTTTTTGTATAATAGGGACTATAAGGGAATGGTGTCGGCCGAGGAGTATCACTCATGTAATAGCTATTCATTTCCCAGCCCAGGTCTCTCATTTCCTGGCTTCGTGAGAAATATTCATCCCAGCCTCTGAGGTCAACAAATCCACCGCGGTGGTGATAGATTTTGCCGGCACCATAAGTAGAGTATCCTCCCTGTTTGAAGGCCATTTGCAGGGTGACCAGATCAGGGTGGTCGAACCGGAAGGGATCCTCTCCGTAACAACCTGTAGTTGATGCATTTAATCCGGTCATAATGGCAGTGCGTGATGGTGCACTGAATACACCCGGTGCATGGGCATATGTAAACACTACTCCCTCCCTGGCCAGTCGATCCATATTGGGCGTTTTAACCTGATTATAGCCAAGGGGAGTTACCCAGTCATTGAGGTCATCAAGCGCAAAGAATATCACATTGGGTTGATTCCGGACTCTCTTAGGCTCTCCCCCTGGTTCAGCATTTTGCAGGGACGAACTATCAGATGACCCCAGGATTGAGATCATACCGGGAATAAAGAGGAGTTGAGGTAATTGTTTCATTTCAACAAAATTTGTTACTTAAAACTTACTGGTTCAATATTTTTTTCAGCGCTTATAAGAGGTTCCTTATTTTCCTCAAATCACCGGTCTGACTGATCCTGGCTCCCGAATTTGAAAAACAGAGTTCCACACAGTGGCTTTGAACCGGTCTGATAACTGTTTTTCTGTCCCTGCTGACCTTCTTCATCAGCCCTTGAAAACTTGGTGCCAGTAGCACTGATTCCATGCAGAAATGAGATATTCCCTGACGGGAAGGGCGGATTTACCTCTCCCTTTAGACCTGTCAGATTGGTGGCTGCCTCTGGGGTAAAAAGGTGCAGGTAAAGATTCTCCGTTGCAGAAAAAATTGTAAACGGCAACTCTTTTGTTTCGATCTCAACAGCATAGAAGTTGGAGTAATAGCCTTTGAATTCCGGAAAAACCCATGATTGCCCGGTTATGGTATTATTATATTTCTTTTCAAACAGGCCAAATTGAGGTCCTTTAAGCCGGTTCTTCCAGACCCGGTATGGTCCGTCCGCCAGCAATACGGCACCGGTAACAAGGTTCTCCGGATATGAAAAGGTGATGCCCGCGAAGTCGCACGACCTGGTGAAAGCATATTGATAATCGAGTCTTAATATCCCCCCGGGCAACATTGTCCACCGTGCTTTAAGAAGGCTGTCGTATTCCATATCTATCACCCAGTTGCTCTTTTCAGACCAGTAGTTCATCTGTTTGAATCCTGCCCGGAATCCAGCAGGTTGAAATCCATTCCCAAAAGGTATAGCATGATTGTCGGACATAACGCCCGATATGAGCCCCGTCTTCATATTGAAAGTGACAGAAGTCTTGCCTGAAGATAGGGTCAGGAATCCATCAGTTTCCATCGCCCTTACTTCGTCAGTACCCTGCCCGGTGATCCTGGTTGCAAAGTCAGAGGGTTTTGTTATATTCCACGACCATGTATTGATATTTCTGCCATGTTTATCAGTTGAGGTTATATACAGCACGTCAAAATCATCCCAGTCAGCCGGAAGAATGACAGTAAGATCTCCGGCCGATCCCGGCTCAATATCGGGCGAAGAAATCTCTCCTGACAATTCTTGCATTTCAAAACCGGGAAACGTGTTTACAAACCTGACGAGTTCGTAGGAGAATCTGCATAGCTTCAGGTTTGTATACAGGTACGCATTCTTCACAGTGAATTTGCCATCGAAACCAGGGTTGATGGCAACCTCATCAAACTGCACGGGAGACCATATCTCCTTAACGGTGTAAAAACTCCCCTCCTTTTCATGGTATGGACCAAGTATACCATCGGGTGCATTGCTCCCCCAGACATCAATTGAGTCGTTTTTATCCCTTCGTTCGACTCCCTCGTCTGCAAATACCCAAAGAAAAGCTCCGGCTGAAAGGGGTTTTGACATCATGAATTCCCACTGATCATCAAGACCTGCACCCAGGCCGCCGTCATTCAATCCATGAAGAAACTCCGTCGGAAAGAAAATATCCTTGCCGTTATTAAGTGCATTTTCAACATATTTGAATCCGGGGTAATGTTTGGTGTCGGTCCCGTTTACCTTTGACCATGGTTCAATTACTGTCCTTTTCTGCGGGTCATGGAGTGCGAAGTCACCCCTGGCTTCCTTGTTGAAACCCCCTTCGTTTCCATTAACCCACAAAACGATGGAAGGATGGTTGACATCTCTTTCAACCATTGCCCTGACCAGTCTTTTTGCAGTGGGGGTGTCATAAGAATCCTGCCAGCCGGCAAGCTCATCCAGGACAAACATCCCCATTGAGTCACAAACGTCAAGAAAATATGTGTCAGGAGGATAATGACTCATTCTGACCGCATTCATATTCATTTCCTTCATCAGACTTACATCCTCAACTGCAAGTCTTTTACTGCTTGTCCTCCCCGATGAAGGCCAGAATGTATGCCTGCAGATGCCTTTGAACACAATTCTGGTTCCATTAACATAAATGCCATCAAATGGCCTTACCTCAACGGTACGGAATCCGAATTTCTGATTGACCTGATGGATAGTTTTTCTGCCTCTTTCAAGGCTTACAACAACCTCGTAAAGGTTCGGAGATTCCGGATTCCACAGGGCAGCATCCGGAAATAATCCTGTTAATATCAGTTCATTATCAATGACAGAGGTTGTAATCGGGCTCCCAAGCAGTCTGCCATCCGTTGTCTGCAATTGTGCGCTAACCGTTGCAGCGTTCCCCTCTCCGGCCAGAAAAACATTCATATGGAATGAACCATCACCGCGGGCATCTATGGCTACACGGTCAATGTACTGAACCGGAAAGGCTTCAAGGTAAACAGGTCTGAATATTCCCCCGAAAACCCAGTAATCTGATGTCCTTTCCGCCTTGTTTATGCTTTCATTGGCTGATTCCTTGCTTACTGTAACTTCAAGAAGGTTTCTCCCTTTATAATTCAGAAGGGAACCAATGTCATATTTAAACCTGTAAAAGGCACCCTGATGCACAGGTCCGGCTGATTTCCCGTTTATTATTACCTCCGTATCAGTCATTGATCCTTCAAATACAATGAATACCTTTTTCGTCCTCCACAATTCCGGTACGGTGAATTCATATCTGTACATGCCCTTTTCATTGGCATCACGATCAGGTCTTCCGTAAAGGTACGAGCCAAAGCCCTGCAACTCCCAGTTTGAGGGAACTCCGATTGTGCTCCATTTTCCGCTGTTCATCCCGCCTGTACAATAGAAATCCCATTGAACCGTGTTATCCTTGTCTGTGCCTGACAGACACATGGTCTCTGTTCTCTGAGCAGCCGCAGGAAGGATCACTGAAACAAAAATCAGGAAAATGACACTTCTTCTCATATATCAAAA
This sequence comes from Bacteroidales bacterium, assembly GCA_025454815.1. Lineage (GTDB taxonomy): Bacteria > Bacteroidota > Bacteroidia > Bacteroidales > VadinHA17 > SR-FBR-E99. The sequence goes on along the minus strand of JALONR010000010.1, from coordinate 73,360 downwards.
CTGTCTGGCACTGTCTGATTTATTACATGTGATATTGATTTACAGCTGGCATCCGGTGCAAATTCCTGTTTCAACTATCTTCTGTCAAGGGCCTGTTGCTTCAGGCCCTGGATCCTGGCAATTAATGAATCGATCTGAAATGTCCGGGTCAGGGGATCTGCATTGGAATACCATGTTTTGAAGATGCCATGTTGCCCTTCGTACAAGATGCTTTTAGCACTGATTGCATTTGACTGTGCCATTTCGAGGTCTTTGACAAGCAATTCCTTGTCAGCCTGATTCCTGTAGGCGGAGACAAAATGGTAAAGTGTTTTGCTAAAATAGGCCATGTAGTAACTATATATCCTCAGGTTGTCGTTAAAGAATACCTGTTTGTTGCTATCAAGTACGGGCATCATTTCAGTGCAGCGTCTGGCCACTGATTCAAACCGGGGTATGGTTTTGCTCATACCAGAAAGCAATGCATCGACCTGGTTGGTGCTATGGTTATATTCCAGGTCTATCCGGAAAGTCCGGCCTGGAACGCTCTCATAACCTATCTCACTAAGCGGATTCAAATTCAGTGAATCAGTTGAAGAGTAAAAAACATTATATATATGATCAAACGCCCGGGCATACCTGAGGTCCTGAAAAGTAAACTGGCGTTCCATTCCCCCGAAAACGGATGGCTTTGGGTTCCAGTAAGCATCATAGAAGTCTTTGTAGAGCCGGGATACTTCAGTTGCGTGTTCAGCGCCAAAATATTGCGAACAATACTCAAGCATAAAACTATCAGTGTTGTAGCTGTCATAATCCCATAGCATTTTCGCATTTGCTGACAGCTCCAGTACGAATTCCCTGAAATTCCCGACATTTACAACTGAAAAGTAAAGAGGTGACTTGTCATAAATGTACCTGTAATTGAACTCCATTTTCCATGGACTTTCGGCAGGTGCAACATGTGCTCCTGTTGACGCAAAACCGAAGTTCATATAATAACCCAGTTTAACAGGCCTTACCGGATTGAAATTCACCAGGTCGTCATACGGATAGGGATCCCGGCGTGCAGCCACAAATGTCCATATCATGTTTTCACCTTCCGGCGGTTTCAGGTAGCCTTTTGCCATGAGGTTAGCCAATTCATCATAAAATGTAATACGGGTATATGGATTGGGATTGCCGGTTACATCTTTGATTATATCCAGTTGTATCCGGAGCATCCTGTTAATAACCTCAGCCCGCTCCGGATCCCCGGAAGGAGCATCTTCGAATACGCTCCAGAAAGGTTGGTCAACTTTCCCCCTGAAAGCAACCGTCCAGAGGTTGTCAATTCCGCTCCTCCTGACTGTCTCGGCATTGTATCTGAAGAAATCAATGATTGCCTGCTCATTTGCAAGAAGCAGTTTCGGAGGCTCCATTTTCCTCACTTTCTCCCAATATGTCTCCCAGGTCCCGAATGAGGTGTTGAGCCCACTTGTATGATGAGAAGTAATTACCAGCCCATATCTGTCGATCAGTCTGGCATAACCGCTTACTTCATAACCAGGCTCAATTGTAGAATATGTCTCCACAGTGTTCATTTTGAGGCGAAGTGCCGTTTCCAGCCAGACATTGTCGTTCCCGGGAGAATTTCTTTTCCATGGATTGAAGAAATCCTGGTCACCGGGCAAAATGCTTCTGTACCTTACCTGTGGCGATTTGAAAAATATATTAAGATTGCCGTCTATCCTAATTTCCTTCTGCTTTGCCGGCACCCATGAGCTCCAGTATTTTAAAGGGGGAACACCCAGTATTTCTTCCGAGAAGGTGTAAATGGCAAAGATCGTTCCCCGGAGGTCATAACCCTCCAGATATATCCGGTTATTGTCAGGATCGGCGTAAACGCGATGAGATTCAAAACCATCAAGTTCAAGTGCTTTGTCCGACGGAACTGAAAGTAATCCTGATGCCCTGTTTACAATTACAATTTCGGTAGTATCACAATCCCTACTCAACTCGTTAAAAACCTTGGGCTGAAAGTCCAATACTTCGTCAAAATCTCTGAGTAAAGCATTTAATGCAATTCCTAACGGACCTACTTCCTTATCGGAAAATACAATTGTCAGATTATTCTTATTGAGTATTATAGCTTTCCCCCTGATCGGATTTGCGCCCAGTTGCAAAGCATTAAACAAAACTGAGATGACCAGAAGAAGCGGTTTGATTACCGAAGTATTGTAAGATCTCATCGTGTGGTCCCCATTTTTCATTAAAAAAAAGTCACAGATTATATGGCCATGATAACAAAGAATATCATACTGGTACTATTCTTTATTGCCAGAAATGGTATAGCCCTGATTTCAGGACCAGTCAGCAAGCGTTATAATAATACCTGTTTTTTGCCTGGCGCGACAGGGTTTACCCCTTCTTGCAATGCTCCTGGTCAAGAATCAAGGCTTATTGTATTACATTGCTCTTTATAACTTCATTGTAATCGTATCCCTGTTCTTTGCATACCACCCGCACATGTTCATCCCAGGATGGCTCAAGTGGCTTTTGCGCTCCGAAACAATCGACACACAAATATTTAATATTTTCACCCGGATTGGTTCGGATTGAATGTAAAACTGACGGTGGTATTCTGACTACGTCGCCAGGCTTCACGGCATATTCGGTTTTGTTCTCCCCGATTGATAAAATTCCTGTCCCCTCCAGCATATAGAAAATCTGTTCAGTATCAGCATGCTGATGATGATGGACCGATTTTCCGTCTTCAACAATTACCATGAACACCTCTGAATTCTGAGATAAAGCCCGGTCAACTATAATGTCATTTATATGAGTCGGAAACTCATACCGATAAAGGTTTGTCGTTTCAAAAACAAATTGCGAATATTCCTTTTGTGTCAAAGTCCCGGGATCGGCTGACCCATCTCCTGTTTTAACAGTTTGTTTGCCGGTGCAGTTTGAGAAAAACATCATTAATGCAACAAGTGTGGCGGCCATACTTGTGTGCTTACAGGTTCTAGTAAACTTTTTCATTTTTCTTGGTTTTTATGTCTGTTATCAAATAACCCGACTCAGAATAGCAGTTCAGTTTATCTGGTTTTAAAGCTCTTCAGGATATTTAAATCTTTTGGCAAAGTCTTCATCCCGATGTAAGTCTTCAAAGGGTGATTGAAGTGGCAGGGCATTACCTTCATCGCCGGTACTGATTGCAATAATGCGCACAAACCTGGAATCCGGGAGCGTGATACCCGCAGTGCCTTCAGGGATTTCAAGGCGGTATGAAAACAGATAACTGTATTCATAAAGTGCATCACCGGCAGGCCTGTGATGGTGCGAAGCTGCCCAGGCAATCCTTTGATTGCGTATGAAGGCCGGATGAATTGTTTTCAGATCATTGCGTAATGAATAGGATAGCTCTGCAACAAACCCCTCGAATTCCCGGTTATCCCATAACCCCATATAACCTGTCCAGCCGCCGATGGTTAACGGGAATTCCTTGCCGCCTGCCTTAAAGATTACATCTGTGTCAACGTCTGCGGCTGCTAAAATATGTAATACCCGTGTGCCTTCAGGCAAGGAAACAGTTTGCCCTTTGCATGCCACTGCATTATACTTACCCTTATCGCGCGGACCAATTTCAAACAGGACATTTCCAACCCTGACATTATCGCCGATCATTTCGGCAGGATAAGTTCCACCCTTGCCATCCATGGTGCCGCGGTGACCTTCGCTTCTCGGCGTCCGGTCAATGTATCCGTCCTCGCGGTTGCTGTTATAGCTAAAAACATCGGTATCGTAGTCAAGTGTCAAAGGTTGAGTCTGATATGAGGTTTTATTTGCACCTGAAATGTGCAACAGCACTGTTTTCAGTTCATAGGCCGCAAAGTCCAGTATTACCGCATTCTTTTTTACTGCAAGTTTTATATCAAGCGGACGTTCAACTCCGTCTGTTTCCCTGGCTCCTTCGACAGGAACTGCTGCCGTAAGCTTCACACCGGCGCATGGTTTCCCCTGTAATTCCTGTAACCGTACAATAACACCCGAACCATCCTCAGCCATTTTAACCGCCTGGACGTTTATCTGGTCTGTACTGATATTCAGCAACGAGAAGGAGCTTGCTTTACCTTTATATCCGGGCACGGCAAAGGCTGCTGGTCGCTGCTCAAAGCGCATGGCTTCCCAGTGTGATTTCCCTTCTCGCCAGTCACCTTTATGACCGGTAATTGAGTATGTAAACTGATGTCTTCCCCAATCTTGCCATCTCATCTCACTCATGGTGCCATCATCCAGTACTTCCTGTTCACTGTCCTTTGTATCCGGTCCGTGAATCAGGGTGAGCCTGATGGTATTGTCATCCACCTTGTCGCTGGCGTATTTTGCGCCTGTGAGCAGTAATACACCGTAAGTACCTGATTTATCAGTCAGGTCAATCCATCCATGATGCGGTACTTCGTATTGTGTCTCGTTCCGGTTTCCTCGCCTGATGGTTCCAAGGTCAAGGTTATATGTTGCTTCAGGTGCTTCTGCCGTCAGGTGGAAAGCTGCTTTCAACAGGGTACCACGGCTTTTCCAGTCAATCAGGTTTGCAGTTTCCACACGGCTTCCATCACTTCCTGCCGACAACCTTATCTGTTGAATAATTCTTGAACCTTCGTTCTCCCTTACCACCTCTACTGCAACCCTCACAGGTCCTTCTTCAACAACTCGTACTGAGACAGGATTTGATGCCACGCTGCGTGCAGGCTGTTTTATGTCTTTCCAGTAAATACGCCATGCGGGCTTGGTGTCTGGAAAGTTCACCCCAAACTCAAGCTGTACAGGTTTTTCGAGTAGTTCCCTCTCTATTCTTTTATCAAACACACTGGCTATATCACCATTGGCGTCAATAATTACCCTGAAATTGCTGTTCTCAAGATAATCCTTGCGAACAATCAATTCCGGATTCTTAATTTGGGTTCTTTCCGGGCGGATCGAGTAGACGGTTGCTCCCACCGGGAGAAGTTCGGCAATAAACAGTATCCGCCTCATCCCATCAAACCCGCTGATAACCTGGGAAGGTACCTCCTTTCCCTTTTCATCAAATACCGCAAGGAATTCTGTGCTCCTCAACCCATCAGGGATTAAGGCTTCGACGACATCCTTACGCGCGATTGAAAGCGGATTAAAAACGACCACCGGAACCCCTGGGACATCTGTATTTAACAGCTTTGCCAAACTACCAATTGCATCTTTATATACTCCGGCAAATTGATTAAGTGCGACTATGCCATCATTCCATCCCTGCTCATGGGCCTTTGGAATGCTTGTTCCGGGAAGGTTATCATGAAACTGGTTGCGAAGCATTAATTTCCAGGCTTCATTCAGCGTGCCGTGAGGGTACTGAGTCCCGTTTAACAGGTGGGCAGCCACGGCTGCTCGTTCACTGGCATCACCCAACAACTCAGCATTACGGTTTAACTTCTTGGTATAGGCCTGTGATGAAAGCACTCCGGTTGAGTGTTTAATAAGCAGAAGATCCTTATTCCAGGTTGGTAGTTTCCCAGCCTGTTCATCAGTTATGGCTCTGAACATCAGGTCTGCCTGCCCGACGACAACATTGACAGGTCCATTTGTTTCCTTGGCCTTTTTAAGTGATTCAAGAGATACTTTTTGAACTGCACCCCCACGATCAGCATTGTTCTGATCTCCTCCGCCAATATAATAATAGTCGACAGGAAGGCCGCCAGCCTCCCTGTTCTTTTCAAGACGCTCTAGTGTCTCCTTATGAGTAGAGTAATTGTGTTCATGTCCTGATGCATAGTTCCCTGCATTTAAGGCTGCAATAACCCATTTACCATCAGGTCCGATCCATCGTCCTACATTGAATGGAATCCCATTGGCTGATTCCCAGGTCAGTTTCTGTGTGGAGAATCCGCGAATACCACAATGACTGAGGACTGATGGCAGAGACCAGGAAAATCCAAAACAATCAGGAAGCATGAATTCAAGGCTTTCTTTCCCGAATTCGTTTTTGAAATAGGTATATCCGAGCAGTATCTGACGAACAACAGATTCGGAAGAAGGAACATTTACATCATTTTCAACCCATGAACTGCCGCTTGGATACCACCTGCCAGCAGCAATCCATTCTTTAAGCTCTTCATATTTCCCGGGATAATACTCCTTAATCATTTGATAGCGGCTGGCACCCGACCAGTTAAATACATAATCCGGATATTCTTCAAAAGCCTTGAAATTGTCATCCAGGGTGTTTCTCAAAAAATCCCTTATTACCTGGGGATAAGACCATCTCCAGAAATCATCAAGATGAGTATACGGTACTGCAAACAAAGTTGGCCTGGAAATGTCAATTGTCGCCGGATCAACAGGGTCAATAACTTTTTTGGAAGGATCCCCGGTTTGTGCAAAGGCGCATATTGTCAATATTACATTGATTAAACAGGCTGTCACAATTGTCCTTATCAACCGGTTATTATTCAGGAATTCTGTCTTCATACATTTTCATTTTAACCTGCACGGAAATTTCCTGTAATTTAGGTGAATATCTATTCCCTTTCAGGCATTTTTTTCGAGAAGGGTATTTCGCCACGAAGCATTTTTCCGGCCATGCCTGTTAACCATAAATAATGATCTGCTGGTACATCTTTTTCGATCGGGACAAATATGCTTTTGCCAACAGGAACTTCATGTGCACACTTCATGATAGCCGTTCCCTCATCTATTTCATCGAACATGGCAACATAAAGCATTTCAGCCCCGCTCTCAATGGCACCGGAAATCTGCTTCCAGAAAAACTCGCCTCTGTTTCTGGGTATTTTGTCTGATACGTCATCTTTCATATTGTGCCATGAAAAACCAGGGAAAATAGTGGGGGCATAAGACTTCCCGTTTTTCTTGCACCATTCTGCATCGCCGACAATATTTTCCTGCCGGAACTCTTCGTAGCTTTCCTCATTAAAACGACCTACCAGCCAGGGGTGAATTACATCAGCCTGCATAAGGACCTCATGCAGGCGCGGATCTCCTTTCGTATCGTAGCCAAGTGTTCTCCATCGCGATGGAATCCCCAGGTGAATGGAACATCCGCCATATTCCGGGTCATTCCTGAAAAAATCGATTATCTCAAATATTTCCGGAATATGTCCTGACTCCCTTGTGCCTGCACTGATCCCCCAGAAAGCCACCAGGGGTTTGCCGTTGTGAAAGAGATACGTGGTCTCTTCTCCCTGGTTTGTCAGCTTCAGGTCATTGACCAGGTGCTTCCAGTCCTCAAACAGAAGTTTGTATCTGCTGTCATCCATATGGCCTATATCATACATGAGGCATATTGCTATTCCATATTTTCCGGCAGCCTTCAGGGCAGAAGCCAGAACCTTGTCGTTATGATCCAGTCTGTTCTGACTGGTCAGGACAGAGAAGAAACGCTGCATGAAAACCCCGTCGATCCCATACTCCTTCATCCATCTGAAATGCAGATCCACTGTGCTTTCATCAAATGAACTGAAGACGTAGGCCGGCGAACCATCAGCGAACTTAAAGGGTGTTTTGTATTTCACCGTGTATTCATCCATTTCAGGCCAGTAGTCGATGGTGCAACTGCCATCCTCAAAGACTCCATTCTTGTCGTAATGAGTCCACCCCCTGCCTGCACCATCGCCCTCACAATTGAACCAGCCCTGGTAACCTGCCATGACAAGCCCTTTGTAACTCATGAATTTGCTCCTTTCCGCATGCCTGGTCTGGGCTGAAACATTTATGCATATTAAGATCAGTATCAGAACTGTCAATATTCTTCCGGTCTTCATCTTTTATTGAATTGAAATCAAACTCCTGGGAAAATGTGGTTAAAATATGTCTGCCAGCCTGTCATCTGTTTTTTGTGTAATATTTTCAATTTCTGTCGTGTTATTCCCGAATGAGGATTCTCTGCTCCACTCCTTCAACAAGCGGGTAGTTTACGTCTTTTAAATAACCCACCAGCCTGGAACGCAGGCTTTCTGCTATAGCAGCATATCTGAACCGTTCGGGATTTGTGCCTAAAAGGTTATTCATCTCAAAGGGATCGTTTTTTAAATCATAGAGGGCTTCCACATCCTTACCCCCGCTCCTGTGAGTGGTCATTAATTTCCAGTCATTAGTCCTAATCATCAGAGACGGAGTATTACTGTTTGTCCAGGTCCATTCTGATACTGCAAAATCATACCTGGATTCGCCCCCTTCAATTACGGGTCTGAGTGAATATCCGTCAGAAGGTATGTTTGTCAGACCGGCATAATCGAGAATGGTCGGGAAAATATTCAAAACCGAAACTGGCGTATTAACCTTTGTTCCAGCAGGTATTTTCCCCGGATAATAAATAATGAACGGCACCCTGACAGATTCCTCGTAAAAGCAGAATTTTCCCCTCATGCCGTGAGCCCCGAGCATTTCGCCATGATCTGAAACAAAAATTACCAGCGTTTTTTCTTTCAGGTTCAACTGTTCGAGCCTGGTCAGTATCCTTCCAACCCATTCATCTATCTCCGTGACAAAGGCATAGTAATTCCTTGTCATGTATCTGACTCCTTCAGGATTGGAATAGGGTGATCCATCCTGATTAGATTTGTAGGGGGAGTTATTCCTGCTATCCTTTATGGAAACAGGCGTTGCCATCTTCTCAGGTTTATACAATGAGACGTATGGTTCTGACGGGGTAATCGGAACATGAGGGCAATGGAATGAACATGTCAGAATAAACCTCTCATCTTTGAGCCGGTCAAGGGCCTCAATTGCTTCACGGGCCTGAACGGCAGTAATGGTATATTCGGCTGGCAAATCAAGAACTCCGTGCACATCGTCCTGCCCCAGCTTCTTTGTTTTTAATTCATCTTCCGGAATAATTCCTGAAGGAAGGTACTTGTATCTCCTGTCTATAGGATCAACCCTGTAGGGAACGGTTCCGCCATAAAATGTGGTTTCATAAAGTTCTCCGGGTTTTAACTCTCTCTTGCGGATTGTATCTTTTATAAATTTTACATAGAGTGATTCCCATTTGATAATAGGATCTGTTCCGGTCAATCCTTCAACCGGAGGATTCTTGTATATCTCTGCCATGTATTCCGGGGAATGAAATTTCCCGTAATACTCACTCCGGTAACCCGCTTTTGAAAGTATTTCATCATAAGTCTGGAAACAAATTGCTTCCTGGCTCACCACATCTTTATTATCCCTGACCCTTGTTGTCTCGGTGAGCCGGCCGGTTAACACCGATGTCCTTGCCGGAACAGAGACCGGGCAGGGGGTTATTGCCTGGCTGAAATAGACGCCATCTGCGGCGAGACGATCAAGGTTTGGAGTCCGGATAACTGTATTACCCGCATATCCAAGCGCGCTGAACGCCTGTTGATCGGTCATAATAACAAGGATATTGGGCCTTTCGTCTACCTGACCTGCTGTGATAAACGAGGAAGCGAAAACGAATCCGCCGGTTAATGCTACATGTTTATTAAATAACAGATCTTTGACATTCATCGAAGGATAGGTTTTAAGATTCCAACTCTGGTATGACGTTACAATAATAAAAGAAGCGAACTGCCATTAATTTTCAATTAATAAAAAGTAAACATCCTTAATTAATAGTGGCTGATTTCCGGCATATCAATGTATACCAACAACTTATCCGGTCAATTAATCATTATTAATTTATCGAGGGAATAGCAATTAAGTGATTATTAATCAAGAATTAATTGGCCGGGTGTTAATTGGCAACAAAGTCATTTTATGTATCACCTGCTATCTTTAGTTTCAGTTTTTTTACTCCTGGTTTCGGGGTCACTGGCACACAGCCAGGATGCCAGGATAATCTTTTCAGATCCCCGGGAAGAGGCGGGAATGCAATTCCTTGTAATTTCCACCCCTTCAGCCGAAGCCTATAGTGAACAGACAATCAGGGGCGGGAAGGCCTGCCGTCTTATCCCCACCGGCAAATATGGCTACTTCAGGGTCGATGACGGGTTGATTCTGACTTCAGATGCCAGACTGATTTTTCAAATAGCATACTTTGATGCCGGTCTTGGCAACTTTTCACTTCAGTATAATTCCTTATCAGGTAAATACAAATCTGTTTCATTAACAAAAACGGACACTCACACCTGGATAAGCGCAACAGTTGCAGTGACAGATGCTGCATTTAACAATCTGCAAAACAATCAGTCAGATTTCAGGATTTCAGGCGAGGCATATCTCCATAAAATAACCATATCAAAGGGAGAACTTGATCCATCCGGGGAACCGGTTCCGGTTACGTCAGGCAGCAGTTACTCGGAATTTACCGGAAAATCAGTGGCCGGATACCAGGCCTGGTTTACTGCCAGTGAGTCAAATACAGGATGGGTTCACTGGTCATCCAATACGCCTCCCAAGGCTGGAAATTCTTCCTTCGATATTTATCCTGATGTCAGGGATTACAATCCGGATATCTTGAGAATCACTGCTTTTGACAATCTTGGAAGCGGAGATCCTTCATTCCTGTTCAGTTCATCTGATGTAATTGACGAACACTTTGAATGGATGAGAGATTATGGTATTGATGGTATCGCCCTGCAGCGATTTATAGGAGATAATCCATATCCGATTACCGATTCGCCGTTCTCAAAACCACTAAAGGTCAAAAAAGCGGCAGAGGCAACTGAAAGGATCTTTTACATTTGTTATGATATATCGTCAGGCAAAGACGAGAATGCCTGGGTTGAGAGTATTAAATTTGACTGGGTTTTCAACATAGAGCAAGCTTATGCATTGACATCATCACCTGCCTATGCCACAGTAAATAACAAACCTGTTGTGCAGGTATGGGGGCCGGGATTTACTTCAAGAGTGGGAAATGCAGCAAAGACTATCGAACTTATAGAGTTTCTCCGGAGCCGGGGCTGTTACGTAATCGGAGGGGTTCCTACAAACTGGCGTACAGGATCAGGCGACTCAAAACCGGGGTTTATCGAAGCCTACAAGAGCTATGATATGGTCAGCCCATGGACACCAGGGCGCTACAGGAGCATTCCGGAATGCGACAAACACAGAGTGGACTATATCGTGCCTGATAAAGCATTCTGTGATGCCAATGACCTCGGTTACCTTCCGGTTGTGTTTCCGGGATTTTCCTGGTCTACATGGAATACGGGAGTCCCGAATTCAATTCCCCGGCTTGGAGGGGAGTTCCTGTGGCGGCAGGCCTTCAACATTAGAATGAGTGGCATTAATCAGATGTACCTTGCCATGTTCGATGAATATGATGAAGGTACTGCAATTATGAAGGCTGCAACCGACTGGAGTATGATACCAACCGACCAGTATTTTGTCACGCTAAGCGCCGATGGTATATGGGTATCATCAGATTTCTACCTGAGAGTTGCAGGAGCCGCCACATTCATGGTAAAAAGCCCCGAGGAACCAACCCCGGTTTTGTCTGTACCACATTCACGTGGTCCGGATTATTACCGAAACAGCTTTGAAAAGAGATATACCGAATATATTACAAAAGAGGGAGGTCCGGTTAAAAGCGGGATATTTAATCTCGATCCTTGCTTCCATAATCCTGAAATCCTTGAAAGCACAAATGTGTCGTTTCCATCTTTTGAAATCATCAATGATGAAACGAATGCACACAGCGGAACATATCTTGTAAAAACCTCAGGAATTCCAACCTCTTCATCAATTGCCAATTACAGTTACAGAATTGCCGAAATCAGTATACCTGTTGTAACAGGTCTGCAATTTTCATTCTGGAAAAAGACTACTGATGAACCTGGCAGATTTGTTTCAGCCGACCTGGTGTTTAAGTCAGGAAAGAGACTGAGCAAACTTCCGGGGTACAAAAGTCATCTTGGAGGCAGCATGGATCCATCTTCGGGAATCGGAACGCCGGGAAAAGGATGGGAACAATTTATTTGCAGGATCGGCACAGGCGAGCTGGAGGGTGATGAGATTACAGGTATCATTATCACCTTTGACAACCCCTCTCCTGCCGGTCCGTTCAACGCATTTTTCGATGATATATTTATTTCATCAGGGGAGATAATCCCGGTCTCTGTCACAAAAGTCAGTGCCGGTGAATCATATCAGTATGTATATCAAAATAAAGAGGCACTCGTTTTTGAAGATAACGTTATCAACTCGTTCATTAGAATTTTTGATTACTCCGGAAGACTCGTTGCTGACTTTTTGCTTGACAGATCGGAAGTTCCGGTTAACCTTAAACCCGGTATATACATTATAATGATTTACAGGGGCAGGGATGTTTTAAGGCAGAAAATCCTTTTCTATAATCCTGTTTAATAACTGATTTCAGGAACTGGGCAGCCAATAAAAACCTATGATTTGATCAATTCAGTAAACGGAATCTTATATTCCTCATCGTAAAGCTTTTTATACTCCTTTACAAACTTCTCATAAGTCATTTTTGCAAGGCTGTGATTGCCAAGAAAATACTCTGCCTTGCACTTATAAACCATTGCCTCTTCATTGATCTTGTCGAAATTGAAAATGCAATCAGCCAGCTGAATAATGAACTCAGCATCAGTTTCAAGTTTTGATTTTTCAGCAAATGCAACCATTGTGTCAACGATCCTGTCCGAAATATCTGACTTGAAGTCATCAAGCCACTCATAATTGGTGTTGATCAGGAAGCCTCCCTGACAGGTTATTTCACATAATCTGCATATATTCTGTCTGGTCAGATTTGTCTTTGAACTGCTGATTTCAAGAAAGTCGAGATAATCACTCTTAACCACGGAGTTGTCCAGGATAATTTTCCAGTACCCCGTCTTTTTTGTCAATTCAACTGCCCAGATTTCACTCAGTATCGACTTAAGTTTGGCAATGTTTACAGCCCTGTTATTACTTGCACTTGACGAGGATTTTCCAAACCACAGGTATTCCGATATCTGCTCAGAGGTAATTCCTTTATTGTTCTTGTAAGTGTATAAGAAAATTAGCAGAAACAGTTCTTTCAACAAGGGTGAAAATTTATTGGTTATATCCTCATTATTCATGTTAAAGACCTGAAAACCTCCAAAGAGAACCAACTGATAATTCTGTTTCGTTCCTGGTTTTTTAGCAACTGTTTTTTTATCTTCATAAATTGTTGCTGGTATCTCAGGTATGATTTCATCCTTTGAATCTCCTTCAGACCTTCTTTTTCGAATTACGTACAGTAAGAGGATAACAGACAACAAAACCACCAACACGATCGGAATCAGGATCAATTGTATGCCCGTTCTGCTTTTTTCCTCAGTTGGAATCAGGCTGAATTCAGCAGGCGGATACGCTATCGAAAATAAGTTCAGCAGCGTGGTAGAAGAATCAGTCAGGAAAGAAGTACAGGTAAACAGTCTGTTTTGCCCCGGGAAATAATACAGGCTCGCATTCGATCTTATATCATGAAACCTGTAAGGGATCATATCTCCAGCAAACTCCACCTGGGGATTGTCAATGTTCCCCTTTATCAGGTGCAAGGCACTTTCAAACTTGGTTTTTTCAAATATCAATGCATAATAATCACGATTCCTGTTGTTGATAAACATAGTGCTGCCCACACACATATCATCGTAGATCCGGGTAATTTCAAACTTTTTGAATAACGTCCCGTTCTTAATTGAATAACCGAGTAAATCGAAATAACTGTGTGGGTTTACCAGCTGACTTCCCGTCAGACTTCCATAACCACCCAATATGTATATTGTATCATTCAGTGAACCCAGACCTGCCAGGTACCGGGGAAAGAATACCTCATTGTCAAAAGTCAGGTCTTCCCATTCATTTTTGTTTAAATCTAGTTTCCGGATTTCATTATGGTAGGTATATTGACCATAACCGCCGAAAATGTATATTGAGTTCTCCACCGGAACAAAATGACTGTTGTAATGTCTGTAGAAGGTCCCCGAGTCTGATTTTGCATCTATTGAACTCCATTTCCCGGTTATTACATCAAGGCTGTAAAATACCTTACTGTCTACAACAAAGACGTAAATTTTATTATCCAGGCTGTTGTATTCAGAATAGAAATTATTGTTTATTGAAATTGTTTTATCGATGTAATCGACAGAATGTATTGTGTTTCCCTGTGCGGAATAAACCAATAACTGCTGGTCACCCACGAAAAACACTCTTCCGTTATCCTTGTCGGAAGCCACCAGTACATGACCACGAACTTCACTATGATAATTATTCTTCCATCTGCTATGCTGGTTTTTAATCCATACCGGATTCTTTACCAAGGCATCCGCATTGTTTAGTCTTCCTGCAGCAGAAGTACCCTCTTCCTCGTCAAGTGGCCAGTTGTACTTCAGTACACCTTCCTCATATATCCTTATATCCCTGATATTCATTGAAGGTACATCCGAAGTCTTGAAATTTCCGTAATTATTTGCTCCAAAGAAAATCTTGAAGGAGTCATTTTTCTTGAACCCGATGTTTTCCACAACAAAAAAAGAATCAGGGACATAGAATACCAGCTTGTCCTCGTTCATCAAAAACTTGATCCGTAAATTAACCCAGGCATTCAAGGCGCTGTCAATCGGCCCAAGATTAATAAGTGAATCTGTTCCTCCGATAATAAGATGCAGTGATCTGGTAGGAAGTGAAGACGTTACAAGGTCAACATTCTTATTGTCAATTGAAATGATCCGAAGAATATACCCGAACAAGCCGGAGTATTCGTTTGGATTTGAGAGGTAGACATTGTAGTCAAATGATATTTCAAATTCCCTATGAAAACCCGTAAATCTGTGCTATAGCATTGGCATCCCCGACAAAGAAGGTAAGTAAAAGAATAAAACGTAATATGCAATTATTGATATTACATTTTCTTAATAGTTCCCCCTGTAGGTCTGCCCGCATATATTTCCAGAGCTTAAAACCAGGATATAAATCTAGTTTTTAAAAATCAAATTTTATATGCCGGATTCAAAAAATAATAAGCTGTCAGCGAACTTCTGTTTTATCTGTAAAATGTTAAATGGATTCTGATATTTTAAGTGTTTATTCGATGATTTACAATTTAATATTGATTATTTAAAGAACATAAATCTGTGCCCCGGTATAAAAAACGGAGGTCAAAGGCTCAGCCCTGCTTTGCATACTGAACCTCTGCGTATATGCGGACATCATCACTTACAAGAACACCTCCGGCCTCAAGGGCTGCATTCCAGTTAAGTCCCCAGTCCTTGCGATTGATCTTCCCGCTTATACTGAACCCGGCCTTGGTGTTGCCCCACGGATCCTTTCCGACTCCGCCGAACTCAACATCCAGCTTTACGGGCCTGGCAGTGCCCCTGATGGTCAGGTTGCCCGTTAACTGCCAGTTCTCATCTTCAACATGCTCCAGTCCTGACGATACAAACTTCATCTCGGGGAAATTATCAGCATCAAAGAAATCAGCACTCCTGAGATGCGCATCACGCTGCTCGGAATTTGTGAATACTGATCCGGTTGATGCCTCAAAACTGACCTTTGCAGTCTTAAAATCATCTCCTTCAGTCTCAACTTCAGACTTGAACTCCTTGAAACTGCCGGTTACCGTGGTGATCATCATGTGCTTCACCTTGAACTGTATCTCGCTGTGTGCCGGATCTATAACCCATTTAGTTGCTTTCATAATACTATTCTATATATAGTTTGACAATAGTTTTTCATCAAAAAAACAATAAAATGGGTGGTTTGTTCAACAAAACATGCACAGCATTGCCAGGCAATAGGCCTCAGATGCTGTATTTAACTCCTGTGAGTGATTCGGAAACCTCCCACAGCCTCGCTGCAAGATCAGGTTTATAAAGACGGGCAACATCGTTGTTAAGAACCGGGTAGCCTTTGTGGTTGCCGGGGCCGTCAGGACCGATGTATTCTCCTCCTCTCAGATCAGGATGAGTGGCGGCAAAAAGGGTAGGAAGAGCACCCTTTTCTGCCGGCTGTGCAACAAGCCGCATGAGTGCCTTCATTATTTTCCATGTCTCTTTCCCGGACCCTCTTGAAAGCAGGTTGGTGGCGGTGATGCCGGGGTGGCAGGCAACGCTTTTGGTTGACGATCCCGCACGTTCGAGCCTGTTCTGCAGTTCAACCCCAAAAAGAAGATTTGCGAGCTTGCTCTGACGGTAAAACTTCATTGGGTTGTATCCCTTCGAACCATCCAGATTTTCAAAATCAATACTGGCATTACGGGCAGCAATACTGCTTACAGTGACGACGCGCGACAGAGGCGTTGCCGCAAGCACGGGAAGCAACAGCCCGGTAAGGGCAAAATGACCCAGGTGATTGGTCCCGAACTGCAGCTCAAAACCTTGTCTGGTTTTGCTGTAGGGAGGTATCATCACCCCTGCATTGTTTATCAGCACATCAAGCCTGTCATGGTTTGAAGAGTAATCAACGGCAAACTGCCTGACAGAATAAAGGTCGGCCAGGTCAAGGTGCATCACCTTCACCGGCAGTGAACCGTTACCGGAAGTGATCCCTGCTGCGGCTTTCTCCCCTTTGTGAAGATTCCTTACCGCAAGGATAATATCAGCCCCTTTCGACGACAGAATCCTGGCAGTCTCAAAACCAATCCCGTGAGAGGAACCCGTGATTACTATCTTTTTATTCTTTAGCTCTCCTATACGTTCAGAAGTCCATTTGTTCATTTCAGAAATATTAAACAGAAAAACAACAGCCTGCGGCTGGAAAAGTTCCGCAAATATAGGAATTTAGTTTACGGAAAATTGTCGGGTATGAGTCATGACAACCGTATACGAGAGGCTGGTTTTACAGGCCGGGCAGTCCTGGCTGTCGCGGCAGTTTCAACAGCATTCAAAGCTTAACAGAATAGGTTAAACCCAGTATGTTTTCATAGGGAGGTTTGGTGACCCGGCTTTCATTGTAAATGTACTCGATTCCGAAGGTGTGCTTTTTGTTCAGGGTATATTCCACCCCAACCATTGACCTCCATTTGTCGGCAACAAAATCATTCGGACTGAATAGCTGGGAATGCATCTCTGCATTTATGTAGGGTTTCAAAGGAACACCCCTGATGTCATAATCGAGTTCAAACCTTATCCTCTGATACCACTGCGGCTCTTCATCTTCCGGGTCTTCCATATAGGTCTTGAACTGCTGCTGGATCCTGTATCTTACAGCAAAGGTGAACCGGGCAAATGACGGAGCAGTGCCCTTCATCTGGAAGAACCACCTGTGCCTGGGGTGATACCTGTCATCCTTCTCCTTCTGGTCGATGAACCTGTAATATATACCTGCGTTGAACCAGTCATTGAACTTATATCTAAGCCCCGGCTCCAGGTAAAACTTCTCGATACTCCTGGCCTTTTCATTGGTCCGTATACTTGCTTCAAGGTCGAACCTCAGCCCCTTCCATATGTTTTTTTCGGCTTTGGCCTCATACCATATCCCGTAATCGGTATCCTGGGCTGCAACTCCCGTGCAGAGAAGAAGAGCAAAAAAGGGAAAAAGCAGTTTCCTATTCATCATCATTGTCATCGGGTTTGATATATCCGTACTGATCTGCAAGATTAACAGAGCGCCCCCTTTCTTCATAGTAGATTATCATCCTGCAGGTATCCTTAAGGAAATTGATGGCACCGATCTCCACCTTCCTGATATCAGTTATACCGGTCCTTTCCTGAAGGTCAGCTATCAGTTCGCTGTACTTCTCCGGAACAATCAGGTTGATTTTCTCATAAATAATTGCCTTTGAAGAGAGGTGCCTCAGGAGCCATACCTTCTCAAGTCCGAATGCGATAAGTACAATGACCGCATTGGCGAACACTATTTCCATCCATCCCGAACCGGTGGTAAGTGCATTAATCACCGAGATGCCTATCACCAGGAAGAGATAGGTCATTTCCTTAATAGGCATTGGATTGGTTCTGTAGCGGATGATGCCGAAGATGGCAAAAAGTCCCAGCGCAAAGCCGATCTGCAGTGTGACGCTCTCAAGCATGTAGCAGAGCAGGAATACCACGCTGGAGATAAGCAGATAGGTGAAGAGGTAATCCTTTCTCCTTGTGGTGGTGTAGTAGAGCCACCTTACCAGTATGAGCATGACAGCCAGGTTTATGCCAAACCGGACAATCAATTCCGGCATTCCCGTCAGGCCGAACATTCCCTGCTCCGCCAGTATCGCTCCGCCTTCAGGCAGTGCCATTCCCGTTAAATTCATCCCTGATCTTTTTAATGAGTAACAATTTAGGTTTCAAATTATTCTGTTTTGGAGCACCGTTCACCATCGCCATTCCCATCGCATACTTGCTGAATCCGGTTCGTCGGACACCCAGACGCTTCAGCTGGCTGAAAAATGGCGACTGGGAAGTGGACTTGTCGCTCTTTATCTCCGCAATCGCCAGGAATGGCATACTTACTGTTTCTCCCCTGAGATTGTTCCATACTATGTTGTAGTCAATGGTTATCCTCTCCGATTTCTCGAAGCTGACAAGGGTGATCCTGGTGAATCCGGTATTAATAACCGCCTTGAGCCCTTCGGCTCTGGAAAAGATAAGCTCGTTCAGGAAAAGCCGGGATTGTTCAATGTGATTCATGTCACCGGGCTCCTTCTCAAGGCGTGACTTGCTGGTACGTCCCTTGTTCGATTTTTGCTTCACCTCCAGGAATGTAAGCCCGTTTGACTCATAGGTCCTGATCCTGACCTTTGACCTGTTCAGCTTGCCTGTAATATGCTGGTTATAGAAATAAAGGTCAGGTGTGTCAAAATAAACTGTCTTGTAACTGAACCTCCTGAGATTTTCTATCTCCAGTGCCTTGTACTCAGCCTTTACATTCATAAGCAGTCGGGGAAGCTTGCTGACAGAAAAAAGGTATTTGGTATCAACACGGTTCATATACCTGAGGTTCCCCAGCCCCTCAAGTCCTACGGATTCAAATTCATTTAATATCTGTGCTATACCTGTGGATTGATCCATCTGTCATTCTTCAAAGGCCCCGTTTCCCGTCTCTGTAAAAAAATCATCATAAAGCCCGGAGGACGGAAAGATTAAAACGATTTCCCTGTTCCCTATATTTCACATCCGGTCGCAAAAAAAGCTTAAATAATCGTGATTAAAAAACGGAGCCATCAGTTGTCAAGGAGTTTGAATCTCCACCTTTGATTATCTGAGGGCCGGTGTTCCTTCAGGATTATCTCCTGAACTTTTTTCATGATATCGGGGTGGTCTGAAGAGATGTCAGAGGTTTCAAGGGGATCATTTTCAAGGTCATAGAGTTCGAAAGCCTCGTTTCCCCCATGCATTCCCTTCCTGAGGGCTTTATATTTGCCGGCAATCACAGCCTGTTGCCCGCCATATTCCGGGAATTCCCAGTAGAGGTATTGATGTTGGGCCTGCTTTCCTTTCCCCATGAGTACAGGCATGAAACTGATGCCGTCAGTTTTTTCCGGTATCCCTGTACCGATGATGTCACACAGGGTGGGCAGGAAGTCCTGGAATGAGGAAACATGGTCAGTGACACCAGGTTCCGTTACCCCGGGCCATGAGACAATAAGCGGCACCCTTATTCCTCCCTCATGAAGTGATCCCTTTCCGTATCCCTGTGCTCCGCGGAATGGTTCAGCGCTGCCGAACCACTCCGGGTCTGTTCCTCCGTTCCAAGCCGGCCCGTTGTCACTGGTGAAGATGATTATCGTGTTGTCATACAGCCCCTTTTCCTTCAGGTGGTCAACCAGTATTCCTGTCTGGTAATCAAGGTAAGATATCATTGCAGCATAGGTTGCATGAGGATATCTTGCCGGGAAATAACCTTCATTTCCGGTGTATGGCTCCTCATCCCCGAAAATTTCATGGTACCTGTCTATCCATTCTTTGGGGGCCTGCAAGGCAAGGTGAGGTATCGGTGTTGCCCAGAATAGAAAAAATGGTTTCCCTGCCGATGAATCTATGAATGAGATTACCTCCCTGAACATCAGGTCAGGAGAATAATCTGTCAGGGAAAATCTGTCATATGAGGCAGGGTCATAAGGATCGGCACCGGGGTCAAATCCTGTATGCGGAGCCAGGGTATCATTCCGCAGCCACTCACGTCTCCCGTTTCGCCAGAGATGGGTAGGGTAATAAGTGTGTGCCATTCTCTGGCAGTTATAACCGTAAAAGAAATCAAATCCCTGTCTGATCGGAATACCCCCGGTATGTGGTGCTCCCAGTCCCCATTTGCCGATAATTCCCGTCACATACCCTCTTTGCTTCATAAGTGAGGCAATTGTGACAGTTGAGTCTGCCAGCGGTTTCTGCCCCTCGAGCGTGGAGTCGGCTATCATAGCCCTGTAATTCCACACATCGCCCCTGTCAGCCCACTCATCATTGCCTCTCACCTGGGAGTGGCCGGTATGCATGCCGGTAAGCAACACACACCTTGAGGGGGCGCACACAGGTGAACCGGCATAGTGCCTTGTGAACCGAAGCCCGCCGGCGGCAAGCCTGTCAATATTGGGAGTCTCAATCCTGGTCTGCCCGTATGGCCCCGTGTCACCGTATCCCAGGTCATCGGCCAGTATCAGAATTATATTGGGTTGCTCCTGAAGCTCCGCAGAACACCCGGGCAACATTAATAAAACGGTGACAGCAGAATAAAAGAGTCTCTTTAACATGGTTTCAGAATCCCCTGAACCATGCCTGAAACTTGTCTCCAAGCCAGGGTACTGGCCTCATTTCTCCCTGGATTGACCAGATGAGACTCATCAGCCATCCAATGAACAGAATTATTCCCCCGACAGCCCATATTACAGGTCCGACAATAGGGAGAACCCTCAGGATCATCAGCCCCAGCCACACGATGATCAGGCCCAGGTTCTGCCTTAGGTAGTAACTTGCAAGCTCCTCCTTCTTACTGGAATTGGCAACCAGTGCTATTATCAAGCCTATTAAGAAAATGTGTGATACGATGGCTTTTGCCTTTGCGTCCATAATCCGTCAGTTTAGGTTTTCCCAAAATTAGACAATATTGCCGGACAGACCTCCTCTGAAGAAAAATTTTCATAATTGCCCCGGAAATTGAGAACAGGGTCCGGACGAATATCTATTTTTGTGCGCTGTTATATTTCCGGGAATGAATTACATTAATGCTCACACAGGTGAGTTTGCCGCCCTGGCCGTGGCGATCTTCTGGACCATTACCGCTCTGGCATTTGAGTCTGCCAGCCGTAAAGTAGGTTCTCTCACAGTCAATATCCTGCGCCTTAGCCTGGCATTCTTCTTTATCGGCTTTTACACCCTTATATCCCGGAGCCACTTCATTCCTGTTGATGCCAGCACCCATAACTGGTTGTGGCTTGGGTTGTCAGGCCTGGTGGGACTTGTGCTCGGTGATTACTTCCTTTTCCGCGCATACCCGCTGATCGGGTCCCGTTTTGCCATGCTGATAATGACCCTTGCACCACCTCTTGCAGCCATATTCGGCTATTTCATACTGGGCGAATCACTCAACCTGATGCAGATGGCGGGAATGGTTATTGTAATCTTCGGCATCACCCTGGCAATATTCAACAGGCCGGTGAAGGGTGAGCGTCTGTCCATAAAGATCTCACCTGCGGGGCTGTTGTTTGCTTTCCTTGGCGCACTGGGACAGGGTCTCGGGATCGTTCTCAGCAAATACGGTATGGATGGTTATGATGCATTTGCATCGACACAGATAAGAATCATTGCAGGAATCGCCGGGTTTGTGATCATAATAACCTTATTGCGCCGATGGGGAAATGTGGCGGCGGCACTGAAAAACCCGCCCGCGATGAAGGCACTCGTTCTGGGTGCGTTCTTTGGCCCCTTCCTTGGAATCTCCTTCTCACTCCTTTCAGTCAAACACACCCAGGCCGGAATAGCATCTACCATCATGGCAATAGTGCCTGTGCTTATTCTGGCACCATCTGCATGGCTGTATAAGGAAAAGATAACCGTCGTTGAGATTGCCGGAGCCATAATAAGTGTGGCCGGCGTGGCATTCTTTTTTATCTGATCATTTAACCTTAAGGCCTTCAGTTATTGCATTTAGCAGCCTGCCGTCAACATCCTCGGTATATTCCCAGAACATCACCCCTCCCAGACCCTTTGTCCTTACGTATTCCATCCTGGCGGCAATGGATCCTTCATCTTCATAGGAGATGAAGACCGAATCTTCCGCATTCCAAAGGAACGGGGAGGCCGCAGATGAGTCATAATACCTCGTGAAAGCAGGATCATCAAGCGCTTTCAGGACTTCCGCGAAAGGCATTCCGGCACCGGTGGTTGCTGCCTCCCTGAAGAGCCCGTTGTTGACAGGTTCCACTCCTCTCCAGACCCTTCCGTAGAAAGGAATGCCGATATTCAGCTTTCCTGGTGGCACGCCAGCTTTAAGATGCAGTTCAACTGCCCTGTCGGTTGCATCACCGTCAGGCGCATCCCAGGAGGAGAGCCAGAGGTTTGCGTGATGCCCCGTCTGGGTACTCGCCCCGTGATGGAAGTCATAAGTCATGATATTGATAAAATCAAGGTACTGTGAAAGCGGCCCGAGCTCCGTATTGGCTGCGTAATGCTCGCTGGCACCTGTGGCAATGGTCAGCAGGTACCTGCCCTTTTTTCCTTCTGAGAGGGCAAGTGAGTCAATATGTTTCCTGACACACTCAAGCAGCAGGGTGAAATTACGGACATCCTCAGGCCTGTATGTGTTTCCCGCACCCGGATGATTCGGGTATTCCCAGTCGATATCAATGCCGTCAAGGGAGTAATCCCTGATGAAACGGGCAGCGCTGGCACCAAACCGGTTACGGGAGGAATCGGTCAGGGCTGCATCGGAGAAATTGCCTGACCATCCCCATCCCCCTACAGAAACGAGGATTTTGAGTTCCGGATTGACATTCCTGAGTGCAGTCAGGGCACGGATATCCCCGGCATTCATCTCGGTTTCATCTATTGCCTCGCTGCCAAACCTGACTTCACCGTCAATCATATTGGCAAAGGCATAGTTTATATGTGTCAGCCGGGAAACATCAATTTTTGAGAAATCAAAACTCCTGAATCCTGCCACATAGGCAACCACCATATAGTTATCCGGGGAAGTCCTGCTGCCGCAGGAAGAGGCCATGAGCACAAGGCTTGCCATAAGAACCAGAACTGATTTTTTCATAAAGAAAGGTTTTGGGTTTTCTGACTGCAATTTATAAAAGTTTACATAACAGGAGGCAGTTAACGCAATCATGCACTATCATTTGCGTTATCCGTTATATTTGTCCCCGACCAGATAACGGGATCATGACAGAAAAGGAATTTGACAACGAAGTGAAAAGGCTGTTTGATGAACATGAAAAGCTCATCACCAGGCCAAACAGGAAAAAAGAAGGCGGTAACGGTATCTTCGACAGGTATCTCTATCCCATTGTCACACGTGACCATACGCCGGTTTTCTGGAGATATGATCTTGATTACCGCGCAAACCCCCACCTGATGACACGCCTCGGCATAAACACAACCTTCAATGCCGGAGCCATAAAGCATAACGGAAAGTATTGCCTGGCCCTGCGTACAGAAGGTTATGACGTGAAATCATTCTTTGCCATTGCAGAGAGTCCAAACGGAATAGATCAGTGGCGCTTTCGGAACCATCCGATAGTAATGCCGGTCACTGATGACCCGGAGATGAATGTATATGACATCCGGCTTACGAGGCATGAAGACGGATGGATATACGGCCTCTTCTGCGCAGAGCGAAAGGATAAGAGCAAACCCGATGACTCGTCGGCAGCCCTGGCAAGCTGCGGCATTGCCAGAACGAAGGATCTCGACAACTGGGAAAGACTCGATGACCTTAAATCATCGGCAGCCCAGCAGAGAAACTGTGTCCTTCACCCTGAATTCGTCAACGGGAAGTATATGATATACACCCGGCCGCAGTCGGGATTCATTGAAACAGGCGACAGCGGAATCTCCGCCGGATTCTGCGACACCATGGACCATGCGGTACTGGGGGAGGAAAAAATTGTGGACCCCCGGCAGTACCACACGGTTAAAGAGGTTAAGAACGGCCAGGGACCCGCCCCGCTGAAAACGGAACATGGCTGGATACACCTTGCCCATGGCGTAAGAAGAACGGCAGCCGGACTGCGTTATACCCTGTACCTCTTCATGACCTCCCTCGAAGAGCCCTGGAAAGTGACCAGAAGACCATCCGGCCACTTCATTGAACCACTTGGCGATGAGAGAGTCGGAGATGTTTCAAATGTGGTCTTCAGTAACGGATGGATCGCTGATGATGATGGCACAGTCTTTGTCTATTATGCAAGCTCGGATACAAGGATGCACGTGGCGACAACGACAATGAGTAAACTGATTGATTATGTTATGAATACACCCGAAGATGCAGGCCGTACCCAATTGTGTGCTGCCAGGCGTGACCGGATGATTGAAAATAATTTGAAAATAATGGCTGAAAAATATCCATATATCAGAATTTGATTTATGTTTGCGCCTCAAATAAAGGGCATCATTTTCATAACCCTGAAATTAGTTGTGAATAACTCAGGCTCAGACAGGTTATGAGATTGAAAACCAGATATTATCAGGCACATTTCGCATGTTGATATCTTTTGCCCTGAGGAAATATCGCAGGTTAACCATTTAATAACTTAGCGGAAATTTTATGAAACTTTTTAATAACCAAAACGAATAATTAACAACCAGAAAAAAAGGTAATTCATTTTACCGAAGTATGAACGCTAACAGGAAAGAGGCAACGGCTGCTCGTGTTGAGAGCCGCCTCATGGGTTGTTCTTCTGACGAAGAACCTGGCGCGGGTACCATGATCTTCCCGCAGGTCGGATCCCACGATCGTTTAGTTAGCAACCGGAGTTCGGAATTCATACGCCGCTACTTCCCCCTTGCAAATGATGATTCCTGGAATGACTGGCGCTGGCAACTGCGCAACTCCTTCACTTCCGCTGAAAGCCTGTCACGTGTCATGACACTGACCGATGACGAGGTTCATACTCTCAACGGGCTGAAGGGCAGACTGCCGCTGAGGATAACTCCATACTATCTTTCACTCATCCATGACTCAGATCCATGGTCACCGCTTCGCCGGACCATGATCCCCACCAGTGATGAGCTGATAATTACCGAAGCAGAGAAGGCTGACCCTCTCAACGAGATGGGCAGCAGTCCCGTGCCTGGAATAGTGCACCGTTACCCTGACAGGGCTCTGTTCACGGTGACGCAGTTCTGTTCTTCATATTGCAGGTACTGCACCCGCTCACATTCAGTTGGTAAGCTGGGTCATCTCACAAAGGGTGAATGGGAACTCGCTTTTAACTATCTCCGTGAGCATACGGAGATTCGTGATGTCATTATAAGCGGAGGCGATCCCCTCACAATGAATGACAGCAAGCTGGAGTATCTTCTCTCCAACCTGAGGGCCATCAGGCATATTGAGATACTGAGGATAGGCACGAAGGTTCCTGTGGTTCTTCCGCAGAGGATCACCCCGCAGCTGGTGGCCATGCTCAGGAAATACCATCCGCTCTTCCTGAGTATTCACTTCACACACCCCGATGAACTGACCCCCGAGACACGCCGTGCATGCGAGATGCTCGCTGACGCAGGGATGCCGCTGGGGAGCCAGACAGTCCTCCTGAAAGGTGTAAATGATGATCCGGCCACCATGAAGAGCCTCATGCAAAAGCTTCTTACCGTCAGGGTCAGACCCTATTATATCTATCAGTGTGACCTGATACCCGGCTCAAGCCACTTCAGGACAACAATAGAGACGGGAATTGATATAATCGAGAACCTGCGGGGTCATACCAGCGGTTATGCTGTACCCCAGTTCGTCGTTGACGCCCCGGGCGGAGGAGGCAAGATACCCATCCTGCCGCATTACGTGGTGGAAAGCGGCCCCGAAAAGTGGGTCCTAAGAAACTACAGGCAGAACCGTTATACTTACCCCAACAAAAAGTAGGTACCTGATGAGAATAGGACTTACGTATGACCTCCGTTCGTGGTACCTCGAGCGGGGTTATACCATGGACGAAACGGCTGAATTTGACAAGGAGGAGACCGTGGTTGCCCTCGAGACCGAACTCACCCGTCTCGGGTATGAAACGGTCCGAATAGGCAATATCTTTGAGCTGGTTGAGAAACTTGCAGCCGGAGAACGGTGGGACATGGTTTTCAATATCGCTGAAGGACTTTACGGTGACGGTCGCGAGTCGGTGGTTCCGGCATTGCTTGACCAGTACCGCATTCCATATGTTTTCAGCGGACCGGTGGTAATGGGTGTTTCACTCAACAAATACCTCACGCGACTTGTGGTAGCAGCAGCAGGAGTACCTGTGTGTCCCGGAATCATTGCTTCGTCAGCCGGAGACCTTGAAGATCTTTCATCTCTGGAATTCCCTCTTTTCGTAAAACCTGTTGCCGAGGGAACAGGTAAGGGAATAACCACCAGGAGCGTCGTGAGGGAACGTGAATCGCTTGTCAGGCTGGTCACTGAGCTGCTGGATACCTATAAACAGCCGGTGCTCATTGAAGAGTACCTTCCCGGAAGGGAATTTACCGTTGGTGTGACCGGTCACGGCATCGGGGCAAAGGTGACAGGCGGAATGGAGGTGATCTGCAGGGATAATCTCCCCTACTCTGTTGAAGTAAAGGAGAATTACGAGAACTATGTTGAATACAGGGTCTACGATGAGGAGCTGAGGGCAGAGTGTGATGCTGTGGCCCTGGGCG
Source organism: Bacteroidales bacterium (assembly GCA_025454815.1). Classification (GTDB taxonomy): domain Bacteria; phylum Bacteroidota; class Bacteroidia; order Bacteroidales; family VadinHA17; genus SR-FBR-E99. The sequence goes on along the minus strand of JALONR010000010.1, from coordinate 46,679 downwards.
CATGGCGTGCCCTGGGTGCGGTGGACGCAGGCCGCGTTGACATGAGGGCTGACCGTCACGGAAGGATGTGCTTCATTGAGGCTAACCCGCTGGCAGGTCTTAATCCCGTACATTCAGACCTTCCGATGCTTTCGCGAATGAACGGACTGGAATTCGGTAAACTGATGGAAATGATTATGGATTCGGCTAAAAAACGTTACGGACTTGCATGATGAACCGGAGTTGCCTGATAATCTACAATGAACCTGCTCCTGACGCCCTGCCTGACGAGCTGGATGTACTTGATCAGGTCAATTTCATAGATGAGACACTGCAGAGCCTCGGTTATGAAGTGGAGTGCCGCGGAATTACCGACAATTTCTTCAGGGAAATTGAAGAGATCGCTGAAGAGAAATATGAATTTGTATTCAACCTTGTCGAGTCAGTCGGTAAAAAGGCTGAAATACTCTATTTCATACCTGGCCTTCTGAATATGCATCACATTCCCTATACCGGCTGCCCGGTTGAGGCAACCTTCGTAACCGGGAGCAAGGTCCTGGCACGAAATATAATGAAAGCCAACGGCATACCGGTTGCCGGCGGCTACAAAGTCTCCGGGGCACGTCAGCTTACCCGGGGAAAGAAATATATCCTCAAGCCTGTCTGGGAAGACGGCTCCCTGGGGATAACGGAAGAGTCAGTGTTTACTTTTTCGGGTACCATCCCTGAGATCCTGAAGGATAAAAATGACCACCACTGGTTCATTGAGGAATTCATTGATGGAAGGGAATTCAATGTCAGTGTCAAGGCCGGTCCTGACGGCCCGGAAATGCTTCCCCCGGCAGAAATGATCTTCCATAATTACCCGGATGACATTCCCCGCATCGTAAGCTACAAGGCCAAATGGATGGAAGAGACTTTCCAGTATGAGAACAGCAGGCGTTACTTTCCGGATGGACTGAGTGAGAAACTCCTGAAAAACCTGAAGGATGCAGTCATCGGTTGCTGGAATGTCTTCGGACTGAAGGGCTATGCCCGCGTTGACATGAGAGTTGATTCCGATGAAAACGTCTATGTGCTGGAGGTAAATGCAAACCCTTGCATCTCACCTGACAGCGGATTCATCTCGGCAGCAGTACATGCCGGATATACCCACCAGGATATCATAAGGGATATTGTCAACGACCTGAACAGATAGAAATACCATGCCCGAGATCTCATTTGAAATATCACAGACCGACAGACCTGAACTTGAGAAGATTCTGACATCCTCCGGTTATTTTTACGACTTTGAGATAGAAGTTGCATTGTCGCTGGCTGACGAGACACTGGCCCAGGGCCAGGAAAAGAGCGGATACTACTGGGTTCGTTTGCTGGAGGAAGGCAAAGTGATCGGTTTTGCGAACTTTGGACCCAATCCGTCATCGGTCCATTCATGGGACCTGTACTGGATTGCCATCCAGGAGGAGCACAGGAAGAAGCACTATGGATCCGTCATCCTTAAAGAGGTGGAAGAGAGAGTCAGATCACTCGGTGCAAGGATACTCTGGATAGAGACATCCGGCAGACCGCTGTACGAACCCACCAGGCACTTCTACATCCGCAACGGCTATGAGCTTGAAGCCACACTGCGCGAGTTCTATGGCCCAGGCGACCCAAAACTTGTCTACCGGAAAGAGTTATGAAAGGACTCTGGTCAATACTGCTGCTGATCGTATCCAACTCCTTCATGACCATAGCATGGTACGGTCATCTCAGATACCAGAACGTTTCGAAGAATGCACTGCTGGGGCTTTTTGGCATTGTGCTGGCCAGCTGGGGTATAGCACTGTTTGAGTATTTCTTCCAGGTGCCGGCCAACAGGATCGGTTATCGTGGCACGGGAGGTCCGTTTTCACTGGTGGAGCTGAAGATCATCCAGGAGGTGATCTCCATTTCGGTTTTTGTGGTCTTTACGCTGTTGTTTTTCCGTACCGAGTCATTCAGGCTCAATCACCTTTTTGCATTCATCTGCATCCTGGGCGCTATTTATTTCACCTTTAAAGGGTAGCAAGGATATCGCAGGCTTCCCTGATCTGAACTTCACTCAGATCGAGGTGGGTGACCATTCTGATGCTTCTCTCGCCTGTCCTGAGGGCAAGGATGCCCCTGCCCTTTATCTTTTCGAGAAACTCAGAAGCCTTCATACCGGGTTTGAGTGTAAAGATGACGATGTTAGTGCCTCCATAATTAACCATCTCCGTCAGTCTGCACTGCTTCAGGGCTTCGGCTAGCGCCGAGGCATTGCGATGATCATCTGCCAGCCTTGCCACATTGTTTTTCAGTGCGTAGATTCCGGCAGCGGCGATATAACCTGCCTGTCTCATTGCACCTCCGAAGAGCTTTCTCACACGGGCGCCCTGTCTTATGAAATCGCGGTTCCCAATCAGCAGTGATCCCACCGGAGCACCAAGCCCCTTGGAAAGGCAGATGGAAATCGAGTCAAAGAGAGCCCCGTATTCCCGGGGTTTCCGGCCGTCGGCAACCATAGCGTTGAAGAGCCGAGCACCATCAAGATGATACCCCAGGTGCCTCTGGTCACACAACTCCCTGATCCGTACCATCTCGCTGAAATCCCAGCAGGTGCCCGCGCCACGGTTGACTGTGTTCTCCACCTCAACAAGCCTTGAATAGGCCTTGTGCGGGTCATCAGGATTATTGATATGCTGCCTTACATCCTCAGCGGTGAAGGTGCCGTTGTCAGATTGTATAAGGGCCACCGATGCACCCGAATTGAAAGCCACACCACCTCCCTCGAAGAGATAGATATGGGCCATATGACTGCAGATCACCTCGTCACCGGGCCTGGTATGCACATTTATGGCAATCTGGTTGGTCATGGTTCCGGAAGGACAATAAAGGGCCGCCTCCATACCGAACAGGTCTGCGGCCATTGCTTCAAGTTCATTCACCGCCGGGTCCTCGCCGAAGACCATGTCTCCAACCGGTGTATTCATCATGAAATCAAGCATCCCGGCTGATGGTTTCGTCACGGTGTCACTGCGCAGGTCAATCATCACTTTCATAATTTGAGGTCCTAATTTAACTAAATTTCTGACCGTTCCGGGAAACAAATTCACTTCCGTCGAAAATCAATATATTTAACAGCATATTTAAACGTCAGCATGGATGTAAAAATAGAGACAGGCTGGAAGGAGAAGCTGCACGGAGAATTCGAAAAGGATTATTTCAGTGCCCTGGCCACATTTGTCAGGGAGGAGTACCGCACAAGGCAGGTCTTTCCTCCCGGCAACCAAATCTTCAACGCATTTGACCTGTGCCCTTTTGAAAAAGTCAGGGTTGTCATCATCGGGCAGGACCCGTATCACAATTACGGACAGGCTCATGGCCTATGCTTCTCCGTCACTGACGGAACCGAATTCCCTCCCAGCCTGGTAAATATCTTTAAGGAGCTGAACCGCGACCTTGGGGTACCTGTGCCCCGCTCAGGAAACCTCGAGCGGTGGGCCCGCCAGGGTGTGCTTCTGCTCAATGCAATACTTACTGTAAGGGCACACCAGGCACTCTCACACCAGAACAAAGGGTGGGAACGGTTCACCGATGCAGCCATCAGCGCCCTCAACCATCACCGTGAGAACCTGGTGTTCATGCTGTGGGGTGCATATGCACAAAACAAGGGTGCTTCAATAGACGAAGCCAGGCATCTGGTCCTCAAAACGGTACACCCCTCCCCTCTCTCTGCCTCAAGGGGTTTCTTCGGATGCTCACACTTCAGCAAATGCAATGAATGGCTGGCTGCCAGGGGACTGGAGCCGGTAAACTGGTAAACCGGGGATCAGCTTTCCAGCCCTCTTCTGATTACATCTGCCAGCCTGCCGGTTTCCTCAAAACCTACTGACATCCTTATCATTCCCGGCTCCGGGTATTTTGCACCCCACACAGACTCCACCGGCATCAGTATGGTATGGTTGTCTCCGAGCGTAGGTATAAGACGTATCTCAGGATATACGGATGCAATAAACCTGTCGCGGCTCTTTCTCTTTGCCTCCGGCGAAACTCCGGCAAGATCAAAGGTGATCATGGCGCCATACCCCCTCCCGCCGGTAAGGTCCTTTGCCGCAGCATGGGTATCATGGGTCTCCAGCCCGGGATAGAGAACGCCGGAGACCCGGTCTGAAGATTTCAGAATTGCTGCCACGGCGGCGGCATTGTCACACTGCTGCCTGAACCGCAAAGTGAATGATGCCATCTGCGTCTGCAGCCGGTAGGCATCATCAGGCGACAGCATGTGACCCACAAATTTGCGGTACTCTACCGCACTTTGCATCAGCACCCTGTCGTTGCCGCAGATAACACCTGCAGTAAGATTGCCGTGACCGGAAAGATACTTTGTTGCGCTGTGTATCACCAGGTCTGCCCCGTCATCAAGCGGTTTCCAGAGCATTGGTGTGGCGAAGGTGTTGTCAACAATGACCCTTGCACCGTATTTCTTCCCGAGCCCAATAACCCTTCTCCCTTCGGCAACAATAAGCAACGGGTTGGAAATGGTCTCAAAGTATAATATGTCAGGCCTGATGTCTGACAGGGCGCTCTCAAGCTGACGGTAGTCATACCTCCCGTCTGTCGGGCGGAAATAGCTTACCTCCATGCCACGGCGCTTCTGCAGGACGCTCCCGATATAGGAAAGAGTGCCGCCGTATATCTCCGAGAAAAAAAGCCAGTTGCTCTGCCTCCCTGCCTCCTGGAAAATTGAAAGGGCTATGTCAATCGCTGCCATACCCGACTGCGAGAGGAGCGCCCATTTACATCCCTCTGCCTCCATCAGAGCCTCTTCTGCTGCAACAACTGTGGGATTGCGATACCGGGAATAGATATAAAGATCAGGCTCCCGCTCGTGGTTTATTTCTGAAGCAAAAGCCCCGGAGGTGGTTGCAGCTGTAGGGAGCTCAAAGCCGGAATCACGGTATACCGGCGTTCTGACACTGTTTATCTCCTTATTTTTCATTTTACTGATATTAAATTTTAACAGGCACTTCTATCTCATTAATCCGAAACGGGGTGACCCATGCAGGTGATTGCTAATCCTTGACTGAATCATATTCTTTCTCAAAATGTTCCCTGATCGTCTTCCGGATATGAGGAGGATTGAAGTCGATATAGAACAGGAGCCTGTCGGCAACAAGCCCGGCAACGAAAAGGACCATGGCTGAAATGTCAGTTACCGGATTGCCCGGATAAATTAGTATGAACACCAGTGGCAGTGCCATTGCCCTGAAGTAGTAAACAGCCCTTGCCAAGCCCATCCTTTCCGCTGATTCATATCTCAGTACAACCGAGACGGCAGCAAGCATCGAAAAGACTGTGAAGATCAGTCGGGGTTCAACGAACCACGAGGCAGCATAAAGAGCGGTAAAAAATGCCTGGCCGCTGTGGAGACGCAGATTCATTGAGCGGTCTGCGGCAAAATAGACCAGGTCAATAGATATCAATGCCATGACAGCCATAATGGCAGAAACGAGCGGAGGTATAAGCCCGGGTTTCAGCCAGTTAAGAAGGGTCACACCTGTCAGCAGGATTACAATTGTAACTTCACGGCTCAGGGGAGATGAAATGATGTTGAGTACAGCCCTCCATCCCCTTTCCGGTCTGCCGAGGTGGATTACCGAAACAATCATGGCAGCAGCCATAAGCAGGAATGGCATCATCCCCCGGGCAACAGAACCCGTAAGTACATTTATTCCGATCATGACTGAAGCAGTGATAACCAGCAGGGAGAATGCCACAAGACTCCACTCCTTCTTCAGGCTGGCGGCATCATTCTCCGGTGCACCGGACAATGACCTGACCTCACTCATTTCTCCAACTGACTCATTGTCAGCAGGTATTATCCGTGGCTTATTCAGATTCCCTGTGTTTCTCAGGGTCACCGATGGCTTCATTCCTGTATCAGGTATCCAGGCCGGGAGCGAATCGTCAAATTCATGTGTTTCGGTCATTTTAAGGGCACCTGTCGGACAGGCAGTCACACAGGCCGGTTCAATCCCTTCAGCAGTCCTGCCGGCACAGAAATGGCATTTTTCGATATATCCGAGGGCGGCATTGATCTTCGGGGCGTCATACGGACATCTCCAGGTACAGTAACCGCACCCCATGCACCTGTCAGGGTGGTGGATTACAACTCCGTCTTCGTTTATGGTGTAGGCAACTGCCGGGCATCCTGAGGCGCAGGCGGGATCGGAACAATGGTTGCAGGCCAGTGAAAGATTTATCACATTCACCAATGGCAGGGCATGATCATTCCAGGCGAAGAGGGTGCGCGTGCCGGGCAGAAGCCCGTTCTCGAGGACGCAGGCTGCGCTGCAGGCCTTGCAGCTGACACAGAGTGCGGCATCAAATGTGAATCCCTTTCTCATAGCTCCACCTTTTCTATATCCGCCCTGGTGTTGTGAAATGCAGCACCATGACCCATGTCGGTTTCCGACGGGGCAATCAGCCTGTTCACCCCGCCTCCTTCACCAAGCCAAATGCCGTTTGGAAAAACAAGGCTGCCGCTCATTACCCGTGCGGTGACCCTGATCCTGCCGGTTACCTCTCCGCGTGAGTTGAAGATCCTTATTGTGTCTCCGCTCTTCAGACCCCGTCTCCTTGCATCGGCAACCGAAATCTCCCACACCGGCTCTTCCACAACATTTTTAATGGCCTCCAGGTTGCCAAACTGGGAATGGATACGGGATGCAATATTCGGTGTCATCAGCCTGAACGGAAGATGCGCCTCGCCGAACTCGTCCGGAGGCTCATATGCCGGCAGGGGATTTACACCCCACTGCCTTGCAGCCACCTCAGACCACAGCTCTATCTTCCCTGAAGGGGTGTCAAATTTCATGTTTGAATAGGCCGGATGCTCATTCTGCTCCGGAATGACGGGATTCCTGAACAACTCCTCACGCACGAAGCCGGGTGTGTGACTTATACGCTCCATGAGCCAGTTGTCATATTCATCCGGGGCCGGTATGCCTGTTTCGTTTCCGGCAGGTATCCCGATCAGCTGCGCCAGGCGCCAGTAAATCTCACTCTCTGGTATAACCTCGCCCGGCAGGTCTGTTACCTTCGGTTTATACTGTGCATAGGGGTTCCAGTAGGAACCAACCACATCAGCCTGCTCAAAGATCCCCTTTGCCGGAAATATGATGTCAGCCATTGCGGCAGTGTCAGTCATAAACTGCTCGACCACAACCTTGAAAGGTATTGATTCAAATGCCTTTCTTACCTCTCCGCTGCCGGGAAGCTGGATCAACGGATTACCCCTCTCAACCCACGCAACCTCAATGGCAGGCTCCTCAAGGGCAAAGAAATCAGGCCCGAAGGTTGCCATGGAGATGGCCCGCCGGAAAGGCTTATCCTTCTCCTTATCAGGATAATAGCTCAGAGGCTCCTTTATATCGTCGAAAATATAGCTCTGGAGGTTGGCAAAATTGAACCCGCACCCCGGTTTACCAAGCATACCGGTTATCACCGGGATGGATAGTATTGACCGGATGGTCTGCCCGCCGTTGGTATATCGCTGCAGACCGTAACCGGCAATTATCGTCAGACGCCCGGCACCGGCCGCCGCCATCGCAAGCTCAATAATCTCATCAGCAGGTATACCTGTGATTTCCTGCGCCTTGTCAGGAGTCATCTGAAGCGACGCTTTAAACTTTTCAAAGCCCGTGACGTGTTCCCGTATGAACTCATTGTCAGTCATTCCGCGGTCAATGATCACGCGCGCCATAGCCAGTGCCAGGGCGGCGTCGGTGCCGGGCCGCGGCCTGATGAGTATGTCCGCCTTGTCTGCAGTGATGGTGCGCCGCGGGTCTATGACAACAACTCTTGCCCCGTTGTCCCTTGCCTTTTCAATGTGGATCATCTCCTGGACGTTGGTCTCGGCGGAGTTCTTGCCCCAGAGAATGATCATCGAGGCATTGGCCAGGTCCCATGGAAGGTTATGCTTCACCTCCCCGAGGGTCAGCCTGACGGCCTCCAGTCCCGCCGGCCAGCAAAGGTTGCCGTAAGTTGTGGTGGCGCCGCCAAACTGTCTCCAGAACGCTGATGCAATATCATTGCTCAACCCTGAACAGCCGCTGCCCTTATAAAACAGAACTGAATGGGGCCCGTGCTTCCCCCTTGCATCTGAAAGCCTGGCCGCAACCAGGGCCAGTGCCTCGTCAGTGCCAATACGTTCGAATGAACCATCAGGCTGCCGTTGCAGCGGATACAGGATCCGTTCCGGAGAATACTCCCTCTCAAGATAAGAAAGCCCCTTGATGCACGGCCCCTCAGGCGTGGCCAGGTTGTCCCCATAGGGCAGGATTCGTTTTACCTTCCCATCCTCGGTGAAAACCCTGAAGGTACATGTGCTGTAACAGTTTCTCGGACAGACTGTTAAGAATTCTTTCATCGGCTGCTAGAGATCGTCTATAGGCTCTTCAATGGTTACTTCAAGGCCCAGTACACGGTTCGGCTGGTCGGCTATTGTCAGGGTGTAGGTGATGCGGTCCTGACCAATATAGGTCAGATAACTGAAGTTCGCCGGCGGGGTTGACCATGTCACGCCCCCGATCTTCACTGTTATGTCAGCTTTCGGAAAAGCGATGTCAAAACGATGATAATCAGTATAAGCACCGTCAGCAACTGTGCCGAAGTTGTAAATGCGGTCATCATATGAGGTATCATCGGTGACAGTGACCGTGACATCTTCAATTGTCTGGCCGGTCTCATTGAGGATACGCACATCGGTTGGACCCTCCTCAGACATGCCTCTCTTTTTGCAGGCTGTAGCCGTAATTACCAGGATTGATGCAATAACAAGAATGGACAGGATGTTTTTCATGGCCGGAGTTTAATTATTCCGGGACGAAAGATAAGAAAAACGTCTGAATGGAATCAGTTGATTTTTTTTCGTGGCATCAAATCTTTTCCATGCACGGGGAGCTGACCCATCCCTTGTTTCCGTCAGGAAGCCTGACCTCCATGTACGCGCCAAGTTCCTGTTCAATGGTGACAGTGGTTCCCGAGTGAAGTACAAAGAGTTCATTGCCTGTCTCTCCGGGGGCGCTGCGGCCGGTTACTATGCTGCATGTGATCACTGCTTTCCGGTTATTGTTGACCAGTGAATTACCGCGCACGGCCAGTGATATCATCACCAGTGAGATGGTCAGAAAGGCAATTGAAAGCCAGAAGGAAAGAAGACGGCCGCGGGCCCGGGATTTCGTCAGGAATACCAGTCCCAGCGCGAGTGATGCGATGAACATTAAAAGGGCAGATACTGCCCAGAAGTTTGTGGATGCCAGAAGAGAAACGAAATCAAACCACCGGACGAAAAAGAGCTGCGGAACGGTCTCGAACCTGTCTGTTATGCGGCTCCTGGCTATCTGGAGGTTGTAGTCAATGTCCTCATCGGCAGGAGCTAACAGTTTTGCCCGCTCATAGAAGAGAATGGCCGATGCATTGTCGCCTGCCTTGAAGAAGGCATTGCCCGTATTATAAAGCAGGTCTTCACTTCTGAATCCCTCGTCCCATAGTTTCCTGTAAATGGCTGCCGCACCGGAGTAATCACCTGAAGAGTACAGTTCGCCGGCCTGAGAATATCTTTCTTCCGGCGTTTGCCCGGCCAGGCCCGTGAGGCCTGCCATGAACAGGATAGTTATTATCAGTATCCTTTGCATCTTCTCCATTTTCTTTAATCCAGTAAGTCGTCAAGCCTTCCTATAAGTGTGGCGGCGCGCTTACAGAGGGCGGCAGGGCTCTCACCTTCTGAAACCGGTGCATATTGTGAGTATTCGGTAGCGGTAAGGATCCTTTCAAGTTCTGTGATAAGGTCCTCGTTAATTCTCCTCTCCCTCAGCAGGCCGGTACACTTTTCCCGGGTAATCTCTGACCTGGGGATGCGCAGTTTGTCTCCCAGGTAGCCCCATAAAGCCCTTGCCACCTCGGCATTCACCTGCTCGTTCTTACCTGACCTGAGCATTGTGTTGGCTTTGGCAAGCCGGCTGCGTGCGTTCTTTGCAGCCTTTCTTCGGCGCAGGCCCGCTATGTCTGCATTTCGCCTGATCTGCTCACGCCTGAGAAGCAATACCGCAGCTGCCAGGAAAAGCGCAAGGGCAAACCAGAGCCAGTAATGGAGGGAGGCAATCAGCGGTGATGAAACCGTTTTAAGCCTGCCGTTGCCATTCCTGATAAAACGGATATCCTGACCGAGGTACCTGACATCCTCTCCTGGAATATAGACAGGAGCAGGACTCTCCTGCTGGCCGGGTGTGCCGGTTACACTGACAGTAAATCCGCCGGCTCTGAGCGTCACATATTTTCCCTGCTCCGGATCAAAGACCGAATATGATACCGGGGGTATCACAAAAGTCCCGGTATTCCTCGGAATAAGCAGATACTCGAAAGACTTTGTCCCCGAGGCAGTTCCTCCACCCCTTACGGTAACCTTCGGGTCATATTTTTCCAATCCCTGCGGAAAGTTTATCCCTGGCTCTCCTGCAAGATTAAGGTTTCCCGTTCCCTTAAGGGTCACGGTCATGGTGACGGCATCATTCAGCTTCGCTTCACCTGAAGAGATGGACGACTCAAGGGAAAATGATCCCACTGCGCCATGGAAATCGGCAGGCCTGGCCTCAGGCAACGGCCTAACCCTGATTGTTGCCGGTTGAGTGGCTATCCTTCTGGGAACCGTTGAAACTGAAGAAAAGAAGTTATCAAAGAAGGGGTCATCAAAGAAGGGATCCCTGGCTCCTGTACGTTCCTGTAAGAGGACAGTCATTTCGACAGGGTCAATACTTATTTCTCCGGAAATCTGCGGATACAGAACGAACCGCTGTATGACGCCGGTACCGTACTGCACCCCTTCAATCACCTCTGTTTCAAGGCTGCGAAGGGGCGGTGTCTCAATATCCTCCCGCAGGAATCCTTTGAAATCAGGATATTTAAGCTCCTGTAATCCTGACAGGTTGACGCGTGTATAGAGTTTCAGCGTTGCAGAAACAGGCTGTCCGGCCCAGACCTCCCGGCTGCCGAGGAGCAGTTTCATGGAGACATCTGATCCTGAAGCGGGTGCATCACCTGAAGTCCTGCCCTGACCCTGAGTCTGCCCTGTTGCTGCCTGCGATGTCCCTCCGGCCGTGACGGTTATCTGCTTCTCCGGGGAGCTTACCGTGGTCTTCTTTGATTCAAAGCGTGCTGAAGGAATGGCAAACGTTCCCGGGGTGCCGGCCACCACGTAATATATGAGAGTGGTGGTTGAGACGCTCTGGAAGTCACCGTTGATCCATTGTGCACTGCGGCTGGTAGATTGCTGGGGACCCTGAACGGTGAACGAAGGGTCAAACTTCGGAGGGGTGAACTGGCCGTCAGTGGAATTGATGGTATAGACTATTCTGAACCGTTCTCCCGCTGCCACGGTTTCAGGTGCATCGACGGTGAGTGAAATCTCCTGTGCCGCTGCGGCAACACAGGCCGACAGGAAAACCAATACCGTCATTATTCTTTTCATCGACGCCAAAATTACCAATTTTTAATAACCCTTACCTTTGCCTTTGCTGCCTTATCACGCTGAACCTTCTCCTGAGCCTTCTTCTCATTGGCAGCAAGGGCATCAAGAAGGCGCCTGGCATCCTCCCTGCTTATTGACGCCTGCTGCTGTTGCTGCTGCTGATCTTTATTCTGGTCCTCCTGCTGCTGAGGGTCATCTTTCCTTTCCTGGTCATTCTGCTTCTGATCGTCTTCTTTTTTCTGATCCTGTTGCTGATCCTTGTCCTGGTTCTGTTGCTGCTGTTGCTCCTCCTGCTTTTTAAGCTGGTCCTGGGCGTATGCAAGGTTATATTTCGCCTCCATATTGTCAGGATTCAGCCGGAGGGAGTTGATGTAGGCATTAATGCTCTCCCTGAATTTCTCCTCCTTCAGCAGTGAGTTGCCCAGGTTGTAAAATCCCTCAGCCTGCATGAGCGAGTCACCCTCGCTTGCCAATACCGAGCGGTTGAACTCCGTTGCGGCCTCACTGTACCTTTGCTGCCTGTAAAGGGCATCACCCAGGTTAAAAACAGCATCCTGGGCCGATTCTGTGTTATCCTGTACGCGACGGTACATTCCTTCGCTTCCGGCATACTCACCCTTTTTGTATAGTCTGTTTCCTTTCCTGATGAATTCACGCTCCTGTTGTCCGGAGAGTGAACCGGAAACAGTCATCATAAGGATCCCGGCAACCAGTGTCCTGTATATTGTTGTCATCCCTGTCATCCCCTCTCCTTTCTGTTATCTTTTCCTATGATGCGAAGGCGTTTAAGAAGATTGTTCTTCCTGTCGGCGATGAGCAGATCGGTTATCAGCAGGATGAACATCAGGGCGGCAGGAATGAGGAACTGTTCGTTATATTCGGTATACATCATCGCATTTATCTCACTTTTCTTCATTCTGCCTATGTCATTATAGATCTCACTCAGTCCGATGCTGGTGTTGCTGGCCCTTACGTACCTGCCGCCGGTGACTGAGGCTATCTCCTGCAAACCCTTCTCATCGAGCTTCGAGATGACCGTATTTCCCTGGCTGTCCTTAAGGTAATCTGTTCTCCCTCCGGCTGTTAATGGTATAGGAGAGCCATCGGGTGAGCCGATCCCAATGGTGTGAACCACAATTCCCTTTTCAGCTGCCTCACGGGCCTTTTCTACTGCATCATCCTCATGGTTCTCACCGTCAGTGATGATAATCAGCGCCCTGCTCTTATCACTTTCCGGGGTAAAAGAACTTATTCCCAGGTCTATGGCTGCACCTATTGCTGTACCCTGTTTTGAGACTGCATCAGGACCGGCGGATGAAAGGAACATCTTGGCTGAGAGATAATCATTGGTTACGGGTATCTGCGTATATGCGTCACCGGCAAAGAGGATCAGCCCTATCCGGTCTTCCCTCAGCTGGTCAACAAGCTGTGCGATTGCCTGTTTGGCTCTCTCGAGCCTGGTAGGGGCAATATCGGCCGCAAGCATCGAGTTGCTGACATCCAGGGCAATGATTACCTCCACCCCCTCCCGTTTGACTTCCTCGAGCCTTGAACCGAACTGCGGTCTTGCTGTTACCAATACTGCCATTATGAATGCCAGCATCCTGATTACAAACTTCACCGCCATCCGTCCCGGGCTGTAGTCAGGTGATAGTCTCCTCAGGAGCGTATCATCTCCAAATCGTTCCCTGGCCAGCCTCCTTCGCCTGTTGCCGAATATCCAAATCACAATCAGCACCGGCACCAGGAGGAGCAGGTAAAGCATGTCAGGCTGAGCAAATCTGAATGTTTCCATAACCGCGCTATGACATGTTTTTCATCAGCAGATACCTCAGCAGCAGTTCGAGTCCGAGAAGAAGAGCTGCCGCCACTGCCCAGGGCAGGAAAACCTCCTCACGCCTGCTGTGCTCCCTTGTCTCGATCTTGGACTTCTCCAGCTTGTCTATTTCACTGTAAACCTGAAGGAGACTGTCATTGTCGACTGCACGGAAATACCGGCCGCCTGTGAGTTCAGCTATTCTCTGCAGCAGTGCCTCATCAATCTCGACCTGCATCTTCTGGTATCTCATTCCGAAGGGTGTCTGTACCGGGTAATCAGCATATCCCATACTTCCCACCCCGATGGTGTAGACCCTGATTCCGAAAGTTTTGGCTATCTCCGCGGCAGTCATCGGGTCAATTGATCCCTGGTTATTGACACCATCTGTAAGGAGAATAATTACCTTGCTTATCGCATCAGAATCCTTTATCCTGTTTATGGCTGTTGCCAGCCCCACCCCGATGGCTGTACCATCCTCAATTATACCGCTCTTCACCTCCCTGAGAAGGTTTATTAGAACAGCATGGTCAGTTGTCAGCGGGCACTGGGTGAAGCTTTCACCGCTGAAAACCGTAAGTCCCATCCGGTCATAAGGCCTGCCGCTGATGAATTCCGTTGCAACGTTCTTGGATGCCTCAAGCCTGTCCGGGGTGAAGTCACGTGCCAGCATTGAACCAGAGACATCAAGCGCCAGGATAATGTCAATTCCCTCGGTGGTTGAGCTTTGCCACCTGTCAACATTCTGAGGTCTTGAAATGACAACTATTACAAGCGCAATAGCCGCCAGTCTCAAAACAAGCAGAATATGCCTGAGGTAATGACGGAAAGTTTTTCGGGCAGAGGTCAGGAAACCTGCCGTGGAAAGACTGACAGGCGCGTTGGCCTTTGCCTGCCGGAAGATATAATGGACTGCCAGCAGTGGTATAACCAGAAGGAACCAGAGGAACCACCCGTTCTCAAAAACTATGTTATGCATGGCTGCCTCCTTTCTCAGCGGTTTTACCCGGGTCAGGCACAGCATCAGGCTCCCTGGTCTCCTCAACAAACCTGACGGCATTGTCAAACATACTCTCGTTGACTCCCCCTTCAGGGATATATTTTGCGAATTTGACCATATCAGACAACGACAGCACCTCTTTTACCAGCGCCATCTGCCCCGTGGTTGTGACAGCCGCCCTGTGAAGAAGACGGACAGTCTCATCGGTTGTAAGTTCGGGAGAACTTATGCCGAAACGGGTGTCAATATATCTTCTGAGTATATCGGAAAGCCTGGAGTAGTACTCCTTGATCTCTCCCTTCTGCCACAGTTGCTCTTCCTTAAGTGCCTGCAGCTCTCTCATGGCAGTTATGTGAGCCGGAACAGGCGGCGGTAACGGCTTAACGAATCTCCTGAGCGGGTTACGCGGCAGGTAACGTGCAAGCAGGTAAACAATCAATGCAGATATAATCACAATCACCAGCCATGGAAGCATCTCGGCAAAGGTTACCGGGGCATCCCGGGGCGGGATGATATCGAAAATAACGTCTGTTGTATCAGATGGTTCAATATCGGGACGCACCACATCAAGGAAGGAATAGTCCGAATAAAACCTGATCAGACTGTCTCCCTTTACCACCTCAGCATAAAAGGGGGGTATGGTATATGAACCAGAGTCAAAGGCCGTGATAAGGTACCTGTCAGTGATGGTCACTGATCCGTCAGTCCCGGGGGTCGTGTCACGCTGGTCCCTGCGGAGAATAATGATCTTACCTGCCAGGGTGTCTCCAGCCAGGCTCAGTTCTGCAGATAATCCGGCCGGCACCATTGCCGTCACTGTTAACCGGGTCTGGTCACCAATCAGTATTACTGATGTATCAGGGGCAGAGGAAACCTTAATATCCTGAGCCTGGAGTGCCAGCGCAATAAAAGCATAGGCCAAAACTGATATTAAAGCTCTTTTCATGATCCTACCTGTGTTTGAACAGTGAGATAAGAGGTTTGATATAGTCCCCGCCCGTGCTTATTGATGCCACGTCAACCCCGCAGCTTACAAAAGCCGATGCAACGGATTCATCATGCCTCCTCCATTGCCCGGCATACTCTCTCCTGATGGCAGCCGAGGAGGTGTCAATCCATACATCCCTGCCTGATTCAGGGTCGGCCACCTTCATGAATCCCACATCAGGAAGCTCCTTCTCCCGCCTGTCACTGATTCGCAGTGCGACCACGTCGTGCTTTCCTGATGCAACGCGCAGTGCTTCAGTGAACGGGGGAGCCATGAAATCTGAAAGGATAAATGCAGTGCACTTCTTCCTCAGTACATTTGTCAGGTACCTGAGCGGTTCAGACAGCGAAGTGCCTGATCCCGAAGGTTCATAACTGAGTAGCTCCCGTATGATCCGGAGCATGTGACCTCTCCCCTTTTTTGGGGGTATATACTTTTCCACACGGTCAGAGAAGAGCATGAGCCCGACCTTGTCATTGTTTGCGATAACGGAATATGCAAGAACCGCCGCGATTTCGGTCATCATCTCCCTCTTTGTGGAAGCCACTGTACCGAATTCACCCGAACGGCTGACATCAACAAGCAGCATCACTGTCAGCTCCCTCTCTTCCTCGAATATCTTTACGTATGGATGGCCGAACCGTGCCGTGACGTTCCAGTCGATGTTCCGGATGTCATCGCCGAACTGGTATTCACGCACCTCGCTGAAGGCCATACCCCTGCCCCGGAATGCACTGTGATATTCCCCGGCAAAGATCTGGCGGGTCAGTCCGCGTGACCTTATCTCTATCTTTCTTACCTTCTTAAGCAGCTCTGTTGTTTCCACTTCTCCTACCTGTTCCCTGCACGCTCATGCGTAATTGTAAAAAACCATTCCTCCTTCTTAAGCCTGACACTTATCTGCTCACCTCCTGACCTGTAAGTCCAGCTGTTAAGGCCTGAGGCATGGTATTTCTCATTCAGTTCCTTCAGCCTGGCTTCGTAAACGGCGCTGCCGCATGTTATTCTGACCCCTTTGCACCTGCCCCCGGAATCAAGGAATATCAGCCATGTCTCATTGTCATCTCCTGAATGGTATTTGATATACCTGAAAGTTTCGTTACGCACCGTGTTGTCAGGTGTCAGCCTCGGAATCTCCCTGGCTATTGTCTCACGGATGTTCTTTTCGTTAAGGCCGATGAACTCCTGAGCCCCTGCAGGCAGGAGAAGGACCATGAGTATCAGTGTCAGCTGTAATCGCTTCATTGCAACTATGGCACCTCCACGGTATTGAGTATCTCAGCGATGATATTGTCCTGTGTAATATTCTCCGCTTCAGCCTCATAGGTTAGACCGATGCGGTGACGCAGCACATCTGCGCAGAGAGAACGTACATCCTCCGGCACCACAAAACCCCTGCGCCTGATGAAAGCATAAGCCTTTGCAGCCATAGCCAGGCTGATACCTGCCCTTGGTGACGCACCGTACGCAATCAGCGGGGTGAACTTCGAAAGGCCAAACCTGTCCGGCTGGCGTGTCGCAAAGACAATGTCAAGGATATAGTTCTCAATCTTTTCATCCAGGTAAACCTCCTTGACCACCTCCCTAGCCCGCAGAATATCCTCAGGCTTAAGAATTGTCTTCGCCACAGGGAATTCACGTGCCAGGTTTTCCCTGATTATCAGTCTCTCTTCCTCCCTCTCCGGATATGTTATCACCACCTTTAACATGAACCTGTCAACCTGGGCCTCGGGAAGCGGGTAGGTGCCCTCCTGCTCTATCGGGTTCTGCGTTGCCAGAACCATGAAAGGCTCGTCAAGTTTGTAGGTGCTTTCACCTATCGTCACCTGCCTCTCCTGCATCGCCTCCAGAAGGGCACTCTGCACCTTGGCCGGGGAACGGTTTATTTCATCAGCAAGGATAAAGTTGGCAAAAACCGGTCCCCTGCGGACAATGAATTCTTCTCTCTTCTGGCTGTAGATCATGGTTCCGATCAGGTCGGCAGGGAGCAGGTCAGGGGTAAACTGGATCCGGCTGAACTTCGTGTCTATGACCGAGGCCAGGGTTTTAATGGCAAGAGTCTTTGCCAGACCCGGCACTCCCTCAAGCAGAATGTGCCCGTTTGACAACAGCCCTATCAGCAGCGAGTCGGTCAGGTGCCGCTGCCCGATTATCACCTTGTTTATCTCCTGCCTGATAAGATCAACAAATGCACTCTCCTTTTCGATCTTTTCATTAAGGAGCCTGATGTCGGTTGTATGTTCCATATGATGATGATTGAAATACAGTTTATAAATGCTCCGCAAATATCATCTCTGATATTAAAAATACTTGTTAAATGTTGTTAAAGAAGTGTTAAAGACTCTTTCCGAACCTGCAGTGGCTGAATATTCTTACCATGATAATGAGCACCAGCGGGATCAGCGCCGGGTTTATGCCCTGCCCCGCAATAAGTGACACAGGCAGCCACAGGACCGAGATAAAAAGGGTTAACCTGCACATTTTCACAGCTTTCTTTCCTGCGACAAGCATAACTGAAAGTACAGGTATGAGTATGTTTATACCCAGGAACAACAGGTTGAAATGGAGTGCGTCATGCTCGGAAAATATGTTTGTAAAGACCAGTATGAGGGCGATTAACGAGTATATGAGGAATAGAAGGGAATCAAGAACCTTCCCGATTGCGGGATTCTTAAAGACAAAGGTTGCAAGCAACACGAACAACAGTACGAGCCAGAGCACTGCCTGCGGGATCCACGGCCTGCCGGCTGCAGGTGGCGCCGGGAGATCAACAACCGTCTCCACCGGCCCGGCCACAGGCTGCTGCATCCCGTTATGAATGATCATGGCACCGGCAAAATTATCCCTGAGGAAAATGGGTAGGAACATCTCATCTTCAACCGATGCCTTCCTGTCTGCCTGCAGACCCAGCAGCATGTCCGCACCGAAATCAAGCCATGGCAGGACTTTCTGATACGGGTCAATGAGTTGCCTGAAACTTTTCTTTTTGACTCTTTCAGGAAAAATAACGGTGTCAGTTGCAGAAGCAGCGATGATGTCCCTGACCCTGGTGGCGCAGTTGTCAAAGAAAAAGTCATACCTGTATTTTACGTTCTCAGGCTTAAGATTCTCATTGACAAGCTCAAACAGTCTCTCCTTCTCGGCAGCCGAAAGATTGAGTTTCTGCGACCAGACCGACCGCCCCTCGGATATATATTCTTCCAGGAATCTTTCGTAGCTGTAGGCTCCAAGCATATAGTCAAGCTTCCCCTTTGCAAAGCGGTAAACAAAATTGGGCGTGGAGAAGTCAAAGATGCCCCAGTTGTAAACCATGTCAAAGGGAGTTCCGCGGAAGGTGATCCTCAGTGCGGTATGACCGTATATAGAGTAGCTGGCATTCCCCGGGGCACAGGTAACCACGTAAACATCGGCGCTGTCAGCGGGCTGGGCACTATTGACTCCGGGAAGAAAAAATGTCAGTATTACAGCCAGGAAAATCAGTTTTTTCATATTTCTTGATATTGGTTTTATGCCTGTACTCAGACTTGCTCAATTTCCGGGTCGCCGGCCCAGGCAACGGCAGTCCTGACGGCCCGATGCCATCCCCGGACCAGCGTGTCTCTTTCTCCAGGCTGCATCGCCGGGGTAAACCGACTTTCAGCCTGCCATTGTCTCTTCAGTTCGTCAACGCTGCCCCAGAATCCTGTTGCCAGACCGGCCAGGCAAGCTGCCCCCAGGGCTGTGGTTTCAGTTATCCGCGAACGGACTACATCAGCCTGAAGCAGGTCTGCCTGAAACTGCATGAGCCTGTCATTGACTGTGGCTCCTCCATCAACTCTTAACTCTTTTATCTCCAGGCATGAATCCTTTTCCATCGCAAGTAGAACATCAAGTACCTGGTAAGCAATGCTGTCAATGGCAGCCCTGGCTATATGAGCTGCTGTTGCTCCCCTTGTGAGGCCGGTGATGGTTCCCCTGGCGTGCTGGTTCCAGTATGGCGCTCCCAGTCCGGCAAATGCGGGAACGAAATAGATACCTTCATGAGAGCTGACCATGGAGGCAAGCTCCTCCACTTCAGCCGACTGACGTATTATGCCCAGTCCATCGCGCAGCCACTGCACCACTGCTCCGCCGATAAAGATACTTCCTTCAATGGCATATACAGTTTCTCCACCGATCTGCCATGCCACAGTAGTCAGCAGCCTGTTTGCAGACTGCATGGGCCTGGTGCCGGTATTCATCATCATGAAACAACCGGTACCGTAAGTATTCTTGACCATTCCCTCCTCAGTGCACATCTGTCCGAAGAGTGCCGCCTGCTGGTCGCCCGCAATGCCTGATACCGGAATCTGAGAGGCAAAGAGCCCTGAAGTCAGACCGTAAACCTCACTGGAAGAGCGAACCTCCGGAAGGACCGACTCCGGGATGCCGAAGAGTTCCAGCAATTCCCTGTCCCACTCCAGGGTATGAATATTGAACAGCATCGTGCGTGATGCATTGGAGACATCGGTCATGTGCAGCCTTCCGCCTGTCAGGTTCCAAAGAAGCCATGAGTCAACGGTTCCAAAGGCCAGCTCACCCCGGACAGCCATCTCCCTGGCACCACTGACGTTTTCAAGTATCCACCTTAACTTTGTGGCTGAGAAATATGCATCAATGATCAGCCCTGTCTTTCCTGATATCGTATCGGAGAGGCCACGGGCCATAAGACTGTCGCAGTATCCTGCCGTCCGCCTGTCCTGCCATACTATGGCGTTGTATACAGGCTTTCCTGTTTTCCTGTTCCATACCACCGTTGTCTCCCGCTGGTTGGTTATTCCAATGGCTGCTATCTCTGACGCTTCAGCCCCGGCCCTTGTAAGCACCTCTGCCGCCACGCCGGCCTGGGTTGCCCATATCTCCTCCGGATCATGCTCAACCCACCCCGGCCGGGGGAATATCTGGGTGAACTCTTTTCGTGCCGAAGCCACCGGCTCACCGCTCCTGCTGAAGAGAATAGCCCTTGAACTGGTAGTTCCCTGATCAAATGAGAGAATAAAACCCTGTTTCATCGCTTTTTCGTTCCTGTCCGGCCCTGAATTATGACAACTAAAGTAGTAATTTTTGGATTGCCATGACCATTACGGGGCCCACCGGGTCTCCCCGGGAACGATCAGCAGGATTCCCCGGTGTTCCCCTGGGGCTGTCAGCCGGATTCCCCGGAGTTCCCAGGTGGTTGTCAGCCGGGTTCCCCTTGGCTGTCTGCCGGGTTCCCGGGTTCCCCGGGGGCGAGCAGCCAGGTTCCCCTTGGGCTGTCTGCCGGGTTCCCAGGGGACTGTCACCCGGGTTCCGTGGCTGTAATAAAAAAAACCGTAAATTTGAGTATATCAAAATCCACCGGCCAGATGGTACAGCGGTACGTGATAACAATAGGAAGACAGCTCGGCAGCGGCGGGCGGGAAATCGGACAGAAACTGTCTGCGAAGCTTGGCATTCCCTTCTATGACAAAGAGCTTATCCGGATAGCATCAAGGGAAAGCGGACTCAAGGAGGAATTCTTTGAGAGGGTTGACGAACAGAAGCACTTCAGCCTCTTCCCCGGGATATTGGGCCTCCGGCCATCAATTACTGACGATTTCTTTTCGAACTACTACCTTAGCAACGAGTCTCTCTTCAGGATACAGAGCGATGTAATGAGAAGGCTTGCCGCCGATGGCCCCTGCATCTTCGTGGGAAGGTGTGCGGATTATGTCATGAAGGAGGAAAAAAACTGCCTGAACGTATTCATAAGCGCTGACACAGGTGACCGAATAAGGCGGATAGCAGAAAGCCACAGGATTTCTGAAGGTAAGGCCAGGGATCTGATTGAACGTACTGACAAGGGCAGGTCTTCTTACTACAACTACTTCTCAGGAAAAACCTGGGGAGCCGCCGAGTCATACCACCTCTGTATTAACTCCTCCCTGCTTGGTATTGAGGAAACCGTGAGGCTGATATCACATGTGGCCGGGTTGCGATTCGGGCCTGCCAACGAAAGAGGCTGAATATCAGAACCTGGAATCTGCCGGAATGCAGTTTTCCCCCTTTGTAAGCATAAACGATTCCGTTGAGGAATGCATGAAGGAATAATTATACCTGGCAGCCAGCTTTGAAGAATTAAGGACTACAGACAAGGGCAGAGCTCGCAAGGGCAGATGCACAATCACTCCCTTACAGCAGCAATGCCTTTGATGTCGTATTCCATCTCGGGGCCATCAATCTTTTCGAAGACAAGGGGAAGGCAATCCGTGAAATGATAAGGGTCGCAAAGCCGGGATGCCACATTGTTATTGCTGACGAGACAGAAAAGGCCGGAAGACTATTCCATATTTTCACCGGTTCTGCGGAAAAAGTTGTTCCGCCGGTTGACATGGTGCCGCCGGAGATGAAAAACATCTCACTGAACACCATATGGAAAGGTTATGGTTATGTAATTGAATTCGACGTTGACAAAGCTGAGCTCTGAAACTGCGGAATCATCTTTGCCTATTTTGTCCGTGCTTTTACTATCTTGTCATACTCGACATCGACAGGCTCCCACAGTTCAACCTTATTTCCCTCTATATCAATAATATGAACAAACTTACCGTAATCATAGGTTTCGATGGAGTCAACCACCTCAACACCTGACTTTTTAAGTTCACCAACAAGCGCGGCGAGGTTTTCAACACGGTAATTTATCATGAAATCCTGCTCCTGGGATCCAAAATACTTTGTCGTCTCTGCAAAAGGGCTCCATTGAGTAAAACCGTACTTCGAAGGATCATCACCCTGTCTCCATTCGAAGCTCGTTCCATACTCGTCAGTCTCCATGCCCAGATGGGTGGAATACCATTGCTTTAATTTTGAGGGATCCTTGCATTTGAAGAAAACTCCTCCTATTCCGGTTACCCTTTTCATGGCCTCATTCTTTTGATTCCTGTCCGCTTTTTGCGGAGCTACCGTAAACCCGAGCAGAAATGCCGCAATGACCGCCCCGGTTGTAAGCAGTGTGCTTCTCATTATCAGTTTGTTTACAAGCCGTTAAGTTAGTAATTATCGGCAGAGGACTATTCTTTTGCCGCGCAGTTGAACATCCACTGCAATCCGAACCTGTCGCGGAGTGAACCATAATAGTCGCCCCAGAACATCTCCTGTAGTTGCTGTTCTACTGTCCCGCCCTCGGCAAGTGCCGAGAATATTCGCCGGGTTTCGGCCCTGGTGGCAGGCATCAGGTTGATGTATACATTGTTTCCTGCAGTAATCCTGAAACCCATGGATTTCGGGGCATCGCTGCCCATCAGTGCGAAACCGTCGAGTATGGGCAGGCTGACATGCATTACCAGGTCAAGATCCTCTTCCGGCAGCGGCGGCATATTCTCTGATGGCGGAACATCCCTGAACCGCATGATTCCTCCCTGGAACTCTCCCCCGAAAACCTGCCTGTAGAAATTGAATGCAGCTTCGGTCTCCCTCTCAAAATTGAGATAAACGCTTACCTGGGACATTATTTAAATTATTTAAGTGATTATATCCTTAAAACAACAATCTCTCTGCATGGTTCACAATCCCTGTCACCAGCGACCCAGGGGCCGTGACATAAAACATCCCGGCCAGAGCCCGCCATGCTGCCGGCCCTGAGCGGTACCGGTTTTTTATAAAAAAAAATCCCGACATAAAATGTCGGGACCAAGGTCATTAAATGTACATTATATTGTCAACTATGCAAGTCTTACATTAACGGCATTTAATCCTTTTTTTCCTTCCTGCAGGTCAAATGTTACCTGGTCATTCTCCTTAATCTTGTCGATAAGGCCTGTGGAGTGAACAAAATACTCTTTTGATGAGTTGGCGTCTTTAATGAATCCAAATCCTTTGGACACATTGAAAAATTTAACAATTCCTTTATTCATTTGATGATATTTAATTGGCTGCAAAGGTAAGAGAGTTTTTGATATTCCCTTTACAAGGTTTAAAAAAATCAACTTTTTTTACCTGAATTGCAGGTTTACTTCTTCCAGTAAGCTCTTGTAAACAGTGCAATAAAGGTAAAGATCTCGAGGCGTCCGATTATCATAAGCAACACCATGGTCATCTTTGCCACATCATTAAAATGTGCGTAATTGCTCATATTGCCTGACGCGCCAAGACCTGGTCCGACGCAGGAAAGTGCTGCAACTGAGGCTCCTGCAGCTTCAATCGCAGGAACACCTGTGAGCAGGATTAAAAACATTCCTGCCAGAAATATGATGATATAAAGCTGAATGAACACAGTCATCAGGCTGTTGATGCTGTCAGGCACCACCTGGCCGTTGAGCTTAACAGGCATTACAGCACTGGGATGCTGAAGCCGCACAATTACATTACGGAGATTCTTCAGGGTGATCAGATGACGGGCCATCTTTATCCCGCCGGTGGTGGATCCGGTTGATCCACCGACAAAGATCAGGAGGAATATCACGACCAGTGCTGCCTGGGGCCACACTGTGTAGTCAGTCGTAGCATATCCTGTTGTTGAAATGGTTGAAGTTACCTGGAAGAATGCATGCCTGAAAGCAACTTCAAAATTCCTCTCTGAACCGGTGTAAAGAATAACGGTTACAGATACTACGGCAGCTGTGGTGAAGAAGATATAGAACCACAGCTCCTCATTCGCATTTATTCTCGAAAACTTCCTTTTGAGAATGAAATAAAAGACAACATAGCTTGCCGCGGCAAGAAACATGAATATCCCTATAACATACTGGATATAATCAGAGTAGCCCGATATACTTGTGTTTTTGGTAGAAAAACCTCCGGTGGCAACGGTCCCGAAGGAATGGCATATGCTGTCGAAGAGCGTCATGCCACCTGCTACCAGAAGAAGTACAAGCACAACAGTAAGTATCAGGTAAATAACCAGTACTGCAGAAGCCACTGATTTGGTCCGGGGCAGGATCTTCTCCTTCAGTGATGATTCGAGGGAGAAGAGACTATAACCGCCTACCTTAAGGGAGGGGAGAACAATAATTACAAGCAGAATAATCCCGATGCCGCCGATCCAGTGGGTCAGACTGCGCCAGAAAAGGAGTGACTTTGACAACATCTCCACATCAGTCAGGATAGAGGCTCCGGTTGTTGTATACCCGGATACGCTCTCGAAGACCATGTTGACATAATCCTTTATCTCGTGACTGAAATAATACGGAAGTGTACCTGAAAGGACAAGTACTATCCAGCCCATGGTTACGCTAAGGTACCCCTCCCTTGTTGTTACTTTCTGATGCAGCTGACTTGGAACCAGAAGGTAAATCAGCGACCCGGGTATTCCAGCGGCTGCGAATGCAAGCAAAAAAGGGCGGACAGGCTCTGAATATATCAGGGCCACAGGTATACAAAGCAGAAACGAGGAGGCTGAGATCAGAAGGATAAGCCCGACAATCTTTAATACGGATTTTAAATTGATGGTGTTCATGCCACCTGTCACTGTCAGGCCGGGACTGTTTGGACCCGGTTTTCGTGATTCCGGAGCGACTCGAACGCTCGACCCACAGCTTAGAAGGCTGTTGCTCTATCCAACTGAGCTACGGAACCGTACCGCGGTTTAAAAAACCGCCGCAAATATAAACAGATTTTTCCGTTTGACAACAGATTAATGGATGCCATGGAGAGCAGGCTGATTAACAACTTTAACCCACGTTCCTTAACATAATTGGATATTTTGCTGCCTGACCTTCGTGTTCTTCCGGGCCAGCACTATCCCGCCGGGCTTTTTTCAATTGTTCTTCATCCAGTTGACAAGACCTTTCTTTTCTATTATCCCCTTGAGTTCATCCGGCAGGGGTTCGAATGAAAACTTCTTTCCGCCAATCAAAAGGGAACCCCTGTCAAAATCGACTTCAACCTTATCGCCGTGCCTGTAAGCCTCCACCGCCTCCCGGTGCACTATCAGGGGGAGGCCCTGGTTGATGGAAGAGCGGTAAAAGATCCGGTTGACCGACTTGATTATAACAGCCTTTATGCCAAGGTGTGCCAGGCCTACGGAGGGATGCTCACGTGAGCTTCCGCATCCGAAATTATCACCGGCAATGATTATGTCCCCGGCCTGTGCATTTTTGCTGAACGCCGGATCAAAGTCGCCGAACAGCAAAGGCATTATGGCTGCCGCATCTGAGCTCATCACGCTGTAAGTATGCTTCCCGGCAAACATCTGGTCAGTGTTCAGATTGTCAACATCGGCATAGTTCCATACGGTACCCTCCCTCCTGTTCTCGCCTTCGGCAATGGTATTGGTCCTGCTCTGGGGCGGGTTGAACGGAAAAGTCTCCTCGCCCCTGACCACTCTCGGGTCGGTGATGACGCCGGTGATTGCTGAGGCCGCAACTGTTGCAGGGGATGCAAGATAAATTGATGCCTCCTTGTTTCCCATTCTGCCCAGGAAGTTGCGGTTGGCAGTTGAGATTACAATATGACCGCTGGCCGGAATCCCCTGGCCTGTGCCGAGACAGGGGCCGCAGCTCGGACTGAGTATGTTGGCCCCGGCTTCAATGAGGTCAGTAACTATACCCTCCCGTATAGCCTGAAGGTAAATTTCCCGTGAAGCAGGGATGATATGCAGCTGAAATCCAGGCTTGACCTTTGCTCCCCGCAGTACCGAGGCGGCCGTCCTCAGGTCTTCTATCCTGCCGTTGGTACAGGTGCCTATCAGTCCCTCATGAACTATGGTGCCCGCCACCGATGCAACTGACTTTATGTTGTCCACATGGTGAGGTGCAGCCACCAGCGGGAAAACCTTTGACAGGTCAATGGTTATCCGGCAGTTGTATTCGGCATCCTCGTCTGCCCAGATGCCGCCCGTCTCCGTGCCAATATACTTCTGAAGCACTTCATCACTCGGGAAAACGGCATTTTTTGCCCCCATCTCTGAGGCAAGGTTGGCTACTGTCATCCTGTCACTTACACTGAGGGTTGATACCCCTTCGCCATGGAACTCGATTGACATGTAATTTGCGCCGTCTGAACCCAGCATGCCGATTATCCATAGAGAAAGATCCTTTGCGCTTACCCCGGGCTTCAGCTTTCCTGTCAGGTCAATACGCATCGAGGGGGGTACAAGAAACCATGTCTCACCTCTTTTCCAGATACCGGCAGCCTCGGTGCGGTCTATTCCTGCGGCAAGAGCATTGAACGCACCCGCTGTGCAGGTGTGACTGTCAGAGCCTACGATTATCATTCCGGGTCTCGCATGATTAGACATCATCTGGTGACAGATACCCATCCCTGAATCGTAAAACTTCCTGATCCCCTGAGCAGATACTATATCCCTGATATCCTGGTACTGAGTGGCCAGCTTGGCATCTGCAGGTGGAGCATTGTGGTCAAGCACAATTACCATCTGCTCAGGATCCAGAACCCTTTCTCCTCCCATCTTGCGGAAGGTCTGAAAAATACTTGAGGTATTGTCATGCGTCAGAATCAGGTCAGGCTTCCTGAATACAACTGCCCCCTCAGGTGCGCCCAGTACCTTTTCAACAAATGTCCTTGGTTTCATAATCCGGTTATGTTTTATTAAATTCTGCCTAAAAGACCGCCTTTCATATATATTTCATACTGAGCATCATAAAACGGGTTAATTAAAGTGGTGAGTCCGTTCCGCTCATTGGTTACCTCTCCCGAGAGAAGGTTGACTGTGATGATATCCTGATCCTTCAGGTCAATCTTATCCAGGGAACTGTAAGTCAGGACAGGAAAAGCCGCGTTGATGGCGTTGCGCTCATAAATGGCGCCAAAAGACCGGGCTATTACTGCCTGGACGCCGAGTGAAATGAAGCAGTCAACTGCCTGTTGCCTTGAGCTGCCGCTTCCGAAGTTTTTCCCTGCAATGATAACATCACCTGCCTGTGCCCTCCTGGCAAAGTCTTTGTACCCTTCAAGATTGTCAAAGGCGTACTGACCCATCTCCTTAATGTCAGTGATGGCAAGATACCGGTTGTGAAATATCATGTCTGTATCAATATTGTCACGCTCAATAATCCATACGCGTCCTTTGATAACTGAAGGTCTTGCATCAATACCGCCCTGTGCCTGCCTGGGAGCCGTTTCCGGCCCTGACTGGCTGAATTTAAACACATGAGGTGTTTCCGGGATGGCATCAGGAGTGGTTATATATCCTGCCAGTGCGGATGAGGCCACAATTGCGGGGGAGCTGAGGTAGACACTTCCCTGCCCCTGTTTTCCAGGGAAGTTCCTGTTACCTGTACTTATGGTAACTTCACCCTTTCCGTTCTGCCCCACCTGGCCGGCAGCGCATCCGGCACAGCCTGCATTTGAAACAAGTGCACCGGCCTGTTTGAAAACATCTATCAGCCCTTCATCCAGACACTGTTTCCACACGGCATCAGTTGCGGGCACTATCTTCAGGACAACGTCAGGTGCAACCTTCTTCCCTCTCAGAATCTCTGCCGTCACCCTCATGTCTTCCATGCGTCCGTTGGTACAGCTTCCAATGAAAGCCGAGTCAATCCTGGTGACCGGGAGCTCTTTCACTCCAACAGTATCATGAGGTTCACCCGGGCGCGATACCATAGGCACGAATGTACTGACGTTTATGTCGGCTGTAATCTCATACCTGGCATCCGGATCAGCATAGACCGGTTCAAAAGGTGACCTCGCCCGTGCCCGGCAATAATCGATTATTTCCTGTGTGGGCGGGAACAGGATTATTATGGCACCCATTTCAGTTGCCATGGAGGCTATTGTGATCCGCTCATCAAGAGTCATACGGTCAACCGACTCACCGTAAAGCTCGATACTGTAACCAAGCAGGGTATTGGCGCCATAAATGCGCAGCAGGTTGAGTATTACATCCTTGGCAGTAATTCCCTCAGGCATTCTGCCGGTAAGGTTCAGCCTTACCGAAGCCGGAACCTTAAACCAGACACGACCGCTGTTCCAGGCTGCGGCAATATCCATGTCACCCATCCCCTGGCCAAAAGCCCCCACTGCTCCAAGGATATTGGCATGCGAATCGGTTGATACTGCAGTGGAACCGGGCCATACATATCCTTCTTCAATAAGCAGGTGGGTTCCGATACCTGCATTGATGTCATAAACCCTGATACCGTTGCTGCGTGCATACTGCCTGCACAAATGCTGGTTGACAGCATACTTCTGGTCAGAACCAGTCGGATTGCAGTCAAAGGTGAAAAGGGTTTTCTGCGGATCATCAACCTTCAGTCCGAAGTCGTTCAGGTTCTTAACCACATTCGCCCCGCCGAAATCTCTTGCGGCACGGGCATCAATGACAATATCTGCAATGTCACCCGGTCTGACTGTGCTGTACTTCGAGTGGGCGGCAATGATTTTTTCGGTTATGGTCATTCCCATTACAAAGGTGGTTTTAATTGGTTCAGAGGCAAATTTAACTATAGAGATCAAACGCCGACATGAAAAATGTCATCAGTAAAGGGTAAGAGAATGAGATTTGTCAGTTAATCAGCTCCGGTACTGTGACCTGTAGTCACGTGCTGACATACCGGCATGCTTGCGGAACTGCTTGTTGAAGTTTGATACGGTGGCAAATCCGCATTCGAAGACTATCTCGTTAATCTGGTGATCTGTTTCACGGAGCAGGTAGCAGGCCTTATTGGTCCTCACCTGGTTGACATAGTCGACGAATCCGCTGCCTGTGCTCCTTGAAAAGAAGCGGCTGAACGAGTGAGGACTCATTTTTGCCACTTCGGCAATCTCCTTTACAGGTATGGCCCTGTAAAAATTATCTCTCACGAAGGAACAGACTGCTGTCAGCCTGCTGTCAGTGACGTTACGGGTTGAATCCGGGCTTTCGCCCGACAGTGTCTTGGATTTCGGGGCAGAACAGAGTATTTCCAGGAGCCGGAAGAGATTGACCATCTTTTTCATGCCGGTCTCTGAGAGCAGCCGCCTCATAGGTTCTTCAGCAGCCTCTCCCGTCTCGGGAGGAAAAGCTATACCCCTGCCAGCTTCGTCAAGCAGGCGCCTGAGGTCAGCAACTTCGAACTGTGAAAGAAGTGCATCACCAAGTGAATCACGCCGGAAATGGAGCATTATGGCATGACGGCCGTTATCATGCTCATCCTGCCTGTAAAAGTTCCAGAAATGCTTCAGGTCAGGTCCGTACATCACCAGGTCATAGCGGTCAAAAAGCTCCACCGAATCACCCGCGACACGGGTGCCGTTACCCGAAATATTCAGAACTACTTCATACTCAGGATGCAAATGCAGAAAACTGCTTTCGTTGTCCATCCATTCGGCCCGGAATCCGGAACCATCGTCATGCCTGATGCTGATAATTTCAGGTATCATTTGATAAAAGATTTAATGTCAGGATAATGTATGATCCAATATTCACATTAAAAGTACACAATCCCTATCTAATTAACAACCGGTTAAAAAGAGGATTCCAAATATTTTTAAAATTGCTTGCAATTTTTCCATATATGTATTACATTTGTAGAAATGACGAAATAAAAGAGGAGAGTAAGGGTTACTTGTGGGAATCAAAAGGATTGTATTGCAGACATTGACTTTCACATGGACCTATAGGCTGACTACCATAGGTTACTTCCTTTTATCAGACAGTAGATTCCGGGATTATCTCATAAGCCCGTTCCTTAAAGTACCACGGTAACCCTCTCCTCTTTTTTCTTTTCTCCCCGCTGATGAAAACATTCCTCCGAAGATTTGAGAATAACAGGGATCTCGTAATACTCTTCGGCACATGGGGAATAGATGACAAAACCTTTTCGAACCTTTGTACTGACAATCACGATTTCATCCTGTTTTACAACTATTCAGCCGACGAACCTCTCATTCTGCCTGAAATGAAGACCTACCGCAGGGTTACGGTCATCGGCTGGTCACTCGGCGTATGGGCAGCTGAATATTACAGCAGGAAAATGGGGATTAATCCCGATCTCACAATTGCAATTAACGGCACCCCGGTGGCCGCTGACGACAAGTACGGTATTCCCCTCAGGATATTTGAAGCCACGCTGGACAATATTTCAAACTACAGCATGGCCAAGTTCTATCTGAGGTTATTTGGCACCAGAAGCCGTTTTGAGAAGAATCGGGCCTATATACCAACACGTACTGAAAAATCGCTCCATGACGAACTGAGGTGGCTGTATAACCGTATGATGGAACCGGTGGAAACCGGTTTTGTATGGGATTATTCCCTGATAGGTTCCGAAGACAGGATATTCAGAGCCTCAAACCTGACAGCATACTGGTCTGCACACCCCGAAACAAGACAGATCATCGTTGATGCTCCCCATTATCTCTTCGATAACTGGAACACACTCGAAGAACTGATCAGGTACGTCAGACGGTTCCGCCTTTCACCCTTTCGCAACAAATAACTGGCTAAATATTTCTCAGAAGGACATTTTCCTCAGACGAAGCCACCATGTTCTCAAACTTCGTCAGAGCCGTGTCTATCTTCCTGTAATCGGAATTGTTGATGACGATCTTGTGAACTGAACCCGATGACTCGAGCTTCTCAAGAACAAATGAAAGAGTCATCTTATTAATGTCAGTCCCGGGCTGGTAAACATACTTTTCCAGCTCTTCATTCCAGATTTCGGTGACCATTGAGGCTTCCCGGAGCAGGTCAAGGCAGTCATGAACGGTTCTGGCCGGCAAACTGAGTTCCTGCGAGATCTCTTCGGGTGACCTGGGCCTTGCTCCACTGACAAAATCGTTGATCAGTGAATGCATTACAAGCAGTGAGAGTCTCTTCTTCTGACGGGGTGAAACCGTCTGCACATCAAATTCAAACTCATAGCGCGTGATGTTCTGCAGGTAATATGACAACTGTGCTCCCATCAGCAGCACCACCCAGCTCATCTGGATCCAGACCATCAGCAGCGGGACAGCTGCAAAACTCCCGTAAAGAGCACCAAGCCTTGTTATACCCATCTGGGTCTCTACATACAGTATCTGAAGCAGTTGCAGCGCTATACCTGCCGCAAGGCCCGCCACCAGGGCTGAACGGAACTTTACCCTGGTGTTCGGCATGGCGAGGAAGGCCGAGGTGGACAGTGTAAACAGCAGTATGAACGGGATAAGCTGTACGAGGAATGAGACCACCGGTTTGAGCGACTCAAGCATGTCTGACTGGCTCAGTATATCATTGAGGCGCGTTGTGGCCAGCACCGTGGCACTGCTTGATGCTATGAACAGTGCAGGGACAAGGATGATGACTGCGAGGTAATCAGTTACCTGACGGTACCATACCCTGGTTTCCCCAACCTTCCATATAGAGTTGAAGGCATTTTCAACATACCTGAGCAACTGACCGACGGTAGAGAACAGGAAAGCCACACCTATCCCGGCAAGCCAGCCGCCACTGGTCTGCTCAAGGGTGTTGTTTGCAAAATCAAGGATCCAGTTCATCACCTGCTCCTGGTTGTGGAACTGCATGATGATCTGGGCTCTCAGTTCATCATGAAGCCCGAAACCCTTGGCAATGCCGAAGGCAAGCGCAACCATGGGAATTACCGAAAGAATTGTAAAAAAGGTCAGAGCTGAGGCCTTGATGTAAATATTATCCCTCTTTATCCCCTTGTACAGAAGGTAAAGAATCCGCTTCTGGCGAACCCAGAACGGCACCGACCTGCGCAGCCGCTCCGTGAGCACCTTGCGGCTCTCTCCTGCCCTGTGTGCCAGTGCATGTCTTATCTCTGACATAGGTTTCATCAGATTATCTGCTTTCTGCCGGAATGCAAATTTAAGAAATGATCTTCAAACACTATTATTATCTTCACGTTTTGAACCATATGCAATGGACATCACAGTAAAGGAGTTTGTCAAAGGGGCACAGGAGGCTAAGGGAGTGACAGTTATCATTGACGTCTTCCGTGCCTTCAGCACCGCATGCTATGCCTTTGACAACGGTATTAACCGCCTTCTTGACGTTTCCGCACCGGAAGAGGCATTCGCACTAAGGGATAAACTGAAGGCCGCGGCAATTATTGCAGGTGAACAGGATGAAAAGAAACCCGTGGGATTCGATTATGGCAACAGCCCTACAGAGATGATGACAGGCAACCTCGCGGGAAAAACACTGATCCATTGCACCACGGCAGGAACAAGAGGCATAATGAATGCTACCGGAGCCACGGAAATACTCGGGGCCGGACTGGTTAACGCAGGAGCAGTGGCTTCATACATCTCGCTCCTTAAGCCGGAAAAGGTAACACTCGTCGCCATGGGATACAGGGCCACGGAAACAGCTGAAGAGGACATGCTGTGCGCCAGTTACATAAAGGAACTCCTGGAAGGACGCGAACCTGATATTACCGGGCAGATCGAAAACCTCAGGACAGGTGCCGGCAAACGGTTCTTCGACCCGGCAAACCTGGCATTCAGCCCTCCCACCGATTTCTTCCTGTGCACTGACCTTAACCGTTTCAACTTTGTGCTGCGCGCTGTGATAACCTCAGCAGGATATGCCGAAATACTGCGACTCGACATGGATCACTGACCATCCACGGTGAAATGCAACCCTTGCCCGATACAAGAAAAATGACGGAATCGACGTTCATACAGTGGCCTGCCAGGGTTATTGAATGGCAGGATTATTGTAAAGTGATAATTCAAAAATCATTTACCGGATGAAAATCAGACATTCACTGTCAATATTCGCCTTTATCCTGTTCGCATTTTCATCTGTGTCCGGGGCCCAGACCGGCCATTCAATCTCGGTAGCGGTAAAAGACGCCCCGGGAATCAGGCTCAGACTGGCTTACCATGTAGGCAATCAGCAGTATATACGTGACAGCCTTGTTACTGACCAGGGGGGAAAGGGAAGGTTCTTCGGCAGCGAACGGCTGCCGGCCGGTGTATATCTTATTGTGCTCCCTGAAAACAAATTCTTTGAATTCCTCGTTGACGAAGACCAGTATTTTGATATCCGGTTCAGCAATAGTGACCCGGCAGGAACCCTTTCATTTACAGGTTCAGAAGAAAACTCCCGTTTCGTGTCCTACCAGAAGAAATGGAAGCTGTTGCAGGATGATGCCATGAAACTTGCCGGAAGGCTGAACGGGCTGCAGCCCGGCGGGCAGGAAGCGGTGGAGACAAGAAAGGCACTGACGGAGCAGGAAAATAAAATGAAACAATTCCTCAGAGAGACAGCAGAGGTTAACAGGGGATCATTGCTCGGTGCAATCGCACGGTCAATGATTCCGGTGGAGACACCTCAAACTGCTGTTCCTCCCGGCACCCACAATCCGGATTCACTATCCCGGCTGCTGTCTTATATTTACTATAAGAATCATTTCTTTGACAACACCGACTTCACCGAACCAGGCCTTATCCGCAGCCCCGTTCTCGGCGGGAAACTCGAACAGTTCTTCAGACAGGTGGTGATACAGATGCCTGACTCGATAATCAGGGAAGCTGACAAACTGCTTGAAATGAGTGCCGTCAACAATGATATGTTCCAGTATGTGGCCGTCTGGCTGATGAATAAATATGCCTCCAGTGAGATAATGGGACACGATGGCGTGGTGGTTCACCTGGCTGACAGGGTATACCTCGCGGGAAAAGCTCCGTGGGCATCGGAAGAGTACATTTCTGACCTGGGAAAGAGAATTGAGAGGTTACGGCCGAACCTGATTGGAAACAAGGCTCCCGAACTGCTGATGGGTTCATTTGCCGGCCATCATGTATCACTATATGATTCAGAGGCCGAATTCACTATTATCTACTTCTGGGAACCTGACTGCGGTCATTGCAAGGTGACTACCCCGAAACTGAAGGATTACTACGAAAAAAACAAGTCGTCTGGCATCGAGGTGTTTGCGGTTTGCACACATCATGACCGCGAGAAATGGGAGAATTACATCGTTGACAACGGACTTTCCTGGGTAAACGGCTGGGATCCCCAGCGGATGAGCAGGTTTGATTTCCTTTACAACGTTGACTCAACCCCTCTGATTTATATTCTTGATCGCAATAAAAAAATTATTGCCAAGAGGCTGGCAGTTGAGGATATCCCTTCATTCATTGATTCCTACCGGAAATATCAGGCTCAATGACCTGGTTCCGGGATGTTTGTTACCAGGTCATAGATAGATCTGAAGGTCCTTTCACTGCTGCCTGAGCTCACAGTCCATACCGGTCCGTCGTGACCCTCAATAATCTTCACGGCAAGGCGGGCCTGGGGATCAATGGTATAGCCGCACCTTGAAAGGGCGCGGGCTGTCATTTTTGCCGTCCTTCCTCTCCCTTCCAGTGCGATTGAAGTATCCCTGCTTCTGACAAAGCTGAAAGTACCATCGCTTGCGCTGAATGAGAGCAGGGGACTCTCAAAGGCACGGGCAAGCCTGCCTGTCAGCATCAGGTCTTCCGGGGCACCCTCGGTGACCCCGTCCCCTGTCATCAGCCATATCCTGTCAGCCTCATTAATAGCCGTATCGAGGTCATGTGTCGAGTATATCACGCATTTACCCCTCTCCCTGGTAAGCTGGCGGAGGAGACTGACGATTCCGTACCGTGAAGGGAGATCAAGGAATGCCGTTGGTTCGTCCATGACAAGCAGGCCGGTATCCTGGGCCAGCGACCGAGCCACAAGAGTACGCTGTTTCTCACCATCTGAGATGCTGTCTATACTCCGGCCTGCGAGGTCCGCCACACCGGTAGCTTCCAGTGCCGCGTCAACGGCCTCCGTATCGGCTCCGGTCAGTGTGCCGATCCAGTTTGTATACGGGAAGCGGCCCAGTTCAACAACCTCGCGTACCTTAATGTTTCTCAGGGCTACGGGCTCTGTGGAGACAAAACTGACCATCCTTGGCAGGCGTGACGTACCTATCTCACTCAAGGTACTGCCTTCAATAAGTATTTCACCTTCCAGTGGCTGCTGAATGCCGGCAAGCGTACGGAGAAGGGTGCTCTTGCCTGTGCCGTTTCTTCCGATCAGGGCCACCAGCTCACCATGACGTGCACGAAGTGAGAGCCCCTTCATCACGGTGGTAACCCTTTTTCCGCTGCGGTACCCCACAGCCAGATCTCTTGTTTCTGCCAGGATTCCTTCGATGCCCATCAGAACCTCCTCCCCAGTCCGGTCTTGCCAAGTATAATCCATAGAACCACAGGGATGCCTATCAGTGAGGTGACAGTATTGACGGGGATCACATGACCACCGCCGGGCATCACTGAAATAAGATCACTTATCAGCAGTATTGCTGCCCCGCACAGTGCCGTTCCCGGCATTAGCAGGCGGTGGTCTGTTGTGCCGAACAGAAGCCTGGCAATATGAGGTACGGCAACGCCAATAAAGGCGATCGGTCCGCAGAATGCGGTCACGCTCCCCGCAAGTATGCTTGCCGATGCCAGCAGAATGATTCGGGTCCTGCGTACCTTCACTCCTACCGTTCTTGAAAAGGTCTCACCCATAAGCATGGCGTTAAGCGGCTTAACCATCATGACTGCGATGGCAAATCCGGCTGCTGTTGCCACGGCCAGCGCCCTGATCTGGGGGTATGATATATTCCCCAGGTTGCCCATGGTCCATATGACATAGGTCCGTAACATCGCCTCGTTGCTGAAATACTGCAGCAGGTTTACCACAGCCGATATGGCACTGGCAAGAAGAAGTCCCACTATCAGTACGGTCATTATATCCCTCAAACGGGCTGATACGGACATTATCAGCATCATTACCGCTCCGGCGCCGGCCCATGCAGCCAGGATCACTCCCCAGCCGGTAAAGATGCTGCCGGCAGGCAGGCTGAAGAGGGGAGTCAGCGTCAGGAGGGTGAGAGCAACACCCAGGCCGGCACCCGAGCTTACGCCGAGCACGTCAGGACCGGCAAGCGGATTACGGAAGAGAGTCTGCATGAGGAGGCCGCTGGCTGACATGGCCATCCCTGCAAGTATCGCCGTCAGGGCCTTGGGCAGACGGAACTGCATCACAATAATCTCATCACCCGGTTCTCCCCTGCCAAACAATGAATGAATTACAGATGAGACCTCAATACGGGTGCTGCCCAGGAAAAGGTCGGCCATAAACAGCAGCAGGACTAACAATGCAAGACCTGCCATGGTTGCAGCAATCCTCGTTCCGGTCAGTTTCATTTCAACCTGATATAATATTGTTGATCATAACCTGGCAGCAGCTCAGGGTGTATAATGCTCACCAGGTCCTTAAGAAGCAGGTCAGGCCTGACCACGGCACTTTCCCAGTAATCATTTCCTCCTGCTTCCGTCATCCTTTTCCTGTTATTCCAGACCTGACCATCGCTGAAAAGCGGAAGTGATGCCATCCGGTGATCAGCGGCAGCGATCTGTGCCAGGGTGCCTGCGGTACCCGGGTTGATCCAAATCCCGGCATCAGCAGCCCTGCGGAAGACAGACTCCACGGAGAAAGGAACTGAATTGGCGCCTGTCATGTCACTGTAGATATAATGGCCTCCGGCATCTTCAATCAGCTTTCCCATGTACGAATTGGCAGGAGAGACATACCATACGTCCTCCCATGGGGCCCCCAGAAGTACGCCAGGCCTCTTCCCTGCACTTTCCCTTACCCTAGAAGCAAGTTCAGTATAGGAGGCGGAGACGGCCGACACAATACTGTCAGCCATCCTCTCCCTCCCGGTAAGCAGGCCGAAAAGTCTTATCCATGAAACCCTTGCCAGGGGATGTTCCTCCAGGTAATCTGCATTGTAGAATACCTTCACACCCAGGTCTGAGAGCCTTGCCGTGCTCCCGGAAGAGGGGTCGGCCACCCCATAGGCCATCAGCAGGTCAGGGGCAATCATTATGATCAGTTCCCTGTTAAGGCTGCCCTCATAACCCACATCACGTATCCGGCCGCTGCTGATACCCCGGAGGATGACAGAGTCGTAAACGAGGGATGAACCCGATATTCCGGCTATCAGGCTGTCGGCCCCGAGAGCTCTCATCATAGCCGTGTGGGTCGTTGACATGCATATCATCTTTCTGACAGGAACACGGATCACCGTTCTCTCGGCAATGCCATCCGGGATTGGGGAGTCATGTGGCAACAGGTACCATACATGTTCCGTACCTGTGGTGTTCTGCCAGGGGTTTCTGACAGTAACCTTTGTAAAACCTTCACCCTTATCGATCATTAGCCTACCTGTTGCCAGGCTCTGATCATTACCCTTCACTGCACCGGCATTTCGGGCATTATGGCAGGAAGAGAGCAGAGATACTGCAACCAGCAACAATGAACCAATCCTTGTCACTTCGTGTCAATTTTTACGAGGGTTCCCGAGTAATAGACTGAGTCTGCACGGAGTCCGTAATGATATATGCCCGGCATCAATCCACGGAGTTCCACGGTCAGCACACCCGGGAAGATATTCCTGTATTCCCCGGAACTCACCACCCTGCCGGTGTTGTCATAAACAGTCAGGGTGGTTTCTGTATATCCCCTCTCAGTTATACTGAATGAAACATCTGAGGTGAACGGATTCGGAAATACTCTCAAAGCGGCGGCGCCCTGTTCAGGATACTCAATGTTGTTCAGAACAGAGTTTTCAACCATTACTGCCCTGATTCCGAGGGATACCGGCATCGGGTATGAAGGGTGCTGTGTAAATGGTTGCCAGGATGAACCGTTGTTGAACCAGGCAGTGTTCTGTGCAGAAGTGGGCCAGGGTGCTGAATGGGCCACTGCAAACTGCGGCTGCGGCTGGTTGAGGGGAGTCCTGTAGAAGACAGTGTAACCGGCATAGAACGGCCCCGTTACCTTTATCGTCCTGTCAAAGTCGACCTCCAGCAGCATATCGGACTTTGTCTCGTTCAGCCTGAGCCTTTTCGAGGCCAGTACAGAGCCGGGCTGGATGCCGTCGCTCCAGATAAAGAACCGGACCGAATCAGCTGAAGAGAGAAAGGATGATGCCGACACCTGAAGTCTCAGCCATGCAATCTCACCTGTGCCTGAAAAAGGAATGTATTCGGCATAGCGTATAAGTCCGTCAGAGTTGTTACCCGTTGATATACCCCATCCTGGTGAGGTATACAGGTCAGTTGTTCCCGGATCGGAATCGGGGATACCTCCAATGGTATCAGACCTTGAAAGATTGTATCCGTAGGGATCACGGCCGTTGACAATTGTTGCGCCGGTGCCCGAAGGGTCAAGCCAGGGCTTCAGGTGGGTGGCCGGAAGCGTCGTGATATTGAACATCCTTGTCAGCTTGGCGTAATAATCGTTTGTAGGATCGTCACATGTGGCAGCGCCTCCGGTAAGGGTACCCCTCAGTCTTCCATTCTGGTCAAAAAGCGGGCCACCGGAAGATCCGCCTTCAGTGGTGCCCAGATCCCAGCGCAGAATACGCCAGAACCCGTTGGGGGTGTAACCCTCAATGGGGAAAGAGGATGTAACAGGATTGTTATCATCAATTGAAACCTTCATTACATCTCCTTCAGGATGGTGAAGGGTGAAGGTGTTTGAAGGGGTCGTTGCGGTAACATCCCATCCTGAAAAATACGGCCTGTAAGCCATGGATGGAAATTGATTAAGCTCTACCAGTGAAAAGTCTATATCGGGATTAGTGGATTTCAGGGCAGAACCGGTAAGTGTATGCATGTTGCTTACATCAGGGCCGTCACACCACGGACTACTATAGTTGAATACAAAGATCGTATTGGTTGCATGACTCTGGTTCTCAATACAATGATTTGCAGTCAGGACATAAGCCCTGTACTCGCTTCCCGTATTATTGACCATAACACCTGTACATAGTTCCGATCCCGCCACCAGCAGGCGCACAACAGAACGGGCAGCTTTCATGTAATTGGGATTGGTTGAACAGTTGAGATCAACCTCGCATGCATCTGACCTGCCGTAGTAAAGGTCCTTGATTTTGTCATTGCTGAAGAACCCGGCAAAATCATGAGCCACCTGCCCTACACCAATGGAGTTTTCAGGAATGGTGCTACCAGGGAAATGACACTCAAGCACCATCCTGTCACCAGGGACAGGCAAAACCGGCATGCTGGGAGCACCCGGAGCGCTCTCACCGGTAAATGCCCCCCTGACTGTACTCCTGTCAATATCATAGACATAGATAAAGGCTCCCTCAGGCAGATCGAAGGGCGACAAAATAAGGTTTAATGAAAGTGCATCCTTGGATGAAATACCCAGTACCCATACGGTTTCGTTCGCCCTTTTTACAATAAAACCGGAATTCTCAGGGGTGAGCGATGTCTCTACGGGAATTGCAAACTGGTACGGCTGATTCTTTGCCGGCTTAATTGAACGCATAACCTCAACCTGCTGCTGATCCACCGTGATATCGTGCCATTCTTCCACCACGGGAAAAAGAGGACCCGCAGCAGGAAACTCAGGCTGGCTGTACAGTATCACAGATGAGAACATGCAGACAGCGGATATGAGAATTCGTCCCTTCAATACCTTCTGGTTACCGGATTAAAAATAAGCAAAAAGTGGTTAATCCTTCATATAGAGCATAAATCCCGGTATAATACCCGCCTGCTCGGTATCAAGCAATTCTCCCCTGCTGTTGTAAACCATCAGGTCACCCTTTTGCTGGTAGTCTATGGCGTCAGTGACGGCAATTATTCCGCCCGGACAGACCATAAGCCTGTAAAACAGCCTGTTGCCGGCAGGGATAAAAGGCACGGAGGGGAGTGATTCAGCCGTAACGGGCATCCTTCTCACCCCTTCGTCAAGATAGTATATTGTGTCTCCGGCCACATTGCTGGTCAGAGAGGAAGGATTATCATCCACTGTCCTGAAAAGGAACTCCTTCTCCTTTTCAAGAGTACCAGGGTTGATTCTTACAATCCTTGGAATCTCCTCTCCCATCCATCCCCCGGTGCATAGAACCCATAGTTTCCCGTTCTTGTCAAGAACCATGCTCTCAGGTTCCAGGCCGACGGTAATGGATGTAATGGCCTCACCGGTTGCCAGGTCGGTTACCGATACTGAGTTTCCTCCTGACCAGTGGGCTGAGAATAGCCTGCCTCCGTAAATCACCATTGCCTCTGAAGCTGAGGAGATATCCATGTTTCCTGAAACCAGCATATTTTCAAGATCCAGTATGGTCACCTGCGGTGACATGAGGCTGCTGATGTAACCCTTGCCACCTGATGTGACAATCTGCCTGGGAGAAATAAGCCCGGTAACTGTGCCCAGGCTCTCAAGGGAATGAATATCCACGGCCTCCACAGTACCTGAATTGTTTACCACGATGAATCCTTTCCCTCCTTCCACTGCCATGAATGATGGAATGTCACCCAGAGCCCTTTCATTGGCCAGGCTGAAAAGATCGTTGTATATCTGTTTCGTTTCTGTACTGTAAAATGAGAGGGAACCGTTTCCTGCCAGGTAGTTGCCCTCGTTGAGAATGAAAAATCCTTTACCGGCAGGATATAATCCGTTGTTTTCAACCGGTTCACAGGATGAGATTAAGGCAAGGAATAAAATGGAGATAGTCTTAAGGATTGTTTTCATGCTCTTTTTCTTTTTCTGACCAGGTCAGGGTTAGTTTAAGGTTTACCGTTCTGAGAGGCATCGGGTAATTTCTGACGCTCTCAGCGGGGATATTGAGTATGTTGTTTATTTTCAGTTCACTCCTGAGGGCAACAGGCCCGGCAGGGACTGTTACTCCGGCATAGGCGTCAGCCATAAATGCAGCAGGCAGCCACTCAGTGTTGTCAGATGTGGTAAACCGTCTGCTCTCCCATGCGGCAGTAAAACCTGCCTTGAACCATCTGGCTGAAGCATCGAGGTTGATATTTGCATGGTGAAGCGGCGCATAGATCAGCTGGCTGCCCAGAGACCGGTCGTTGGCTATCTCCGAGCCGGCAATGACAGAGCGGGTTAAGGCATAGTTGAGGTAACCGCTCATTTTCCAGCCGCCGATGACCCGTTCTGTTCCTCCCCGGGCTTCGACACCCTTGACATTAACACTTCTCAGGTTTACCGCATGCCATAATCCTGACTGTCCGGGTATCCATTGTATCATGTCATCAACCCTTGAGGCATGGAGAGTTATGTCAAGTGTATTTCTGGTCCCTTCCCGGCTTGCCCTGACGAATGACCATGATGTCTCTCCTCCGGTGGAGCGCTCAGGAATAAGGTCCGGGTTTCCCCCGGGGCTCCAGTAGAGGT
This sequence comes from Bacteroidales bacterium, assembly GCA_025454815.1. Lineage (GTDB taxonomy): Bacteria > Bacteroidota > Bacteroidia > Bacteroidales > VadinHA17 > SR-FBR-E99. The sequence goes on along the minus strand of JALONR010000010.1, from coordinate 5,256 downwards.
CATTGAATCCCGGAAGCTTGGCATTGCGGCTGATGCTTGCCCTCAGAAGATGCTCTCCGCCGGGAGAAATCATCCAGAGGGCACCTGCAGTGAATTCAGGTGTGACCTTTATCCCTGTAACGGCCATCTGCCTCACCTGCAGCAGCAGGTTAAGGGCAGGCACCGGGTTTGACCTTGCAGAGAGTGACACCGAAAATATATTTCTTTTTTCTGTGCCTTCATAACTCAGGGCACGGGCTGTTTCAGAGGCCTCCCCGGCATTCAGTACAAGCCCGGTTTTGTCCGTCAGTCGGTATGCGAGCCTGACCCTGGCTGTGAGAGTGGTTGAGGCGTTGTCTCCATTGTTGGATGGCATCATATGGAAATACCTGTTCTGGTCATGGGTGGCACCAGCCAGGAAACCGAAAGTAAGCTTCTCCTTCCCGGTTGAGAGTCTCACAACACCCCTGAACGACCTGTCGGTCTGTCGCTCATTAAAGTTCTGCTGAACAGTTGTCACCGGCCCCGGGAGCTCACGGTCAGTGTCATTGTACCACAGATGTGCCGTTACCTGCGTCATGCCGGTCCGGTATGCCATATCACTGATTATGCCGCCTGATGCAAAAGAGGCATTGGTCCTTCTGTCAGCTACGGCACCGCCGGGGGCATTTTGGTTAATGAAACGGAAATCGTTCCGGGCCTTGCCGGCCCAGGCCCCCAGCCTGAGATAGCTGTCCGTACCGCCATAGGTGAAGGCGGCAGAGGACAGATAATCGCTATAGTTCCCGGCCCCGAGGCTCACCGAAGCTTTTTTACCCGCTGCATATTCAGGGTCATTTACAAGTTCCACCTTGCCTCCGATATATCCAGCAACATCATCCAGGTCCGATCCGCCTGACGTTATCCTGGCTGATGAGAATGCCATGACAGGGATTGTTGTAAAATCACTGTACCCGTTTCCGGGTGAATTCAGCGGCAGACCGTTCCATGTCACAAGGGTATGGCTTCCTGACATCCCCCGCACTGATACAGATGCCAGGCCGTGGTTCCCGTAACGCTTGACATATAACATGCTGGCCGACTGCAGCATTGCAGCGAGGTCTCCCCCCATGTGGCGGGCCATTATTGCAGGCTCGACCCTGACTACGGTGTAGGGAGAAAGACGGGGTGAAGCCGGGGCAGTGACCGTTACGGCGGAGATGTTCACGGTATCTTCGGCGAAAAGATCTTGTGACGCGGAGGGGATAGCAACCAGATTAAATAGAAGTATTGCAACCGCTGAAAGCGGAATGCTACGCACAGAGGCACGGATGATATAGTCAGATGACCTTTGAACCATCACTTTTGTTCCCGAAAGCTCCTATAACAGGATACATCTGGCAGGTCTTCTGACTCATCCCAACTCACCGGGCCTTCCCGTCCGCCAGGTGGCAGACAGTGGCAGGGATTCCGGTTGTATTGATCCGCTTCAGGGCGGAACGGGCTTCACAGCAGCGGGTACTGTCCCTGATTCTGACAGGGTTCCCTTTTCACTGCCGGGACCTACCGGCAGCACCAGAATATGACAAAGGTAATAAACAGAAGCGTCACTCCCTCGTGATAATTATCAACAATACGGCGTAAAGCTGTTCATTTCATAACAAACCTCAGCTCCCCGCCAGCCATTATCTCCTCGTAAGTGATATAGTTGCGGTCAAGTTTCTGCCCGTTTAAAAAGGATGCGGACACATTTACCTTCCCCGGTGAGTTGCCTTCTGCCACAACCGTGAAGGTTTTTCCCTCAGGGAGATTAACGGTAATCCTGTCATGAACGGGACTTCCAAGTATAAATCTGCCGTCAGCCGGATTGACAGGATAGAAACCCATGGCTGAAAATACATACCATGCTGACATCTGGCCGCAGTCTTCGTTGCCGCATATGCCGTCAGTATGGTGGGTATACATCTCTGACATTATTCTCCTCACAACTGATTCGGTCTTTTCCGGAGCACCGGCCATGGTAAAAAGGTAGGCGATGTGGTGTGAAGGTTCGTTTCCGTGTGCATACTGTCCTATCAGTCCGCTGATGTCAGGCGAGGCGTTTTCACCCTTCACCTCTTCAGGTACCCTGAAGAGCGAATCGAGACGGTGAAGAAACACCTCTCTGCTTCCGAAGAGTGAAATAAGGCCATCAACGTCATGCGGCGCCAGCCATGTATACTGCCACCCGTTGCCTTCCGTAAAGTCAGAACGTGTATGATGCGAATAGAGCGGATCAAAATCCGGACGCCAGGTGCCGTCACTCATACGCCCCCTCACGAACAAAATGGAAGTGTCAAACAGGTTCCTGTAATATTGTGAACGCCGGAGAAATTCTTCTGCAGTTTCAGTCCTGCCCAGGTCTGAGGCCATCTGTGCGATACACCAGTCATCAATGGCATATTCCATCGTTTTTGCCACAGACTCATTTTCAAGTTCCGAAGGTATGTATCCGAATTTCCTGTAGTGATCCAGCCCCCTGAAGTCGAGCGAAGCTGAATGGAGTGCGGCGTCAAGGGCTTTTTCATAATCAAAGCCTGGGAATTTCTTGTGCATGGCATCGGCTATAACCGGAACTGAATGATAACCGATCATGCAGTTGGTTTCATTGCCTGCCAGTGACCAGACTGGAAGTTTGCCCTGCTGATCCTTTATTACAAGCATGGTATTGATGAAGTCAGGGACCATTCCGGGAACCGTGATGGTAAAGAGCGGGTGGGCAGCACGGTAAGTGTCCCAGAGTGAAAAAACAGTGTAATTGGTGAATCCCTCCGCAGTGTGTATCTCCCTGTCCGTTCCCCTGTACCTTCCGTCAGAATCATTATAAAGGTTCGGGGCAATCATTGTATGGTAGAGGGCTGTATAGAATACTTTCAGCAGTGAAGTGTCGGAGGATTCGGCCCTGATGACACTGAGCCTTTGCTGCCAATCCAGCTGAGCTTCAGCAACGGCGGCGCTGAAATCCCAGCCCGGGACCTCAGCAGCCAGGTTTCCTGCCGCGCCCGCCTCATCCACGGCTGAAATGCCGGTTTTAATGATAAGCTCATCACCTTTTTTTACTTCGAATGCAAGAATGCAGGCTATGTTCGTTCCCTCAGCATCGCTGCGACCGGTGACCGTACCGGCATTTATCATAGTTACTGAGGCGGGCGCTGCCGAGAACCGTGATGAGAAGAACAGATATTGCTTCTCTGCCCAGCCTGCAGAAATCCGCCTTCCGGAGAGGACAGATCCATCCCAGGAGAGGCTGCAGTCTACCGGCTTGTCCCAGTTGATGGCAAAACCCAGGTCAACAAGCACATGCATTGTACCTTCCATTACGGCTGTATACCTCTGCAGGCCACAACGCGGCGTGGCTGTCAGCTCAACATCAACACCCGATCCAAGAGCCACAGAATAGTAACCCGGCCGCGCCAGCTCTGCCTCATGTGAGAATCCGACCCTGTTGATCTTTGCCAGGGAGGCGCTGCTGTCAGTCAAAACCAGACTGAAATCATGCATCGAGGGGAGGAAAATAATGTCACACAGGTCTCCGATGCCGGTACCGCTCAGATGGGTGTGGCTGAACCCGGCTATTACAGTGTCTGAATAATTGTATCCCGAACACCAGTCCCATCCGGAGGTGCCGTTATCCGGACTGAGCTGAACCATGCCAAAGGGGGTTGTAGCTCCGGGAAACACATGACCGTGTGCAGCGGTGCCGATGAACGGATCAACCAGCGAGGTAATGTCATCATGCACGGGGGAAGTGCATGATGCAGTGACAATCAGCCCCAGAACCGCATAAAACAGGATTGATTTCATATTCGGTTATTCTTTTATTTTTTCCAGTAACTGGCGGGCAGTACCGATACGGTATCCCTCCGATGAGAAGATAATCTTCCCGTTGTTGTCACAGCAGAGAACCACGGGCTGAGGTTTCCCTGACGACCCGCTCCCGAGCAGGGCAGTCATCAGTTCCAGCTTCCCGTCAACCGCAAACAGAGTCTTTTCGGGTCTGCCTGTGACCGATTCCGGGTTGAATCCCCCGGGAGTCCTCTCCGGGTCTGTAAGGAAAACAAACTGCCCTCCCCATTTATCAAATTCCTGCTTCAGCCGTGGAAGATCATTCAGGAAATGACGGGTCGGTTCCCTTCCCGGTTCTATCCACACCAGGACCAGTCCTCTTCCCGCAAGCGAACCAAGCCTCAGGTATTCACCACCGGAACCTGTAATGCCTGCCTCAAGGTTTATGTTACCACCTGTAATACCCTCTTCCGGAAATGTCCGGAGTGTCACATTTACCTGAAGTTCTTCGCCCGGATTCAGCTCAAGGAATGATACCGATGCCATGACATTGCCGCTTTCATCCCTGTTGCCTGTTGTAAGCATATAGGTCCCCGGATCAAGGGGTATCCCCCGGGGAAGGCTGCTCAGTTTTTCCCCGTAACCATAGTCAAGGGTGGTGAATCTGCCATGTTCAAGCCGAGCCAGGGTGAAGTGAACGTGGTACCCGGGTTCACGGTCATTCCTGCCGGAAACAAAGGTTACAAAACCCGGGGTGCCTGACGGCCGTGCCTCTCCGGCAAACCAGGCATCATGCCATTGTCCGCTGGCATGGAATTGCGGCCTGCCGGTTCCCGGTGCCAGACGGGAAGGGATACCGGCACTTCTGCAGAGCGCTACGAAGAAAATATTCCTTGAATGAGAGTCAGCCATCCTGAGTCTGAGAACTCCTCCCGGTACCATGGGTACGGAATAGTGATTTTCACTTTCAGTGACAATGATGCTGGAGTCAACCCATGCCACTGCATTTGCAGCGTCAGACCTGAATGAATCAATTAGATCTGCCGGAAGGGTTTTAAATTCACTCCTGAAGGGTGAAAGAAGCTCGGTGGAGATCCTGGGTGAGAGCACATAACGGTCATATAGTGATGTGTCGCTGCCAGGTACCGGAACAGGGGCATTCCATAAATGATCGGCAAGGATCTCTGCAGGTGTATCACGCAGGTCTTTCTCCGAGATATTCCCGAGAAGACGAAGGGCGAGCCCTCCCTTTTCTCCGGACTGGTTTATGAAATCAATCACAGCCCTGTAGTTGCCCATGGATGTCTTAAGCACCCTGGCAACCTCATCGGCAGGAAGGGCTGCCTTGTGCGCAATCGAATCACTGTTCTCCCCATTCATCCAGGAGTTTATGTACGCATTCCTGATGCTGTCGCCTCTTCTCAGCAGCGCTTCATTCATCTGTGCCAGTGCGGGGTCAATTCCAGGGAACGG